>JAPYTD010000001.1:41334-99719 GCA_029936315.1 Planctomycetota bacterium | reverse complement strand
CAAGCGAGTCGATCGATGCGGCCCACCTCGTGCTGCTCGTGCGCGCCGTCGCCCTGCCCGAGAACACCCAGGTCACGAACAGCCGGGGGCGCTGGACCTACCCGCAACGCGGCAAGAGTGGTAACGCCGCGTTCGTTGATCAGTTGTTGACCGAAGGCGCAGACAAGATCAGCGACATCGATGGCTATTGGCTGGGTGAGATGATCGGTATCTCGCAGAGCGACTCGACGATGATGATGCTCTGCAACCGGTTCATCCCCCGGGTGGATGATGGCTCCCACCGCGCCTTCGACGAGCTCGTACGTGGCATGCCGGGGTCGCCGGCCTTCATGCCGTTCTTGCAGCTATACATGGGCCCGCAGGGCCGGTTCGATGGCGACCGCGGTTGGCACGCGTTCGCGTCGATGTCGTTTGATAGCAATCGCGCCGCGTTGTTGGCGATGGTTTTGCAGTACGAGCCGGATGTCACCAACGAACGCTTCCTCAAGGCCATAAAGGCATTTTCATTCGATTCCGGCCGCAAACGTGCCTTTGATCTGCTCGTTGAGAAGGTGAAGCCGATCGATGCCGGCACGGCTCACGCCGCAATCGCGACGTTCTCATTCGATTCGGGTCGCGGCTCGGCATTCTCGACGCTCGCAAAGCCCGGCCGCATGGATCTCGATGAGGGTGACCTGATCAGGTTCCTCCAGCTGTTCAGCTTCGATTCCGGCAGGATCAACCTGATCAAGCAGTTCGCGCCGACCGTGCACGGCGAAGTGACCTACAAGAACGCCAACAAGCTACTTCGCGCCTTCAGCTTCGACAGCGATCGCCTCACGGCGATCAAGATCATGGCACCGCGCTGGCGAAACCTGTCGCTCGAGGAACGTCGCAAACTGGCCAAGACGTTCTCGTTCGACTCAGGTCGCAAGAAGGCGCTGAGCCTCTTGAGCCGCTAGCGAAGGGCAAAATACTGTGCCAGGCACAGTAATATCCTCTTACTGCTTCTCGATCTTAAGCACGACGGTCGGCGCATTCGAAATGACCTGCGTCTCCCGATCCTTCAGACGGCGTTCTTTGCGGCCCGCGATCGACGCAGCGCGTTGTCCCCCCCGGCCTTCACGGTGAATTGCAGACCGGGTGGCCGCGCCGTAGGGTGCACCTAGCCATGACATCCGACCGCACTCCCACGCCAAAACCGTCCTCCAACCCCAAGCGTGCTAGTACGGTGCCAGGGCAAGAATCATCCTCTTCGACTCGCCGCCCATCGCCGAACGACAACGCCGATGGGCCGACCCGGCGCCAGGTCTTTTCTGCTTCGTTGGGCGCGTTGGCGGTTGGGCTTGTGCGATTGCCCGCTACTTCGCGCCCGTCGCACACGCAGCCGTGGCCGAAAGGACTGCTTGGCTTCGAGCCGTTGGCGCCTGCAGCCCAAGACACTGTCTTGGTAGCGCGCGGCTACGACGCGAAGGTGTTCTTGGCGTGGGGGGATCCACTGGCCGAGAACGGACCGGCCTGGTGGCCGGGCAACACGGCCGCGGAACAAGAGCAACAGGCCGGCATGCACCATGACGGCATGGTCTTCTTCGCCGACAAGAATGACGACGGCACGGAGCGGTCGGACCGCGGCGTGCTGGCGATCAATCACGAGTACGTCGATCTCGGGTTGTTGTACGAAAACGGCATCGCATCCCACTCGGCCGACAACATGCGCAAGGCGCAGGCTGCGGTTGGCGTGTCCCTGGTCAACATCCATCGCGATGCGAAGATGAACTGGCACAAGGGCGGCGGCTTCAAGGTCGACGGCGACACCGAGATCGAGATTGGCGGACCGGCGCGCGGTCACAAGATGATGCGCACCAGCGGGGAAGCGTTCACGCAGGGTGAGCACGAGGGCATTAGCACGCATGGCACGTTCGCGAACTGCTCGAGTGGCTTCACCCCGTGGGGCACATACCTGACGTGTGAAGAGAACTTTCAGAGCTACTTCAAACGCGTCGGCGACGACAAGTCGCCGGAAGAGGTCGCGTATGGGCTGGGTAACAAGTACGGCATCCCGCCAGGCTTTCAGACGCGCTACGGGTGGGATAAGTACGACTCTCGCTATGATGCGGACCTCTTGGGTTCGCGCAACCACGCCAATCGCTTTGGTTGGGTCGTAGAGATCGACCCGCGCCACCCCGACAAGCCGCCGGTCAAGCGCACGGCCCTCGGTCGCTTCCGCCACGAGAACGCTGGTGTCGTGATTGCCAAGGATGGCCGCGTCGTCATCTACATGGGTGACGATGAGCGCTTCCAGTTCATCTACAAGTTCGTTTCGGCCAAGCCATGGAACCCGGATGATCCCGCCGCCAACTGGGGTTTGCTCGATGAAGGCACACTCTATGTTGCGAAGTTCGAAGACAAGGTCGCGGAAGACGGCAAGGGCAACGCGCAGTGGCTCCCGTTGACGCCGAAAAACCCCGTTCTGCGAAAACGATTCGGTGACGATCCTGGGGCGATTGCGATCTACGCGCGCGAGGCTGCGCGGTTGGTTGGAGCCACGCAAATGGATCGTCCGGAGTGGTTGGTTGCGCCGCTGCACCAAGGCATTGGCGAACCAGTCGGCGAGGTCTACTGCAGCTTGAGCAACAACAACAAGCGCCGCACCGAGCAAGAGCACGCGGCCAATCCGCGCGCGAACAACATGTTCGGCCACATCATTCGTTGGACGGAGCAAGGCGGTGATGCGGCGGCAGAGATGTTCACGTGGGAAGTGTTCTTGAAGGGCGGCAACCGCACGCACCCTGAGATCGAACATCGCGGCGACGTCTTGACTGGTGAGCCGCGGCAAGACTTTGGTTCACCGGATGGGCTTTTCCTCGACCGTCGTGGCGTGTTGTGGGTGCAGACCGATGTGTCGTCTTCGACCATCAACAGTGGTGCCTATGCCGGCATGGGTCACAACCAGTTGATGGCCGTCGATCCCAATACCAAAGAAGTGCGACGCTTCTTGACGGGGCCCCGCGGTTGCGAAGTTACGGGTATCACGCAGACGCGCGACGGCCGCACGCTGTTTATCAACATCCAACACCCTGGCGAGCGGCCGGATGACACGCCGAGTATTCCGGGGGAGCCGCTGAGCACTTGGCCCAAGAATGAGCATGGTCGTCCGCGTTCGGCGACGTTGGTCATCCAGCGTCAGGATCCTGGCGACGAGCGCGCGATCGGCGAGTAAGCACCGCGCGGCGCGGCATCGCGCAAGCATGCCCCCAACGGTATGTCGCATGCGCGGTTCGGCAATTGTCAGTGACGGCATTTGGCTAGTCGCGACAGATCGCTCGGGAAGTCGGCTACGTTGGCGCACCACATGCCCACAGCCCTTTGACCCGGGCGATGTGGCTCACGACTCTCATGCGCATCCAACTACTTTCGTCTGTCCCATTTTTCACGACCCTCCTGCTCATGCCGCTCGCCACGGCGCAGGATGCAGTCGTCACGACCACCAAGTCGGCTGCCGAAGAAGCGCAACCGGCAGAGCCTGAGAAGGTCGCGTTCCTGCGGCCATCGGGTGCTTACGCCGACCTGCCCGAAGTCGGTTTCAACCCGATGAGTGTGTTGACTGGCGGCGGCACTCCGAAGTCGTTCTTCCAGTTCCTTGAGATGGTCGACGAGTTGGCGTCGGCTCCCGGCAAGACGGTATTGCTCGACCTGTCGGCTGGCGCTGGTTTCAACCTGGCGCAGCAACGCGAGCTGGAGCGCGCCATCACGCGCGTGCGCAACTCGGGCAAGAAGATCACCTGCTACCTCGAACACGCTGGCATCGGTAGCTATCAAATTGCGGCGCAGTGCGATCGCATCATGCTCGCCGACATGGGCGGGATCGACCTGCGTTCGCCGGCGATGAACGTCATGCACTTCAAGGATGCGCTCGACTTGCTAGGTGTGCAGGTTGAGGTGACGCGCGTCGGTGAGTTCAAGGGAGCGGTCGAGCCCTACATGCTGCCGGCGATGTCGAAGCACTTGCGCGAGCACTACCAAGCCATGTTGACGTCGATGAACCAGGACATCGTTCGTCGCATCGCGTCGGGTCGCAAGCTGTCGACGGGCAAGGTGCGCGATCTGCAGGAGCTGCGGTCGTTCACTGCCAAGCAGGCGCTGCTCGAAGGTCTCGTCGATCGTCTGGTGCCTTGGACTGGCGCCAAGCGTGCCTTGACCTTGGCGCGCGGTAACGGCGACTTCGAACTCGAGGACGTCGCGCCCAAGAAGAAGAAGCGGCGTCGTGATCTGATGTCGTTGATCGGCAGCCTGCTCAAGTCGAACAAGGAAGAGGAGATCGAGGATCCGCAGATTGTGGTCATGCACCTCTCCGGCCAGATTGTCGATGGCAACTCGGCGTCGGCCGGCAGCATGGTCAGCGGTCCGTCGGTCAAGCGTCTCGACAAGCTTGCCGACAACGAGCTCGTTAAGGGGGTCGTCATCCGGATCAACTCACCCGGTGGTTCGGCAACCGCCAGTGAAGCCATTCGCCAGGCGATCAAGCGCCTCGCCGAGAAGAAGCCCGTGGTGTTCTCGATGGGTGAGCTGGCTGCGTCGGGTGGCTATTGGATCACCGCGATCAGCGAACCGATCTTCGCCGAAGTCGGCACGATCACCGGTTCGATTGGTGTGTTTGGCATGCGCTTCCAACCGGGTGCGCTGATGCGTCGTCTCGGCGTGCACAGCGAGATGGTGCGCATCGACGAAGGTCCGATGATGGACGCCATGGATCGTCCATGGAGCTCGGAGGCCCGGGCCCGCATCCAGAGCGGCGTCGACGAGATCTACAATCGCTTCCTGGGCATCGTCGCAACCTCGCGCGGCAAGACCTCAGAGCAGGTCGACGCAATTGCCGGTGGCCGCGTGTGGTCTGGTCAGCAAGCACTCGAGAACGGCCTCGTGGACAAGATCGGTGGCGTCGCCGAAGCGATCGCCATGGTTCGGAAGCGCGCCAAGATCGAAGGCGACCTCGAAGTGCGTCACGTTCCCGAACCCGGCAACTTCGCTGATTCGCTGTTCAGTTCGCTTTTCGACGCCCACATCGAAGCCTCTGCGAACTCCGCCGCCCTGCAGCTCCTGCTCAACGAATGCGGCCGCTACCGCGAAGTCTTGAGCCTGCTCCACGAAGCCCTCGTCGGCGACGGCAAGACCAAGATCTACGCCCTGATGCCCGCCGGCCTCCGGGTCCGCTAACTCACATGCCGATGTAGAGCTGGATGCGCGTTCTAGCTATGGTCAATCCGAACTGCTAGCCCGACACGATCAACGGCTCATCATCCAGACGCTCCCGCATCTTCTGCATGACGACCTTCGCCTGGGAAGCTGACGTCTGCCGCCAATCGAGCACCGCGTCCGCTGTCTTGCGGGCCGGCTCTACGAACATCTCATGCATCGGTCGCACGGTGCTCAGGTATTGCTTGATGACGGATTGCACGGTGCGGCCGCGTTCGAGAATGTCACGTTGCAATCGTCGCAGAGCGCGCACATCGGCAGGTGTGTCGATGTAGAGCCTCAGGTCAAACGAGCGCCGCAGCTCGTGCACTGCCAGTAGCAGGATGCCCTCGCAGATGACGACTGGTTGCGCCGCGATAGCTTGCGTCTGTTCGAGGCGCGTGTGGGTCGCGAAGTCGTAGCATGGCCGTTCGATCGTCTGGCCCGCCAGCAGTTGCTGGATATGCCCCGCCAGCAGCGCATTGTCGAGGCTGTCCGGGTGGTCGAAGTTGGTCGCCGCACGCACCGCGGGCAGCTGGTGGCTGAGGTCCCGGTAGTAAGAATCGTGGTCCAAAACGCAGCATCGTTCGGCGCCAAGTACACTCACCAACGCCCTTGTCAGGGACGTTTTGCCACTGCCGGAGCCGCCGGCGATTGCGATTGCGAACGGTTTGGAGCGCATTTCGGCCTGCAAGGTAGCCCGCCAACGTTCCCTCGCCCAGGTGGCGATAGGGCGAACCGCACGACTTTCTTCGCTGGCCAGGGGTTGAGCCAGGCGGGCACTGGGGCTTACTGTTCAGGTATCGGTCTCGCGCAGGTTGCGGGGCCGTCAAGCACCCGTTGACATACGATCCGACGAACGTGTTCGCTCGCATCCTTCGAGGGGAGATCCCCGCGGAGGTCCTTCACGAAGACGAACACTGCCTGGCGTTCCTAGACGTAACGCCTCAGGCTCCGACACACTTCCTCGTGATTCCCAAACGGGAGATCGCGACGTTGAGTGACGCAACTCCGCAGGATGAAGGATTGCTAGGGCATTTGCTGGTGACGGCTGCCAACGTCGCCAAGCAGCTGGGTGTGGATGAGGATGGTTCGCGCATCGTGATCAACAACGGAGCGGGTGCCGGCCAGACGGTCTTTCATCTGCACGTGCATGTGCTCGCGGGACGCACCTTGGCTTGGCCACCGGGCTGATAGAATCTCAATGACCAAACCACGTGACACGCATGACGAGTTCGGGGATCCCGAAGTCATGTTCCTGCCGTTGGCGGCGGAGCAAGGCGACTCATGGGGAACGCTCGATCCAGGTGTGGTCGCGCGTCGCATCCCGGACTTCGTGCATCAGGTGATCAACCAAGGTCAGGCCGGACCAACGGCGATGCTCGAACTGCAGACCGCTGTGGATTCCGGTCCGATCACGTGGGTGCAGTTGGACTCCCCGCCGGATCACGAAGAAGCCTTTGATCTGATGCCGCCCGAAGTGGATGTGCACGCGGTTATCAGCGGCGAGATCTCGCCGACCGAAGGCGGCCTGAGTCTGGAACTCCACGTCTTCCGTGCGGAAGAGCACGAAGACTTCGTCACCGAGAAGATGGGTTGCGTCTTGTCGATGCAGGATCCGGTCACGGGCCTGCTCAAGCTTGCGCGCCGTCTGGCGCGCTCGTTGTCGATTCCGTTCAACGATCCGCCAAGTGGCATGCTGACCAAGAGCGGCAAGGCGTTCCGTCATTTCTTGCGCGGCCTCGACAACGCGATGTTGCTCAGCGGGGATCTTGAGATCGCAGTGCCAAAGGATCGCGCTAGTTTGATCCGCCCGTTTGCGGATGCGCTGCTGATTGATCCATCGTTTGGCCTCGCCTTGCGCGTTGCCAATGCGACGATGGCGATTGCGCTTCACGGCGCGCGGCTCGACCGCGAGACGGTGCGCAGCTTCCTTGATCGTTGTTATTCCGCACAGCCGTTCGACGGCGAAGCCTGTGTGGCCGTCGCCGAACAGTTGTCGGAGATGGGCGACGATGATCGCGCCTTTGCCTGGCTCGAACACGCGACTCACCTGGATCCGCCACCGTGGCGCGGCTTGGAGAGTCTGGGCATCTTGAAGGCTCGCCGCGGCGATCCCGATGCCGCGCGCGGCTTGTGGGAAAAGGGCCTATCCATCGACGGTCACCCTGACTTCTTCTCGCACCTCGCGCAGTTGAGCTTCGCGGAGGGTCGCAATGACGACGCGTGGAGCTTCGTCGATCGTGGTCTGCGCCGCTTGCGCGAACGCACGCTGCGTGCCGCCGAGTGGGTTGATAGCGGCCGAGGTGCCGGTGTGATCTTGGAGTGCCTGCAAGCACACCTGACCGAACGCCAGCCGCCGCTTTGCATTGCCGACACGCTGATGTCGTTGCGTTCGTTGTTGACTAGCGACGATCGCGTTTCGCTTGGCCTGTGCCTGTTCTTGTGCGGCAAGCGCCGAGAAGCGCGGGTCGAACTCGTTGGCGGCATGCGGGCGCCGATGGATCTTTGGACTCGCGACCGTGCGGTGCGGGCGATGCTGCAGATCGATGTTGCGGACTTCGAAGAGCGCTTTGCCAAGGCGACCGAGCGCGGCCTGCGTGGCCGCAACCCAAAGCCTGCTTTGGCGGAGTTCCAGTTGTGGCTGCACTTGCAGCCAGAGTTCTGGCCGGCGTTGTACTACTCATCGATCATCAAGCGTCGCCAGTCGGAACACGACGAGGCGCTGGATCTTCTGGCCGCGGCGCTCGAGGTTGCTCCGAATCAGCCGGACGTGCTGTTTGAGATGGCCGAGCTGTTCTCCCGCCGTCAAAACGCAAAGCGTGCTCTCGAGCTGGTCGACCGGGCTTTGGCGCAACGCCAGGGTGAGTCGCGCCTGTTTGAGGCGAAGGCTCGCTATCTGTGTGAATTGTCGCGACGCGAGGATGCGCGGAAAGTTGTCGCACGTGCAGTGACTGCGGGGCTGGATAGTCCCGAGCTTCGGCGTTTGGGTCGTTCGCTACGGCGCGACTAGAGCGTGGGCTCTTAGCGATGAGCGCGAAGGACTTCGCGCGCTTCCCATGCGACGTCGGAGATTGTGTTCTTGCCGGATGTCCTCTGCGGTTTCGAGCCCAGCTCGGCAAAGCTCTCCTAGGAGCCGCCTACTTACTCCTGGGTCGGCTGTGCCCTTGAGCCATCGCCGGGACTTCGTCCTTCGAGCTCTCGTGTTGGTGCTACACCCAACAGGCAACATGCGAGAATGTTAGTACGGTGCCAGGACCAGAAGCAACAAGCTCAGCCGCCGCGCTTACTCCTCTTCGCGATCTTCTCTTCGAGCGCAGCGAGGCGCTTGGCGAGGCTGGCGTTTTCCTCGGTCAGGTCCTGAACCTGCGCCTCCAATATGTGGGGGCTGTCAGGTGACGGAACATCAGCCTGCATCAACATCTCCACGGCAGTGGCGACCATGAATTGCGGCCCGCTCAGGATGATGCCAATCCGGTTGCCAAAGTTGCCAACCTGCAGGTTGCCGTTGCCGTTGCCGCGGCGCGCGAAGAACGGTCGCAACGCGTTGTGGGCCATCTGCGCGTTCGTGTGTTCGAGGTTGTAGACCACGGTCACGAAATGCCGCAGCATCGGGCGCGCGAGTACTTGCTCCGCCGTGCGGCGAACCGCGCTTCCGATGATTTCTGGCGCACGCGGTCCCTGCAAATGGAGCACTTCATAGACCGCTTTCTGTTCATCGAGCGGAACAAGCGAGAGGCCATGGGACCACAGAATGCTCGACAACAACTCTTCGCAGCCGTTGTGGTCCGTCACGACGGGAAGTTGCAAGCTGACCATCGGACTGGTCGGATCCTGTTGCGCGTTTGCCGGCGCCTTGGCACGTGCAACTCGGGCGCGCCGAACGCCCGCCATTGTCGAACTCAGCGCCGCTCCGTCGAAGAGGATATTGTAGTGCAGGTAGGTCCCGCAGCGCTCGATGAGATCGATCAGTTCGACGTCGCCGGCTTCGAACACGAATGGCGCCTTCTCCTCCGGATTATGGACCTTCAAGACGACCTTAGGCTTGGCCGCGGCCGCCCTCTTGGCAGCAGGTGCAGCTTGTTGGCAGATACATGTGGCAGCAAGACTTAGAGCGGTCAGAACGGTAACGAGTGCTTTCATGATTACTCCGATGGTCGCTCTCTCAGACGCGAACCACCCCACCCACCTTCCCTGAAGACGCCTCCGGCGCGCTTCTTGATCGCGCGCGAACCACCCTGCGGGATTAGTAGCCACCACAGGGATGACGTTGCGATTCCACGCGTTGAAGATCGCATCGACGTCCTGGTCGAGTGGATCGCCACCAATAATTTGCAGGTTCATGACGGGCTACTTGGGGTGCATCTTCGTATGCACAAGGCACGATGCCGTTACTTGACCGCGCCATCGTCAGGCCTGCCACGCTGCATGCACTCGGCAAACGTCACATCATCAATGTTCGCGCCGCAGACAATCAGCCCTACCCGCTTGCCAGCAATTTGGTCGCGCATCTTCAGCATCGCCGCGGTCGTTGCTGCACCCGCGGGTTCCACCGCTAGCTTCGCATCGGCGAACAACAACCACATCGCCCGGCAGAGTTCGTCGTCGTCGATCTTGATCAGCTCATCGATGTAGCGTTTGCACAACGCGAACGAATACGGCAACGCCATCGGTGCGCCGAGACTGTCGGCGATGGTGCCGACATGTTCGATGCGTTGAGGTTGGCCGGTTGCGAAACTTCGGTGCATCGAGTCGGCACCTGTGGGTTCGACACCGATCACCTTGCAGCGCGGTTGCAGTTGCTTGACCGCGCACGACAAGCCCGCCGCGAGTCCGCCGCCGCCGATCGGCACGAACAACACATCGAGCTGTCCGGTTTGGCGTAGGAACTCCATGCCGAGGGAGCCGCTGCCGAGCGCCATGTGTTCGCCTTCGAACGGGTGCAGAAACTTGCGGCCTTCGGTGCGTTCGATCTCCTCGGCGCGAGCGAACGCGGCGGCGATGTCATCGAGTTGTTCAACTTCGGCGCCGAGCGCTTTGCTCGCGGCGACTCGCGCGGGGTTGGCGTTGGTCGGCATCACGACCTTGGCGTGCGATCCCATGGCACGGGCCCCGTAGGCGACGGCCATCGCATGGTTGCCGGCGCTTACGGCCGTTACCCCGCGTTTGCGCGCTTCGTCATCGAGCGCGTTCATTGCCAGCATCACTCCGCGTGTCTTGAACGATCCGGCGTGCTGGAACAGTTCGAGCTTCATCCACAGCGTCGTGTCTTTTGGCACGATCTCGCTGATACGGTGGCCGGTCCACTGCCACGCGGGGGTTTCGCGGACCAGGTTGATCAGGCTGCGTCGTGCGAGCTGGATCGACTCGAGCGTTGGGGGAGTGATCGGCGGCGTGTCGGAACTCATGGGAGCTAAACTCGAAGTAACGGCTCCCCAGGCCCGACACAAACCCGCAGCAGCGCACACCACTGCGGTAACCAGAACCTCAGCCCGACCGCAGTAGTGGCAGGGGGACCACTACAGAACGTTGGCGAACCAGCGTCAGGGCCGACGCGACGAGTGGGCCACAATAGGGGCAGCGCGCTAGGCTGCCAAGTTCATCCTCTGGGCGTAGTTGGCTCCGCCCAGCTGCTGAGTAAGGCAGAACCGCTACCAGCGATGGAACGCAGGATGCCCTTCTTCGACGGCGACGAACAAGCCGTCACAAGTCGCGCAGATGCGTCCGTTGGCAGTTAGGGTCCCGCTGATTCGGGCCCGGTTGTCGTCGATTTCCACGAGTTGCGCGCGCAGCTCTACCGGCTTGTCGGTCGGCGTCGGTCGGCGCAGTTTGATGCTGTATTCGGCCGTGACCGTACACGGTGGCGCGTCGATGCCCTGCTGTTGCATCAAGTGATATGCCGCGGCCCAATTGCAGTGGCAGTCAAGCAAGGTGCCGATGATGCCACCGCTGAGCACGCCGGGGAACGCCTGGTGCATCGGTTGTGGTTGCCACGAGCAGGTGACTTCGTCGCCTTCGGCGAAGCTCTTGATGCCAAGGCCTTGTTGGTTGGCTGGGCCGCATCCGAAGCATGCGTTTTTGGGTGCGTAGTGGTCCTGCAGACTCTGCGTCATGTTGCGATGATCGGTCGTTGGCAGTGCTTTGGCGAGAACTGAGCTGAGGTTATGAAAGCTACGAGTTTGCCAGTAGGGAGCCGGCGGCCATCAGCAGTTCGGTTTCGTCGCTGGAGAAATCGTAGGCCGTTGGCTTAGCGACGCCGAGCACGCCGCGCACTTCCCCGTCGACCATCATCGGCGCCGCAAGCGAACCTTCCATCTGGGTCATCTTCGCGCTCGGGCGCGCCACGCCGCTGTCGTCGGTTTGCAGGTTGCAGACTTGCACGGGTTCTTTGCGCTCAGCGGCGATGCCGGCCATGCCCTTGCCGACGGGGATTACCTGCACCTTGTCGAGCACGAACGGTGGCAGTCCCTTCTGTGCGCGCAGATGAAGCATGCCGTCGGAGGCCTCTATCATGTGCACGGTCCCGACGGGGCAATCGAAGTGCGCGGTCAGCTTCTCCAGCACGTCATGCCAAGGAAGTGGGGTCGTGTTCATCAGTTCTTTGATGGACGCGAGGAGTGGGTGGGACGCGAGGCTCATACGCTCATCTTAGAACAGTCGCCCGTCTCTTGGCTATTGGCTCGACCAGTTGCACGTGATCACGATGGTGTTGCTGGCGGTACGGATCTGGCCCGGTCGTGCTGCCGGGTGAAGGCGGTGAACTCATGCCCGGCTGAAGGCTAGCGATTTCGGAGGGCGGCGACCACGCGGGCGATCAGTACATCCTCGGTCGTGCGCAGCGAATACTCGTCGGCGTTTGGGGAACCCATGGCAACACCATCGCGACGAAAGGCCATGCGGCTGTTGCGCGAGCCGGCTGCGGAGAGGTGGACTTCGCTGATGCCGGTTACTTCGACGAGTCGTTCGACGTTGCTGTCGTGCACGCCGCAGCCCGCCATGACGACGATGCGGCCGTCGGCTTGCTGCACCATGCTGCGAATCAGCGCCCGGCCGTCGTAGGCGGTCTTTGTCTGGCCCGACGTCAGCACTCGCTGGACGCCGAGGTCGCACAGGACCTCGAGGCCTTCGGCGGCGTTGCGGCACATGTCGAAGGCGCGATGGCAGGTGACCGGCTTGCCATCGGCCAGGTCGACAAACTCGGCCATGCGGCGGTGGTCGATGTGACCGTCGCTGGTTAGCGCGCCGACGACGAAGCCCGCGGCGCCGGCATCCCGTAGGGCTTCGATGTCTCTGGCCATGACGTCGACCTCGGTCGAGTCGTAGAGAAAGTCGCCCGAACGGGGCCGAACCATCGCAAACACCGGCACCTTGGTTGCAGCGCAGACCGCTTCGCATAGGCCGGCACTCGGTGTGAGCCCGCCTTCGGCCAAACTGGAACACAATTCGATGCGTTCGGCGCCGCCGACGACCGCTGCGTACGCCCCCGCGACGGATTCGACGCACACTTCAACAAGAACGGGTGCATTGGCTTGTTCGGACACTGGCAATATGGTGCGGATATGCGCGCTCAATTGCTGCACCTTTCCGGACCGTTGCGCGGCCGCACGGTTACCTACCCGGAGCGGTTGGTGCGCGTCGGCCGCGACCCGGACAATGAGGCGTGTCTACAGTCGCCGGTTGTGGCCGAGCGTCACGCGATGATCGACTGGGTCGAAGCCGAATGTCAGTTCCATCTCCGTTCGTTGGATGGCGCGATGTTCGTCAATGGCAGGCAGGTTGAAGAGATCATCTTGAAGGACGGTGACCAACTCGAGTTTGGTGCCGGTGGGCCGATGGCGCGATTTTCGACCTACTTTCCGATCGGTGCCGTGTGCAAGCCCGTGCGGCGTATGTTGACGGATGCGCGTGCGGTTGCCCAACACAGCGGTGGCGCCACCGCGACGCGCATGTTCACCAAGGACCTGTTCACGCAAGCGACGCCTACGCTGAAGATTGGGGCGCCGTTGTTGATCGTTGGGGCTGCGTTCTTGGTGGGTTGGCTCGGCGGTTGGCTTGGAAGTCGCCCGAGTCCAGAGGAGCAGCGCCGCACCGCCGACATGGTGACCAAGGCGGAGGTCGATGAGATGCGCGCCGAATACCAGGCGCAGATCAAACGTCTGGCACAACCAACGGCCGTGATCCGCCGGGTGCAGAAGGAGTGGTCGCTTGGTGTTTGCCTGATCCACGGCGTCTACCACTTGCATGAGCCCGACGGGTCCCAAGCGCTGGACGTTCGCGGCAATGTGATGGAAGTCGAATACACCGGCTCCGGCTTCTTGGTTAGCAAGGAAGGCCACATCGTGACCAACCGGCACGTGGCGATGCCGTGGACCGAAGATCAAGTACATATGGCGCAGATTGCCAATGGCTCGAAGCCGGTGTTCCAGACCCTGACCGTGACGTTCCCCGGCAAGATGCCCATCACCGTCGCACAGAAGTCGATCAAGCGGCGTGCTGACAAACTCGACGTTGCCGTCATGCAGTTGACGGCTGAGGAAGTGAAGGGCATTCCGGTTCTGCCGCTGCGTTCGGATGGAACCGAAGGCGAAGACCAGCGTGCGATTGTGGTTGGCTATCCGACTGGTTTGGCGGCGCTGTTAGCGCGCGCCAACAACGAAACGCTTGAGGAGCTTCGCAGAACCGCGGCATCGATGTCCGACGCGATTGCGCAGCTTGCCAAAGCGGGGCAGATCAAACCGGTCATCACGCAAGGCGTCGTCAGCAACTCTGAGAGCCACCTGATTGCGTATGACGCGGGCACGACCAGCGGTGGTTCGGGCGGGCCGGTGTTTAGCGGCAAGGGGGATGTGATCGCCGTCAACTTCGCGATCCAACGCAACTTCGCCGGCAACAACCTCGGCGTTCCGATTCGCTACGCGCGTGAGTTGCTGAAAAAGTAGAACCGACTGTTCGCCAAGGGTGCCCGCGCAGGCACTTCCGTAGGGGCATTCTTCACGGGCTCTTGGGGCAGCGTTCCTGGTCGGCCAGAACGCCCAGGTCATGCTGGCCGCGAACGTTAGGAGCAAGAATGTGAATAGAACCGTCGCCGTGCGTATGCGGCGGTCCCCAGGCCCCGTGAACGGTTCGCGGTAGCCAGGGAGTCATTCGATTCGTCCTCATCGGACAAAATCGCTGCGCCGCGACCCGGGATCTGCGAAGCTTATGCGCGCGCAGGGTCAGCTGCGTGGCCCGTGGGGGGTCGACAAATATTTATGGACGGTGCGGTTAACGGCCAACAGACGAGCAAAGGCCAGAGTGCCAAGACTGGTGCGGCAAGTACCAGCCGAAGTGCTCTAGGACCACGAGGAAAGGGGCTATTCGGCCGCCTGCTCCAAGGTCTGCGCAGCCCGCCGGCGGCGCTGCAGGAAGCTGCCTCGATCGCGATTGCGAGTGGCAAGGGCGGCACCGGAAAGTCGTTCTTTGCGACGTCATTGGCTGTCGCACTGCATCGTTCCGAACGCCGTACGGTGTTGGTCGATGCTGACTTTGGCCTGGCGTGTGACCACCTGTTGATGGGTGTCAAGCCGACTCTGACTTTGCAACAGTTGCTTCAGGGGCAGTGCACGCTTGAGCAGGTGTTGATCAAATCGCCGTGTGGTCCACGGTTGTTGCCCGGTGCGTCGGGTGTGCGCCGCATGGCGACGCCGACTGATAAGGACTTGATGCTGTTTGCGCGTGAACTCGGCGTGCTGGCCGCGAGCGAAGACACGTTGCTGCTCGATCTCGGCGCCGGCATTGCCCCGGCCACCGTGTTGACGATGCTCAGCGCCGATTGGATCGTGCTGGTGACGCAGCCCGAGATTGCCGCGTTGGTCGATGCCTATGCAGTCATCAAGTGCGTGGCCCAGCTCAAGTCGAGCGCCAAGTTCTTGATCGTCGTCAACCGTGTTGGCACACCGGGTCGGGGCGAAATGGCGTTCCAACGACTGACCGAAGTCGCGAGCCAAAAGGTTGGTGTTGAGCTGCGCTACCTCGGTGAGATTCCGGACGATGATTCGGTCATGCAGCATCGACTTGGTCAGTTGCCGTTGATCGCGACCGAGCCCGATGCGCCGACGTCGCTCGCCGTGACGGCAATGTCCGAACGCCTGATCCAGATCTGTGGCGGCTTGATGCCGCGCACGGTTCCTGGGGATGAAGGCATCCAGGCACGTTTCCGCCAGCATCGCCTGTTCATGTAGGTTGATTGTTGGCTCCAATAGTTCGGCCCTTGGGCGAACGGATTGAGCCACGTGCGCGAGCGGCCTAGGCCGTACTGAGTTGCTTGCTCGCCAGCTTGAACATCAAGAACGCCGACGTGCCTGCAGCTGCCATCAATGCAAAGCCCTTGCCGTATTCGCCGAAGATCACTGCGCCAACCGCGGGCAGCATCAGCCAGATGACCGCGGTGCCGAGCACCGTGCACAATAGGTTGCGGCCAAGGTTGCCATCGGGTTGGACATCGGGTGCCGCCGCAGCGACGGGCTTCCAACCGGGGCCATCCGGCCGGACTTTGCGATAGAAGGCAGTCAACTTCTCCATTGGCTCCGGCGATGTCATGAACGTGACCACAAGCCAGATGCCGAGCGATCCCGTTGCGACTAGCAGCGCGGTGTATTGCCCCGCGAGGCGTTCGGATTCGGGCACTCCTTGTTGCCATACCTTGACACCGAAGAACAAGCCGATGGACGCGAGCATCGCTGCGAGTTCGCTCCATGCGTTGACCCGCCACCAGAACCAGCGCAGCAAGAATACGGATCCGAGGCCACCGCCAAGGGCTGCGAGGATTGCCCAAGCATCGTCGACCGAGATCGATAGCGCTCGCATGATGAAGGCGGCGACTGCACCGAGTAGCAAGACGCCACCCGAAGCGATGCGCGAGACGCGCACGAGTTGTCGGTCATCAGCCTCGGGGGCAATGAACCGCCGATACAGGTCGTTGACGACGTAGCTGGCGCCCCAGTTCATCTGCGTGCTGATCGTCGACATGAACGCAGCACAAAACGTAACGAGGAGCAAGCCCGCCAGTCCGGATGGAGCCAGCTCGGCTATGACCATGGGGAAGCCGGCGCCGGGGTCGGTTTTGGGATCACCATCGGTCGCCCAAGTCCGGAGTTCGGGGTGCATCGCGAGTGCCGCGAATGCGACGATGATCCAAGGCCAAGGCCGCACGCAGTAGTGTGTGATTTGGAAGAACAACGTCGCTTTGAACGCGTGCTTCTCGTCTTTGCACGAAGCCATGCGCTGCACGATGTAGCCGCCGCCTCCGGGTTCTGCTCCGGGATACCACGTCGCCCACCACTGCCCGAGGGCCAGTGCCAGGAACACGCCTGCTGGCATCCATGCCGCGTCCGAGCCGAAGTTGGGAATGAAGTCGAAGACCTGTGTGTCGCCGAAGTTCTCAGCGGTCTTGATGCGAAGCTCGTCAATGCCGCCGACGTGATCGACCGCCAGCCACGCCAGCACCGTGCAGCCAGCCATCGCCAGAACGAACTGGATCATGTCGGTGATGGCGACACCCCAAAGCCCGGACAGCACGCTGTAGATGCCGGTGATGCCGAGCATGCCGACGACCAACCAGAAGTCGGTCCAACTATCCTCGGGGAGGTCGGTCAAGACCGTGTGCCGCAGCACCGTCAACATCGCCTGCGTTACCCAGCCGATGATGAACGAGTTGACGATGACTGCCACGTAGACCGCGCGGAAGCCACGCAGGAACGCGGCTGGTTTGCCGGAGTAGCGCAATTCGATCAGTTCGACGTCCGTCAAAACCTCGGCGCGTCGCCACAGCTTGGCGAAGACGAACACGGTCAACATTCCGCCGAGTGCAAACGCCCACCAGAACCAGTTGCCAGCCAACCCGTTCTTTGCGATCAAGCCGGTAACTGCCAGCGGCGTATCGGCGGCAAACGTAGTCGCAACCATCGAGGTTCCGGCGATCCACCACGGCAGCCTGCGCCCGGAGGCGAAGTACTCGATGAAGCTAGAGCCGGCGCGTTTCTTGAAGTAGAGGCCGACTCCGAGCGCGAGGGCGAAGTAGCCAGCGATGATCGTCCAGTCGAGCGCGGTGAGCTGCATGGTGGCGCGATGTTCGGGCCAAGACGCCGGCGTTGCCAGTCTGAGCTTGATCTGTCGGTGTGGGGGGGTATCGCAGAGGCATGAACCTCGTCGAGGTGCACTTCGCAGAAGCTGATAAGACCGTGTTCGTGCAGCCGGGCACGACGTTACTCGCCGCATCCGAACTGGCCGGTGTCGAGATCATGACTGGTTGTCTCCGTGGTATGTGCGGTACCGATGCACATCGCCTGACTGCCGAATCCGACGCGCTCGAACCCTGTGAGGAGCACGAGCGCGGTACCCTCGATCGCATGGGGGTGGGCGAGGATTGTCGCCTGTTGTGTTCTGCCAAGGTTCGTTCGGGCAAGATCACGGTCGCCGGTGACGCGTTGACGGACTGATGGGCTCACGGCAAGGTGGTGGCTTGGACCCTTCGCCGGAACCCACTCCCGATCCGTCTGGCCAGCAGGCGGCACCCAAACGTCGACCGCTGCGTGATGGCTTCGGCTTCTTCGGCAGCTTCTTGAAGAACCCGACGTCGGTCGGTGCGGTCTTGCCGAGTTCGCGGTTCTTGTCCCGTGCCTTGGTGGGCACCCTTGACCACATCAAGGAAGGTGAGCTGGTGGTCGAATACGGTCCGGGCACCGGGCCGATGACCGCGGTGATCAACGAGCGTTTGCCAGCAAACGCGCAGTATCTCGGCATCGAGTTGCAGCCTGAGTTCCACGACTTGTTGGCGACGCGTTTCACGAACATGTCGTTCCATCTCGGTTCGGCAGGTGACGTGAAGCAGATCCTCGCCGACCGTGGCTTGCCGCGACCAGCGCGGATCATCTCCGGCCTACCGTTCGCGAGCTTGCCACCCGCTGTGCAAGACTCCGTCATCGATGGCCTGGTCTGGGCACTACAGGATTCGGAGTGTGACTTCCGCACGTTCCAATACGCGCATGCCTACGGCATGAAGTCCGCGCGCCGATTCCGCGGACTCATGGCCGAGCGCTTCCAGAACTTCGAGCGCATTGGTCCGATCATGCGCAATGTGCCGCCAGCGTTTGTGCTGCGTTACCGCGGCGTCAGATGAAGAAGGACATCGTGTTCGCGACGTGTCGGTCCATGCCGGCATTTCAGCCGGATGATGTGCCGATTGCCCGGGCGCTTGAGGCGCGCGGCTGCACGGTTATTGCAAGCCCGTGGAACGGGCCGTTCGAACCGTTCGCCGAGGCCGACCTGGTTGTTGTGCGTTCGACGTGGGACTACTTCGAAACGTTGGACGCGTTTGCTGAGTGGTTGCACGCTCTCGAATCTGTTCGTGGTGAGGTTGCCAACTCACCCCGTCTGATGGCGTGGAACAGCAACAAGACCTACTTGCTGGATCTGGCCGAACGTGGCGCGCCACTACCGCCAACACGCTTGTCTTCGCCCGACGCTGCGTCGCTGGCAACCGCGATGCACGAACTCGGCCTCACCGAAGCCATCGCCAAACCGGTCGTCGGAGCCGGAGCCAGCGGCCTGACGATCATGCGTCGCGACGACTCATCCAGCCTCGACCGTGCGGCCGCTGCACTGCACTGCGATGCCCTGGTCCAGCCACTGATCCCCGAGATCCGCACCCATGGTGAAACCTCCGCCATGTTCTTCCATGGCGACTTCTCGCACGCCGTCGTCAAGCGCCCAAAGCAAGGTTGCATTCTGGTGCAGCACGAGCACGGTGGCCACACCGAGCCGGCGACGCTCACCACGGAGCAGTTGTCCGTCGCACGTTCCGTGCTCGCCTTGCTGCCAGAGCCCGCGCTCTTTGCCCGCATCGACATGGTGTTAACCGACACCCAATCCCTGCTGATGGAAGTCGAAGTCATCGAGCCCGATCTATTCGTGCTGCACAACCAAGCCGCCCCCAACCGCTTCGCCGACGCACTGCTCCAAGGGTGCTAGTACGGCACCTGACTGATGTCTTCTACTTGCCGTCTGGCCGGTGTGGTAGGCGACGTGCGCGATCGACCTTGGCAGGGCATCCGCCACCTGTTCGATTGCAGCAGGTCCATGCCATTCACATCGGTGGCAACGAACGCCGCTGCCGGGTTTCGTCAGCGAGTATCTCCGCCAACTGGTTTGTGCGTTCGAGTTTGTCCTCGAGCACGCGGATGCGGTCCTGCAGTGCGACACCGTGGTGCATCGTGAACAACGCGATCCAGGCCATGCCCATTACGAACGTGATGATGCCGATCTGCGGCGAAGACCAGTTGGGCAGCCGAGTATTGGCGATGTGCTCAAGGAAGAGCGATGCGATCACCAGCGCGGCCATCCGTATGTGAAAGGACATGTCGTTAGGGAAACGCATGCACCTAGTTTTGCGCGGGCCGGCTCCGATTGCGAGTGGCTCTGCGTTCGCGGATGTAGTCCGGTGCGGGGCGACAGGGCTGGGATTTGGCATGCGGCGCGGC
Organism: Planctomycetota bacterium; assembly: GCA_029936315.1. GTDB lineage: Bacteria > Planctomycetota > UBA1135 > UBA1135 > UBA2386. The sequence goes on along the minus strand of JAPYTD010000001.1, from coordinate 79,992 downwards.
TTCTGACGAGGCCTTCAAACGCGTTGGCCCCAATCCCCCCTGGTTCCGAGGCCATTGGCTGTCATACTGCTCCGCCCTTAGAGGCAGCAATGGACGAGCAGAAGCAGACCTACGATCCCGCCGCAATCGAACCGAAGTGGCAGGCGTTTTGGAGTGAGAACAACGTGTTCCGCGCCAAGAACCCCGGTGATCCGGACTTTGACCTGGAGCAGCCGAAGTTCTACGCGCTCGACATGTTCCCCTACCCGTCCGCGTCCGGCCTGCACGTCGGCCACCCGGAGGGCTACACGGCAACCGACATCGTGTCGCGTTGCAAGCGTGCGAAGGGTTTCAACGTGTTGCACCCGATGGGGTGGGATGCGTTTGGCCTGCCGGCCGAACAGTTTGCGATCCAGACCAACACACATCCAGCCGAAGGCACTGCGCGCAACGTCGACACGTTCCGCCGCCAGTTGAAGACGCTCGGATTCTCCTACGATTGGGAACGCGAGTTCGGCACGTGTGACCCGAGCTACTTCAAGTGGACGCAGTGGATCTTCAAGCAGTTGCACGCACGCGGCCTGGCTTACGAATCGAACGCGCCGGTGTGGTGGTGCGAGGCACTCGGCACGGTGTTGGCCAACGACGAAGTCATCAACGGCCGTAGTGAACGCGGTGACCATCCGTGTGAACGTCGACCTTTGCGCCAATGGGTGCTGAAGATCACCGAGTACGCCGAGCGCCTGTTGCAAGATCTCGATGACCTGGACTGGTCCGAGTCGCTCAAGACGATGCAGCGCGAATGGATTGGCAAGAGTGAAGGTGCTGAGATCGAGTTCGACGTTGCGGAGCACGGCGACAAGAAGATCCGTGTTTTCACGACGCGCCCCGACACCTTGTTCGGCGCGTCGTTCATGGTGTTGGCTCCTGAGCATGCATTGGTCAGCCAGATAACGACGGCCGCGCAGCAGTCGGCTGTGGCTGGCTACGTCAAGGCGGCCGCCGCGAAGAGCGAGTTGGAGCGCACCGAACTTGCCAAAGAGAAGAGCGGTGTGTGGACCGGTGCCTATGCCCACAATCCGCTGTTCAAGAAGGATGATCCCAAGGGCCGCATTCCGGTTTGGATCGCCGACTACGTCATCGTGACCTATGGCACCGGCGCGATCATGGCGGTGCCAGCCGGTGACGAGCGCGACTTCGAGTTTGCGCAGAAGTTCGGCATTGCCATCCCGGGTATCTTCGCGCCCGATACCGGCGACGCCGAATCGGACCGCGCGGTTGCGAGCGGCGACAAGTGCTGCACCGACGAGGCTCCGTATGCCGCGCACTGCCAGACGCATGACGGCAAGATCACGCTGCACGGCCTGTCGATGGCCGACGGCATGCGGCAATTGATCGAGTGGTTGGTGGCGGAGGGCCGCGGCGAGGCGAAGACGACCTACAAGATTCGTGACTGGTTGTTCTCACGTCAGCGCTATTGGGGCGAGCCATTCCCGGTGCTGCACACCGATGACGGTGTGCAGTTGGTTGCCGACGACCAGTTGCCGGTCGAACTGCCGATGATGGAGGACTTCAAGCCCGGTGGGGTGCCCGAGTCGCCGTTGATCCGCGCCCAGGACTGGGTCAAGACGACGGATGCATCGGGTCGGCCCGCGACGCGCGAGATCAACACGATGCCCGGCGCCGCTGGCTCGAGTTGGTACTTCCTGCGCTTCTGCGATCCGAACAACGACAACGAGTTTTGTAGCAAGGCTGCGAGTGACTACTGGCTACCGGTCGACCTGTATGTGGGCGGCACGGAGCACGCCGTAGGCCACCTGCTCTACTCGCGCTTCTGGACCAAGGCCCTGCACGATGACGGCCTCGTCTCGGTCAAGGAGCCGTTCCACAAGCTCTATAACCAGGGAATGATCCAAGCGTTTGCCTACCAGGATGAGCGCGGTGCGGTCATCCCGAGGGACAAAACCAAGGTCGACGGCGACGACGTCGTGCACATCGAGACGGGCAAGAAGCTTAAGCAGACCGTCACCAAGATGAGCAAGCGCTACGGCAACGTCGTCAACCCCGACGACATCGTCAACGAGTTCGGCGCCGACACGCTGCGTCTCTACGAGATGTACATGGGGCCATTGGCGGACGCAAAACCTTGGAACCAGAAGGATGTTCCTGGTGTGCACCGCTTCTTACACCGTTCATGGCGTCTGGCCGTGCCCGAAGATGCCGAGAAGGGCACGGTGCACGCCTGGCTCAGCGAAGACCGCGACCGCGATGCCGCGCTTGAGAAGGCGTTGCATCGCATGATCCACAAGGTCACCGGCGACATCGAGCGTATGGCGTTCAACACCGCGATCGCCGCCATGATGATCTTCGTCAACGAAGCGACCAAGGCGATGGACAAGCTGTCGCGTAGCCAGCTGTTGCGCTTTGCACAGGTGTTGGCGCCGTTTGCGCCGCACATCTGCGAGGAGCTGTGGCATCGCCTCGGCGGCGAGGGCCTGCTGACCTACGCGGCATGGCCGACCGTCGACGAGAAACTGCTCGTTGACGATGATGTTGAGATCGCGGTGCAGGTGCTCGGCAAGGTTCGCGCCCGCGTCAAGCTGCCGCGTAACGCCTCGAAGGATGAGGCACTTGCGGCAGCTCGCGACTCGGTTGCGAGTTGGCTCGAAGGCAAGAACGTTGTCAAGGAGATCGTTGTGCCGAACAAGCTGGTCAACTTCGTGGCCAAGTAGTGCGACTCCGCCACGTTGCCGGGACGGAGTCGGGCGAAGGCTGTTCTTAGCGCATGCGATCGCGCTTCTTGGTGATTGTTGCGAGCAGCTTATCGGCGGTCGCACTGACGATCGTGTTCGGATACTTGTCCGCCAGCTTGCGAATCTTCTTGGCTAGTGCCAGTGCATCCCTGGACTTGCGAAGTTCCGGAACACCAGCGGCGAGCTTAGCCAGCTTTTTCTGACCGGAGAGTACGGACTTGGCGTCTGCGTCGCCCTTCAACGTCTTGAGCGTCGCCTGGAGTTCTACCAACTCCGGCACGCCAGCAAGCGACCTGATGGCAACCCTCATGCCAGTTGTGAAGCCGAGGATGTCACCTGCTGCATGCAGTTCGTTCAGCTTCTCGACGTGCTTCTTGATCACTCGTTCGACGTCACCAGCAACGGTCCACTCGGTCGGTAGCTTCTTGGCTTCCGCGAGTGCCTTGCCGAGTTTGCCGGAAGCAAACGCGGACTTCGCATGCATTGCTTCCTTGGGCCAATGGCGAGTGACGGCACCGATGTCGACCGGTGTCTTGCTCGCACCTTTGAGGTGCTTCTTGATGGTGCCGCTGTTGAGCCTGCCTGGATGGCCGGTCCAGACGACGATGCCCTTTGGGTTGATCAACGCCGCGCTTGGGTACCCTCCCATGCCGAGGCTCTTCATGAACGGAGACAGATCCTCCCCGGTCATGTAGCCGAAGTCGTACTGCATCGCGTGCTGTTCGACCCATGGTTCGGTCTTCTCTTTCGATTCGCCGGTCACGCCGACGACGCTCAGGCCCTTCTTCTCGAACTCCGCATGGAGTTCATTGAGGTGGGCTACCGAGCTAACGCAAGGACCTCACCAGTAGGCGAAGACTTCGAGGAGAATCAGACGACCTTGGTAGTCGTCGATCGTGGTCGCTTCGGAGTTGCCAAAGGCCGTGAACTTGGCCTCGGGCATCGGATCACCGACCTGCGCCATCACGGACGAGGCCAACAAACCGAATCCGAGTGCAGCGGTGAGCTGGCTCTTGATCATGGTTTCGTGGGGGAAGGGGCTCGGATGTTTGGCCGCCACGGCAGTGGCTGCTGCCGGAGACTCTAACGCTTTTCTGAGGTTGGGGGCTAGCTACTCGGTCGCTGGGATCCAAACCCTGTTGGGCAGTTGATCGACTGACCGCCCTAATTGCGACACGGCACCGGTGACCGCAGCGGTTTGTCCATTTCGTCGTCGAAGTCGGGCGCGCCCATGTCGAGCGCGACGAGCGCTGCCAGGAACAGCGCCGCGTCCTCTGGCTTCTCCTCGACCAGTTCCCGTGCCGTCGCATGAAACTCGGGGAAGGTCAGCATGCTGTTGTTGGTACGATTCAGCAGGCGGCTACAGAAGTCGAGAGCTTGCGTGCTGGTCAGGTGCCGCAGCATCTGGCGCGCATCCGGAGTAAGCGCGGATGATGACATGGGTTCTCCTTGATCGTTGCGACGGAGGTGTCGCGAGGAGTAGTGCCGCAATGGGGGCTTCGATCAGCGCAATTGCGCGAGTAGCTCCCGCCAGGCTTGCCGTTCGGTCGCCGGTGCCACCATGGGTTGCAGTGCCCTGGTTCGCTGGCACAACTCGTCAAAGAAGTCCCGGTCGGTTGCGGTTCGCGTCAGCAATTGCGCCAGTGCCTGGGCGTCACCTGCTGGGAACATGCCGGGCCAGTCGTGCCCGAGCAATCCAGTGTTGCCGGGTATTGCCGAGCAAAGGATCGGCGTGCCGGCGGCGATTGCTTCAGATACGACGTTGGCGCCACCCTCGGCCGAGGATGGCACGATGCAGACGTGACTGGCCGAGAGCTCTTGTTTGCTGATGCGGCGCGACAGCGGCCCGATCCATTCTGAGCGAGCAGATTGGGCCACGGCGGCGGTGACCCGCTTGCCGTATTCGTCGTCGAGTTGGGCTCCGGCGAGCGTCAGTTGCATGGAGACATCTGCTGGCACCAGGTCGACCGCGGCAACCGCGAGGTGTGGCTGTTTGACGGGCCGCAAGTGCGCGAGCACGATTGCTGTGAAGCGCTCGTTGCGCGGTTTGGCGATCGCGGTTGCCGATTGCACGATCGTCTGCGACTTCTTGCGCAGGTCTTGCGGCAGCAGATCGAGGGCGCGCGGTTGCAGCGCGACCAGTGCGTCGGCGCGTGCCAAGGCGGCTTGCGCCACTTCGCTGGGTGCAAACGTCGGATAGATGTCGGTGCCCGCCAGCAAGGTCACAATGCGTATGCCGGCGCGTTGATCGCTAGCCGCCAACACTGAGGCCGCCGACTTTACGGCATGCACCGTGATCAGCACTTTGGCGTCCTGGTTGCGCCAATCTGTCGCAATAGAGACGCGATGCCCCAACTGCCGCAGCAGGCCAGCCCACCGCAGCGCTGTTACGCGATTGCCACTCCTGCTACCGCGCGGTGCCGGAGTGATGATCGTGATTCGCTGGCTGCTTGCTAGGATTTCAGCCATGCGCTACTGCCTCCTCGCGTTTGCCGCCTTGTCGATCGTTGCCTGCAGCACTCAAGCGGAAAAGAGTGTCAAGCCGGACATCAATAAGAGCTTCCTCGATCCCAACCTTGACGTCGACAAGTTCGTCAAGCGATTCGAAACCGAGAGCCGCGAAGTCTTCGCCAAGCGCAGTGCAATTGCGCGCGCGTGTGACATGAAGGCGGGCGGTGCGATTGCCGATGTCGGTGCCGGCACGGGTTTGTTCCTCGACTTCTTTGCCCGCGACGTCACGACGACCGGCCGCGTCTACGCCGTCGAGCTCGCCCCCAAGTTTGTCGAACGATTGCAGAAGCGTTCGGTTGCTCGAAACCAGCCGCAGGTCGAGGTCGTGCAGTGCACCGAACGCGACGTGTCGTTGCGCGAAGCTTCGGTCGACACTGTGTTCACCTGCGACACCTACCATCACTTTGAGTATCCGAGAGCCACGCTGGCGTCGATCCATCGTGCGCTGCGACCCGACGGCACGTTCGTCATCATCGACTTCGAACGCATTCCTGGCAAGACGCGCGAGTGGTTGCTCGATCATGTTCGATGCGGCAAGGAGCAGGTCATTCTCGAAGTGACTGGCGCAGGCTTCGAGTTGCTCGAAGAAGTGCCGCTCGGCTTTGAGGAAAACTACTTCCTGCGGTTCCGTCGCCAGTAGGCGATCTGCTAGGCCGAGGGCGCTAGCTGCGCCAGGATCTCATCGTGTTCCGGGAAGCGGGTCTCCGGGTGCGCCAGCTTGTTCCAAATCTCCTGACCATCGACAGTGACGATGAAGTCACCCTTGCCGCCGGGGACCTTGTCGATTTTCGCGCCGGAGTGAACGGCTTCGATTGCAGCGGCCAGACTGGCCGCCGTGGGCAGGTAGTCTCAAACTTCGCAGTATTCGATCTTCACGTCCATGCGCACAGTCTAGGCCCACCTTAGCCGGGTTTCCGAGCAGCAATCGCGAGAGCGATCCATCCGGCCAAGAAGGCGACGCCGCCGATTGGGGTGACCGGTCCGAGCCACTTGGCTTCCATCAGCACGAGCCCATAGATCGAACCGCTGAACAACACGATGCCGGCGGTGAACAGGCGGCTCGCAAGTCGTGTGCGAAAGCCCTGGCTTGCAAGCGCCCCGCAAGCTAGCAGCGCGAGGGCGTGGAACATCTGGTAGCGCACGCCCGTTTCGAACGCGCGTAACGCGGCATCGTCGTAGTGCGCCTTCATGGCGTGGGCGCCAAAGGCGCCGAGTGCGACAGCTGCGGCAGCAAAAACGGCGCCGGCTAGAACGGCTCCGCTGCCAGAGGTGTGGGGGGCGGGAGCGGTAGTGGCCTGCATGAGGCCAACGCTACTTCCCAGTTCGGGTCAGCGACACAGGCGGATGACCGGTCGGTGATGGTGGTGGCCGCCGCCGCCGCGGTTGCGGTGGAAGTGACAGGCGGTCAAGGAGGTGACGATGATGGCGAGCACGATCAGGCGGAACACGCGGCGTGATGACGACATTTGGCTGTCTCGGGTTAGGTCTGTTGGCCCGATCGGGCGGCATGCCCAGGGCTAAGTGACAAATAGGGTCTCGGCGGACGGGCCGCAGCAGCGCAGGCCATTTGGTTGCGTTCTGCCCATGGTGGTGTTTGTTAGCAGTAGTCTCAGTCCCCGGCGGCCTATCTGCCGATAATGGGGGTCATGCGACATCTCTTCATTGCCTGTTCGTCGATGGCATTCGCGACAGTTGCGCTGATTGGCCAGAGCAGGGGCACCGAACTCGCTGGCGTTCGCGCCGCCGCGGATCGCATCAACCGCACGCTGCATCTCGATGGCTCTGGCCTGACGATTGTCAGAGCGCACAACGAACTGCACCGCAGTCTGCACGGCAAGTTCTCTGGCGAGCAGGTCTTGCCGATCGCGTCGGCGAGCAAGTGGTTGGCGGTTGCGACGATCATGACGTTGGTCGACGAAGGCAAACTCGACCTCGACCTGCCCGTGTCGCGCTACGTCAAGGAGTTCGATCGCGATGACCGTCGTCGCATCACTTTGCGTCAGTGCCTGTCGTGTGTCAGTGCGTTGCCGGCTCGCCTCAACGACCGCACACAGGGTTGGGACATGGAGCGTTTCGCCGAAGAAGCTGCCGACGAGGCGATTCGTTCGCATCCCGGCACGTCGTTCGTCGACGGAGGAGTCGGCTTCCAGATGGTTGCCATCGCTGCTGAGCGCGCGTCGGGCATGACGTGGCACGACCTGTTTGCCCACCGTATTGCCGAGCCGCTAGGCATGCGCGACACGAAGTTTGGCACGTTGCTGCCGTTGGCCGACGATCCCGGCACGACCAAGTTGCCATGGGTGGCCGGTGGTGCCGTCTCGACGCTCAACGATTACACGCGCTTCGTTCGCATGCTGTTGGCCAAGGGCGAATGGCATGGCAAGCCCGTGCTTTCGGAAGCGAGTGTCGACGACATGCTGCGCAATCAGGTGCCCAAGCGCATTGACGTCAAGACCAACCTCTTCGAGACGAAGAACGTGCGCTATGGGCTGGGCACGTGGATCGAGACGATGCCCGACGAGACGGTGCGACTGAGTGATCCTGGCGCATTTGGTTTCACACCGTGGATCGATCCGGGCCTTGAGATCGGTGGCGTGTTCGCGGCCAAGGATCGCGGCAAGCGCATTCGCCGCAACCTGTCGCGGGTCTACGCCGCGGTGCACACGGCAGTCACGTCGCCGGCGGTTGCTGGCACTACGGAGACGGTGCTGATCAGGCACGGTGGCCGAAACCGTCGTTACCACTTGCACGTTCCGGCTCACGAACAGAATCATGCGGGTCTACCAGTGTTGGTTGTGTTGCACGGCGGTGGCGGCAATGGCGCACAGGTTCGCGCGACGACCGGCCTCGACAAAATCGGCATCCAGAGCGGCTTCATCGTTGCGTTCCCGGATGGCACGGGCTTGCTACCGAAGAAGCTGCTGACCTGGAACTCGGGCGGCATCGACGTCTATGCGTCACGCAAAAAGGTTGACGACGTTGGCTTCATCAAGAGTGTCGTGCTCAATATCCAGAAGCGGGTGCCGGTCAATGCGGACCGTATCTACGTCGTCGGCCACAGCAATGGCGGCATGATGAGTCACCGCCTTGCTCGCGAAGCCGCGGATGTCTTCGATGGCATTGCCGTCGTTGCGGGCGCGATGAACTTTACGGATGTGGATGCGACGGCACCGATCGCGACCCTGCTGATCCACGGCGCGAAGGACCAACGCGTGTTGATCGCCGGTGGCGAATCGGCCCAGGGCCGCAAAACCAGGGGCCGCAAGAAACGCGTCGATGCGTCGCTGCAGGATGCCGTCGACTACTACATCGCCCGCAACGAATTGGTTGGCTACCCGAAGACCTCTGCCAAGGATGGAGCGCAGATGGACCGGTTCCTGCGGGGCAAGAACAAGCAGGATGCTGCGCCGTTGTGGGTGGTCAAGCTCGAGGGCGGTGGCCATGCGTGGCCCGGTGCGGATCGAAAGACGCTTCTAGTTGGAGACAAGCCACACAAGTGGTCCGCAAGTCGAGGGATCATCGCGTTCTTCGCGAGCCTGAAACTCGAGACCTTGAAAATGCACGGCTTGCCGGCCGTGCCGCGCTAACTACCAGAACAACCGCCAATGCCAATGCGCGTTGGCGAAGCCCGTCGCGGTGCGCACGACGGTGAGGTTGTTTGCCTTGAGCAGCTCGCGAAACTTCTCCTGCTGTTCATCGGCTTCGTCGGGATCCAACGGCGCTCCGGTCGGGAATGGTCCGAACTCAGAGAAGACTCCCAACCACCAAATGCTCGGGATCGACAGCACCGACATCAGATCCAGTTGGGCGAGGCCGTTGTGTCCAGGTGGTAGGTGTCTTTCGAGTTGCTGAAACCACGTCTCCTGGTTCTCGCCTGCATCGAAGTTCGCGTGCTTTGCCAGCCGCAGCAGCGTCGTGGCTTCCTCCTCCGCATCCCGGCCGGCTGATATCACAAACACGCCATTGCCGACCGCCATCCACAGGTCGTAGCTCAGCATGTTGCCATAGCGGCGCAGCTCGACGCCGTCGACGTCGACGGTTTCTGAGCCCAACAGGACCGGCTTGGCGTTCTTCACAACTGTCTGGAAGCCCTCGCGGAACTTCGCTTCGTCTGTGACGCGGAATGCGAGCATCCAAGTCGCCTCGTCGGCACGGTCGAAGTCCTGAAACGGCGAACCAACAGCAAGCACCTCGTCCGTCATGTACGGGAGCACGTCCTTCCAGACGTCGAGGCCGCACGCCTTGTTGATATCCTTGCGAATCTCGCCGGGCTTGCCCAAGAACGGTTCGGTTTCGATCGCGCTGACGATGCCTTCGAACATTGCGGGGAAGTCGAAACGACCGACCTTCCAGGCGCTCGCCTTGCCCGGGACGAGTTGACTGAGACCCGACACACCTTGGCTGTCCGGACAAAACGCTGCGACCAGACCTCGCGCCTTGCCGTTGAGAGCAATGTCGAAGCCGAGTTCGACGTGCGGACCAGCGGCCTTCAGCGACACCGTGATTCGCTCGAGTTCGTGGAACCCGAGCGCCTTGGTGATCCCGACGTCGTTCTTGTTGGGGTCGCCAACGGCGAGCATCGCGGGCACATCGAACGTGATCTGCAACGCGGGGCTGCCGGGCTTTGGTTTGTCGATCGTCAGTGGCCGGCCGTCGAGGTAGGTCGCCAGCCCCATGGCGTCGACCATTTCGCTGGCCGCGCCCGCGAGCAGGACCATGCGGCCAGATACAACAAACGGTGCCGATACGGCGTCACCATCACTGTTGCGGATCGTCAGCTTCTGCCCGGCGACTTCGATGTTCTGCCACTCACCTGGCACGCCTCGCTCGATCAAACCCCGGATGTCCGCCGCGAGAGCGTCTAGATCTGACCGGCCATCGCCCTCAAGTGCGACGGCAACGTTGGCCGCACCTCGCGAGTTGAGTTGCACCGCGATGCGGATTGTCCCCGAGTAGTCGAAGATGCGTTTGCTCGCTGCGGCGAACGCTTCTTCACCGCCAACCATCATCTCCCACATGCCGAGCAACGGGGCGAGCTGGGGTTGCCAGACGGCTCGACCTTCTTCGGACGCGAGCATTGTCGCCACGTTGGTTGGACCGAGCCGTGCCCGCCAGCCATTCGGTCCTACGGTTTCGATGAGGATGTGTGGTGCAACTGCGGGGGCATGTTCTTGTGCCGACACAGTGCCAGCGCCCAGCAAGCAGGTGGTGATCAAGATCAATCTGGCGCGCGTGCAGTTCATCTGCGCAGCATAGCGGGAGGGTCGGGCTTTGGTCGCGGCCAGTGTCGCGGCATGATGCCCGTAATATGGCGGAAGCGTTCAAAGACTGGATCAGTCCCAAGCTCGTGCGCACCATGGCTGGTCACTTGGCGCGGGTGCACGAAGCGTTTCCACGTGCGCAGTTCGTGAAGCTTGCAACTAAAGGCCTGGTCGAACTCGAGTTGAAGGCGCGGGTCGTGCACGTTGCGGACGCCCTTGCCAAAAGCCTCCCGAAGGCATTTGCCCAAGCAGCGACCGTGATGCAGCGGTCGCTGGCGCCAGAACGCAGCGATGCGGATCTGTCCAAGCTCGTGCCATGCGATCGGGGGCTCGCGGGTTGGGCGGTGTGGCCGATGACGGACTACGTGGCGCGCTATGGACTGGCGTACCCCAAGCGTGCTTTGCGTGCGCTGCATGCGTTGACGAAGCGCAATACGGCTGAGTATGCGATCCGTCCGTTCTTGATCGAGCATCGCGACGTGACGATGGCCACTCTGCACGGCTGGTTAGCCGACAAGAGCCCGCATGTGCGACGGCTCGTCAGCGAAGGCACGCGGCCGCGGTTGCCTTGGGGGATCCAGTTAAAGCATCTGGTTGAGGATCCATCGCCTGCCTTGCCGCTGTTGGTGGCGTTGCAGGATGACGGCAGTGAATACGTTCGTCGCAGCGTCGCGAACCACCTGAATGACATTGCCAAAGACCACCCAGCGTGTGTTGCGGCATGGCTGGAGCAATACCTTCCGGATGCGAGCAAGGAGAGGCGAGCGATGCTTCGGCATGCAAGCCGCACGCTGATCAAGCGTGGCGATCGCCGTGTGCTCAAGGCATGGGGCCTGGCGAAGGCCTTGCGAGGTGAGGCCACCCTTTCAGTCGATCCTGCGAAGGTCGTCGTTGGCGAGTCGGTCACCCTGTTTGCCGAACTTGGTTCCACTGCCACGAAGCCACAGCATCTGATGGTCGACTACATCGTTCATCACGTGAAGAAGGGCGGTGCGATTCGCAAGAAGACGTGGAAGGGTTGGCAGTTCGTGCTACAGCCGGGGGAGCAGCGCAGCCTAACCAAACGCCACTCCCTACGTGCTGTCACGACCAGGCGCGATTACTCCGGACGACACCAGGTGGATCTCGTGGTCAACGGCAAGGTGGTTGCGAGTTCCGCGTTTGCCTTGCGTGACGCCTACTAACAGATGCCAGTGTCGCCGAGCCGGTGATGACCGCTCGGCCAGTTACCAGGGTTCGCGTCGGTAAAGACGGGTCATGTCATCTCACAGTTAGCTGCGCATTGGCAGCGGGTGACAGGCTACTTGCCGATCGTGGTCTGCTACAGTCCGCCGCTATGCGCCGCGCTCCCGTCGTTTCGTTTGTTGTTGTGTTGTCACTTGCCGTCACTCCCGTCATTGCTGGCGCGCAGAGCCATACGAAACCGCAAACCCAGAGTCCGAAGCCAAAGCTCCAGGACCCGAAGCCGCAAGACGCGACCAAGAAGCCACGACGTCGCCGGCCGCAGTTCAAGGGCTCGCTGTCGTTGCCTGCGGACCTCTGGCACGATGTGACCGCGGAGACCATTGGCGAGACCGCGGAGTGGACCAACAAGGTTGAGCTTGCCGATATCGATGGCGACGGCCGAGTCGACGTGCTGTTTGCCAACGGCGGCAACTACGACAAGCCAGGCAAGGCAGTGCCGACGCGCGTGTTCCGCAACCAGGCGAGCGGTAGGTGGCCAGAAATCACGTCGCAGGTGTTCGGCGACGCGTTGTTCTACGCGCGGGTCGTCAAAGCGCGCGACGTCAATAGAGACGGCATCGTCGACCTGTTTGTCGGCACGACGTTCCAGACCCAAAGCCGCCTCTACCTCGGAACCGGCAAGGGGCAGTTCACCGACGCGACGGCCAGCAACCTGCCTGCGATGCCGCTGTCGATCGGCGACGTTGAGTTTGGCGACTACGACCAAGATGGCGATCTCGACCTGGTGCTGGCCGACTGGGGGCCCGGTTCACCGATGAAGAACGAAGGTGCGCGGCCACGGCTATGGCGCAACGACGGCGGCAAGTTCACCGACGTCACCGAGCAGTGCATGCCCAACGTCTTGGTCAAGTTCTGCTGGGAGCTGGAGTTCGTCGACGTCGACAACGACTTTGATCTCGACTTGCTGGTCAGTAGCAAGAAGTCGAAGGGCTCGTTCTTGTTCCACAACAATGGCGGCAAGTTCATCGACGTGTCGGCGGAGCGTCTGCCGCAGTACACCAACAACTACGAGTTCGAGCCGATGGACGTTGATGGCGATGGCTACCTCGACCTCGTCACGATCAACGATGGCACCGGTCGTCGCCGCTTCTCCGAGCACTTGTTCCGCGCCGACGGATCGGGTGGCTTCGTCGACGTCACCGACAGCGTTTGGCCGCAAGTCGACAACCCGCGGTCGGATGACAACATGATTGCCTTCCTCGACTACGATTCCGATGGCGACGCCGACTTCCTGATCGCTTCGCTCAACGGCGTCGAGCGCCTGCTCGTCAACGACGGCAAGGGCCACTTCGCCGCCGGTGCCCCGGTGTTTGATGGCCAACGCACACGGGCGACGTTGGGCCTTGCGATTGCCGACCTCAACGGCGACCACCGCATGGACTGCGTGCACGCCGAGGGCGAAGTTCCGCGCGCCGAAGCCGACAGGATCTTCTTCGGCAAGAGCATCGCCAAGGACACCGCGCCCCCGTTCGTGGGCCGCATCGACGCCAAGCCTCAAGCTGGTGGTCTGCTAGTCCGCGTTCGCGCCCACGACCGCAAGAGCCCATGCATGCCGAACGACTGGCAGCGCGTTGTCCTGCACGTCGACGACGGCCAAAAGAAGGTCGCCGTGCCCATGCAGTGGTACGGCGAATACCTGTGGCGCGCCGACGTCAATGCGGCCAAGGGTGCAAACTTGACGTTGACGGTGGAAGCAGTCGACGCCGCCGGCAACACGACCCATTCAGAGGTAAAGAGCGCCCGAGCCCACTAACCAAGAGTGTCAGTTAGCTGATTTGATGCGGAGGTCGATGTTCTTGCCGGGTTCGATCTGGAGTTCGGTTGTTGCGAACTCGGGGTGGTTGCACGACTTGTCCGGCGACGATCACCTGCACCTCAGCAGCGGGAATCGGGTCGCCGAGAACGTCCACGACCCGGCCGATCGCCGGCCGTTTGGTTGTCGTCGACTGGGCGGATCCAACCGATTGGGTAGACGCCATCGTTGCCAACGCCAGCACCATGAACCCGGACATTTGGTAGTGCACTGTGGTCATGTTCTCTCGCTTTCGGCCAAGTGATCAGTGCAACGGCACTAGCTCCTCACAACTCCTGGTTACGCATTGCCCGGGGCCATGCGTAAGCTTCTGGCCATGGTGCAATCCAAGGCCACGACTGTTGGCCAGTATCTCAAGGAACTACCGGAGGATCGACGCCGGGCGATCGCCGCGATTCGCACGGTCATTCTCGCCAACATTGACGCTGGTATCGAAGAGGTCATGAGCTACGGCATGATCAGCTACCACGTCTCGCTCAAGGTCTACCCCGATGGTTACCACTGCGACCCCCAGATGCCGCTGCCGTACCTGGCGATTGCGTCGCAGAAGAAGCACCTCGCGGTCTACATGATGGGGCTCTACATGGACCCGGACGACACCGCGTGGTTCGCAAAGGCGTGGAAGGCGGCCGGTAAGAAGCTGGACATGGGGAAGTCGTGTGTGCGCTTCAAGAAACTCGAGGACGCCGCGTTGCACGTGCTGGCCGAGGCGCTGCGGCGCATGCCGTCGCAGCGGTACATCGCGACCTACGAGGCCAACTTGATCGGCACTGGCCAGCAGAGGAAGCCGGCGACCACCAAGAAGGCTCCAGCCAAGAAGGCAAGAAAGGCGCTGTCCACGAAGGAGATTGCGGCGAAGGCCATCGCGAAGCGCGTGGCCAAGAAGTAGGGCTCACTCGCGCGAGATCTACTTGCGCGAAACAACCGCGGTGGCAACACCGCCGATGGTCAGCACCGCAGGAGCGAGTTGCCGGCAAACGCCAACAGCGCCACTCCGGTAAGCAGCGCGGTGCGGCCGATGGGCGGGCGGTTACTCGATTGCGAGGCCAAGGCGCTCACGCTATCCGCTGCACGGCCTGCTCAGAAGTCGAAGCGTAGCGACATCCACATACTGGTGTTGTCGGGGAACAGGCTGAAGAAACCGATCTCACTGCGCGCGACGTCAAACCAGCGCGCCGCGACTTCAAACTGCAGGTCTTCGTGGATGCTGCGTAACTGACGTTGGTAGATGCCTTCGACCACATACTCCTGCTTGTTGGGATCGAGGATGCCGCGCAGTTCGATGCTGGTGCGTGCGAAGTCGTTGGCCTCCCAGAGCACGCGCAGTACCAGATCGTCATCGAACGGGCGAAACACGGCCGTCGAATCGTTGGCACCAACCTCACCGACCCATTCGACCGTCGCTGTGATCTGGTCGTTGTCCCCAAAGACTTTTGGGATGGTGCGATCGAATCCGAACGCATACTGCAGGTACTCATCGGGCAGCGCGAGCGTCTGGTCATCAAAGCGGTAGGGCACCTTGTAGACGACCTCGGCCTTGAGCGTGTAGGCGGCGAGGCTCTCCACGTTGGGCACCGCCCGCACACCGCCGCCGATCGTCCACATGCCGTAGTAGTTCGGGACCAGGTTGACGCCGCCACCCGCAGCGATGGATTGCGTGAACAACGGGAAGCGGTCAGGGCCGCGCGCCGCGACGAACTGCACGTCGGCGTTTGCCGGTGACGTGCTCACAGTCGCCTGCCCGCGCAACGCCAAGAACCACCGATCCAGTCCGTTGGGGCGATCCGCGAAGTCCTCGCTTAGTTGGTTCGGTGGCGTCGCGAACGAGAATCGGTTGCGCCGCGTCGGGAAACTCGTCGTGCGATGCACCGGCAACGCGTAGGCCGAGACGATCGGTTCGCCGATGGTCTCGCCGCCAGGCAGCTTCCAGCGAGCGCGCGCGCCGAGTTCGCCGAGGCGGGCGGGGTCGAGCACATCTTCGGAGAGGTCGCGGCGGTTGATGACGTCAATCGGGTTAAACGTGTCGGCGATGCCCCAATTCTCGATCAACTGCCCGGCACGGATGTCGAAGTTGTCGCTTGCCCACGTGACGTAGGCCTCAAGCGGCTCAGTGCGCACGAGGTCGTCATCGATCGCATCGATCAGGAAGCGCGGCCGGAAGTATCCGGTGACATGATCGCTGAGCGCGAAGTCGATCTCGAGCTCCAACTCCTGGATCCACTGGCCGTCCGAGCGATTGTCGCCGGCGCGCTGATCCTTGAGGAAGTAGCGTGCGCGCGTTTCGAGGAAGCCCTTCAGGCCGGTAATGCGAAGGCCACTCCCTCCGCCGCCGATGACCGTGTCGTCGAGACCGGGAAGGTCGTCGAGTGGATCCTGTGCCAGCACATGTGGTGACAGCAGCAGCAGGGTCGTCAGTGCGGCGCGGAGTTTCATCGCTTGCCAGTCAGGGCGTCGGTGGTGAACTGCTTGTCCGTCAAGTTGGGCCGCTTCTTGCCGGTGCGCTTGTTGGTGTAGAGCGCCAGGTTGAGCATCTGGGTTGACGAATCGATGATCGTGCGCTTCTTGGTTTGTACGTTGCGCATCTCGATCCTGACCGGCCGCCAGAAGCGATTGTGACGATGCTTCCACTTCGAGTTGTCGAGCACCTTCAGCTTCTTGCCGGCCTTGTCAAAGAACTCGATGCGCTCCTGACGCCATTGTTCGCGGTTGAGGTAGACGACCAGCTTGCTGTAGCCGGTGTCGGAGTAACGCGGCTTGGCTTCTATGCGATAGACCGGCACCTTGCCTTCTGTGGTCTCGATGTGCGCTTCGTCGAGGAAGCGCCAGTCGTACTTGGCCACGATACGGTTCGACAAGTCTTCGTAGGTGAACTCGGTCCCCTGGAAGCTCGCGGTCTTGTTGGCACCTGAGACGCGGCGCACGCGCTTCGTCGCCGGTAGGTAGAGCCAGTTGTCGTCGGTGGCGTTTGGGTGTTCGTGCGTCAGGGCCGCCACGCCTTTGATTTCGGCTGGAGTTCGGAAGCGAATGACCGACTTGTCGCCGGTGTGCTTTTCGAGGATCAGTTGCACGCTGTCGCGTTTGACGCTGTCGCCGTTGGCATCAAACAACGTCATCGTGCTGAGCGCGTAGCTGTCCTTCCACCCGGTGTCATAGAGATCGGCATAGTCGGCGAGCTGGCGGCCGTAGACGACCGGGTCAGTCGTATCGAACTTGGGGGTCTTGGGAACGGGGACGCCGGTGGCGTTTTCCTGCGCGGCCAGATCGTCCGTAGACAGCGCGCCGGCAACGAGACCGCACGCGAGCAGCCAAGACGTGACTCGGGTAGTGAGAGCGTTCATGGTTTGGGTGAAACGTTTCTATGAGAGTGTCGGAACGCCCGTTTCGGATAGGTTGGCCTCAGGTGCCTTCTTGGCGTTGGGGTCCGGAAGCAGCGCCAAGATTGCTGGCGTTACGAGGAAGTCTGCGATCCACGCCAAGGCGATCATCACGGCGGCGAGCTTGCCCATCATGGAGTTTGGTGCGAACTCGCTGAACATCAGCACGCTGAAACCAAGCACCAGAATGAGGGTCGTAAACGTTAGGGCGTTGCCGATGGTTGCGAGTGCTTCGCGCAGCGCGTCAGCCGTCGGCAGACCGCGACGTCTGGCCCGCGTGAACTTGGTCAGCAAGTGGATGGTGTCATCTGTCGCGACTCCGAGTGCGACCGAGGATACGAACACCGCGGGGCCGTCGACTGCGACGCCGAACAGGCCAAACATCCCGATTGGCACGACGATTGGCAGCACATTGGGGATGATGCTGACCAGGCCGAGCGTGATCGATCGGAAGATCACCATGATCACCAAGATGATGAGGCACAACGCGAGCGTCATCGAGAGGATGAAGCTGTAGCTGAACTTCTCGGTCATGCCGGCATACAGAAGCGCCTTGCCGGACAGCGTCATCGAGGCGAGCGCTTCGCCTTTTTCTACTTGCTCCGTTGAGCCAGTAAGCAGTGGGAACTCGGTGTCCGCGATCTCGCGAACGCGCTTGAACGCGGCGTCTTGCAACTTGCTGCGGCCTTGGCGCACGCGACCCTGCACACGGAACGTGCGGCGATCGATGCTGACCAACGTTGCGAGATTTTCCGCCGGCTTGGCGCCGTTCTCGTATTGCAGGAAGTACTGCGCTGCCAGCGTCGACGCGTTCTGGCCGGGAGCCAATTCTAGGTCACCAGTAAACTCATCGATGTAGAACCCAGGTGTGCGGGCGTCCTCGGAGACGTCGCCTTCGTTGGGCGGTCGGTAGAACGCCGCCTTGTCCTGGTTCTGCACCTGATTCATCTTGCGCAGGATGTCGAGTGCGCCATCGAGCCGCGAGATCATGCGTAGGTCCGACTCCGGATCCTTCATCTCGTCGCGCAGTCGATCCGTGAAGCGCAGCAGTTCGTCAAGGAACGGCGCCGAGACCGCAATGCGCCGGCGCGCGTGGTCGGCTTCCTGCTCTTGCAGCTTCGTCAGCTCGACCGCTTCTGCTGGCGTGAGCGCCTTGGCTTCGCCGGCAACAGCCGCGAGCTGCTGTGCGGCCAAGACTCCGACGCGCGCCTGCCGTGCGATGGCAGCATCCTGCGTTTCGTCGAGCGCGGGAGCTTCGAATACGATCTCGAGGTCGCCCGAGCCACCGAGGCGACCTTCGACCCAGGTCATGTCGACCATGGTCTTGTTCGTGTCGGGAAACATCGTGCGGAAGTTCGAGTCGAGCTCGATGCGCATCAGGCCAATGAAGGCCAGCAGCGTGATGACACCGGCCGCAATCGCGATCGGTACCTTGCGTGCCAGCACACGGTCCGTCAGGCGCGCGGCCCAGCTGGCCGATTGGCGCGAAAGGTCGTCGGCGGTCGATGTCTGCTTCGGCAATGGCGCCAACGACAGCAGCGCCGGCACCAGCGTCATCGACGTCAGGTAGGCAAACACGGTGCCGATGCCGGCCGTGTAGCCGAGCATCTGCAGCGGGATGATGTTGCCTGCGGTCAGCGAGTAGAAGCCAATCGCGGTCGTCACCGAAGTCAAGAACACTGGCATCGCGTTGATGCGAATGACTTCGATGATCAGGTCGTGCTTGTTGGTGTGCTTGTGGCGCAGACCGAAGTAGGACGCGACCAGGTGGATGGAGTCCGCGATCGAGACCGCCGTGATCATGTTGATCGCTCCGGCAGTGATGTTGTTGAGCAGATTGCCCATCAAGAAGATCGTGCCCAGCATTCCGGCAACCGAAGCCGTGATGATGACGAGTGGGGTCACGACGCCAATGACGCGTCGGAACAGCACGGCCATCACGACGATGATCATCAAGAACATCCATTGCGCCATGCCCATGTCCCGTTCGCCGGTGGCCATGAAGTTGCGTTCGATGTTCGGCATGCCGGCGACATGCATGTCGCGGCCATTGCCGTGATCCGCGATGATGGCTTCAATCGCGCTGAGTGCTTCCCACTGCGAGTGGTTGCCGTGCATCGAGCCGCCGACGATCTGTGCGTTCTCGTTGTCGCCAAATGCCGCGACCAACTCCTCCTTGTCGATACGCGGCCGCAGCACCTGCACCTGTAACGCGGTCGTGCGCCCGTCGTCGCTGATGACGTTGCCGATCAAGCGCGGCTCGCCGATGTGATCGGAGAATGGTGTGTCTGCACCGATCAGCTCGCGCACCTTCGCTTCGCCGAGGATCGTGGCACTGCGTTCGGCGCCGAGCACGCCGATCATGCGCTCCATGACCGCGGCTTCGTCGTAGGTGGTGGGGTCGTTGGCAAACAGGTCCGTGATCAGCAGGCCCTGTTCATCGCCTTCGATCGTGCCCCAGCGAATCCATGGGTTGCTCGTCAGGCTGCGCACGTGGCGAACGAACGGTACTTTCTCGATGCGTTCGGTCAGTTCGGCGATCGTCTTCAGCGAGTCCGGCGAAAACACGCCGAGCGGGTGCTCCGTCTCTTCGAACGAAACCAGCACGAAGTCCTCGGCACTGAACTGGTTCTCGATCTGCTTGTAGAGCTGCAGGCCTGGATCATCCGGGTCGAACCAGATGTCGTAGCGCGCGTCGAACGGCCTGGCTTTGACCTCTTCGAGTGGGGTCTCCCGAAGCGTGTTGACCTGTGCAGAGAAGGTGCCGATGCGGCCAAAGCCGGCGCCGGCGATGCCAAAGATGGTCACGAGCACCACGGAGCTGATTAGCCAGCGCCAGCGGTAGAGGAGTTCGGATGGAGACGCGCGGGAGGACATTCAGACTATCTATCAGTAGGGAGATTCTGGGTTGTCAGGGGGTCGTGTCTGGTTTGAGGGGGTGGTGCTCGCCTGGGCTCGCTACAGCCCGAGGCTTTGCAGGAGCTGGCGAACGACGCCGCGGAAGTGTTCGCGGCCCATGATCGGCTCGGCGATGCGTGCGCCTTGCAGAGCCGAAACGAGCGTCGCTGCCTGGTCTTTCACGTCGCCGAGAAACTCGATCTCGCCGCCGGCACGCGCTGCGTCGAGCAGCTTGGCGAGCTGATTCTGAAACGACTCATTGGATTGCCGCAGCATTTCGATCAACGCCGGCGACAGGTTCTTGGCGTCGACTTCGAACGCGCAGGACGGGCAAACCTTGGTTTCGCCGTCGAGCATGACCTTCTCGCACATCGAGAAGATCATTCGCAGGGCCTCGCCCGGCGAAGCCGCGTCGGCGAGCGTCTCGGCCATCAAGGCGTCGCCGCGTGCCTGGAAGAACTTCAGCAACTCGATGCCGAGTTCGTCCTTGGTTGGAAAGTGATGGTGGATGCTCGCCTTGCGAATGCCGAGTCGCTCGGCCAGATCCTGGTAGCTGAACGCCGCGAAGCTCTTGTGCTGGAGGATGTCCGCTGCGGTTGCCAGGATCTGTTGCTTGCGCTCCATCACGATGGGTGAACCTACCAAGTAGTAGGTAGATTTAAAGGGGGGGATGTCGGGCAATGTGTGTATGGCCGTCGCCTGGCTCGCCCGAATGGGGCAAGAACTGGCGGGTTCTTTGCCTCGCGGCGGCCGGCTCCCCTGAGTCGTAGGCATTCGAAAGCCAAGGCCGTGCCTTGTGATGTGCTTGCGGCCGGCCAATTACTGCATCGTCAGGGATCGCACGAAGTCTGTCATGGGCCGATGTTCTCGTGCCAATCGGTACCCTAAACCGATAACCTGCTCGGCCTCAGAGCCCCCAGTCCGTGGGCCACAGCCCAGCTTTGATTGGCCCCGAACGGCATTCATGAGCGCACCCCAATCCGAAGATAATGGTCCTTGCCTCTTGCAGGTCGAAGGCCGCCTGTCTCCTCCTCAGCCGCAAAACAAGCCGTCTGAAGAGGTTTCGTACACGATCGACGACTGGCGTCCGCTGGTCGAGCCGTACCAGAAGGCGAGCCGCTGGCGTAGCACCTGGCAACTCGTGTCGACTCTGAGCCTCTACGCCAGCGTCTGGGTCATGCTGTTCTTTGCAGTGCAATACAGCTGGTGGCTGGCGGTGCCGCTGATCGTGCTTGGCGCCGCGCTGCTGGTTCGCGTCTTCATCATCTTCCACGATACGACCCACGGTTCGTTCTACTCGTCGCGAGTCGCGAACGACCTCGTTGGTGGCCTGACCGGGATGCTGGCGTTTACGCCGTATCGCCATTGGCGGGGCGAGCACTCGATCCATCACGGCGCGACCGGCGACCTCGATCGCCGCGGTGTCGGCGATGTCTGGACCATGACGGTGGTCGAATATCTGGCTTCGACGCGCTGGACCAAGTTTACCTATCGCATTAGCCGCAACCCATTTGTGTTGTTGTTGGTGGCGCCTGCCGTGCTCTTCCTCGGCTTGCAGCGGTTCTCTCGCAAGGGCGCTCCGGACCGCGAGCGCCGTTCCGTCCGCAACACCAACATCGCGCTGTTCGTGATGATTTGCGTGATGGGCTCGATCTTCGGGTTCGTGCCTTATCTGATCCTGCAGACCGCCATCATGCTCGGCGGTGGCGCTGGCGGCATCTGGCTGTTCTACCTGCAGCACCAGTATGAGGACGCCTACTGGGAGCACACCGAGAACTGGGACTACACCGTTGCCGGGCTCAAGGGCAGCTCCTTCTTGCGTCTACCAAAGGTGTTACAGTGGTTCTCCGGCAATATCGGGTTCCACCATATCCACCACCTCAGCCCGCGAATCCCCAACTACCACCTCGAGCGCTGCCACGTGGCCAACCCGATGTTCTCGTCGGTGACGCCGATGACATTCTGGTCCAGCTTCCGCTCGCTGAACCTGCGCCTTTGGGATGAGGCCTCGCGCAAGTTGGTCGGATGGCGCCATCTGCGAGCTTTGCGTTAGCAGGGTGCTCCCGCGATTGCTACTGCGAACGCGCGCGGGTAGGGTTCCGGGCCTGGAATGCGGCCCAGTCGACGCCTCCGGATGAAACAGCGACTGGAGGACCCGCACTCGCCCGCTCTCTCGGTGCCATTGGTAGGGGAACTTCTCGTTGAGGTTTTCATGCCAGCAGCCATGCGAGGGAACACGACAAGCCGTCGTGAACTCGGTCGAAAGAGCTACGTGATCACGGGTCCGGAGCGAAGATATGGGTAATCGTCTGTTTGTTGGCAATCTCTCTTTCAACTCGACTGAAGACACAGTTGCTGACGCCTTTGAACAAGCTGGCTTCAAGCCAAGCAGTGTCACCATCCTGACCGATCGTGAAACCGGCCGCTCCCGCGGCTTCGGCTTCATCGAGATGGGTTCGGATGAAGAAGCCGCCAACGCGATCCAGGCCCTTGATGGCCAGGAAATCGATGGCCGCAACGTGCGCGTCAACGAAGCCGAAGAGCGCAAGCCCCGCAGTGGCGGTGGTGGCGGCGGCGGCGGCGGCGGCGGCTACGGCGGCGGCGGTGGCGGCGGTGGTGGCGGCGGTGGTCGTCGCGAGCGCTGGTAGTGCAACGCTTAGGCATGACGCAGTGCTAGGCATCGCCTGGTCCTGCTTGTGCTTCAAATAGTCCCGCAGCACGCAATGCTCTCGTAGCAAGTGAAGCTGCCAAGTCGGTGTGGTTGCGCGGGCGTTCTTCGTCAGCCGCAATCTGCACCGATCCGTTCGCTGCATGCGAACCTCTGTGATGCGCTGTTCGGCAAGCCTGTTGGCTTTGTAGAACCTGCGCCGCAGCCCGACCGTCTACGCCCGCGTGGCGAACTTGCGCAGCAATAGATGCGTAGGTCCGACCACGGCGAATGGCTGCGCGGCGATCACGATCGCAAACCATGCAAGTTCAGGCATCCACGTCTGGGCGTCCTTGAGGCCGAACACGTAGTTGATGTTGAAGGGCTTGTTGGGATCGCTCGGGTCAACCGGCGGCGCGGGCATCCACAGGTAGCACACGAAGAGCACGACCCACGCCACGGCGATCCACAGCAGGGCGGCGCGGCGGTCGTAGCCGACTCGGGCAACGAGCCAGATGAGCAAGAACGGTAGCCAGCCGTGGAACAGCGACAGGCTACGGTTGAAGAGCGGGTTGTGCGCTTCGAACATGTAGTCCGTCAGCCCAGCAAGTGGCTGGCCAAACAGATTGGTGGCGAAGTCCGCGACCCACAGGGCCTGCGGGATCAGGATGCCAACGGCGGCCATGCTGATCGGCAGCGACTTCTCCGTCCACATCCCGTAGAGGGTCAAGAAGAGGGCGAGGTCGCAGAAGTAGAGGAAGTTCGTCGGCCCGTAGTTATGCCAGTAGAATGGCACCAGCACGGCCATGAATGCCGTGTAGAGCACCTTGGCTGTGAGCGGGATCTTCGCTGGGTTCTTGGTGGTTGCCATCAGAGCAAGCTAGTCACGAATGATGATGAGGTGTTCGTAATGATGCTAAGCCCATCGCATCACGCTGCTAAATGATCACCCGGACGTTGCGACGGGATCTTGTCGCCCCGAGCTGAGCTCCAGCAGTTCACCTCGCATGTTGCGCACTACGAAGACGTGATCTGCTGAATTTGCGCCCATGCTTCAGCGGCTTGCGCGAAGATCACATCAGGTGCCATCGCCATCTCGCATTTCCATGTGCTACGTCGCCCTCGCGGCGCTGGCCCTGCTCGTCTACTGGCCCGCGCTCAGTGGTGGGTTCTTGTGGGATGACACCGACTGGATCCGCGACAACGAGACACTGCGTACTGCGCACGGCTTGTGGCGCATCTGGTTTGAGCCGGGAGCGGTGATTCAGTACTACCCACTGACCTACACGTCTTGGTGGCTCGACTGCCAACTGTGGGACTTGTCGCCGACCGTGATGCATGTCGAGAACGTGTTGCTGCACGCCGCGAATGCGTTGTTGTTCGGGTTGTTGCTCCATCGCTTGTCGTTGCCGGGGGCCGTGTTCGCGGCCGTGTTGTTTTTGGTGCATCCCGTGCACAGCGAGTCGGTTGCCTGGCTGGTCGAACGCAAGAACACGCTGTCGGCCCTGTTCTATCTCGGCGCGTGCCACCTGTGGTTGTCGCACCTCACGGCGCCGACGCGCGGCACCTTGGTGCGCACTGGATTGCTGTACCTGGCGGCGCTGCTGGCCAAGACGGCAACGTTGATGTTGCCGGTGACGTTGTTCGCGATCGCGATCTGGCATCGCCGTGAGGGGCGGACTTCGTTGCGCGCGCTGGTGCCGCTTGTCGTGATGACGTTGTTGGCTGCGGCCACAACGATCGTCATGGAACGAGGCGAAGGAGCGGTTGGCCACGACTGGGGACTGGCGATGACCGAACGGTTGGCGCTGCTCGGCCAGGTCGTCGGCTTCTACCTGAGCAAGTTGCTGATTCCGTTTGGTCTGTCGTTCTCCTACGCGAAGTGGCAAATCACTAGCTCGCCGGTCAGTTGGTTGCCGACGCTCGTCTTGTTGGCCTTGTTGGTCGCCAGCGTGGTCGCCGTCGTGCGTGCGCGCAAGCGGGGTGCCATTGCCGTGTCGCTGGCGCTGTGGATCTACGTCGCCAACCTGCTGCCGGTGTCCGGGCTCGTCGATTACTACTACCTGCGCTACGCGTTCGCGGCGGACCACTTCCAGTATCTTCCCAGCATCGGTCCGATTGCGCTGTTCGCCTGTGGCGGTGCCTACGTCGTGCGCAAGGTCCCGGTCTTCGCCGGCATCGCTGCGTCGCTGAGCATGCTATTGGCGATCGGCACTTGGAGCCGCGTCGACATCTACCAGGATCTCGAACGCCTGTGGCGCCAGACGATCGAGGTCGAACCCGACTCCTGGCTTGCGCATTCCAATCTCGGCAGCTTGCTCGATCGACGCGGCAATCCGGATGCGGGCATCGAGCACCACCGCCGAGCGCTCGCGATCTACCCTGACGCGTTTGAGGACAACAACGCGGTTGGCAACTACTGGGCGCGCCAGCAGGCCTTTCAGAAGGCGAAGCAGTTCTTTGATGTCGCACTGAAGGTCCGCCCCGCCAATCCGCTGACCTACAACAACCTCGGCGCGATGTACGGCATGCAAGGCAACTACCAAGAAGCACTGCGGCACTTCGATGCTGGCCACGATCGTTCGCCCGACAACCGCGACTTGCTGCGCAACCTGGCCGTCGTGCTGTCACAGTCGCCCGACGCGTCAGTCCGCAACGGTGCTCGCGCGTTGCGATTCGCGAAGCAGCTCAACGCCATCAGCGCGCCGTCACTGCTAGACGAACACGTGCTGTTCCGCGCGACTCTGCTCGGCGGGGATCTAAACCAGGCAATCCTGCTAGGTAGGCGTGTGCTGCAGCGCGCACAGCGCGAGGGCAACCAGCAACTTGTGCAACGCGTCGGTCGGCAGTTGCAGCGGCTGAAGAACTAGTTCTCTTGCGATTCGGCGCCGTGCGTCAGCTCGATCTGGTCGAAGCGCACGCTGAGGTCGTGCACCAGGCGGACCCCATACTTGCCAATCGTGTGCAGCTGTTGGCTGGTGTGCTTGTAGACCTCCGTGCCGTTGACGAGGAAGCGCGTCTCTCCTTTGCCGACCGTGACGCTCAGCACGTTGCTCGCCTTCTGGTCAGAGTCTTCCTTGGTGATTGCATCGTGCTCGGTCCACGGGCAGATGTCGTTGGTGTTGTCGCCGTCGCGCGTCTTGACCAAGAAGTATCCGTCGCCACGCACCAAGAAGTAGGTGTAGGCCTGCTTGTCGCCGTCGACGTTACTGCCACCGAACGCAATTCCAGCGCCGTGCGCATGCAGGGCCAGGTTGGTCGTCTGCACTCGCATCGACAATCGGTAGGGAGTCTTGGCGCTATCGGTGGCACGCCACAACGTTGCGTTGGCGGTGTCCTTCACTTCGATGCCGCCGCCCGGTATGAGCGATATGTTCTTCGGTTGGATGTCGTCCTCCGAATCGTCCGGTCGGCAAGGCCACATTGCGTCGACGGGCTCGGAGCCGCAGCCGGCCAGGATCCCTAGCAGGGATGTCAGGAGTAGGGTGCGATGGAACGTGCTCTTCATGTTGGATGCTGTCTTGGCCTGGGTTGCGAGCACCATCAGACAGTGGGGCAGGGTGACGCCGAGTCGGTTTTAGTGCCTTTTGGATAACACCGGGTTGTCGGAGTCGTCTGTTCGCCGACAACGCGGCAAACGACCACGGTATCCCCATGAAGCACCCGACCATTCTCACTCTGTTGTTCGCGATTGGCCTGATCCAGCCGACCGCTTCGCCAACGCACATGCAGGACCCCGCAGCCAAGATCGACTTCAACACCGAGATCTTCCATGCCGTGCTCGAAGGGCTCTACGACGATGGTGTCAGCAATGAAACGGCCGACCTCCTACTGCGAAAGCAGGACGACGGTGCCTACACGCACTTCATTTCCGGATGCCCGACGTGTGTCTATGTGCTAGAGGCACTGCGGCACTACCGCGCCCGCCCGGACTTCGTCTCGTTCAAGATGACGCGCAACACCTGGGGCTTGGGCTTGGACAAGGGGTCGCGCGAACGGCTCAAGAGCGAGCACATGAAGGTGCGCATCGATGTCTTGCATACCCTGGTCACTCGTTGGATGGACAAACGCATGGACCGCCTTCGTCTCAACAAGCGCGAGCGCAAAGCGTGGCACAGCGAGTTGAAGCGTCGCGCCAAGAAGGGCATGGGGCTGTTGACTGACAAACGGAACGTGGCGCAAGCAGAGTTGTGGGCCGATCTCGCTTGCCCAAGTTGCGAAGGTGCGGTTGCTGCATCGGTCCGCGAGTAAATACCGCCGGCACCTATCCGACTAGCCGGTCGACGAGCTAACCTCGTCGGCTACTCATGAATTCCGTTCGCCTCACGTCAGCAGCGATCGCGCTGTTGTTCAGCGTTGCTGCTCCTGCACAGGATCCGCTCGAAGCAATCGCCACCCCGTCGCAGCGAGCGATCGCGAAGGCCGCCGACCTCAGCGGCAGCTTTACGTTTCGCATGTGCGTGAAGATGTCGTCCGCACCGGCCACCCTGCCAGTGCTCGCGGCCAACAAGGCCTGGGAAGATGGTAAGGTCCGCGACTACACGACCAACAACGCCTACGGCCTGGGCCGGGAATCCGGCAAGCTGGCTGGATTTGCGCTCAGTGTGCTGCCTGATGGCGCGTGGACCTGGAACGCGGGCGATGGTCGCCGTCGTGTCGATCACCGTCCCGAAGCCAAGGACCAAGGCATCGCCGACGGCCAGTGGCACGAAGTAGGCTTTGCCATTGATCGGCAACGTGGCGTCGCGCATCTCTACCACGACGGTCGCCGCGTGGCGATCCATGACCTTCAGGGTGTCGGCAGTCTGGCGTCCCAGCAAGCGTTGCTGCAGCTTGGGTCCAGCAAGCATGACGTCAGCATCAGTGCCGTCAGGTTCGATGCCCATGCGTTGTCTCCCGCGGCGATTCGCACCGCGTTCGTGGCGCGCTTTGGCCAAGCGCGAGCTCCCGCCGTTTTGCCGCAATGGCACGGGCGACCGCTGCGCGTGCTGGCATGGAACATCTGGCACGGCGGTCGCCGCAAAGGCCGAGACGTGGGTGTGCAGCGGGTCGTCGACGTGATCCAGGAGTGCAACGCCGACATCGTCTTGATGCAGGAGACCTATGGCAGTGGGCCACGCATCAGTGCACGACTCGGCTACGAGTACTTCCTGCGTTCGAGCAACCTGTCGGTGATGAGTCGCTACCCGATTACCGACACGCATCGGCTCGCAAGTGGGTTTCGGTTCGGCGGTGTCACCATCGAACTGCGACCCGGAACCACTGTGCAGGCGTACTCGTTGTGGATCAATCACCTGCCGAGCGTGCAGAATCAGTTGGCCGCAGGGGCCACTGGCGAGGACTTGGGCGCTGCCGACGCCAAGACGCGTGGCAAGGAGATCGACATCATCCTCAAGCAACTGTTGCCGCACCTGGCCGAGACTCCCGACGTTCCGGTGCTCGTCGGCGGCGATTTCAATAGCGGCTCGCACCTCGACTGGACCGAGGTCGCGGCCCAGCAAGCCAATCACGGCGGCCGCGTCGTCGAGTGGCCCGTGAGCCGTTCGATGGCGAACGCGAACTTCGTCGACGCCTTCCGCACGGCCCATCCAGACCCCGTGCAATCGCCGGGTCTGACCTGGTCCCCCGAGTTTCGCGACGGCCACCAAGACCGCATCGACTACGTCTACGCCCGTGGCAACAACTGGCGTGTGCTCGATTCTCGGGTGTTGTCACAACACCCCGACGGTTGGCCCAGCGACCACGCTGCGACCTTCGCGTCCATGGAACTCGTGGAGCCAGCGCATGTCGATCGCAAGACCATCCGCGTGATGAGCTACAACATCCACTACGGCGTTGGCATGGATCAAAAGCTCGACCTCGCGCGCATTGCGCAGGTCATCCGCGACCACGCCCCCGACCTCGTTGGTCTGCAGGAGATCGGCAACGATGCGATGGCCCAAGAACTCGGCCGACTGACAGGCATGTCGGTCGTGTTTGGCCCATCCAAAGGCGAGAGAACGGGCTACGGCGACGCAATCTTGAGCAAGCACCCGTTCGAGTTCGTCGGCAACCACGCCATCCCGAGCGCCAGTTCGAGCCGCTACCAGGCGATGGCCGTCGACGTCGATCTGTCCTCCGTGTTGGCAACGGGTAGCAAGTTGCGCTTGATCAATACCCACTTCGACTGGCTCAAGACGACTGGCTCGAAGGAGGCGCGGTTGGCATCGGTGTCGTTGATCGATAAGGCGTTCTGCAATCGCGTGCACATGCCCATGATCCTGACGGGTGATCTCAACGCACTGCCCGACAGCGAGCCGCTGCGAAGGCTTCTTGCGCTTGGTTGGACGCAGGGCAGTCCACCGCATCCGTTGATGACGATTGGGTCACCCAAACCGAATCGCCAGATTGACTATGTGCTGGTGAAGCCAAGCGGCGGTTGGAAGATCCGCCGCACGTACGTTGCCGACGAACCGATTGCGTCCGATCACTTGCCGATCGTCATGACGCTTGAGCAGGTCCAGTAGATAGCCCGGCGAGCTCTAGCTCGATCGGGATCTTGCGCCGAAACGGAACGACGCGGTCGCAGCGACGCAGTTCGTCCGTCCCTCAGCTTATTGATAGTCGGATTGTTGCCAGCGTTGGTGTAGGTGTTGGTATAGGCATTCGGCGCCCTGCGCCAATCCACTGATGATGCTTCCACTTCTTGCGCTACTCATGTTCGTCGTCGAGCCCCTGCCCTACGCATGCGGCCCGTATCTGTTGCTGCCCGGAGTCGAGCAAATGACGGTCGTGATCGACCATCATCTGCCGATCACCGCCGAGTTGGTCTACGGCATTGATAACGAGGATGACGAGCAGCGCGTCGTTCACAAAGCCGCTCAGCGTCATCACGTCTTCAGCCTGACCAACCTTCGGCCCGGCACGCGCTATTGGTATGAAGTGCGAACCAGCGAGCAGTTGGCATCCGGCAAGCGAAGTTTCCGCACTCTGCCAGCCAAGCCAGACAGCTACGAAGTCATCGTTCTGGGGGATGTGCGCTCGCTGCCGCAGCGCTGGCACGCCGTGTCTCAGCAGATCTACAAGAACGAAACGGACGCGCTGTTTGTAATCGGCACCGGCGATTATCCATCCAACGGCGCCAACTACGCGATGTGGCGAAAGCAGTTCTTCGAACCTGCTCGCAATCTGTTGGCGACCAAGCCGATGTGGCCGGCAATCGGCAATCATGAAGCAACCCGTCGGCACGACGACCTGACGCGTCCCGAGGCATCTCAGTACTTCAGCCTGTTTGAGTTGCCGGGCAACGAGCGCTGGTATCGCGTCGACTACCACCTGATGACGTTGCTGATCCTGGACAGCAACTCACGTCTGTCTCCGGATCATGAGCAATACAATTGGCTGCGGCAGCAACTGCGATCCGAACGCAAGCGCTTCACGCTCGTCGCGTTCCATCACGCGCCGTACTCGTCGGGCCCGCACGCTTCCCTTCATCCCGACGCCACGCCAAAGGAGTGGCCGCTTGACCAAGGCCGAAGGTTCTTGGTGCCCCTCTTTGAAATGTATGGCGTCGACCTCGTGCTTAACGGCCATGACCATATCTACGAACGCTCGCTAAAGAACGGCATCCCCTACGTCGTCACCGGTGGTGGCGGCGCGCCGCTCTACAAGATCAATTCGTCGCCGAACCCCTACCAGATCGTCGCCAGGTCGACCAACCACTACGTGCGCCTGCACGTCGCAAAGAACGGCATCGCGCTCAATGCGATCGACACCTCCGGTGCCGTCTTCGATTTGGCCACTTTCGCACCCAAACCCGATAACTTGGCCCGGCGTGCCCATCACGTCCGCGCGCGGGTGAAGAAGAGCGTCAAGATTGGTAAGCCACAACTCGCCAAGCAAACTCTGCCGTGCACGGTTCACAACCCGCTCGACCATGCGATCAAACTGCAGATCTTGATGCAGGAAGGTGCGTGGACTTCCGAGTCCTTGACCGTTGAGCTTCAGCCAACTGAGAGCAAGACCATCGGCGTAGCGCTAGCGCCGCAAGCCACTCCTGCCGTCAAGCCGTGGCAGGCCTATCGCTTTGGCACGCTCAGTGTCTCGGTGCTCGGCCAGGCAGAAGCCTTGCCCATCGACTTCACGTTCACGCGCCGCATCGAACTCGACGTGCCGCGCTATGACCTGAAGACCATCGACAACGTGCAAGTCGACGCCGTTGCGACCGAGTGGCAGGACATTCCCGCGATCCGCATCGGCCCAAACCAACCCGTGCCGCGCGGCCGAAAGCACTTTTCCGGCGCCGACGACCTCGAAGCCGACCTACGCCTCGCAGTTTCGAAGACGATGCTGCACGTGTTCGTCGACGTGCGCGACCCAGACTTCGTCGACAACGGCAAGGACTCCTACTTCCTGAGCGACTCGTTCAACCTGGTTTTGCAGGCGCCGCCTTGGCAACCTCAGGCGGCCGTGCCAACGATCCTGGCGTTTGGAGCTTCGGGGCGGGCCACACCCAATGTTTCGCATCGCGTAGTGCGACGGGATGGTGGGTATTCGATCGAGGCTTCGATCCCGCTCGCTGCGCTACCGTTCGCAAAGCGCAACGAAGGTCCGCTCGAGGCGCAATTCGAAGTGGTGCTGGTGGACCGGGATCCGGGCCAGGACCCGTCCCTGCATCGGTTGTGGACGAATCACCTCCGGGCCAACGTTGCCGACTACGGCAGTCTGCGTGTGTTGGTGAAGTAGCGGCTGCCCTAGGCCCGGCCCGCCTGACCGGTGACAGACGCGCACAGTTTCGTTCGCTCATTGCAGCCAGAGGGCGAATCGGTGAGATTCCGGGTTCGTCTCGACCCTCTTCCATTGGTTTGTTGCGCGGTGGCACCGAGCCGCAGCGAAGGACACGAACGATGACCCGAGTCCTGTTTCTCTGCGCTGCGTTGGCATGGGCCGGCGCGACTTCTGGCCTTGCGGTCGCCCAACAGCCCAACTTCATTCTCGTGTTCGTGGATGACCTCGGCTGGAACGATGTCGGCTGCTACGGGAACGACTTCGTCGAGACCCCGCGCATCGATCGGCTCGCTGCCGAGGGTTTGCGGTTTACGAGTGCTTACGCTGCGGGAGCCGTCTGTTCCCCAACGCGGTGCGCGGTGCAATCGGGTCAGAACCCGGCGCGCATCGGGATCACCGCACACATCCCCGGCCACTGGCGCCCGTTCGAGCGCGTCATCACGCCGCAGACCACCATGGCACTGCCCTTGGCTACGGTCACCGTTGGCGAGGCGCTGAAGGACGCGGCCTACGCCACTGGCTACGTCGGCAAGTGGCACCTCGGCAGGGGCGCGGCGTTTCAGCCAAACCACCAAGGCTACGATTTTGCCGCTGTCGTCGCTGGTCCGCATCTTCCGGGTAGGTTCCGCGTGTCGGGTCGCCCGGACCTCAAGCCAGGCCGGGGGCAATACCGCACGGAGTTCGAGACCGACCTGTGTGTCGACTTCATCCAGAAGAACAAAGACCGGCCGTTCTTCCTGATGGTATCCCCGTTCGCGGTGCACATTCCGCTGGGGGCCATGTCCCAGAAGGTCGAGAAGTACCGCAAGAAGGCAACTGCTACGGGTCGCTCGTTACCGCATCCCGTGTATGCGGCAATGATCGAACATTGCGACGACATGCTTGGTCGCATCCTGGACACCGTCGAGGCCGAGGGACTCACGCAGCGCACGATGATCGTGTTCACGTCGGACAACGGCGGTCTGCATCGTCGCTACGACTACCGGGCGCGGGCCGATGATGAGGTCACCAGCATGGCTCCCTTGAAGGGCGAGAAGGGATCGCTGCACGAGGGCGGCGTGCGGGTGCCGCTCATCGTCAAGTATCCACCTCTGACCCGACCGGGAACGGTCTGCTCCGAGCCGACGATCAGTTACGACTTCTATCCCACCTTCGTGGATCTCGCCGGAGGATCGCTGCCTGCCAATCAACCGATCGATGGCAAGAGCTTGCGGCCGCTCTTGTCGCAACCGGACGGCAGGCTCGAACGCGAAGCGTTGTACTGGCACTACCCGCACTATCATCATGATCGCCCGGCGAGCAGCATTCGCGAGCGGGACTGGAAGCTGATCGAGTACCTCGACGGCTCTGGGGATATGGAGCTCTATCGCCTCGCCGTCGACCTGGGCGAGACGAAGAATCTGGTGAACGAGCAGAGCGAGCGTGCTGCCGATCTGAAATCGAAGCTCGCGAAGTGGCGGATGGAAGTGATCGCTCGCATGCCGATTCCCAATCCCAACCACGACCCGAAGCGCGCCAGTGAGTGGTGGAACATGCGCACGGGCAAGCCTGTGCCGAGCGACAACCGTCGCCGATTCCCCGCTACCGAGAAGGGCTTGCCCAAGGAGAATGGACGATGAAGGATCGATGCCTCACGGCGATGTGTGTGCTCTGGTTCGCCGCGGCTGGCGCGGCTCAGGCCGAGCCAGCAACACCATTCCTCGCGGGTAAGCCGCTGCAGTTTGATGTGAAACTGCTGGTGATCGACACCAACGAGGGCTGCGCGGTCGGCGATGTGAACAAGGACGGGGTGCCAGACGTCGTCGCCGGACGGTACTGGTTCGCGGGCCCGGACTTCACGCCCCGGCCACTGCGGGCCATTGCCGAGTTCGGGAAGGACTATTCGGCGAGCAACGGGGACTTCCTCTACGACGTCGATGGCGACGGCTGGCTCGACGTGCTGTCGATCCCGTTCATGGAGTCGCAGCTGTGCTGGTATCGGAACCCGGGTCGGCAGGGTTTGAAGTTCGGCAAGCTCTGGCAACGACACCTGTTGGTCGACACGTTGCAGGGATCGAACGAGGCGGCGTGGCTGCGTGACATGGATGGTGACGGCACTCCCGAGTTCATCGTCAACAGCTGGAACGTCGGCCGCCCGATGTCTTACTGGAAGCTCTCTACGACCAGCGAGGGCAAGCCGACTGCCACGCGTGTGTTGGTGGCGAGCAAGGGCAACGGCCACGGGCAGGGATTTGGTGACATCAACCAGGACGGGCGCGAGGACATCGTGTTTGGTGGCGGGTGGTACGAACGACCCGCCAAGCCCGGGATCTGGAAGCTGCACAAGGACTTCGCGCTACCCAGCGCGTCGTGCCCGGTCATTGTTGTCGATCTCAACGGCGACGGACGCAATGACATGCTGTGGGGGAGTGGGCACAACTACGGCCTGCACTATCACGAACAGCTCAAGCCGAAGGACGGCAAGACGCGGTGGCAGCAGCACCTCATCGACAAGAGTTGGTCGCAGGCGCACGCGTTGACCTGGGCAGACCTGGACGGCGATGGTCGACCCGACCTGATTACCGGCAAGAGAGTGCGGGCCCACTCGGGCGGCGATCCGGGGAGCGATGAGCCCCCGGTGATGTACTGCTACTCGTGGAATGAATCGCGGCAACGGTTCACTCGGCGGTTGATCGCCGAGGGCGTGGGCACCGGCTTACAGATCCGCGCTGTGGACATGAATGGGGACGGCAAGATGGACCTCGTGACTGCCGGCAAGGACGGCACCCAGGTGCTGTTCCAGCGGTAGTGCCCGCCCGGGACCTTCCCTGTCGCCTGGTTCGGGCCCTAGACTCTGTATTGGGGAACCTTCATCCACTCGCCACCCTTGAGGGCTGACTTGTGTGCGATCACGCCGGCAAGAGTCATGTTCAAGGCTTCGCTGATATCCACGATGGGCTTTCTGTCCAACAGGATGGATTCGAGGAAGTCATTGGTCAGCTGCCCGTGAGAACCTCCGTGACCGCCACCTTTCACTGATGGTGGCAGTGCAGGCCGTGTCCCCTTGATCTTTTTGTTGAGCGGATGCTGACCGTAGACACGGCCTTGTTCGCCGTGGGCATTCTTCATGTCCCAGCTAACTGCCATGCGTGACATGCCACCTTCACTTGTCTTGAAGAGTGCCACTTCGGTGCCGAAGGGGTTGTTGTGGGCGTTGTTGCCCTCCTTGTACTCAGGGTACAGGCTGGGTGTTCCCAGACAGGTCACATCGGTCAATCGACCGCCACCGGTTACGGAAATATAGAAGGCCGTCGAGTGCGTGGGATACCACATCGGCGCGAGGCCTCTTCGCCAGCCGTTTCGATCGAGTTTGCCGTTCTTGGGGTTGTAGCTGCCAATCGCGCCAACATTGTCGTGATAGTACTCGCCCTCTGAATAGATGATCTTGCCCAGGGCACCGGCCTGGTACTGCACCCTCTTCGCGTAGGTGTCTGCATGGAACGTCGACGTCTCGTTCATCATGTATTTCATGCCGCTGCGTTTCACGGCTTCAAATAGCTCCTCTGCGTCTTCCTCGGCTTCGAAGCCAAAAACCGCCGGCACCGCGCACACCACATGCTTGCCATGGTTCAGCGCCATGATGGCCAGGCGCGCATGGCTAGGTGCATCGGTTGCAATGTAGATTGCCTCGATGCCCTTGTCCTTGATCATCTCTTCGCAAGAGGAGTAGGTCTTCTTGGCTGCCACTGCTTTGGCCAGGGCCTTGCAACGACTGGGGTCAAGGTCGGTAGCTGCCACCACATCCACGTTGGGGTGGTTCTGGTAGAAGAAGTGCGCGCCGAACTTACACACTCCATAGCCGGCAATGCCCACGCGGATCTTTCGATCGGATTTGGATACCCACTGTCCAGATGCTTCGGAGATTGCTTGTCCTGTGCCGCTGCTGCTGCCTTCCTCGAAGCCTGGAATGACGTTGCCATCAGCATCTCTCGGCAGATCATCAGTGGCTACACCGGTGACCGCGGCTTCATTGGTCTTGCAGGACGGTGTAATCGATAGAGCTCCAATAGCTGCGGCGCTGGCGCCGAAGCGTTGCATGAAATGGCGGCGACTGAGTTCCGTTTTGTTTGGGGCTTCCATGTGTCAAGTTCGTGTGCGTTCTACCTGGCTCGCAACTTTGCGGCCTTGGCTGGCATCGTGTCGAGCGCGCCCTGCAACAGAGCGCGTGCGGCGTCGGCAGTGCTGTTTGCGCCCGGCGCGATTGGCTGCGTCTCATGACGGTCCTTCACCGCGTACAGCGTGCCGTCGCGGTAGAGTTTGTAGTGCTGGTTCTGAACCCACGCGACTTCGCGGCCCCTTACGCCCTGTCCGTGCGCCTTCGCAGCTGGCCCGAACTTGGGGAAGTAGTACTGGTAGATCCATTGCCGCGGCTCGCCCAACTCATTGCGACACTGTGGCCAGAAGCTCTGGCCGTCGAGCTCGACGTCGGGCAACTTCGCACCGGTGATGTCGGCGATCGTCGGCATCATGTCGGAGAAGTCCACCAGGTCGTCGGAGACGGTGCCGGGTGGTACCGTGCCCGGGCAGCTGACGATCAGCGGCGCGTGGGTGCCACCGTCCGTCGCGTACGCCTTCTCGCCCTTACGTTGTTCGTTGCGGTACGGATACGTCAAGCCGCGTCCGGTCCCGTTATCGGCTGTAAAGATCAGCACGGTGTCTTCGCGCAGTCCGTGTTCGTCGAGTGCGTCGACGATGCGTCCCACGCACTTATCGGCGTAGTTCATCATGTCGCGGTAATTGCGCAGCTTGGCATTGCGGCCTTGCTCGGCAGGTGCGCTGTCGGGAGTTCGCAAGAACGGGTCGTGCACGAGCACCATCGGGTAGTAGGCGAAGAACGGTTGGTCCTTGTTCTTCTTGATGAACTCGATGAGGTAGTCGGTGAACAAGTCCGGGCCGTAGTCTTCCTTCGTCGTCTCGAGCAGTTTGCCGTCGCGCATGATGCTCGGGTTCCAATAGCGCGCTCGCGTCGTGCCGGGATAGTGCCACAGGCAGTACGAATCGAACCCGCACCCGGGTGCTAGCGAGCTGTTCTTGCCGGCGTGCAGCTGCCACTTGCCGGCGATCGCGGTTCGGTGGCCAGCCTGCTGCATCATCGTGCCGAACGTGATCTCGTCCTTGTCGAGTTTGCCGAACATCGTGTAGTTCCGGATGCCGCTGCGGCCGGTCATGATCTTGACGCGGCTCGGCGTGCAGACGGCGCTCGAATAGCAGTGCCGGAATCTCGCGCCGGTTTTC
Organism: Planctomycetota bacterium; assembly: GCA_029936315.1. Lineage (GTDB taxonomy): Bacteria > Planctomycetota > UBA1135 > UBA1135 > UBA2386. The sequence continues at coordinate 43,471 of JAPYTD010000001.1, read as the reverse complement.
GCGAGCGCATCGAGTCGCGGCGTCTTGAAGAACGTGCTGCCATAGCAGCCGTAGTTGTCTGCCGCAGAATCGTCGGCCATGATCAGGATCACGTTGCGCGGCCTCTGCGGAGCCGACGGAACCGGCTTCGCGAGGCGCGCGTCCATCGCCGCGGCCAACCGTTCCTTGGTGGCCCGGTGCCCGCTAATGCCGGCGAGGTTCGTGAACTGTCCGGCATCGGTGCGCTGCGCCAGTGCATCGATGTTTGGCGTCTTGCAGACCTTGTTGCCGTAGCACCCGGGTGCGTTCGCCCGCAGATCGTCCGAGATGATGAACAGCACGTTCTCGACCCGCGCCTGCGCGGATGCTGGCGGTGCCGCCACGGCGACACCGACGAGCAGCAGGAGGCACGAAGCGAGCATTCGGTTCATTGCAGAAGGGTATGGCGACAGGTCCGGAAAGAACGAAATCACCGAGCATTCACCACAGACGAGTGCGGCGGATCTGCGGCTGGCTCCGTACGCTGATGCGCTATGAGCACCTTGCGCGTTTGCATGCGTCTTACGGCGTTGGCCCTGACCTCGATCCTCGGCACTGCCAACGTCGTTGCCCAGGACCGCCCGAACATCGTCTTTCTGTTCAGTGACGACCTAACGGCCCAGGCGATCTCCGCCTATCGCTGTGGTCTGGACTTGCCCGCGACACCAAACTTCGACCGGCTTGCGAAGGGCGGCATGCTGTTCGAGAACAGTTTCTGCGGCAACAGCATCTGCACGCCGTCGCGCGCGACGGTGATGACGGGTTTGCACAGCCACAAGAACGGCATCGTGCACCTCGGCGGCGTGCTGGATCCGGACCTGCCGACCTGGCCGAGGGCGCTCCACCAAAACGGCTACACGACGGCGATCTTTGGCAAGTGGCACCTCAAGACCAAGCCGGTTGGGTTTGATGAGTGGGCCGTCTTCAGTGGTCAAGGTAGTTACTACAACCCCGACGTGTTCACCAAGGATGGTCGTCGCCGCATCGAAGGACATTCGACCAAGGTCGTGACCGACCTCGCGCTGGATTGGCTGCAGCGCCGCGATGCTTCGAAGCCGTTCTTGCTGATGTTGCAACACAAGGCGCCGCATCGAAACTGGAAGCCAAGCCTCACGGACCTCGCGCTGTACCGCGACATCCAGTTGCCCGAACCGGACACTCTGTTCGACGACTACGAAGGCCGGGTCGCCGCGGCGAACCACAAGATGGGCATCGACGCCCACATGAGACTCGGGTCGGACCTGATGTTGTTTCGCGATGCGGCGGAGGCCAAGCCGCTCGCACGCATGACGCCTAGCCAGCTTAAGAGCTACCTCGGCGCCTTCGCCGACGAGAACCGCGCGTTCTACGCCGACCCACCGACGGGCAAGGCGCTCGTGCGCTGGAAGTACCAGCGCTACATGAAGAACTACCTACGCTGCGTCGCCGGCGTGGATCGCAGCGTTGGCCGCGTTCTCGATGCTCTCGACGATGCGGGGCTCAGCGACAATACGATCGTGGTCTACTGCGCCGATCAGGGCTTCTACCTTGGCGAGCACGGTTGGTTTGACAAGCGGTGGGCGTACGAAGAATCGCTGCGCATGCCGTTGATCATTCGTTGGCCGGGCAAGGTGAAGGCGGGCGCGCGCGCCAAGGCGATGGTGCAGAACATCGACTATGCACCGACGTTGCTGGCAGCGGCGGGGCTCAAGCCCGACTGGGACGTGCACGGCATCAGCTTCTTGCCCATTCTGACCAACGGCGGCGCGACCCCCGAGGGCTTTCGCGACACAATCTACTACCGCTACATCGACGGTGGCCACGGCGTTGCGAGGCACAGTGCAATCCGCACGGATCGCTACAAGCTGCTCTACTTTGATCGGCCGCGCAACGAAGCCGAGAAGAAGCATCGCTGGGAGCTGTTCGACCTTCAGAACGATACGCAGGAGATGCACAACCTCTCGTTGTCGAGCGAGCACGAGCAGCTGCTGGCCTCGATGAAGGAACGCTTCGCGCACACGCGCAAGTTCTACGGCGATACCGACGAGAGTGTCTGGCGCGCGGGCCGTGGCAAGCGCTATGCCGACGATGCCTATCTGCGTGCACCGCGCAAGCGTCGCAAGTAGGCGGGGCGGCTACC
>JAPYTD010000001.1:0-41234 GCA_029936315.1 Planctomycetota bacterium | reverse complement strand
GCCGCCTTCTCGCGGTGCGTCTACTGCTTCAGGTTGATCCAGCCGAGTCGCGCCCGCTTCGGAATGGTGCGCTGATACTGGGCGACCACGGCAGCGAGCTCCGCCGCCATTGCGGGGTGTTGCGTTGACACGTTCGTCGTCTGGTGTGGGTCCCGCTCAAGGTCGTACAGCTGAGCCGGTGGCGCACTCGATCGAATCCGTCCGTCGACCACATCGCTGTTTGTCCTGCCGGTGAACGGCAGTGCGTACTCGTCGGAGAAGAGGTGCACGCCTGGCTTCTTGCCCTGAAAGCCGCCGCCGCCCTGTGCTGGAATGTAGACCCACTTGCCGCGGCGGACCGTGAGGTGCTTGGGGCTGTTGGGCGAGATGACGAGCGTGTCGCGTGCTGGGGTCGCCGGTTCGCCCGTGAGGGTGGCGAGCTGATCGACGCTGTCCGTGCCCTCCCCCTCGCGCAGCGGGCGGTCTACGATTGAGGCCAGCGTTGCGAGAAGATCGACTTGCGAGAGCAAATGATCACATGTCGATCCCGCGGGGATCCGGCCGGGCCAGCGGGCGACGAATGGCACGCGGTGGCCACCTTCCCACGCGCCGAACTTGAAGCCGAGCAGCTTGCCGTTCATGCGATGCCCTGCCTGCCAAGATCTCTGGCCGGTCACGTGGAACATGCCGCCGTTGTCGCTCGTGAAGATGACGAGCGTGTTGTCGGCGACTCCCATTGCGTCGAGCGTGTCGAGTACCTGGCCGACCATCCAGTCGAGTTCATGCACGAAGTCGCCGTAGAGACCGCATTGGCTCGTGCCGACGAACTGCTTCGCCGGTGTGAATGGATGGTGGATGTTGGTCGTCGCGAGATACAGGAAGAAGGGGCGCGTGCCATCCTGTGTCTGCAGCCAACGTGTCGCGCGGGTTGCGAGGGTCGTGCCGACCTCGTCGTCGACGTAGAGGCGGTGGGCCGCGTCGGCGCCGCCGATCACGCGGTAGCCGCCCTTCTCCGGGTAGCGCTTGGTAACCGACTCCTTGCCGTAGACGAATGGATCTGCCGGGTCGCGACCGACCACGCGGTGGCCTTCGACGTAGACAAACGGTGGTCCGCTGTTGACGCTCGGGATGCCGAAGTAATGGCCGAAGCCGAGCTCGAGCGGCCCGGGCTTGAGCTCGCCGTTCCAGTCGGTCGGCTCGCGGTCCCCGAAGCCAAGGTGCCACTTGCCAATGCACGCCGTTGCGTAGCCTTCCCCGTGCAGTAGCCGACCCAACGTCAGCTGCTCGGGGTCGATCGCCAGCGGACTGCGCGGCGAGATCGGCCCCCAGAGATTGCGACGCAGGGGGTAGCGTCCCGTCAACAGCCCGTAGCGTGACGGCGAGCACACTGCCGAGGCAGCATGCGCGTCCGTGAATCGCCGCCCCTCCGCGGCGAGCCGATCGATGTTGGGGGTGCGAATGTGGGTCGCGCCGTAGCAACTGAGGTCGCCATAGCCGAGATCGTCGGCGTTGATCAGGACGATGTTGGGGCGAGGCGCTGGTTGGTTGTCTGTGGCAGCGCAGCCAGCAAGGAAGAGGAGGCCTAGTGACGATGTTCGCACGATCGAGTCACTGTAGCGACCGGTGCATGCTTCGTGCCCTCCACGGCGACAAGTCGGCGGCGCTGGTCTATACTCTGGTTTGCGTCAGACGACCTCTCAAGGGCAAGATCACACATGGAATCCACATCACCCTCATTCGCTATTGTTGCTTTGGTCGGAGTCGTCGTGCTCGTAATTGCCTTCATCTGGTTTTACTTCACGTAGAACGGACAGGCTGCCCGCCGGGTTCGTAGGGGCTCGACTACTTGTCTTTCTTCTTCAACACTTCGCGTGCGTCGTCGAGGCAGGCTTGGATGTCGTCGATCGTCTCTTGGTCGAGTTTGAAGACCATGGGTTCGGTCGGCTTCCTCGCGCCAGTGAGTTCGAACGTGAGCGGGTTCAAGTTGAGGGCGCGGCGTAGCGCTTGCCGCACCTGATTCGATCGATCGCGCAGGTTGGCGCGAAACGTGATCCTGAGCTCGCACTTGCCTAGCGCCTGTGGTTGCACCTTGGCGCGCCCATTTACGAGGGTGGTGCGGTTGCCTGAACGGGCCACCCTTCCCGCTTGGTGCATCACCGTCGCATGGGCGGATACTTCGTTCGGGAGCTTTGGCATGCCGACGATTTGCACTTCGATCGCGGCGATGGCGAGCAACTGCACCTTCAGGTCCTTGAGGTCCTTCTCGAACACCTTCGCCTCGTAGCCCGGGACCCTGACCTCGACCGATGAGTTCTTGAATGGCATCAGTCGGCGCGCCTTGCCTTCCTTGTCGGTGCGTACACCGCTGCCGCTACGGCCGTTCTTGCGCGTGATGTAGTACCACACGGTGATGTTCTTTAGCGGCTTGTTGTTCTCGTCGGTAACCGTCGTCTCAAGCACTTGGAAGTGCTTGGTCCACTCGTCGCTTCGCAATCGAGGGTCTTGGGCGGTCCCCTTCTTGACGGACTGCACGTTCTCGATCTTGTAGGCGTCATTTCGGCCAAACGTGATGTCGTAGTTGCCGGATGGAATGCCGCCGATCTCGTACTTGCCGTTACGCATCGTGCTGGTCGTTGCCTTGCCGGTGGTGAGGTTGGTGGCCTTGACGTTTATTCTCGTGTCCTCGAGTTCGCCCAGCCACTCGCCTTCCAGCCGGGTGGCGACGCCAACGCGAATGGTCTCGCCCTTGTCACCAGAATTGAGCGTGAAGGAGCCATCCATCAGGGCCCATGCCTCACTATCGGCGGAGAGCCACAATGCATGATCTACGGCCGCCACTTCGCGGATCTCGAAGTGGCCTTGCTCGTCCGTGCGCACTCTGTGTGCGTAGTACCACATTTCCTGGCTTCCGGAGCCGCCACCACTGCCGCCAGAAACAATTGTGGTCTTGCTACGCAGCCACAGCCCAGCGACGGGTTTCCCTTCTGCGTCGACCACGTTGCCGGAGGCGATCACTGGTTCGTCTTGCAGTTGCACGTCGGCAAGCTTCTGTTTGCCTGGCTTCAATTCACCAAGGGGGATCCGTACTGCGCCACGATAGTCAGTGCCTTCGCTCTCGCTGCGTCGCAAGAGGTAGATGCTCTCAGGTTGCTCTTGCTGGAACGCGATCGTGAGCTTGCCATCGGCGTCCGTATTGGCGGTACGGTAGTCGTAGTTGTTCGCCGAGTAGAACACCCTGCCGAGCTCCGTGTTGGCTAGCGGGTTTCCTTGCTGGTCGAGCACGCGAAAGCTGAGGATCGGTGGGCCAGTGTTGATGCGGCCGTCGACGATGATCAGTTCCCGTTCGCGAGTTGGTCCTTTGGCCTTGAACGTAAGTTCGTCCTCGACGCCGTTGATGAATGCCGAAATGCTGATGTCGAGGTTGAGCGCGACATACGCGAACATGGCGCCATCGCTGTCGAGTTGGGTAGGAGGGGTGGAGCGCATGCGCGACACGTAGCTGCTGTCTACCCAGTTGAGGTGTGCGCGCTTGAGTGTCTGGGATGGCCGCTCGTCTTCACCGTAGAGGATGAAGCGAACCTGACCGCACGGCGGCAATCGTAGTTGGAGCGGTTCGTCCGGAATGGCGTCGGCTTGGAACGCTGCTTCGATGGGTGTGTCAGACCCGATTAGTGCCTCGACCTTCAGGTCGTTGCGGCGCCGCTGATCCGAAAGAGCCAATTTGCAGATGCCAGCGGCGTCCGTCTTGCCACTGGCCGTGGGGTGAAAGTACATGTTGTCCCTGTCGCCGACGCCGATCTCAACGTTGCGGGCCGGCTTGCCACGGGAGTTGAGGACTTGCACAGTGATGAATCGCGGGGCGAATAGTTCTAGGGGGCCCTTCTGTCTCGGAGTCCATTGCGCCACTCGTGTTCCGGATACGACGATTGCGAACGTGTCGTCGCCTGCAGGAATAAGGGCAGTGCCTTCCGCATTCGTTTGGTACCGCGTGCCCAGCATTGCGGCCAGGATCAATTGCATGGTCCTTTGGTCGGTGACCCGCCCTTCCAGGGATACCTGCAAGTCTCTGGCGCGTTTTTGGAACGCCTCATCGCGGGCATTGGCGAATGCAATCACATCCGCGTTTGCGATCGGCTTCTTGGTGTCACCATCGATGATTTGGACGATATTGCCATCGGCAACGGGATCGGCGATTGGCATCGCGGCGATCGCCGCATGCGGATCCTTGGGCAGTTCGATTGGCTGCGTGTCTTGCGCGAACAAGCATTCGGCAAGCAGGCAGTTCGTGATCAGGACAAGCAGCAGCCGGTTCTTAGGCATGGTTGGGACTCTCGGAAGTTGTGGCTCCATGTGGGAGGCTGCGTCGCCTGCTTCACCTGTCGCCGCGCGCCAACGATAGCACGCTTGCCACCGCCTGCCCACGGAGTCGAAGCGCTACTTGTCGTGCTTGTTCTCGCCGGGGATGTAGCGTCGCCGACTGCTGTGGTAGACGGCGTAACCCTTTGCGATCTCCGCCGCGCGCGCTCGGTCGGATGCGTCGTAGTCCCAGAAGTCGTGCTTCGCACCTCTCGCGAACAGTGCGGGGATCATCGTCAGCAACGGCATCGACTGCACGATCGGCAACCTCTAGTCAGGTGTGTCCGACGACCTCTCTTCACTACTCCCTGTTCAGCCTCAGAATCGCCTGCACCGGATAGTGATCGGAGGGGTAGCGGCCGTTATCCATGGTGTGGTTGATCACGGATTGCAGGGTCGTGAATTCCTGCGAGTGAAGGATCCAATCGATTCGCGATCCCTTGCGTTTCCCGACCCAGCGGCTGGACGTCGATTCCCCTGGCAACCTGGTTGGGTTTGCCATCCGGAAGGCATCGATGAGGGGGGCCCCGTTGCTCCGGTATCCGGAGACCAGACTGGCATAGGGCTGTTGGTCTTCGGTGGCATTGAAGTCACCGGAAATGATGATGGGGATGCCCTTCGCCATGAAGGCTTCGGCGCGCTTGCGAATCAACCGAGCGGACTCCAGCCGAGCCTGCTCGCTGATATGGTCGAAGTGGGTGTTCAGGAAGGCGATCTTCGTGCCCTCGTGCTTGCGATCCTTCAATAGCACCCACGAGACCATGCGGGTGTGTGAGGTATTCCAACTCTTGCTACCGGGAGCCTCCGGACGTTCACTCAGCCAGAAGTGGCCGGAGTCCAGCAACTCGAAGCGTTCTCTCCGATAGAGGATCGGCTCGTACTCTCCCTTGGTCTTGCCATCAATGCGTCCGACGCCGTGAATGCCGTGGCTTGGCAGCAGCCTTGCCAAGAACTCGAATTGAAAGTCCAGGACCTCCTGGCATCCGAGCAGGTCCGGATCAAACATCCTGATGGTCTCCGCGACCAGGTAGGAGCGTTGCTGCCAGCGGTTGTCACCATCCCTGCCCTTGCCATGGCGGATGTTGAAACACATGACCTTGATCGGCTCTGCGACCGCGGTTCTTGGTGCAGTATCCTGAGCAAGAAGCACGTCAGGCAGCGGCGTATTGGGCTTCACCGCGTCCTTGGGCCGAGGGTTGTGCGGGCCGAAGACCAGCAGCTCTGCGTATGTTTCTGGCGTGAAGAAGGACTCGTCGATCTCTCCTGCCTGGTTCTGCACGGATTTGAGGTTGAGCCCCAGGTGTTTGGCAAGGAACGGGTACGCGGCGAGTCGCTTGGAGATCCCGTAGTCGTGCTTCTCCTTCGCAAAGTGTGCGTTGGCGACCTTGTCCGTTGCGCCGTGCAGTTCGTAGATGAACTTCACGTAAGGGAACTCGGTGTTGGGCGTGTTCTGCGTCCAGTCGTCTCCGTTTGAGAGCATCAGCATCGGCCGAGGCGCAGCAAGGGCCGCGATCTCGACGTTGTTCGTCTTGTGCGTGTCGCTCCAGTGGATCGGCATGCCGCTCTCGCAGACACATCCCCCGAAGAAGTGCGCCGACACCTGGCACACAGGTACGGAGACCGCGACCCGTTGGTCGATCGCAGTCAGCAAGAACGTCTGTGTGCCGCCGCCGGAGCAACCCGTCATGCCGAGGCGCCGCTTGTCCACGTTTGGCAGCGACTCGACGAAGTCCAACGCGCGCATGCTGTTCCACGTCTGTAGGCGGAGCACGTCAGGCGTTTCGCGATGCGCCCAGCCAGCCTCCTTCCAATCGCCGTAGCCGACCATGTCGTACGACAGCACCGCGGCGCCCATCCGTGCGAGCACCGCGCATCGCGCTTGTCGACGCGGGGCGAATCGTCCGTCGTGTCCATGTGGACTGAGGATGCCGGCGAGTGAGCCTTCGTGTTTGGTTGGTCGGTAGAGGGAACCGGTGACGTAGAAACCCGGAGAGCTCTGCATGGCGACGCTCTCCACGGTGTAGCCGTCGTAGATTCGCTTGTTGGTCAACGTCGCGTTCAGCGGCGTGCGCTCAGGCAGTACGAGCAGGCCGGCTCCAGCGAGGATACCTGTTCGGATCCGCTCTTTGCGCTGCTTCCAATCGTCGAGCGTGTCAAGGGTGGACTGGATGGCGAGCAGTTCGGCTGCCGCTGCCGCGGCCGATTGGGCATAGCCGACGCGCAGACGCGGTTGTTGCGCAGAGATTGCGGCAGGGAGCATCAGGCACGTGAGCCCGAGGATTGCGGCAAGGTGGATCGACGTCGTACCCATGCGCGAGATCGTACCCAACTGCAGGCGGGGGGACGGGCGGACTTTTGCGGTCTATGTCACCTAAGCGCAAGACGTGAACGGCGACCTACTTGTTCTCAGGGTTGACCAACAATGAGTTTGAAGTGGCGGGTCTTGCGACGATCGCCAAGTCATACGAGACTGGGGACCCCAATGCTCAGGCCTCTCGCCGCTCGCCCTCTCGGGACTGCAATCGTCACGTGGATCCTGGCGAGTTCGTCGGTTGCCCAGGACATCCCGTCGGGTCTCCCCGGGTTCCAATCGCACGTTGCGCCCTTCTTCAAGAGCAACTGCATCCGGTGCCACGGACCGAAGAAGAGCAAGGGCAAGATCACTCTGCATACTCTGGACGGCGACCTGTCCGCTGGTCACGAACTGGAGCGCTGGGCATTGATCTTGGAGATGCTCAAGAGTGGCGAGATGCCGCCAGAGGACGAGGAGCAACCTGGCGAAGCGGATCGTCAGGCGGTCGTCCAGTGGATCGACGCCGGGCTACGTGAATACGTGAAGACCGCGAGTTCGGTGGGGGCTGCGGCAACGACGCGCCGGCTTACCAACTTTGAGTACCAGAACACGATGCGGGATCTGCTGGGCTTTGAGTTGCACCTGACCAAGAACCTGCCGGAAGACCCGAACAGGCCTTACCAGTTCAACAACACCGCCGAGTTCATGCTCATGGGCATGGAACAACTGGATCGCTACAAGGAGAACGCGCGACGGGCGATGGCTTCGGCAATCGTCGACCCCGCTCCGCCGAAGATCCATCGCACCAAACGGAGTTGGAAGGCGACCGACAACCAGACTGGTTTGTTGACCGACGAGGTCCCGGTTTATAGCAATCGCCGGCATTCCCCGACCGACGGGATGGGGCTTAAGAGCTGGCCTAAAACAGGCGAGTTCCTGATCCGCATCAAGACGGGTGCGATCCTGCCAGAGGGGTGTAGCGAAATGCCGCTGCGTCTGGTGATGGGCTACACCCTGAATGAGAACTCGTCGACCCTGCAGATGGAGCCGGTCGGCACGATCAAACTGACCAACAGCGTCGACCATCTACAGGTCTTCGAGTTGCGCGGGCGCATTGAGAACCATCCGGCGCGACCGGCGCGGGCGACCAATCGTGGTCGTCAACCGGAGTCCATGGTCATCACTCCGCAGAACCTCTACGACAACGGTCGCCTCAACGATCGCTTGGATCAATTGGCGATGCCGCGCGCGGCGATTGAGTGGATCGAATTCGAAGCTCCGATCGCCGATGTTTGGCCACCCGAACACCACACGCGCATCCTGTTCGAGTCGCCGTTGCGCAAGAGTGATCCAGAAGCCTACGTCGAAGCGGTGCTGAAGCGCTTCATGACCCGTGCATTTCGCCGGCCGGTTCGCATCGACGAAGTCGAAGGCTTTGTCGAGGTCTACAAGATCGTGTCGGCGCAGCTCGACACCTTCGAGGAGGCCATGCGCGAGACCTTGACGATGGTGTTGCTCTCGCCGCACTTCCTGTATCACACGGTTGCGGAAGCTGGTGGGGGATCGCGCCAATACGAATTGGCGTCACGGCTCTCTTACTTCTTGTGGGGATCCATGCCGGACCAGGAGTTGATGGAGCTCGCCGCGCGCGGAACCCTCGGCGACGCGGAGGTCCTCGATCAGCAGGTGCAGAGGCTGTTGGCCGATGATCGCGCCGAGGACTTCGTCGAGGACTTCACCACGCAGTGGCTGTCGATCGCGAAGACGCGCGCGGTGAAGATCAACATCGAGCGATTCCCACGATTTCTCTATCTCGTTGGCGTTGGTGAGCGGAAGGGCCAGGAGGTGCCGTATCGACCGACGATTCGCGGCTGGATGCACGCGGAGAGCGTCGGCTTTGTCCGTGAATTGATTCGGCGCAATGCGAGCGTGCGCAACCTCGTGGACTCTGACTTCGCCTACCTCAATCAGCCGCTTGCAGCGCATTATGGTGTCGAAGGAGTGGCTGGCAACGAGCTCCGTCCGGTGGCAGTGAAACCGGAGGATCATCTCGGTGGCCTGCTGACCCAGGGCGCGGTGTTGATCGGCAACGCGACCGGTTCGGTCCCGCATCCGATCTACCGTGCCGTGTGGTTGCGTGAAGCCATCCTTGGCGACGACGTCAAGCCGCCGCCTGCCGACGTGCCCGCTCTGTCCGACTCCGCTGGCGACGCGGTTGAGAAGGCGGTCACCATCAAGGACCTTTTGGTGCAGCACCGCAAGAAGGAGAGCTGCAACGACTGCCACGCGCGCCTGGATCCTTGGGGGATTCCGTTCGAGCACTACAACGCGATCGGCAGGTTCCAGCCAACGGTTCCCAAGGAGGGGCTGCGGGTGCGCGGGTTCGATCCGCGGGCCGGCAAGAGTTTCGCGGACTACCTGGCCTACTTGAAGGAGATCAACACCGTGGCGCTCGACGCCTCGGCGTGCGTCCCGCACGGGCCCGAGGTCCAGGGCATGCATGGCCTGAAGTCACACTTGCTTGCGGACCGCTTGCATGACATTGCGCGCAACGTGCTGCGTAGACTCCTTAGCTACGGCATCGGCCGCAAGCTCACCTATCGCGATCGCTACGCCGTCGAGACGTTGCTCAAGGAAGCGGAGAACAACGACTACAAGCTGCGTGATATGATCCTCGCGATCTGCAAGAGCGCGACGTTTACCAGATTGAACAACTAATCATGAGAGCTAAGCCCTGGCACCTGAGTCGACGTGAGATGCTCAAGGGCAGCGGTGTCGCGCTGGCACTCCCCTTTCTGGACAGCATGGCGTGGGCCAAAGGTGCCGAGAGGGTGGATCTTCCCAAGCGTCTGGTCACCACCTACTTCTCATACGGCGCCTACATGCCGAAGGGCGCCAATGGCGGGCACCACGATTGGAACTGGTGGCCGTGCAAGGATGCCGGGCCGCTGACCTTCAACAAGTCCGCGGCTCCCTTCGAACCGTTGAAGGAATATGTCAGCTACCTGCGCGGACTCGATCACGCCGGTGGCTGGGGGCTCGGTGGCCACAGCAGCGGGGACGTGTTCGCTACCGGTGCCGACATGGTGGACCGAGAGCCTTCGAACAACATCTCGATCGACCAGGTGGCCGCGAGGGTGAAGGGGCACGAGACGCGCTACGCCTCCCTGGTGATGGGCAGCGAGGGTGGAACCGGGTCCTACGGCAGCTGCAAGACGCTGTCGCACTACGGCCCCGGCCGCCCGATTCCGTCGATGCACAAACCGCAGCAGATCTTCAATCGCATCTTCAAGCCGTACGCCGGCAAGACGATCGCCGAGGTTCGAAGCGAGTTGAAACGTGAGGCAAGTCTGCTCGATCTGATGATCGAGCAGAGCCGGAGGCTCAAGGCGCGCCTTGGTAGTTCGGACAAGGCGAAGCTCGAAGAGTACCTTGAGTCGATTCGCGCGCTGGAGCAGCGCATCGAGCGCACCAGCCAGTGGACGAAGACGCCGTTACCCAAAGTGGATGCCAAGGGGCTCAATCTGGATGCGAGCTACTTGGATCCGGAACTGTACACGCGGTGTATGTACGACTTGATCTTCCTGGCGCTGCAGACGGACTCGACCCGGTACGTGACCCACATGCTGGAGAGCGAGTCGTCGACGAACAACCCACTCGGCAAGTTCGCCAGCCACGCGTTGGGCTACGGCGGTGTGACGCATGACCTAGCGCACAAGCGGCCGATCGAATCGGGGCACTGGGACAACTGGCGCGCCAAGCAGCACGCGTACTTTCTCGAACGCCTGCGTGACAGCAAGGAAGGCGATGGCAATTTGCTCGATCGCACCGTGGTGCTTTGGGGCTCGGCCCATCCGCACGCCTCCCACTCGACCAAGCTGTATCCGATCCATCTGGCCGGCGGCAACAAACTCGGCTTCCAACACGGCAAGCTGCACGCTTTCGAAGGCAAGAAGAAGGTTCCCTTGGCGAACCTCTTCCTCTCGATGCTTCACGCGGTCGACGTTCCCGTCGAAAGATTTGCAGACAGCACGGGCGAGATGCGCGAGCTTCGGAGCTGAGGAATGAAGGCGCTCGCGCTTCTCCTGGTCGCCGTTCTTCCGGGCGTCGTGCTGGCTGGTAGAGTCCAGCAGTCCGGCCAGCAGTCCAGCGAACAGCCGCCCGTTCTGCCGCGTGTCCTGCTGATTGGCGACAGCGTCTACAGCGCTCCCTACGGGGGCGCTCGCGGTTTGTTGCGAGGGCGTGTCGAGCTCTTCCGGCCGAAGATCCAGGTGCGCGGCTCGGCGATGGCACTGGCAAACTGTCGCGAGTTGCTGGGCGACGGGAAGTGGGACCTGATTCACTTCAACTTCGGGTTCGAGGACTTCTTCTACACAGATCCTCGGACCAAGGCTCTGCGCGCGATGAGTAAGCACGCCGGTGGAGTTCGTGTGACGACGCCGGCGCGGTACGAAGCGAACCTGCGAGAGTTGGTCCGACTCTTCAAGGCAACGGGCGCCAAGCTGATCTGGGCCAGCACCACACCGATTGAGAGCTCCAAGTTCGACAGCATCCTCGATCCCGCTTCCGAGCTCGAGTTCAACGCGATCGCCAAGAAGGTGATGGTGGAGAGCGGCGTGACGATCAACGACATGCACGCGTATGTCACCGCGAACATCAAGAACAAGCGGGATCCGAGCCCGTATTGGTTTGACCGGTACCCGCTGTACCCGCCGATCGTGCGATGCATGCTCGCCGAGCTAGGCATGACTCGGCCGGTCGACGGGCCGGTGAAGGTGTTTCTGATGGTGGGCGGGAGCACCCACATGGGCCATGGGGTCGTGTTTGGCGGCGAACGTCCCCGAGCCGGCAAGAACGGCACGCTCGACGACCTGGTCCTCAATAGCACGACCGCAGAATCTCATCGTCATCTCGTCGACAAGGACGGCAGGTGGCGCACACGATCTGACGTGTGGGTTCAGTTCGATCGCCGCTTCGTGACTTCAGGGGCCCACGGCATCAAGTTCGGTGGCGACCGGAAACGCGGCATCGGGCCCGAGTACGGTTTCGGCAACGTTCTCGGCGATCACTTCGACAAGCAGGTCTTCGTGTTCAAGTCGACGCTCGGCAACCCGTCGTTGGTCAAGGACCTTCGCCCCCCGAGCTCGGGTAAGACGGGTCGCGACTACCAGAAGTTCGTCGACCAGGTCCATGACGCAGTGGGGCGGATGGAGAACCAGTTCCCTGACTACACCAACGATGCAGGTCACGAGGTCTGTGGTCTCGTCATCAACCTCGGTGAGGCTGACGAGGACGCCAAGACGTACGCGAAGTACCTCCCGATGCTGATCGACGACCTTCGCAAGGAACTCAAGGTGCCAGAGCTCCCGGTCATCATCGTCGCAACGGGACAGGGTGGCCGCCAGACACCTGCCTACCCCGACATCGTCAAAGCCCAACAGAGCGTTGCCGGACTACGTCGCTTCCAAGACAACGTTTGCTACATCGAAACCCGCGACTACTGGCCGTCGAAGAGCAACTCCCCTGAGGTCTACCCCGAAAAGTGGTATGGCAACGCCGAGAGCTTCTACAAGATCGGACACGCTATCGGAGAAGGCATGCTCAGCCTCCTGAGGTGAGAAAAGTACCGGGCATGATCTAGCTGGCGATGGCGGCTTTGCGTCGATGGAGTTGTGCCATCACGCGGCGACGCCGATCGGCGAGGTCCCAGGTGGGGCTACGATGGAGTGTCGCTCACCGAGGCCGCCTTGTTCCCGCGCATCGCATCTTCGAGCGACATGACGGCTGTCTCTGGATCAAACAGGGTGACCGTGCCGCCGTCGAGGCATAGCACCTTGTCACAGTCCTTGAGCGTGTTGGCGCGATGCGCGATCGTGAACGACGTTCGGTTGACGAGCAGTCGCTGAAGTGCGTCCATGATCATGTCTTCAGTGCGGAGATCGACGGAGCTGGTTGGCTCGTCGAGGATCAGGATCGGTGCGTCTTTCAGGAATGCTCGGGCGAGCGATATGCGTTGACGTTCGCCTCCGGAGAGACGCATGCCGCGTTCGCCGACGACCGTGTCGTAGCCGTTGGGCAGCGTGTTGATGAACTCGTCGGCGTGTGCAAGACGGGCCGCTTCGATGACATCTTCCATCGACGCATCGGGGCGCGCGTAGCGGATGTTCTCGCTGATGCTCTTCTTGAACAGCACTGGGTCTTGCAGCACGACGGAGAACTGCTGTCGCAGATCATCGATGCGCAGGTCACGCAGGTCGATGCCGTCGAGGCGGATTGCGCCGCCCTTGGGGTCGTAGAGGCGCGTTAGTAGGTTGGTGATCGTGGTCTTGCCGGAGCCGGTTGGGCCAATTAGGCCGATTCGTTGTCCTGCCTCGACTGAGAACGTCACCCCGCGCAGGATGGGCTTGCCATCGTCGTAGGCGAAGGCCACGTCTTCGAACGATACCTGTCCATGCGCGCGTTCGATGGCTTGTGCGTCGGGGCGTTCGGTGACTTCAGGGATCTCGTCCAGCAAGTTCAGCGCACGCTCGGCGCTGACCAACGATGCCTGCATCGTCGCAACCTGGCCGACCATCGTTTGCAGCGGTGTGTAGAGCTGTACCAGCAGCGCCCCGGCCATCACCAATTCGCCAAGAGTGATGGAATCGTCTTTGACGAGGTAGAGACCTACCAGGAGGACCCCAGCGCGGCCGAGGGCGCCAAATAGATCTGTTCGTAGGCTCATATGCCCGCGAGTGATCGCGACGTCGATCTTTGCCTTCATGCCCTCGCGCGCGATGGCTTCGAGCCGGTCGGTCTCATACTTCTCGTTGCCGAAGGCCTTGACGACGCGCACCGCCGAGAACGTCTCCTGCAGTTGCGCCATCGCCTGGCTATCGAGCTCTTTGACGCGATGCCAACCCTTGCGGAGCTTCTTGCCGTAGGGGGCTGTGATTAGCAGCAAGGCGGGGGCTGCAAGCAGGCCGACCAGAGCAAGTTGCCAGCTCATGATCGCGATGACCGTTGTCATGACGAGGATCGCCAGCAGCGACGCGGCCAACGGGATCATGCCGTCGAGTAGGATCGCTGGAACTACAGCAGTGTCAAACAACACGCGGAAGGTCGAGTCTGCTGATCCCTTCTGGTCGTGGTAGGACAGCGACAACCGTTCGACGTGAGGGAACAGTCGTAGTCGGAAGCGCAGGACGAGGTGTTCCTTGGTGCGCGCCTGCAGCACGCGCTTGGCGAACCGCAACGACAAGGCAATGACGGCAACGCCTAGGAACAGCGCGACGGCCACGGCGAGTTTGCCGCTGGGCATTGCTTCGACCGAGTCTGGTACCAGCGCGGCGACAAACGGTGGCAGATCCTTGTCGCCGAGGTAGCAGTCGACCGCGATCTTCATCGCGAACGCCGGCACCAGGACGAGCGGGGCAACTGCCAGGCTCAGCAGCAGGATGCCTACAAATTGCGGCCAGGAATCGCGCTGTTCATTGAGCACGCGACGGAAGATGCTGTAGCCGGATTGTACTTTCGGGTCGCCTGACACTGGAAGTCTAGGAAGCAGGGGCTTTCTTGAATGCGAGCACTGCGTTGAGACCCCCGAACGCGAACGAGTTGGAGAGCGCGGCGCGAGGGTTCGATTGGCGAGCTGTCTCCGGAATTACGTCGAGGTCGCATTCGGGATCCAGCGGCGAAGCGTTGATCGTTGGTGGTAGCACGCCATGGTGCAAGGCCAACGCGGTGGCGACCGCTTCGATACCGCCGGCCGCGCCAATCGTGTGGCCGTGCATCGACTTTGTCGAGCTGAGCGCGAGCTTGTGTGCGTGGTCGCCGAAAGCTCCTTTGATCGCCGCGATCTCGTTCATGTCGTTGCCGCCAGTTCCTGTGCCGTGCGCGTTGATGTAGTCCACGTCGGTCGGCACGAGCCCGGCATCATTCATAGCCGCCTTCATAGCGTTAGTCGGCCCTTCGAGCGATGGTGCAGTGAGGTGGTGGGCGTCGGCGTTCATGCCGAAGCCGGCGAGTTCGGCGTAAATGGTGGCGCCGCGTGCGCGGGCTGACTCCAAGGTTTCCAAGACCAGCATAGCGCCGCCTTCGCCGAGGATCATGCCGGGACGGTTCTCAGTGAACGGCTTGCAGACGGACGCCGACACGACACGCAAGCCGTCCCACGCCAGCAAGCTGCCAAGGTTGAGTAGCGCTTCGTGACCGCCCGTAACCGCGACGTCGATGGTGCCCGATCGCAGCATCCACAAGGCCATGCCAATCGCATGGCCCGAGGAGGCGCAGGCCGTCGTCATTGTGAATGACGCACCACGAAAGCCGTGTTGCATCGAAATCTGGCTGGTGCCCGAGTTGGGCATGATGTTTGGCACCGCTATTGGCTCGGAGCGTTTCTTGCCGAGCGCGTAGAGGCGCTTGTAGCACGCATCCTGGGTGACAGATCCGCCGATGCTGCAGCCGATGATCACGCCGGTTCGGGCGCGCAGGGAGTCATCCCACTCAAGGCCCGAGTCGGCGATTGCTTCGTTGGCGGCGGCCAATCCGAACTGTGCCGAGCGATCGAGTTTCCGGTGCATTCGGACATCGAATCGTTGCTCGGGATCCCAGTCGCGAACTGCCGCAACGTTAGAGAAGGCAATCAGGTCCTGCGGTGGATCGAGTGGCGCGATGCCAGAGCGACTTGTGGTCAGACTTTGCCAGAAGGTCCGGTGATCGTTGCCGATTGCCGAGATGACGCCGAGGCCCGTGACGACGATCTGCCGGTGGCCGGTCATGTTGAGTGAGTCTCGCCCGGAGTTTTGTCTGGAGCAGCGTCGGGCTTTGCCTCGGCTCTTGGAGCCTTGTCCGGTTCTGAGGCCTTGTCGGCAGTTGGTGCTACGCCTGAAGCGGAGTCGGTTTCTGCTTCGGGCGCATCCTCTTCTTCGCCCCAGAAACCCATGTCCTCGCCGGCAAGCAGTCGTTCGACGCCGTCGACGACGTCTCGCACGCTCTTGATCCTGTTCATCTTGTTGGCGTCGCCCGAGATGTCGATGTCGAACTCCTCTTCAACTTCAAACAGAATCTCGATCGCCATCAGCGAGTCGACACCGAGTTCTTCGAGAGTGCTGTCGATCTGGACCTCGCCATTTGTGATGACTTCGCCCATTGCCTTGATAACACGTTCTTGAGTACTGAGAGAGGAATCGCTCACGACATATTCTCCTGTTCGCGAGTAACTCTGACAGCCGTCCGGATCGAATGCAGCGACGAACTGCATTCACCGAAAACTCGGACCGTGAGCCAAAGCGCGAGCATGGCAAAGCAGGTGGTCGCCGTCCAAGCTTCATGCCAAGCCGCGACGAACACCAAAAGGAAACTAACGGGAAGGCTAAGTAGTGCGCCACGGCCGATCACCGGCCAGGCGCGCAAACGGAACATCTGTTTGCCGCTGCCGTGCTCTTCGACCGTCGACAGGAGGCGAGAGCCGCCGAGCAGGCCCGCGTTGATGCGCAGGTCCCAGTTGTCGATATTGCCGCCGCGGCGGACCAGGGCTCCGTGGTCGCGCAATCGTTGTTCGAAGCGCGTGAGCAGTGAGGTTGGGTCGACCCAGTCCTCGGTCCACAGCTGCAGGTTGATGGTGCGAGGCAGTTTGAGGCTGCGTTTGCCGCGCAGCCGCCACGGCGACATGCCGGTCTTGAGTCGGCCACGCAAGCGCACAACGGGTTGCATCAGGTGCAGCCAGGCCGTGCAGATGCGCATGCGGATGCGTTCGCCGCGGTTTTGGCGATGAGCTTGGAACGTTGCTGCGAGACTGCCGCGGATGGCTTGTGTCACAGGTACCAGAAGCGCCAGCAAGAACAGCGAGCCAGCTGACCAGAACAATGGTGCCCACGTCAGGCCGACCAGCGTTAGCACGCCAAACATGGCGATGACGAGCAGCCACTCGGGGATCATTGTCAGCGACCACATCGTGCCTGGGTTCGATGTGTAAACCGCCTGGAACAGGCGGGTGCCCCAGACACCTTGGTCGACGACCTGCAGGCCAGGCAGCATTGGCGAGTGGCCGCGACCGTAGAGTTGTCCCGCCCAACGCATGTGCCCGAGCCGATTGTAGCGGGCTGGCCACTTTTGGTAGAGGATGCCTTCGGCGCGGCCGTAGTTGAACTGTTGGCGAAGGTACTGCCGGACCCGTGAGCGGCGCCGGTGCCAGACAATGGCGCACGGGCTGAAGCCGAGGGTGCCGCCTTGATCCTGCAACCGCCAGCAGAGGTCGACGTCGTCGCCGGCGATGCGGAACTGCTCGTCGAAGCCTTCGATCTCCATGATCGCATCGCGACGGAACGCCATGTTGCAGCCGGGCAGGTGCTCGGCAACCGAATCGGTGAACAACACGTGACTTGGTCCGCCGGGTGAGTTGGCGACGCAGTCCGCGGTGGCTGGGTCATCGGCAGGTGGCAAGTTGGGGCCGCCGATACCGACGTGATCCGTTGCCACGAACATCAGCGCCAGATGGGTCAGCCAGTCCGATGCCGGGAACGCATCGTCGTCGATGTAGGCAACGATCTCACCGGCGGCGCTGCGCATGCCAATGTTGCGCGCACGGCTCAGGCCACCTTGTTCGGTGTCGATGCGACGCACCGGGTACTCGGAAACGATCTCCGCGGTGCGATCGGTGCTGCCGTCGTTGATGACCAGCACCTCGTAGTTGGGATAGTCGAGAACCGTGACGGCGCGCATGCAGTCCCTGATCGTCTTCTCACCGTTGTATGAGCAGACCACGACGGAGATGCGCGGCGCCTTCTCCGGGGCTAGCAATGGTTCGCAGAACGCCTTCTTGACGACTTCGAGCGCCGGTTTTGCATGGCGCTGGCGATCGACGATGCCGAAGTCCCAGTCTTCGATGTCGTTGCCACCGCGGTGCCACTCGTCGGTCCACTTGAAGACGAACGCGCCTGCGCCACCTTCGAGCGTGGTGCGGATCTGCCAGTGCAGGGTCTCGGCCTGTTTATCCTCGCCGTTGCGTTGGCTGTCGAGGCCGATTTCGGTCAATACTAGCGGCTGCTCTCCGGCGAGGATCTGCAGGTGCGCCAGGTAGCGCACCAGGTTCTCCCGGTGCTCAAGGAACACATTGAAACTGACGAAGTCCAAGAACGGCAGTTCGAGGTACTCCGTGGTTGGATAGCTGACGTAGGTGACGAGCGCTTGCGGCGCCTCGCTGCGAACTGCGTTGGCGAGGCGGCGCAAGAACTTCTCGATGCGTCGGCGACCGTGCCAACGCACGATCTTGGCCGGGATCTCATTGCCGATGGCAATCGCGAACAGGGCCGGATGGCTGCCGATCAGCCGTGCCTGCTCACGTGCGGATGCGATGATGCTCTTGACCAGGGCGCGGTTGTCTAGGAACGTCGTGTGTTGCTGCCAAGCCAGTCCGACCATCACGCGCAGGCTGTGTTCGGCCGCGAGGTCAAAGAACCAAACCGGCGGCATCGTGTAGGTGCGCACGACGTTGACGCCGGTAGCCGCCATCGCACGGAAGTCCATTGCGACAGAATCGGGAGTTCCGTACTCGCCGTGTTCGGACGACGGTCGGAAGGGGCCGTAGGTGACGCCGTGCACGACCATCGGGGTCTTGCCTACGAAGAACGACTTGCCTTCCGCGCGTATGGCGGACGACTGCAGGAGTCGCGGATCGTTGGTGGCGAAGTCCCGACGCGGTTCGGACCGCAGTGGTGTAGGGAGAGGGATCAAGAGAGGAAGGGGCAGATCTGGCGTTCGTCGCTGGACTCGACGAATCCGGTGGTGGTGGCGAATACTCGTGGTTGCACGGTTAGCGGATGAGGAGTTCGATCGTGTTCGTCGAGATGGCGGTACTGGTTGTGCTGCCACCAAAAACGGCGACGCTGCAGGACGGAAGTGGCACAACCAGCGGCGCGGCTCGTGGCGTGGAGAGCGACGGGAAGTTCGACCACGCACCGGTCGTTGGGTCGAGCAACTCGCACGTTGCATTGGGCAGTGGCGCGAACAGGTCACCATCGGCACCGCTGAACGAAACTACCGCACCATCTGCGAGCGTCACAATCTGCGGCACTGCCAGTGGCGTCGAACGCGGTGGCGAGGTTGCCCACGAGTTTGTGGTCGGGTTGTAGGTCTCACACAACGCGGTCGGCACGCCGCCGGCGGCGACGTTGCCGGTCATGCCGCCAATCAGCAAGGCGCGGCCGTTCGGCAGCAGGAAGGCACCGGCCAGTGCGCGCTGCGTTGCCATGTTGGGCGCGGCCGAGAAGGTGTTGCTCGCCTCGTTGAAGATCTCTGCTCGGGCCTGAAGGTTGGGGCTGAGCATGCCAAAGAAGCTTATGTGCGAGATGCCGCCACAGATCAGCACCGTGCCGTTGCCGAGATGGACAGCCGAGTGGGCGCCGCGCGGTCGCACCATGTTGGGGCCGGTTGACCACGTGTTGGTCACCGGGTTGTAGATCGTGGTTGTAGGCGTCGACGAGGTGACTGCTAGGGTTGCCGTCAACATGTTACGGATGCCCCCCGCGATCAACACGCGGCCGTCCGACAGCAGGGTTGCTGTGTGGTGCGCACGCACAACGCTCATCGAGGCGGTCGCGGTAAACGTGTTGGTTAGTGGGTCGAAGATCTCACAGCTCGTCTGCGGAATGTTGGTCGCGTTGACGCCGCCAACCAGCAGGTAGCGCCCGTCTTGTAACCTGGTCATCGTGTGTGCCGCGCGTGGTGAGACCATGCTTGGTCCCGACTGCAGGGTTCTGGCGACTGGATCCCAGATCTCCGTTGTGGCGGTCGCATTCTGGAATAGCAGTTGGCCGCTGCCACCGCCGACGATCAATACGTGGCCGTCCGGGAGGGGGATGGTCGTCGCGAACGTGCGATTTGCTGCCATCGTCGCGGCCTCCGCTGCAAAGATGCCGCCGACGCCGAACGGCGTGGCTGCGACTTCGGAGACCTCGTCAAAGACCAGCGTGACGCCGACAAGGGTCAGCGCCTGTTGGGCGAGCGTGCCAGACAGAGCCGGGTTGTTTGGGATTGTCAGAGTCGCCGTATGGCTGCCAGCGCCATCGAGCACGGCAAGCTCGATCAGGTCGGGCGAGACGCCCAGCATGCGCGGGTCGCTCGGGTCGATCAGCGCTAGCGGAATCTGGGCCCGCTGCAGCGACAGCACTCGCAGGAGCACGGCGTTGGGTTGCCCATCGGTCACTGAGATGTCGACGTTTTGCCCGACGGCGCCGCCGCAGGTGCTCACCGCGAGGTTTTGGGCAGGCATCGACGCGGCCAGCAGCAGCGTGAATGCGGTCGTCGCGCCTTGCAGCAAGGTGGCAGACCCGCGGTACGCGCCGGTGGCATGGGGGGCGGTCCGTTGGGGCTGAGCCGAAGGCGCGTTCATAGAGCCTCAACCGTCAGCAGGTTTCGTCTGTAAACCACTGATTCGACAATCTTCGTGATCGGCGAGTACACTGTGGAGGCCCCGTCTGGTTCGATTCATGACACATCACGTCCTCCAGCGGCTCGAAACTCGTTTGCAGAACGGTGACGAAGCCGCGCTCGCAGATGCTTTCACTCTGCTTCACCCGCGTCTGGCACGGAGCATTCGGTTGCGCATGGATCGTCGCATGGTCGGCAGGATCGACGCCGACGATGTAGTGCAAGAGACGTTCTTGGTGGCGTCGCGGCGATTGACCGACTACCGCGAGAAGGTCTCGTGCAGCCTCGCAGTTTGGTTGCGTACGATCGCACTGCAGGTGCTAGTAGATGCCTCTCGGTTTCATCTGCGGTCGAAGTGTCGCAGCCAAGAGCTCGAAGTGCCGCTGAGTCAAAGCACCGGGCCGACCACAATGCCCGGGCTGGCCTGCGGCCTCACGTCGCCAACGCGCGCTGCCGCTCGTCGCGAGCTCAACGTCAAGCTGCAAGAGAAGCTTGGCGGCATGTCGGAGATCGATCGTGAGATCCTGCGCCTGCGCCACTTCGAAGAGCTGACCAACAACGAAGCGGCCGAAGTGTTGGGAATTCACAAGGCAGCTGCGACCAACCGCTACCTGCGTGCCTTGCGTCGCCTCAAGCCGACCATGGCCAGCTACCAAGACGTTCAGGAGCGAACGGGATCATGATGCCCAACGCTGGCGAGGCCCTGCTTGCGAAGCTGGCAGACGAGTTCATGGAGCGTCTTCGTGCCGGGGAGGACGTCAAACCTGACGAATACGTGGCCCGCTATCCGCAGCTTGCGACAGACATCGAAGACCTGTTTCCGACGATCCAGGCAGTCGAGGATGTGCGGGCAGACATCGCGCCTTCCGGCGCCTGTAGTCGAGACACGTTCCAGCTGGCCACGAATCAGCTGGGCGAGTTCCAGATACTTCGTCAGGTGGGTCGTGGCGGCATGGGCATTGTCTACGAAGCCGTGCAGGAATCACTGTCGCGGCGTGTTGCCTTGAAGTTGCTGCCACCGGCCGTGTTCGTCGATGAGGCGCAGGTGCGCCGGTTCCAGCACGAGGCGGAAACGGCTTCCCGTCTGCATCACCCGAACATCGTGCCGATCTACGATGTCGGCAAGACCAACGGCATCTACCACTATTCGATGCAGTTTGTCGACGGGCCAACCCTTGAGCAACGCATCAACGAACAGCGCGAAGCCAAGGCCTACCCGCGCAAGCGGTCCGATTTCAAAGCCATCGCCGAACTGGCATGCACTGCGGCTTCGGCGTTGCACTACGCGCATACAAACGGTGTGTTGCACCGGGACGTCAAGCCGTCCAATTTCATGCTCCAGAATGGCGAGCAGTTGATGGTGACCGATTTCGGCATTGCCAAGATGCTCGATGATTCGGGCCCGTCTCATACCAGGGAGTTTGTCGGGACGCTGCAATACGCGGCACCCGAGCAGTTTGGTGGCCATTACGACTTGCGTTCGGATGTCTACGCGCTCGGTCTGACGATCTACGAGCTTGTCACACTGCAGCCCGCGCACGAAGCTCGCACCCGTCCCGAGTTGATTGGCAAGATCCAAAGCCATTCGGCGCCCGACCCGATGGCTGCGAACCCCAGCGTGCCGCGCGATCTCGCGACGATCATTGGCAAGGCTTGTGCGTATGAGCCGAATCACCGCTACGAATCCGCAGGTGCTCTCGCCGACGACTTGCGTCGCTTCCTCGACGATCGCCCCATCGACGCGAGGCCTGTTAGTGCGGTCGAACGGCTGTGGCGCTGGTGTCGCCGTAACCCGCTGAACTCGATTACGGCGGTGGTTGCCGCGGCCGCTTTTCTTGTGGCGAGCGTCGTTGGGTGGTTGGCGTACGTGTCGACGAACCAATCGTTGCAGCGTGAGCGTGTCGCTACGCAGCTCGCCAGCAAGAACGTCGAAGGCCAAATCCAGGCGACGCGACTTGCCCAAGGTAACCTTGTCCTGGCCCTTGAGGCATTCGACGATCTGTTCGATTCTCTCGCGGGTCGCGATCGTGATCTTGTTGGCGAAGGTCAGGCGATTGTCGACGTGCCGCATGTCCCTGCGATATCCGGTACCGAGCTGGCAGCGTTGCAGCGACTGCTTGCGTTCTACGATCGCTTTGCGATCGACAATGTTGACAACCGGGCACTGCAAGAAGCACGAGCGCGCTCGCTGCGGCGAGTTGGCGATATCCATTCGTGGTTCGGTGATCGATCGTTGGCGGTTTCTGCCTACCAACGTTCGCTCGCGGCCTACGAAGAGGCGTGCGGCGATGGCGCCCCATTGACTGTTGAACTTGCGGTCGTGCACAAGAGCCTTGGTCGTGTGCTTGGCGAACGCGAGAACATCACTGACGCACTGGATCATCTGAAGACGGCTCGCGAACTGCTCACCGCGGAGGTCGATGTGTCTGGTTCGCTTCGAAGTCAGTACGAGCTGGCGCGAACCCACAATGCGTCAAACACCCTGCGCGTGATGCTGCGGTCGACAATGCCGCGACGTGGCGGGTCTGGCGATATTCAGATGCGGTGGGCAACGCGGTGGCCGCGGACGGAAGAGACCGTCATTGGCCACTACGACAAGGCGAGAGAACTCGCCAACAGTCTTCTGGCTGAGGCGCCTGGCAACCAGGAGTTCCACTTGCTGTTGGCCCGCACGCATCGAATCAGCGCGCAGTACATGTTCTTGTCTGCCAAGCCCGAAGTCGCGACTGAGCAGATCGGTCTGGCAACTGAGATACTGGATCGCCTATCCACCGAGTTTTTCGAGGTGCCCAATTATCGCCTGGAGTTGATTGAAGCCAACCTACTGGTCGCCAAGCACCATTCGGGCTTGCATGCGGCCGAGGCGCGCTGTGCCGTCGCGGTAGCGCGCAGTAAGGAACTCGTAGGGCAGTACCCGGATGTGCCGCGCTACCACGCGGTGACTGTTCGCGCCTTGCGGGAGCACGGCAAACTGCTGCAGAAACTCGCTGCGGTGGTAGATCCCGATTCGAAATCGAAGACGAAGTTGCTGAGGCGCGCCCGCGAAGCGTTGACCGCAAGCATTGCGGCTTGTGAGCAGTTGCGTCAACATGCGCCGCTAGCCAATCAGCACGTGATCGAGCTTCTTGAGACACGCATTGCCGTGGCACGTCTGGCCATGGACAGCGAAGATCATCGGGGCGCCCGTAAGATCCTTGAGCAGGCAATGGGCGAGTCGGAAGACACACCGGAGGGCATGGTTTTGCTCTCGCGCCGATCACGGCTCTATCGTGAGTTGTCGAACGTGTTCTCCGATCTTGGCGACTCGGCGTTGGCGCACGAGGCCCGTAGTGTAGCCAACGCTACAGGGCGTGAAGCCTTCCGACAGGTCATGGTGCAGGGTGTGATGTTCCTTACATCCCGGCTGTGGCAGCGCTGAGTCTCGCTGGCATGGATCAACCATCATCTGCAAGGCCGCGCATCATCATGGGAGCGCTGATCGTCAGCGTTCTTTGCGTGCTGGTGATCTCGCTGTGGGATCTGTTTCAGGATCCGGTCCTGACGCCTGAGGATCATGAGGAAGCCGCAACTCGCATTGAGAATGCAACGACCGACATTACCGCGGCTGCGTCGGATGCACTGAATCGTCACGAAGCAGTGACGGATGCGTCCGTAGTGGATGCTGCCGGAATCGTGATCCATCGCCGCGCCTCCCACACGCATTGCGTTTTGCAGATTGTAGATCGTGATACAGGTATGTCGGTGTCGCGCGCGCGCGTGGAGTTCTTTTCGACGCACCTGCTGAAAGCCGTCTGGCATCGCGAGTCGCTGTTTGCGCGTCAGCCCGTTGTCGTCGCCGAATCCGAAGAGGATGGTTCGGTCTGGTTGCCGTTGACCGTGCGCGGCGTGTTGCACGTTGACGTGGCTGGGCCCGAGTACCACGCGACGGAGTTTGTTCGCATCCAGCTGCCCGGCGGCAAGGTTACACCAACCGTCGTGCAGGCCGCTCGAGGTGGTCGCATTCGTGGTCGGGTCGTCACGCGGTCATTTGAGCCTGTCGCTCCTGCCCGCGTCATGGCCATGCCGTCGGCGGCTGTGATGATGAATGTCATGCAGGGCGCGCACTTGACCATGCGAACTTCGCACGTGGCCGCGGACGGAAGCTATGAACTGCACGGCATACCGGCCGACAATGGCTGGCGGGTTGCGGCGATCGACGGCGCATTCTGGCCTAGCACCAGCGACGGATTCAGTGTCCGCCCGGGTGACGAGGTCGGGATCGATGTGGTCGTTACCGCAGCGCGCACGCTGTATGGCCGGGTTCGCAACCGCGGTGGTCAGGCGGTTGCTGATGCTGTGGTCAGCTACACGACCAAGCCACCATCCGGGCTTGACGGCTATGACTTGATGCAGCGCTTTGCTGCTTCGCGCCGCCAGACGTGGACCGATGGTGCTGGACGCTTTGCCCTTCCTGGTGTGCCTGCGGCGAAGGTGCAAATCTGGGCCGCACATGTTGATCACGGTGCAAGTGAGCGGCTGACCGTCGATTTGCGTCCCACGAGGATGTCCGATGTGCACCTTGTACTCGATGGCGGTTCGTGCGTTGCCGGTCGCGTGACGGACATGGCCGGGTCGGCTGTTGTTGGCGCGACGGTCATGTGGCTCGGCAAACGTTCGAAGAATCGCCCAACCACGAAGGAAGAGCAGGCCGTCGTCACGACCAAGGAGGATGGTTCGTTCTACCTGCCGTTGCCGAGTGGCGACAAGGCGATCAACGGCAACATTCTCGTGCGCTGCAAGGGCTACGCGAGCAGGACCGAGTCGGTGTCTGTGCCGTCATCGCGCGTCGTCGAAATCGAACTACAACCGGGCCGCGCGATCGTGGGCAAGGTCGTGGCCAAGGAAACTGGCAGACCCGTGACGGAGTTCTCTCTGCTCATCGATGTACCGAAGGCCGTGCGCGGACTAGGGCGCGAGGCACGTGATGCGCGCGCTCTGAGATTCCGTTCGACTTCAGGGACGTTTCGTACCGAAGCCGAGTTTGGTGGTGTGCTGGAGGTGACAGTCGAATCAAAGGGATTCGACTCGGCTACCGTTACGATCGATCTCGGCAAGAACGGGGACGAACCGCTGTTGTTCGAATTACAGCCGACGTTGTCGTTGACTGGGGTGGTCGTCGACGAAGCTGGTGCAGTGGTCCCGAATGCCACCGTCGAAGCCAGCAATTGGCAGATGGTCGGGTTGTTTAGCCTCAACGCGACGATGGATGCGCGGCGCACCAAGACGGATGAAGCTGGGCGGTTTGAGCTGACGGAAGTGCGTCCCAGCAAGGACAAGTACCTGCACGTGCAGCACGACGACTTCCTGTCGATGCAGAACAAGCGCGTGCGTGTGAATGGCGCCTCGTTCCCGGAGCAGCGCTTCGTTCTGCGTCGAGGAGGTGGCCTCACAGGTGTTGTCTCATCCTCGTCCGGCATGCTGTGCAGGGGCTTTGAGGTAGTCGGTCTCTCCCTGGCAGATAAGGGGTCGCTGCATCGAGCGACTACCGATGGCGCGGGCAACTACAGCCTCGATCAGTTGGACCCCAAGATGTCATATGACCTGGCGGTTCTGCCGCCCGGAGCCGCGTTCAACATGCGCCAGTTGTTTGCGGGGATCGTCGCTCGTGGCCTCGGGGTGCGTGCGGGCTGGGTGACTCGCGCCGACTTGACCTACGACGACAGCGGCAACAGTACCGTGCGCGGCCGCGTTTCCTATCGCAGCGGCGCGGCGGTCGCCGGGGCGACCGTGATGTTGCTCGATGATGGTGCTACCGATGTCTACGCCCTAAGGGGTTCGCGCCGAACCACGACAAGTGCCGATGGGCACTTCGAGATCGATCGCGTCACAGCTGGTCAGTACGTTGTCACCTTTGGCGAGCTCTCGGGGGATCGCAACGAAGCGCGTTCGGGGCGCAAGTCGATCACAGTGGCTTCTACGGCCTCGTTGGAACTCGATCTAGTCATCGAGACTGGCGAGCTTCGCGGTGTCGTCACGGATTCCCACACGGATCTACGGCTAGCGCACGTTCGAGTGTTCGTGCAATCCGCTGACACGCACGGCAGCGCTCCGCACAATGCGATGTTGCTGCGGCTGCAGTCGCGGCGAACCAATGCACGTGGTGAGTTTGCGTTCCGGGCGTTGCCGCCTGGTTCGTACCGCCTGTTGGCGTTGCCCAAGAAGAAGTCGCCCTACGCCGGTACCAGTACCGGGTTGGTTGCCGTCGGCCCCGAGGGATCGGTCGCCAATGCTGCAATCGCGTTACAGCGTGGTGTCTTAGTGCGCGTAAGGGTGAACGATCGAGAAGGCCCGGTTGTCGGTGCACAGGTGATCCTTCGCCCAGTTGGGGGGTCGGTCCCCGCTGGCTCGGGTGTTACTTCGGCGGCAGGTGTGCTTGAGTTACGTTCTGTTCCGGCTGGATCCTACGAAGCCTTCGTGCAGCAGAAGGATCGCGTGTCGGCGGTTCAGATTGTACAGGTGCCTGTCGCGGGCACCGTGCAAGTGGAGTTCGTGTTGCCGCGCTAGTTGGCGAGATCATGCGAAGCTTGTTCTTCAGGAATCCAGATCCCGACCCAGCCAACACGGTGTTCTTGTGTGGTAGTGGGCGGTCTGGCACGACCTGGCTCGCCGACCTGATCAACAACGGCAACGACTATCGATACCTGTTCGAGCCGTTTTCGCGGGCGAAGGTTCCGGCATGCCGACACTTCAACATCCGCCAGTACCTGCGTCCTGACAATATGGATGCTGCATACCTCGAACCGGCCACCGCCATCGTCACGGGTACCATGCGTCGCCGGTGGATAGACAAGTACAATCGCTGCTATCGCGGCGACAAGCGGTTGGTCAAGGACATCCGCGTCAACTTGTTCACGGCGTGGATGCAGGCGCGGTTTCCGAAGACAAAGTTTGTGTTCGTCATGAGGCATCCCGGGGCGGTGACTCTGTCGCGGATGAAGCGCAAGTGGCGAGCTCGTACCGATGAGGTTCTCAAGCAGGAAGATCTCGTGAGTGATCATCTGGAAGCGCCGTTGGCGCGAGTAGGCGAGCCGAGGGACCGGTTCGATCGCCACGTGTTCATGTGGTGCATTGAGAACTTGGTTCCGCTGCGGCAGCTTGCGTCAGGGTCGGTGCACGTCGTCTACTACGAACACCTGTGCACAGACCCTGAGCCGACCTTGCGCGCGTTGGCCGCTGCGATTGGGCACGAGTTTGATCCCAAAGTGATGGCCCGTGTCGGCAAGCCTTCTCGTCAGGCCTTGCCCAACAGCGCGGTTCGTCGCGGTGAAGACCTGACCGCCAAATGGCGCACCGTGATGCCGAAGGAGAAGATCGACCGCGTCCTCGAAATCGTTGCCGGCTTTGGACTCGACAAGGTCTACACCGACGACTTGATGCCAGTCGCGACTGATCCGCTGGCGCTGTTTAGCGACGCTTAGCTGGTCGTTGGTTGGCGTGCGGGAACACAGCCTCCGGAACGTCCTTGCCCAGGAACTGACACAGCTCGTCCCAGCGACTTGAGTGTTCCCAGCAAGTGACCAAGAGCTTGTCGGGTCGATCCGCGAAGTGCTGGCGAACGACCCGGCCGTGTGCTTCGTAGCGCGCCATCAGTTCGTCTTCATTGCCGTGCGGCATCGCATGGCCGTAGGCAATCTCGCGCACACGTTCGGTCCCGGACCGTTCTGAGTGGTTCTTGAGACTGTCGACCCACTTCTGCGCTGACGAACGTTCCGTCAGCACAAACCGGGCCGACGGATAGCGTGCATCAAGTTCGTGGAACATCAGCGGCCAAGGCCAATCCTCGAACGTGTCGAACTTGTCGGCGATTGCGAACGCGGGCCCCGGGTCACCCTCGTGCCAACGGTAGAGCAACGTTCGGTCATACGGTGCGTGGCGATAGCCGAGAAGCTTGAAGCACTGACCGAGCGTTGTCGTTCCGGTCTTGTTCAAGCCGATTCCGAACACCTTCATCGTTGTCTCCGATAGCAAGCGAAGAGAGTGGGCAGCGTGTCGATCTGTTCGTCTATCCACGCGACATCTTCTGCGCTCATTTCCTCGGTGTACCCGCCTACGACACCCCGCCGCACCTTGAAGGAGTCCGAGTCGTCTGGGTTTGCCGGCTGCAGCGTCTTGCTGTCGAACCCGCCCCGTGCTTCACGCTTGCGCATGCTCTCGAAGCGACACTCCTCGACTGCTGCCTTGACGCCTTCGCTGTCGACAGGCACTTCCATGAACGTCAGGAGGCGAGATAGTTCGGCTTCGGCATTCTCGTGCAAGTCTTCATACCGAGACATCGTGAAGTCACGCACGACACCCTGCTGGTCGTTCCAGATGGACCAGTACGCAATCAAGGAAGCGAGGCGGCCAACCGAACCACGGATAAATGTGGAGACGTTGTCGGTGTCCTTCCGCACGCGTTCGGTGTCGAATCCCCAGTCCTCATAGAACTTCGTGCGTTTGGTCATCTCATAGAACAGCGAGACCATCACGTCGCGCGGGTCGCGAACCAAGAAGATGACGCGCCGCTTCTCAAACCGTGCGCGGCTACGATGCAGTTCGTCCGGCGTCTTGAAGTGAGGGTCGTCGTCATGTTCGACGCCGATACGAGGGATGTGGTCGTGCTTCTTGTGCCACTGTTCGTGTCCGTCAAACGGCAAGTCCGCCACCCCGAAGGCGCGTTCAAAATAGGCCTTGAGCATCGCCTTGAGCCAGGTGCGTCCGCACTTGGGGAACGACAGCAGCGAGACAGCTGGTAGCTGGTGGTTGGCTGCGGTCATTGCGGTGCCTCTCCTTGCGAATCTGTCGACATGGCGCGTGCGACAAAGTCTGCCAACACGCGTCGCGCGTCAAAATACTCGGCCGCGATCTGGCGTGCACGGTCTCCGTGCTGTTGTGGGTTGAGGCGAACAGCTTCGATTGCGGTCATCGCCGTGTCGAGATCGTGGAACGCAAACAGGCCGTCCCCGGTCGGTAGAACGGAAGGAAAGCCGGTGTCCTGTGTGATTACGGCACGACCACTCGCGAGGTAATGTGCGCTGCGCTCACTGAACCAGCCGCACCGAGTGGCTACGTAACCTTGCTTGGCAATCGAGAACTCGCCAATCGATTGCTGCATGTAGCTTTGGTACGTCCAGGGATCCTGTGTCGGCTCGAGTGCGTGGATCACAGACCAGCCGTGATCACGCAAGCGTTCGCGAGGCACGTTGGGTCCGCCGACTGCCAACTCCATGGCGGCGCCACAACGGGTGGGTAGGGTCCAGAACGGCTCGAACGAGGCTGACTTCATGCCAAGCAACAAGTCGCCGTATTGACGTGTTTCGTAGCTGTCCCAGAGCATCACCGTCGTGAACTTGGCGTTACTCGGCACCGGTGTGACTGGCCAGCAGTCCAATACAACGGGTTGCCGGGTTGGCTGCCACGGGACGCCGAGGTCTGGTAGTTGCGCGGCAGCGCCGCTCGGGATGTTCTCTCCAAGCGTGAAGAAGACGTTGTGGGCGTTCGCCAATGCGCGCCGCGATGGCGAGTCATGCTGCCGGATTTGCTCGAAGCCCGGATCGGTATCGATGTAAGCGCGGCGGGCAATGCCCTCCAGCCATGGTCGTATCGGGTTGATGCCAGAGACGTTGATGACGAGGTCGGCATCTTTGCAGAGTTCCACCATGTCTGCGCCGCGCGGGCCATGCCACGTTTGGGTGTGGGCGTCATGGTAAGCCCATCGGTGGGCCAGGTCGGTGCGCGCAAACACGCCTAGCGCGTATTGCAGACCGAAGCTTGGGTTGCAATCGGTGACGTGGCGGCTTGGGTCGTAGCACGACTCGTAGTCGTCGCTGTCCTCGAGAAAGTAGACGTCGTGGCCAAGTTGCAGCAGGCCAAGGGCGTACTGCAGAGTTGGCCAGGTGCCCCCTCCAAGTGGTCGGCGTACTACGTAGCCGAGCACGATGATGCGCAACTTGGATTCGCGAACCGGGCTCATGCATTCTCCTGCATGGCGTCGTCGATGAATCGTGTCAGCACCTTGCGCGCGTCAAACCACTCTTCGGCGATCTGCCGCGCGGCGCGCGAGTGACGGTCGTAGTCGGCTTCGACGCTTTGGATACCCGCGATGGCTTCGTCCATGTTGGTGAAGGGAAGGATGCCCTCGCCACAGGGTAGCACCTTGGAGAACCCAGTGTCCTGCACGACCACCGGGCGACCGGCGGCTAAGTAGCAGGCCGAACGGCACGAAAACCATCCGGATTGGCCGAGCACGTAGCCGCCTTTTGCGACGCTCCACTCGGCCTTCGAGGATTGCAGGTAGTTGCGATAGCTGTCGAGGTCGGGACAGACGACATCAGGGTCAGCGAGGTGCCATCCCAGGTGTTGCAGTTGGTCGCGCGGCAGCTTGGTCTTGCGTCCAGACTTGGCCGCAAGTTCGAGCACGGTCGGTGCGACGTGTCCTGGCAACTTGAAGAAGCGGCGGAACTCGACGTCCTTCTGGCCATACGCGCGGCCTTCGTGTTCGACAGGGTTGTAGGACGACCAATTCATCACGGTCGTAAAGACGTTGCGATGTTTTGTGCCGACACTCCATTCGGACAGGATGATCGGTTGGCGGGTCGGAATCCAATGGTCGCCGGTAACCGGGGTTTCCGACGGCTCCATGCTGAGCGCTTCGCCAAACGTGAACAGGACGTCATGCTGGTCGAGGATGTCGCGCAGGTACTGCTGTCCGCGCGCAAGCTTGACCTGCGTGAATACCGGATCAGAATCGATGTAGGCGAGGCGTGCTACGGCACGGTACTCCGAAGGCTTCTCTAGCGTGCCCGAGACGTTGATGAGTAAGTCCGCCGACTCGATGACTTCCTTGCGGCGAGCCTCGGACATTCCGAACCACTGAGACTGCCACGGGAATCGGTAGGCCCAACGGTCGGCCAGATCGAAGCGCGCAAATATTTCGGTCAGGTAACGGACGGTGTAGTCGCAGTTGTCATCTACTCCGTCGGTGCCTGGCGTGTACGGCCACTGTCCAGTGTCTTCGAGATAGAAGACATCGTGTCCGAGGTCACGCAGTCCGGTCACGTATTGCAGGTAGTCCCACGTGACGCCGCCGAGTGGGTATTGCCCGATCAGGCCGGTAACTATGATGCGAAGTTTGGAGCTCACTTTGGCTCCTTGGCTAGCTGCCGGCGTAGGTCGGTGTCGGGTCCAACCGGAACGCGCCGCAAGTCGAATGCGGCCGCACCGGGAAATCTCTGCACGCCACCGTGGTAGCGAAACGCCGTCTTATAGCCCGCGTCCGCAAACGCTGCATCGATCTGCTCGGCGTTGTTGCCGCGTGCCCCGAATGGGAAAGAGAATGAGTGGATGGCATGGTCGAGGTTCTCTTCCATTGCTTGCTTGGACGTGACGAGTTCCTCGACTTGTTGTTCGAAGGGGAGTTCGTCGAACGAGCGATGGGCCGCACTGTGTGACTGAACGGAGCAGCCACGTTGTTGCAGCTCTCGCAACTCATCCCATGTGCAGATGGGTTCTTCGGGCTCGGATCCAGTGTCGAACTGGTTGGAGCCGCCGACGAACGCGGTGGGCACGAACAGTACCGACGGATGACCGAACTTGGCCAGGCACGGCTCGGCAACGGTGAGCATCGACTGGTAGCCGTCATCGAATGTTAGTACCGCGCTGCGTCTGGGCAGCGGGGCGTCGTCGACAACTCCGGCAACCAACCTGTCGAGGTTGATGACCTGCCAGCCGTCTTGGGCGAGGATGCTGAGGTGGTCGAGGAAGGTCTCGGTCGGCACGTAGTTCCACGTTTGCCACGTGCCATGTGGCGGCTCGCCGATCTTGTGGTACGCCAGAATTGCGGCCCGCGTGTCGTCGCTACTGCTGGTCATGGTGGCTCCTGGCGGGCAATGCCATCGCGCGCTCGAGCAGTCTGCTCAGTACCTTGTCCGCCGCGAAGTGTTTCTCGACTAGAGCCCGTGCGGCAGCTGCGTGGTGATCATAATTCGCTTCGACCGCCTTGATGCAGCGTTCGGCGCCATCGACATCATGGAAGCGCAATAGTCCCTCCATCTCTGGGAGGAGTTTGCTGGGGCCCGTGTGCTGCACGATGGCTGGACGGCCGCTTGCGAGGTAGCAGAGCGTGCGGTCGCTGATCCAAGCGTTTTGCAGCAGCATGCACGATGGTTTGGCGCAGCTGAACTCGCCGCGGGAACCGGTGATGTAGCGGTGGTACTGCAGGGGGGTACGGCTGACTTCACTGGCCGCACGCGCGCGGAATCCATGGCTTCGGAGCTTGTCCATTTCGGACGGCTGCCCTTCTTCGTGGTGGACCGCCAGCTCGATCTTCACGTCGACGCGGCTTGGCAAGTCGAGGCACTCCATGAAGTGGGTCCGCTTGTAGTTGCCGACGGTTTCGCCGTTGAGCACTTCGTACTTACCCCACCAGTTCGTGACGGTGGTGTAAGGAGCGTTTCGTTCGGGCGCGGCAAGGGCGGGCCACGCATCGAGGTGCACGACTGCGGGCGAGAAGTTCCACTCGATGCCGCAATCGGGAAAGAGTGCGCCAGGTTGGCCGACGGTCTCCCCAATTGAGAAGTAGATGTCGTGCGGCACCGGTGCGAGCTGGCCCTCGTGTATCCAGCATTGCAGCAGACCGGGATCGATGTCGATTAGCGCCGAACGCCGGAAGCTGCGAACGACTTCCTCGGGCAGCAGATAGCGGAAATTGAGTAGCACATCGGCTTTGCTGGCGGCCTCCTGCCACGGTCTGACGACCTGTTGCAGGCCGCGATCTTCTAGCTCGGGCCGAATGGCGGCGTAGCGGTCAACGTGTTCGGGGCGTACCACGAAGACCATTTCGACGTCGAGTCCGAGCGTTGTGAACTCCTGGTTCAGACGAAACAATTGTTCCGGTAGCGCTTCGATGTTCGCATTCTTGCCTAGCTGCTCAAGCAGTATGAGCTTGCAGTCCAGGGCCCGGAAGCCGAGCGCCCAGTTCAAGAACACCCACGCATGTCCACCCAAGGATGTGTTGCGTAGCAGGTGGTTAGTCGCCATGCAGACGGTGAGGTTTACCACCAGTCCGCGTCGCCCATCGTGTAGTAGAGGTCGTTGCGCAGTTGCTCGATGCCGATCGTGGTTGGCTTGAGGAAGATGTAGACGCTGGTCTTACTCTCCTTCTCATCTGCGAATGGAGGTGTTCGGTTGGAAGCCAACCAGAATCGCACGGGTCGATTCAGGTGGTTTGCCAATGCTTGCAGAACCTCCGGTTCGCGGCCCGGTGGCAACAGCATGTCGACAACGGGCATTTCTGGTTTGCCACCGTGTGCGCCCAAGACAACCCAGCCGATGGCGCGTCCACCTTCTTCAATGCGTCGCAGCTTATAGCGATACACCGGGTGCCTGCCATAGCGCCAGGCGAGGTAGGCGGCGTCGCGAACCAAGCCGAGCCGGACAGTCGCGATGTGTTCCGCCCAGAACTCGTCGAGCCACGGGTCTTGCCAGGAGGCTTCCTTGATCTCGAATGGTGTGCCAGCGCCGACGTCTTGGGGCGGCACTGTGCAGATGCGCGCCTTCTCGACAATGTCGCTCAGGCCCAGCTTCTTGAACCACAAGAACGCTCGGTGGTTGGAGAAGCCGTAGATGATGCGGTCTTCGTTGTGCGCCACGACGTCTTCGAAGATGTGTTTGGCGCCGAGGTCGAAGTAGTCGAACTTGCGACGATACGTCGGGTGCACCATCGCGTCGGACAGCTGGAAGAACGGCACGGCTTTACCGTCGACGACGCCGCGCACGCAAACGGCGCCGACGTATCCAACGATGCGATCGTCGTAGCGAGCGACCCAGCATTCGTGGCGAGGTGCCCACTCTGGCTGGTGCTTCCACTCCCACATTCCAGGGAGAATCGTGTGACCGAATACGAGTTCGAACAGGTCCACCAGATCGGCTTGATCGGTGCTTGGATCCAACCGCCTTGTCTCAAGTTCGCTCAACGGAGTTCCTGACCAAGCATGTAGCTGGTGGTTGTGTGCATGGGGAGTGCCGGGCGAGGTGTGCGCGAGCAGTTTGGCGTGAGGCACGGTGAGCATCGGGCCGTGGTGCTTACCTTGTAACAGCCGCATGAATGGGCGGCAGAGAGGTTCCTTTGGAATGGGCCACGACGTGGACATAGCTGTGCGAGCTTTCTTGCAACGAACTGTGTCGACGAACCGGCCATAGCAACGAACGCTGGCGTGCTACTGCGGAGCATAGTGTGAGATGTTCGGTGCGGGCACGGGGCATTTGCGCGCAGCGAGCGAGGTCATCATGTTGCCGCGTCATCGAGAAACACGTCACGTTTCCATGTATTTACTATGTGCCGCGGGGCACGCCGAAGCCTTGTCGTTGGCGCATCGCACCGTGGGGGGGCATGAGGACGAGGGAGCTATCGGTCGCGACGGTCAGCGCGCCACGCGGGTTGCTTCGTCGTACCGTAGCGACCAAAGGAACCGACTGGCCAAGTGGTCGGCAGCTGGCTGCGGCACGCCGTGCCGATCGTCTTCCCAAGCCGGTACGAGCGCGCTGTTGTCGGTGAATGCCAGATAGTGCAGGCGCGCCATCTTGAACAAGAGGTCCGCATCCTCCGGCTTCTTCTCGATCAGCTTCGCCAGGGCCATACCCAGCAACGGGATCGACGGCATGCTCGGCGACGTCTGATCGAACGCCAGCGATCCCTCTATTGGGACCGCTCCTACGTGACGGCGATCGCCTGCCGCACGACGTTGACGTCGAACGGCACGGCGACGCGCCACCGCAACGAGCAATGGCCTGCCGTCATGGCTTCGGTCGCGCGCCATCTACGGCGCGAACCTGGGGCTACATGATGGTGAACCAGAACTGGAAGTTATGCCCAAGCAACGGCATGGGGCTGCCGCCGAGGTAAATGCTCTGGTTGGAACCGACGCTTTGCACACCAAGACCAATCGTCAAGCGCAGCGCATTCGAGAACTGCAGAGGGTTGTTGGGGAAGACCTGGGGGTTGTACATGGCCACCTGTGCAATCACGTCGAGGCCCACCAGTGCCGGGGTGTTCGGGATGGCCAGACTTGGCAGGGGGCCTTGGCTTACGGGGTAGGCCACGAGTGGCAGCACGCGAATGATGTCATCCAGGTCCGGGCCCAGTGCAACGGCGCCTTCTTGGGTGCCGAGGAGGAAGAAACATTCGGGGACGGGGATCCACTCCTTGGTTGCGGTTGCACAGACCGTGGTGCCATTGTTGTCCACGAAGCAGGCTTCGATCGTATCGATGCCGAGGGCTGCACCGGTGTATGAGAACCCTGCCTGGCCGGCCGCGTTGGTCAATGAGGAACCGGTGGCGCCAGCGCTAGGGCCGGAGGTCACCGTGAAGGTGACCGTGGTCGCCTCGATCGGATTGCCAAGGTTGTCTGCGACCGTGGCGGTGACGTCGTGCTGCGAGCCGATTTCGCAGATCGCCGTGAGCGGTGTCAGCACGATGCCTTGGACGATAATCACGTTGAGGCCACCGATAGCACACGGGGTGCTCGTGGCCGCGTTGACGGCGAGCACGTCGAGGAAGCCGGGGAACGTCACATACTCATCGTGCCAGCAGCAAACGTCGAGCAAGTTGGTGATGCCAATGGCGAGGCCTTCGGCAGTTGGCGTGATGTCATCGAATTGTGGTGGCGAGTTGAACGTAAAGGCACCGACGGCTGCCAGGTAAGCGTAGGGTTGCGCGAGTTCGTTGGATGAGAAGCCGAGCAGGCCGCCGCCGCCGTTGATGTGGTTTGCGATGTCGCCGGCGCGAGCCGCGAGTTGGCTCATCTCGCTATTGGTCAGGCCACCACTCGATGTGTTGTCCACGTCACTGACGATCGCAAGCATGGCAAAGCCGGCGAACGTCTGGCCCGCGACGGAGGCGCCGTTGACGTACGTAACCACGCCGCCGCCGAGCAGGTTGTCCATCTCGTCCCAGAACTCAGTGACGTCGTCGTTCGGGTCCTTACCGCCGCCAATAACGAGGATACCCGAGCCGCCGTTGCTGACGTTGTCGAGGATGCCCGTGGTGTTGGCGTTGGTGATGACAGACAGGTAGGACGAGATTGGTCCGTGGCCCCCGGGTCCACCGTCTTCGGCGTCGATGCCCATCAGAACCAGGGGACCCTGGGCGAAGGCGGTGGATGCGAACAACACGGAACTGGCGAGCAGTCTGGAAAGGCAGCGCATGAGAATCTCCTAGAGCGAGAGAGGGAAGTCACACCGTTGCGAGACGATGTGCAACGAGCCCCTGGATCTATGACTTGGCGAGCAGTTTCCACTGGCAAGGCCAGGAGCGTGTGCAGTTTTACGCGGGAACCGGCGTGCTCATCAGTCAGTATTTGTGAAGTTCTTGTCGGACGCTGTGTGGAAATGCGCAGCGCCGTGTCGAGCAGGTGCGTCGTGCATGCGAGTTACGAAGAGAAAGACGTCTACATGGATCTCACCTATTACTGGCACGCGTATCGCGGCGGTGGCGTGATTTTCGGCGACGACTATCGCGCCGAGTTCTATCCAGGCGTCGTGAAAGCCGTCGAAGCGTTCACGTCTGAGCATGGCCTGCAGCACGAAGTGATCGACGGCCAGTTTTGGCTGTTGCGCAAGCCGATCGACTGAAAGCCAGTCGACCGGATCGCGCACCGTTTGCAGGCAGCAACCGACACCCCTGGGAACTGGCAGGGCGAACTCGCTCTCAGTTGCCGCCGACCTTGCGGAGCTTCTTGATCATGAGCTTGGCATTGTCGTTGCTCGGATCGAGTTCGAGCGAGCGTTGGTAGTTGGCGATCGCCTTGTCTCGATTGCCGGCTTCCATGTGGGCCTCGCCGAGGCTGTCATAGCAGTTGCTCGATTCCGGATGCGCCTTGACGTTGTCTGAGAACACCGCGACTGCGATCTGGAAGTGTTGGTTGCCGAGGTAGCGGTAGCCGAGATTGTTGATTCCGACTTCGTGCCACATCCCGGGCGGTAGAATGATGCGCAATGACCCGCCCTCCACGCGTGTTCGTCGCGGCTTCGCTGCTCTCGTGGCTACTCGTCTCGTGTGCCTTGTCTCCGCCCGCACCACCGACACGACCGCATATCGTGTTGCTGTTAGCTGACGATCTCGGGTGGGGTGACGTCGGGTTTCATGGCAGCCAGATCGCTACGCCACATATCGATGCGCTCGCCGAACGTGGCGTGCGGCTCGAGCAGTTCTACGCGCAACCCGTCTGCTCCCCGACCCGTGGTGCGTTGCTCACGGGCCGGTATCCGATGCGGCTCGGGCTGCAGTGCGGCGTCATCAGGCCTTGGGCTCAGCACGGCTTGCCGCTGAACGAACGCACGTTGGCCAGTGCCCTCAGGGATGCCGGCTACGCGACGGCGCTGTGTGGCAAGTGGCACCTTGGCCACGCCACTCGGTCCTACCTGCCAACGCAGCGTGGCTTCGATCGCCAGTACGGTCACTACAACGGCAACCTCGATTACTTCACCCACATCCGCGACGGTGGCTTGGACTGGCACGAGAACGATCGCGTCAACCGCGACGAGGGCTACGCCACCGATCTGATTGCGGACGCGGCAATCGAGGTTCTCACCGAGCACGACCAAGCCCGCCCGCTATTCCTCTACGTACCGTTCAATGCCCCGCACACGCCGCTGCAAGCACCCGAGCGCTACATCGCAAAGTACGCACACATCAAAGATAAACGTCGGCGAGTCTATGCGGCGATGGTGGCGTGCCTGGATGACGCCGTTGGCCGGATCACGGCAGCGCTTCGAGAACAGGGGTTTGGCGACGAAGAGACCCTGGTGTTGTTTTGCTCGGACAATGGCGGCGTTCGACGACTCGGTTCCAACGGCATCCTTCGCGCTGGCAAGGGCACGCTGTACGAGGGTGGTGTGCGCGTTCCCGCGGTGATCTCCTGGCCCGGCAGGTTGCCCGCAGGCATACTCGTGCACGAGCCGCTTCATATCGTTGATCTGTATCCGACCCTGCTACGGCTGGCGGGCGCGAGTCTCGCGCAGCCTTTGCCTCTCGATGGCCGTGATTGCTGGCCGGTGATCGCGGCCGGCGCCCAGTCCCCACACGAACTCATCGTGCACAACGTGACCCCTTGGTCAGGCGCCATCCGAGTTGGCGACTGGAAGATCATTCACAACGGCAGGCTTGGCGTTCACGCAACGAAGGGACCCAAGCGCGAGACCTGGCAGCTGTTCAACATTGCCGAGGATCCGGGCGAGCGCCGTGACCTGCGCAGCCAGCAGCCCGCGATCTTCGCGCGCCTGCAAGAGCAGCTGCAGGCGGTCCGCGCTACCGCGGTGAAGCCCAATATGGCTCCGAACTCGCCGCCCGCGGGTTTCGAGGTGCCCGCGGTGTGGGGGGAGCGCTAGGCGTGTTGGCGGCACCAGAGGCCGCCAGACTTCATGCATCCGCCACGTCGAGGCGCAACCATGCGCCGGTCACGACGCGCTATCGGTAACCGAGCTCCCGATAGAGCTTCTCGGCTTCCGCTCGGGTCGTCTCGCCGGACTTCACCCCAGCCTCGATGTGTGCCTTGGTGTTTGCGATCAGCATGCTCTTTGCTTACCTCGCCTTCCGAGACCGCTTTTTCGATCGTCTTGGCTCCGCGCGCCTATTCCTCGCGGGACATGCTCTTGGCGGTGTTCTTCTTACCTTTGGCGCGGCGCATCTCTTCGAGCCTGCGGGCTGCGTCTTTCCGGGTCACCTTGCCGTCGCGGACCATCTTCTTGATTTTCTCTTCGGCACGGGCGTGATCGTTCTGTGACGACTTGCGCGATGGCTTGGGCGATGACTTGGGCGATGACTTGCGCGATGACTTGCGCGATGGCTTGGGCGATGACTTGCGCGATGACTTGCGCGATGACTTGGGCGATGACTTGCGCGATGGCTTGCGCGACTTCTTGCCGTCCTTGTCGATGCGCTTGCGCGCGCGCAACAAGATCTTTTTGGCCTCGGCTTCGTCCATCAGCCCCACGTCGACGGCTGACTTGATCTGCTTGGCCAGCATCTTCAAAACTGCGGTTTGCTTCTTCAAGACTGCGGTTTGCTTCTTGCCGCTCTTCTTATCCTTCTTGCCCTTGTCCGGACGCTTGCCTTCCTCGGCCTTGATCATC
Source organism: Planctomycetota bacterium (assembly GCA_029936315.1). Lineage (GTDB taxonomy): Bacteria > Planctomycetota > UBA1135 > UBA1135 > UBA2386. The sequence continues at coordinate 2,053 of JAPYTD010000001.1, read as the reverse complement.
CTGCGCGCAGCGAGCAGCCGCTTCTCGGCGTCCTGGGCCGAGATCCGTCCCGACTCGATCGCTGCTCTGATCTGTCGTTCGATCCCTCGGTACTCTTCGACAGTGATCGAGCGAGTGCTCTCTTGCCGACGCACATCTGGGCGATTGCGTTCGCCGCGTTCGTGCTCCTGAGCAATGAGGCTGGGGGTGCTTAGGAACGCGCTAACCGCGATGAGTGAGATGATGTGCTTCATGGTGTGGCTTCGTGGTGTGGTTTCTAGAGAGAACGAGTGCGGGCATGGTATTGCATTGCGCGACGTGATCGCCGCCGAAACGTCTCAGGTTCAAACAGCCAACTCTAGAGGATTATTTGATTGGCGTTGTCGCTCGGATGTCTCGTATTGCCCTAGAAGCCGAAGTGCTGTAGCGCGTACTGGTCTGGGCGGCCGCCCGCCGGCGGGACGTGTCGATCAGATCCTGCCGCCGTGCTACCGTTTCCGTTGGCGCACGACGACGCGGCGAATCTCGCCATGCAAGCCGCCTACCGCGACGCTACCGTCGGTGGGATGCACGGCGAGGGAGTAGCCGAGCTTCGCGACGGCATTGAGTTCACGTTTGACCTGCACGGTGAACGTGTTGACGACCCGCAGCTTGCCGTCTCGGCAGGAGGCGACGATGGTCTCTTCGTCGATCCAGGCGATGGCCAGGGCAACGGATGGCAGTCGGATGTAGCGCACCATGCGGCCGATCGTCGGTTGCCAGAATCGGATCGTGCGATCGGTGGCGGAGGACGCGACCATCGGCAGGCCTTCGGTGCTCGGGCGCAGGGCGAGGGCGTGGATCGAGCCGGTGTGCTGGCTGAGGCTGCGGATCAACTCGCCCGTGTCGGCGTTCCAGACCCGCAGTGACTGATCGATGCTGCCGCTGACGAAGGTCTCTCTGTCGGGCAGCCAGCACAGCGCGGTCACACCGCGCGAATGTCCTTTGAACTCGCGTATCGCGGTGCCGGCCTTCAGATCCCAGAGCACGATGCGCTTGTCGAGGCCGCTGGACAGCAGTTCGGAGTCGTTGCGAAACGCGCCGGCGAAGACCGAGTCGTGGTGATCCCCGACCTGTCGAACAGATTCGCCACGTGGCCACGACACGAACTCCACGAGGCCCGCCTCCGATGGGTCGCCACCACCGATCGCGATACGATCTCCGGCCGGGGAGAACGCGAGGTCATGCAGGTTGGGGGTCCGGATCGGGATCGTCCTTGCAACGGTGAGCCCTGGCCACTCAAGCACCTGCAGTCCGAGTTGCGAGGCCGCCACGACGGACTCACCGTCGGGGGTGAAGACCAGTGCGGTGATCGGTGGTTGCGCGTTGCTGGGCTGGGGGGTTGATCCGATGCCGCTTGATTCGGCGCCGCTCGATTGGGTGGTGCTCTTTGCGGTGTTGTTCCAGCTGCCGAAGCGAGCGCCCTGGCTGATCCATCGCTTGATGCGCGCGACCTCGACCTCGCTTAGCGGTGCCCCTTCAGTGGCCGGTGGCATGCGATCGTCGTGGTCCCCCGACAAGGAGATCACGTCGAGAATGAGGGAGTCGTCCGGATTACCCGGGACGATGAGGTTGCCGCGCTTGCTCGCACGGATCGCTGCAACCGAGTCGAATCGCACGCGACCCTTTGGCCGCTTCATGCGACCGCTGGCGAGGCGATGCGGCGCGTGGTGGCATTCAATGCAACGGCTCTCGAGGATTGGCAAGATCTCGGTGACGAAGTCGACCGCTGAATCCTGCGCCGTTGCGGGGGAGGCGCCCGCGAGGAACAGGACGAGGCCCGCGAGGGTCGAGGGCCTCATGTTCAGACCAGCTCCTTGATCGGCAAAGCGCCGTTGGGTGCGATCCTGATCGGTTGGCCGTCGGCGGTGTGAAGATTGAGTTCCGGGTCGATGCCGAGCAGCGTGAAGATCGTCGCCGCCATGTCGGAAGGCGTGATTGGTCGATCCACGACGAACTCGCCGAGATCGTCGCTCGCGCCGATCACGGCACCTCCCGGAACACCGCCGCCCGCGAGCGCGGCGCTGAAGCAGTT
>JAPYTD010000069.1:22304-23997 GCA_029936315.1 Planctomycetota bacterium | reverse complement strand
ACCCAGGGTGAAGCGTGATCGCGTGCGGGTCATTGGGGTCCACGTTGAAGCGATCCGCCATGTAGCGCAGAGCGCTGATCGGGCGCAGATAGTCATACCAACCCTTGAGGCCCCATGCGGCGACCGCGCAGTCGTGCATCGCGCCGGCGAGGGCCATGTAACCTTTGACGTCCCACTCAAGGTCGGTGACGACGACACCGCTGCCGCCGATCTGCTTCTGCGTCAGCGGGTGATCCGAAACGTAGTTGAGGATCGTGAACCAGTGACCTGGCGGAGTCTCGGAGTCCGGACCATCTGCCCAGAACTCGGCGAGCACGCGACCATAGTCACCCCGCGGCACGACCTGTGGCGTGTATGGCAGGCCGGTCACCGGGTTGGCCGCGTAACCCTGACCCGGGTCGCCGCCGTCCGTGAAGTCGTAGAACTGATTGTACTGCGCGACATTGCTCGGAAATGTCGAGACGTTGCCGATCGCCCCCGGTGACACATCGATCATGACGCCATCGGCCGGATCGAGGTGAGACGACCACGCGGAGACCATTTCGAAGCCCCACTTGTAGTCCGCTTCACTTGGCGTGTCGAGCAACGGCGGCGCACCTGGATCCTTGTAGAGCCAGAAGTCAAAGCCAGCGCGGGTCTGCACCGTCAGGTCATTCTGCGACAACGCGAACGACTTGACCTGGCCCCACTCGGGGCTCAGGAACTCCGGATACCCTGTCGGGATCGGAATGCCCGACTGGCCAATGAAGTACTGCAGTGCCAACGGCTGCCAGCGATTCACGTAGTAGATGTTCGGGTTACCGGGGAAAGTCGGCAGCAGCGGCAAGTTGACCGGCGAGTAGAACTGGTTGGCGAAGTCACCGGCCTCGTTCGAGTTGTCGGTCGCGCCATAGCTGAGCACGAACGCCGCGATGCGGTTGCCGATCGCGGCCGGCGCGTTGCCGGTCGTCGTCGTATTCGCCGGGCTATAGCCGAGCGTCGTCATCAACGCGTCGAACTGCGGCAACATCATCGGACCACCCGGTGAGTTCAGGAACCGCGCAGTCAGGATACGGTAGCTCGCGTAGCTCATCGCTTCGGAGCGCCACGTATCGACGGCAGGGTTGGTCGTCGGGTGGGACTCCTGAAACAGAATGCAGTCAGCGTTGGTGTCGTAGATTGCCCACGCATCCCACATGGCACAGGACACGTGGTAGAGATTGCGCGCGTGCACAGTCGGACGGGCGAAGTCGTTGCGGATGGACTCCAGCAGCAGTTCGTTCCACTGACGTGCCTCAGAGTGTTGCGCGCGCACTTGCGTCGTGCTGATGACAACGCACAACGCTGCGAGCGAGAATGCGGCCGTTCGGCTTGGGATCATGGCGAGATGGGAATGAGAGGAGCGGCAGGCAACTTCCAATCATACTAGTGATTTGGCCTCGCTGGCTGATTTGCATCGGGCATCAATTCCTCCCCCCCGAAACGTGCGGTGAAATCCACCAACCCAGCGGAGCTTTGGGCACGAAGAGGGCAAATCCTAGTTTGGCACCAAGCGAAAGAGCCTACGTGCACCCGCAGCCACCCCGGGTGCCACCGTTGCCCTTGGCGCCATCGTGCTATTGCAGGGTCACCGACGCCGCATTGACACCAAAGGTGATACTCCCGTTCGCCAGCACGACACTCTGGAACGCCAACGGCAAACCGATAAGGCCCG
>JAPYTD010000069.1:0-22204 GCA_029936315.1 Planctomycetota bacterium | reverse complement strand
CTCCCGTTCGCCAGCACGACACTCTGGAACGCCAACGGCAAACCGATAAGGCCCGCTTGTACCGGCAGCGCCAGATCGTAGGCGTAGTAGCCGCTGCTCCCCAAGACCGCGAATGGGAACGTCGTCGCCGTCGCCGTGTCCAACAACAACAGTCCACCGATGCCAGGTACAGAGACCGGAGTGGCAAGGCCGAGGGACGCGATCGGCAGCAGCAGCCCGCCGACCGGACCGTTACCGCCAATGCGCAAGTTGCTGCCCAGACTGCCCGAGCCAAGCAACGTCGTGGCTCCGTGCTCGGCAAGCGCCACGATCTGCAAGTCATCGATGCATGCTTCGACCAGCGACGGGTTGAGGTCTTGGGCGCGCACGCGCAAGACCATCTGGTTGGTCAGCGGTGCGCCGAGTGGCAGTTCGAGTTGCTGCCAGCTGCCGGTACTCGAGCTAGTGGTGTGCAATGCCTGCCAGTTGGTACCGCCGTCGCGACTGATAGAGATGAGCAACGCATCATTGCTGCCGCTCTCTGCATACCAGTGTTGCAGCACGACCGTAGCCAGGCTGAGGTGTGACAAGTCCATGGTCGGCGACCAGAGTTCGGTGAAACCGTCGTCGACGTCATTGCTGCCAGCACTTGCGCCGGCGGCACCGTCGGTCACCCAACACATACTGCCAGCTGGCGTCGTTTGGTTGCCGGGTTGGATCACAACAGAAGAACTGGTGGTTGCCTGCGGCATGCTGCGCTCCCATAGGCCGGTCGTCGCGGTGCCACCGACCGCCCGCGCAAACCCGCGATCTTGCTCGAAGTCGTCATCGATGCAGGTTCGCGAAGCTTCTAGTGCAACCTGCAACACCGAGTCCTGGCTGCGGCCATCGCCGGAGACACGCACAATCAATTCGGTGACCATGCCGACGAAACTCGCCGGCACCGAGAACGTCAACGGCGTAGCCGCATTGCTGGCGCTCGTCACCGCCGGCACCGCACCAACCGCGACAAGGTTGTTGCCGACCACCAACTGCGGGTCGTTCGCGATCAGTTCGATAACGAGCGATGCCGCAGCAGCGCCAACGTTCTGCACGGTGATGACGACCTCGGCCGTTTCACCGGGTTCGATGATTTGGTTGCCGTTGCCACCCGACGCTTCGGTCACGGTTGCAGCCACCTGCACAAACGCCGACCCGGCTAGCAAGGCGGCCTTGCGGAACATGGACTGGTGGCGACGCGCGATCGCTTCGATGTCGGCACCAACCGGCCAGAACCCACCTTCATCGGCGCGACCGAGTTCCGCCGACCAGCCGTAAGAACCATGCGCCGTGTGGTGGTGATCAATCGAACCACCGGAGGCGACATACAATATCTGAGTCACCGAGCCGTGTGCGATGTTGCTATCGGCAACGAGGTAGTCGCCCATCAGGTCGTAGGCGGCCGCATTCGCCGGTGCGCTCGTCTGCCAACCAAACGGGCGCAACAACACATCTGTATAGCAGTGCGTGCTGAAGACTTGCACAAACTGACGCGTCAGCGTGAAGGCTTCGACGGCGGCGGCCTCCGGTTCGGAGAATGCAGCGGTGCCTCGATAGGTTTGGCTGGTTGTGTTGGTTGAGCTGCCGCCGTTGGGCGCGCTCCAACCAGTGGCGTAGTTGCGGTTGAGGTCGACGCCAAAGACGCCACCGCCGTTGTCGCGCCGGTTCTTGCGCCACAGGCCGCCGCCGCCAGGGTTGCTGATGCGATTGAACTCGTAGCCGTCCGGGTTGACGCACGGAATGAAGTAGAGCTCACGTTCGTTGATCAGGTAGGTCGCCTCCGGGTCGACGCCATAGCCATCGAGCAACTCATCCATGAACAACAAGGTCGCGCCCAGGGACAACGGCTCGCGCGCGTGGTGCAGCGCGTCGTAGAGCACTTCGGGCTCGTTCTCATCGACGAGAACGTTGTCACTGATCTTGACCATCCACAATTCGCGCCCTTCGATCGATTGGCCAATGCTGATGCGTTGCGAACACAGCTGCGGGTATTGGTTGTGGAAGTCGTCGAGGATCGTCACCATCTCGGCCAAGGTGTAGTGGCCACCCATCGCGCCCTGTCCGATGGCAGGCGTCAGGGTATCGCCGCCAATGGTCGTCACCTGGGCCAGCGCCGCGGCGTGCGCAGCGGCCATGTCGGCCACAAGTCGCGTGCCATGCAGGTTGGCTTGTTGCAAGCGTGCGAGGTCGCCTGGGAACCCGATCACGTCAAAGTGCTTCGCCGTTGGCGACGAGGCGCGCAGCCCCGCGATGTCGAGATCCAAGGCCAGGAACCGCTGCATCTCGGCCGGTGTTTGCACGACGACTTCGATCAGGTCACGGCGAGGCTGGGAGTTGTCCTGCGACGCAGCGGACGCCGCAAACAGTGCAGCGAGAAGGAACGGCGAGAAGTGTGAGTGCATTGGAGTTCGGCCGAAGGGGCAGAGTTTTGTCCTGTCACCGTACTAACGGCTTCGGGGTAGAGGCTATAGGATCGGGGGCCATGGATGGGCCTATTGCGTGAGTGAGGATTTGGCGCCGGTAAGTTCGCGGCGCGTTCTGTCTCTGTGGTGGCCGCTGGCGAGCAGTTGGCTCTTGATGGGCATTGAGATGCCGATGCTGGCGGCTGCGATGACGCGCATGCCGGGTGGCGATCCGCATCTTGCCGCGCTCAGCGCGCTGGTGTATCCGCTGTCGGTGTTGATCGAGGCGCCGATCATCATGCTGCTCGCCGCATCGACCGCGCTGGTGCGGGACATGCGCATCCACGAGCAACTTCGACGCTTCGCCCACAGCGCGAGCGCGGTACTCACAGTCGTACATATTGCCGTCGCGTTTACGCCACTGTTTGACTGGATTGCCCTCGACCTGATCGGCGTGCCAACGGAGATCGTCGAACCCGGTCGCATCGGCATGCAAATCATGACGCCGTGGACGTGGGCCATCGGCTATCGACGCTTCCAGCAAGGCGTGCTGATCCGCTGCGAACGTTCGAAGCTGGTCGTCTACGGCACGATGATCCGCCTGCTCGCGAACGTGCTGGTGCTCTCTGTTGGCATCGCCGTTGGCACCTGGCCCGGCATCGTCGTTGGCACCATCGGAGTAGGCATCGGGGTGATTGCCGAAGCGCTGTGGGCCGGATGGTGCTTCCACCGCTTCGCCAAACCACATCTGGCGGCGCAACCGGCCGCCCCCGTCCTTACCTGGAAACGCTTCGCTTCGTTCTACGCGCCGCTTGCGTTGACACCGATGATCACCATCGTCATCCAACCGATTGGCTCGTGGGCGATGTGCCGGATGGCGAACCCGTTGATGTCGCTGGCGGCGTGGCCGGCGGTCTATGGGCTGGTGTTCCTGAGCAGAACGGCTGGCTACGCCTTCAACGAAGTCGTCGTCACCATGGCCGGCTTGCCGGGCGGTTGCGCGGCATTGCGGCGCTGTGGTTACTGGATTGCAGGGTGCGCGACGGCCGTGTTGTTGGTGCTGGCGGTGACGCCGCTTGGTGAGTTCTGGTTCGCGTCGGTGACCGGCTTGTCGCCCGAACTGACCACGTTGGCCAGCTCTTCCCTACTGATCGCGATCCTGATGCCCGGCTACGCCGTCGCACAGAACTACCATCAGGGTGTTCTGGTGCATGAGCAGCGCACGCGCGCGATCACCGAAGCGGTGGTCATCTATCTTGCCGTCTGCTCGGTCTGCCTGCTGATCGGCGTCGTCATGCTGCCAACGTTCCAGGGCATCCAAGTTGCGCTGGCATCGTTCACCATCGCCGGACTGACACAGACCGCATGGTTGCTGTTCCGCCGGCGACGCATGGTGTAGGTCGCCATACCACGCCCCATGCTCAACCACGCATGCGTCGGATTGCAGCCATTGAGCAACGATCTCGTCAGACAGCCCCGCAGTGCGGCTGACCCCGGCGACGGCGAGCGCGATGCGGAGATCGCGTGGCAACATGGCCGTGGCGTGCCCGAATGCCCTTCGCCCGTCTACCACGACGGCCTGATCTACATGATCAAGAACTGGAGCGACAGTTACTTCCGCGCCCGTAACTGGAGCGACAGTTACTTAGACAAGCTGATCGTTCGCGGCCAACCGGCAAACTGCTTCGCATTGTCCTTGGTCACGTCGACATGGCGCGACCAGCACTCGAACGTGACGGTGTTCTTGAGTTGATCGAAGCGCACCAGGCCGTAGCCGGAACCGTGCGACTTCGCCTCAGGATTGACGTAAGCGTGCATCGTGATCCTGTTGCCAAAGCCATCGAGGTAGTCACCGGTCCACGGCAGCGCATCCGCGTCGTTGCGATTGCCACCGGCGACTTCTCCTTCGGGCCACCACCAGCGGCTATAGATCGAGTTGACGATCGCCGGCACCACAAACGCCCACGGACCATCCCGGTATTCTTCGATGCCGTGCTGGATCAACGTCGCCAGGTGTTGGTCGCCACCGATGTGGATCGCGTTGGCGGCGCGGATCAACTTCAACGCGTCATTGCGACCGGTCTGTGGCCACCCGTTCGAGTCGAGATCGGCATGCAGCCGATTCTTCTTGCGGCCGTGCAAGTGCGCGCCACCGCAGAACCCCGTCTGTGACAGCACCGCCCGCATCACGACGCCTTCTTGCGGTTTGCCCCACTCCGCCAAGAACTTGTGTTGCCGTTCGCCGAGCAGCACGAGGCCTTCGACGTCGACGGTCTTGGGATCGTAGTTGGCATTGCGGATGTGGTCAGGACGAGGCCCCTGTTGCGGAATCGTGCCGGCCGGCCCCGTCTTGAACTTGCGGTCCTCGAGGATCGCGAAGCTGACGTTGCCAACAGTCATCTCGGTGAAGTAGACCCCGATGCCCTGGCCAACTGGCGCGGGGTCGAACGGGTCTGGCAGGTGCGCAGTCTGGGCGCGCTCCACCATGCGCACGTATTCGGGATGGTGCAGGTAGCCGCCATCGGCACCACCGCCCAGCTTGGCGACAGCACCGGACTCGCCCCACAAATTGGCGTGGCCGACGTCGTGATCGTCGGGGATCGTGATGCAGGGACGATCGCGGAACACGTCGCGGAACTGCAGGCCGAACTTCAACCAGGCCGCCGTGTGCTGCTTGTGGTCGTAGCTTTGATCGCCCGCGAAGAACAACAAGTCTGGATCCTGGTGCCGCAGGTTGCGCACGTAGTTCGCACGCATACCGCGGTCCTTTTTGGAATTGCACGACAATGCCGCGAGCACGATCTCTCGCTTGACGGGAGCCTTGCGCACCAGACCTTCAAACATCGCGGCCTCGCCGTGGCGCAGGCGGTAGCGCGTGTCCAGCGTCGCATCCCAGTTCGTCACGCGAAAGCACGTCGCCCAACCGATGTCGTTGACGGGCTGGCTGGCGAGTTCGAACCACTTGCCATCGCGCTGGACTTCGAGGCGCACCTGGCGCGTCTCCTTCGGATAGAGCGGAAACAACTGCGCACTCATCTTCAACACGCCAGCGTGCACCGTGTAGATGCCAAACGCCACCACTTGGTCGCGCGGCACACGCACGTCGACAATCGGCGACTTCTTGTGGTTCCACCAGTCGTTGACGCAGATCGAATCGAGCCCCTTGCCGAACGGCGCCGTCACTGGCGGCTCACCGTGCTGGGCCGGCAACGAGAGCGTCAATAGGGTCAGCAGCGAGAACGTGACGCAAGCTTTTAGGTTGGTGGGGACATCGGTGCGCATAGCTAGCAAGTCTAGGCATGACCCCGCCGACTACCACAAGCCGATCAACGCAGCCGTTCGACGATACTCGCCGCGAGCCAATCGCCAACGACCTGGCAACCCCGTGCGCTCAGGTGCGAGGCGTCCTCGATGAACAACTCTTGGACCGTCCCGGCGTCCTGCAAGACTGCGGTCGCATCCAGTCCTTCGACGCCGGCTTGCCTGGCAGCATCCAGCCAGCGTTGTTGGCCGAGCCCTCTTTGGTAGTCCCCTGCCTCGAAGCCAGCAGCTTTCAGCGCCATCGCATAGCGATCCACGTGCGTTTGCCGAGACGTCGGCAAGATCACGAACACGATCGCTCGATCGCCGGCGATCTTCCTGGCGCTAACCAGCGACTCCCTGAGGTAGCCACACAACCTGGGGATCACCGGTGCCGTGCCTTCCTGCCAGGTTGTCGCCTCGTCGCGAACATCGAGGAACACGCCACCCAACAGCTTGTGCACCGGCGGCATGCCGAGCGTCAACTGTGCCTCGATGGGATCTATGGGAACCGACGCCAACGGCGACCACGATGGCTTGTTGATGACGATCCACGACTCCAACCACAACGCCGCGCGCGAACGAAACGCCAACCGCATGCGCCACGACGACCGCACGCCCCGGGCAATCACGCCATCGACTTTGAGGCCAGCGTAGACCGTGCTGTAAGGCTTGGTGTCGTCGATCGAGTCGTTGCCCAGGCAACCGCATATGACAAAGGCGTCGGCATGAAACGACTCGTCGAGCCGCTGCATGTGCTGCACATAGCTGCGGCTGCCAAAGCCCGGCACACCACCGTTGCCGACGTGCGCAGCAACGCCTTGGCGAGCCAACGCTCGCTGCAACGCCTGCGGCAACGCCTCGTCGTGTTCGACGCCGTAGCCAAAGACCATCGAGTCTCCGATCACGAGCACACGCTTCTCAGCCGCATTCGTGGCGACGGGCTCTGGGTCGCGCATGCCAAGGCTGTTGATCGCAACGTTGGTCTGTCGATCCACGATCTGCAGCGTGCCGCGGTAGCCGGGCTGCAACACCGGCGAACCGTCGCTCGCGGTCGCATACATGCCCGCCTGCTGGAACTCAGCGAACCACGGCGGCAACGTCCAAAAACACCGGAAGGCAACCTCGAGCAACAACAACGAAACGACGCAACCGAGCGCGACCGTAAGCAACACAAACAGACGACGCCGACGTCGCTTGGCCGCCCCCCCAATTGGGCGCGGCTGCGAAGTCTCTTTTCCAGGGAGCGGTGTGCGACTCGCAAACGTCATCGCCACCAGCGTAGATCCTCGACCGCCATCCTGCTACCGTCCTGATCGCACGCCCTTCTGAACATCCGGCACGATATGATGCTGGTGCGGCGCGGCTATCGCTGGATCAACGAAGTCCCGTTCAATCGATGACACACAGACCGCCGGCTGCGTTGTTGCGCCAGCGCGAACTCGTTAGGCTCTTAGTTGCATGAGCCAGACGCCTGACCCACACGCGAGCAAGATGCGCCCGCGTCGCAAGCGCCGCCGCGTACTATTCGCATGCTTGGCGCTCGGCTTGATCGTCGGCTTAGCGGAACTCGGCGGTGCGGTCGCATGGAGGATCATGACCGGCGAAATGTTCACATGGGGACGCGCCAGCGTCGCCCGCGAACAAGCGCGCACCGGCGACGGCGCAATTGGGAACCATAGCACGACCCGTTCCGACGCAGAGTTGCGGGCGGTCCGGCACGGTTCAATGTTGCATCCGTACCTCGGATTTGTTCATGACGGCCAAAACCTTACCGATCCGTCTCTGCCCATTTCTCGCTTTGGCTTGCACGGAAAACACCCCATTCGCCAACGCAGCAGCGACCGTTACATCGTCGGCATCCTCGGCGGCTCCGCCGCTCTGATGCTGGGCCTCTACGGCGAGCAAGGCCTGCTCGCATCCCTACAGCGCAGCCCTCACATTGCCGGGCGCAAGATCGAAATCGTCAACATGGCGCTGGGCGGCTACAAACAGCCCCAACAACTACTAGCCCTGCAACTGATGCTCGTGCTCGGTGGCGAGTTCGATTGCATCCTGAACCTCGACGGCTTCAACGAGGTTGCGCTTGTGAACGAGAACGTACCGCTGGGTGTGCCGGCGTGGTTTCCTCGGAGTTGGGCACGCCTGCTTGACGCCCAACCATCCCCCGAGCAATTGGCTCGCCTCGGACACATTGCGGTCCTAGCCGAACAACGCCGGGCCAGCGCGCGAACCGGCGACACACTCTGGTGGTCACCACTCGCGCAATTCGTCTGGCTTTGGCGTGACCGCGACGCCGCGGCCAAACTGGCGACCTTGCGGCAAGAAGCAGAGCGCGCGACTCCAGCCGACAACCCCGCCATCAAGGGGCCAGGTACGGATGGCCAAACGGTGCAGCAAGCCAGCGACGACATGGTTCGGGTATGGCAACGCGCGTCGCGACAACTACACGCGCTGTGCGAACAGAATGGCATTCGCTACTTCCACTTCCTGCAACCCAACCAATACGTTCCCGACAGCAAGCCGATGGGAGCCGAAGAGCTGGCGGCAGCCTTCGATCCCATGAATGCCTGGCGGCCATTTGTCGTCAGGGGTTTCCCCAAACTGCAGGCTGCCGGGAAGGAGTTGCAAGCCGCGGGCATTGCCTTCACGGACCTGACCAACATCTTCAGTGACCACCCCGAGCCGATTTACACCGATACGTGCTGTCATTTCAACCGACACGGAAACACCATCCTCGCCAACCACATTGCGGCGGCAGTGCGTTCGACCATCGATCTCGCTGGCATAGAACTGCAACGCATCGTCGCCGTTCCCGAACGCTTGCAGCTGACTTCGCCGATCACTCGCACGCCGATCCAAGTCCTTGGTGTCGGTGCCGATGGCCGAACCCATGATGTGTCAGGAGTTGGGTTTGGTACGCGCATTACGGCTGCTCCGGCCGACAACGTGGATATCGCGAGCAACGGCAGCATTCGTGCGGCACGACGCGGCGACGCGACGCTGCGGATCGCCAAGGACGGCATGACTGCAACGGTTGAGGTGACGGCCGACTGGCCTGACATCTTCGAAGGCGAGGATGCGCTCCCCGCAGCAAACAACGAAGTGCCGATCATCAGGCTGAACAGCCAGGAAGTCGCAGCAGGCGCCAAGACGATAACCGTCGATTGCTCTAACATGCCCAAAGCGCCAATGCGATTGCTCGCCACGTCCCCACGACCGCTGCCAACTTCACCGATTGCAGTCACGACACTCGGGCTGAAGCTGACTCCCATCACAAATGACGGCACTACTGCACGCGTACAGATCAGCGTGACTGTTCCTCCTGGCCACCCGCAGTTCCTTCGCTTCTACGCACTCGACGCCTCACTAACAACCGTCACCGCAGCGAGCAACACAGTCGTGATCACACGCAACTAGCCAGCAGCACGGCAGCGCGGCGCGGAGGAACTCACGGACCGTGGTCATCGCCTACCGGTGCAGTGAGGTCAAGCACTGCGGCGCATCGTTCTCGACGTGAGCTATCGGGCGATCACCGCGCTCGCCGCCATGCAACCGCCAGGAACTTGCCGTGCCCGGGCCGACCCTCGCGGCTGACCATTGCCCGAGTCTAACGCAAATGCCGCGCAGCCGGTTCACCCCCCAAGCGAAGCCAACGCTGCCCCGCTACTCTGGTGGCAACCATGAACGTGCGCGCCAGCCATATCGCAGCCGTAGCCTTCGCGACCCTGCTCACCGTGAGCAACGTGCGTTCGCAGGCAGACAGCAAGAAGGTCAACGACGCGAAGTCCGCGAATCGCTTCCTGACCTTCTTGGAGCTTCCCGATCGCCGCACCCACGCGGTGCGAGGCCTGCTGCGGCTTGGCTCGGCTTCCGTGCCGGTACTGCTGCGCGGCGCCCAGCATCCCGATGCGACCATCGCGACGATGAGCATGCAGATGCTTGGCCAGCTCGGGGCACTGGCGCAACCCGCCGAGGCAGGGCTGCGCAAACTTGCGGCCAGCGATTCTCCGCAGATCGCGCATGCAGCACGTTGGGCCACGGTGCGCCTGCGACCGACGGGTGAGATGCTGATCGCGGATTACACTACCGGCCAACTGCTGGGCGTGGCACCGCGAGTGGCCGGCAAGGGCGACGGCGAAACCGCGGTCGTACTCAAGAATCTGGACAGCGCCTGGGACTGCGAACGGCTTGCCAACGGCAACTTCCTGGTGACGCAATACACGAGCAACAAGGTCGTCGAATACACCCCCAAGGGCAAAGAGGTCTGGTCGTTTCAGGATCTCAAGTCGCCGCTTGATGCCGACCGTCTACCCAACGGCAACACGCTGATATGTGACACCTACCAGAACCGTGTCATTGAAGTCGACCGTAGCGGCAAGATCGTCTGGCAGCACACCGACTGCAAGATCCCCTATGACGCCGATCGTCTGCCGGACGGCAACACGTTGATCAGCGAGTACGGGGCTCGAGTTGCCGAGTTCAACCCGAAGGGCAAGGTGGTTTGGCAGCACAAGGCCACGGACGCGTTTGGGGCGGACCGCCTGCGCAACGGCAACACTCTGATCACCCGCTACAACGGTTCGGTGCTCGAAATCGACCGCCAAGGCAATGTCATACTGCGCCTAGACGATTTGAAGCAACCGAACGAAGCCCGCCGACTACCCAATGGCCACACGGTCGTCGCCGAGAACCTCAGGATCCGTGAGTTCGATGTGACTGGCAAAGTCGTGCGCACCGTCAAGCTGGCGACACGGCCCGGCACACTACACATCTACTGACTGCGCGAAGCGTGGCACCCGGCCGCATGGTGATCGGTTAGGGACCAACCGTCAGCGTTGCGCATGATACCCCTAGGCGACGGGTTGTTGGGGATCGCCAACGACCACACGCGGTTGCTGCCCGCTAGCGGCTCGGCCCCAAGCGATAGATGCCCAACAGGCAGTGCTCGGGATACGGCAGGCCCATCGCGCGGCACGCACGCATGCCCCATAGCTCGAGCTTGCAGAGACTCTGGAAGCGCGCGAACGTGCGGCAATCATCGAGCCGCAAGAACGCTTCTTCCTTCATACCGACCGCGGCGAACTGACGTTGCAGCACCGCGCGCGAGTTCATCTTGAAGCACGTCGGGAAGGTGTCCTTCGGTTGCGTGCCCCACAGCCATGACTTGACAACGTGGCGCAGGCCCATCGGGGCCAGACGCGTCAACACTGGCATCGGCGAGGCACCGCACACGGTGTAGACAACCGCGAGTCCACCGGGTCGCAAGGCGCGCGCAATCGACTTCGCGCACGCCACCGGGTCGGCGATGTGTTCGGCAACCATGCGCATCGTGACCAGGTCGAACGCCGCCTCGCCATCAAACAAGTCGATGCCGCCGTGGATCTTCTCGTGCACCCACGGGTTCTCATCGAGCGTCGGATCCGGATCAACACCCGACAGTCGCGTACAGCGCTTCGACAAGATCTCGGCAAGACCGGGGTTGCTCGGGAACAGCTCACGGCCACAGCCGACATCGAGCCAGTTGATGCCGGTGACGACGAGGCCAGCGACCAACGCTTCATAGACATCGTCCGGCGTGTAATAGTCGCAACTCTGCCGCAGCAGCGGCCCCCAGCCGAGCTGGTGCTGTGGGCCATAGCGGCGATGGAACATCTGCCGAAGCGACGCGTTGTCCGGCAGGCGAAGCAGCGGAGGTGCGTTCACGAGAACTGACCAGAAGGGTCCATCACCGGGAAGATCGCCTCGAGCTCGGCGACACACTCGTCGGACAACGTCACCTCGACCGCCGACAGGTTGTGGTCAAGTTGCGCAGTCGTTCGCGCGCCAACCAGCACCGCCGCCACGCCTGGGTTGCGCAGGCAGAATGCCAACGCGACCCGCGTCGCGTCGAGTTCATACTTTTTGGCGAGCGCGACCAGCTTCTGCGCCTTCTGCAGGTGGTCGTCACTCATGAAGTTGTTAACGAACTTCTTGCCCGACTCCTCGGTTGCACGAGACCCCGGCGGCGGCGCTTCACCCGGCTTGTATTTGCCGGTCAAGACACCCTGCGCCAACGGCGAATAGACGAGTTGCCCCATGCGTTCGCGCATCGAGGTCGGCACGACGGCCGTCTCGATCTCGCGGCGGTAGAGGTTGTAGAGTGGCTGGTTGGTGATCGGCAAATGCCACCCTTCGGAACGGCACATCGCGACGACTTCGGCGATGCGTTCGGCCGGCCACATGCTGACGCCCCAGTAGAGGATGTGTCCTTGCTGGATCAGGTCGTGCATCGCCAGCGCCGTCTCGCGGATCGGCACTTCCGGGTCGAAGCGATGGCACTGGTACAGATCGACATAGTCCGTGCCCAGGCGCTGCAGCGACTTCCTGATCGATTCGTGGATGTGCTTGCGCGACAGCCCTCGGTCGTTGACGTCCTCACTCATCGGGAAGAAGCACTTCGACGCGATCACCAGCTGGTGGCGCGGCAGCTCCTTGATCGACAAGCCGAGCGCCCGCTCCGCTTCGCCGTTGTTGTAGACATCTGCAGTATCGAACAGGTTGACGCCGTTCTCGTACGCGTGTGCGACCAGGTTCTGCGAGCTCTTGTCGTCGATCGAGTTGCCGATCGTCAGCCATGAACCGAGTCCGATCGCACTGACCTTGACACCGGAGGAACCGAAGGGGCGATAAAGCACTGCGACGTTGTAGCAGCCGCCAATGCCAGCAACCACCTTCTGCCAGCACAACCGACGTTTCTGACGATGCTGGTGCTGGCCCCCAGCCGGCGTTTTTGCGATGCTGCGAGCTGAGCCATTATGACGGACAAGAAACGCATCGCCCTGATCTCGACCGGCGGCACCATCGAGAAGACCTACGACGAACTGCACGGTGTGCTCGACAACGCCAACAGCGTGCTCGACGTCGTGCTGTCCGGCCTGCAACTCGGTGGGGTCGACATCGTTCGTGTACCTCTGCTCAACAAGGACAGTATGGAGCTGACCGGGCAGGATCACGAACTGATCGCACGCACCGCCAGCGCGATGGCCGAAGCTCACGACGGCGTCGTGATCGTGCACGGCACCGATCGCTTGACGATTACCGGCGACCTGTTGCACTCCCTGAAGACCAAGCCACGCGTGCCGATCGTGCTGACTGGCGCGATGCGTCCCTATGTCATGCGCAACACGGACGCGATGCAAAATCTGACGGAGTCGCTGCTCGCTGTACAGATCCTGCCACCGGGCATCTACTGCGTCATCCACAACCAGGTTCTGCCATTCCCGGGAGTCTTCAAGAACCGGGAGCGCGGCACGTTCGCGCACAACGATGGCTGACAGCCCCGGCCCCGAGTCGATCCCCCTGCGCACGCGCCTACCGGCGTTGCTACCGCTCGGCGCCGTCTGGGTGGCAGCGCTGCTGCCGGTTGCCTTCTATCTGCTGCACTGGAGCGACCCAGAGTTGGTCGTGTCGCTTGCGATCACCGCCAAGCGACTCGTTTGGCAGGCCATGTTGGTCGTCGCTGCCGCCGTCGTCGTAGGTCTGTTGCTCTACCCACCATTGCCCGCCTGGCTGCGTCGCTTCATCGACCGCACGCGCACCAAGTGGTCGAGCGATAGCGCGCCGCTGACCCGAGCTCTGTCCGAACTCAAACACTTCGAAACTGCCCAGAAGCACTACGAAGTCGCTCGGCTGGCGTGGACGCGGTCGGACTATCGACTGGTCGGCGGCCACGCCAAGCGCTCGGTGGAGCTCGAGGCAACGATGCCGCACGCGCAGCATTTGCTCGGCCACTTCTTGCTGCGCATGAAGTCGTTGCCCGAAGCGCGCAACGCGTTCGAAGCGGCAGAACGGCTCGACCAAGGCCACGCGTTTGGCGAGGCATTGCTGCACGTGGCGCACCTACAACACCTGACGGGTGATCTCGACGCGGCGCTGACGACGTTCGTACGGCACGAGCGCGAACATGGCTCCAGCCCACGCAGCAACTTCTGGCGTGGCGACGCTCTGATGGCCAAGGGACAGATGGAGGCGGCCGCAGCGGCGTTTGTCGCAGCAGCGGCCGATCCCAAGGTGCGGCTCACGGCCGAAGAGAACTGGTTCCGGGCGCAGGCACGGGTGCGCTGCTGGCGAATCCGCGGCGGCAAGGCAGCGAGCAACGAAGGCCACCGGTGAAGGACTTGCTGCAGCAGGCCGATGAGATCCCGGTCACACTCGTGGTCGCCTTGGCCTACGTGACCATGGCGTTCTTGACCAACCCCGCGTCCCCAACGCCAGAACAGCTTCATCAACACGGCTGGCTGATGGCGACCCTCGTGTCGGACGGCGAACCGTGGCGCTTGTTGACATGCGCATTCCTTCACGGTGGTTGGCTGCATCTCGCGTTCAACACCTACGCCTTGCTTAGAGTCGGCCCTGCGCTCGAACGCAGCCTCGGCAGCGTGCGCATGGCCGCGCTGTATCTGGTCAGTGCTCTCGGTGGCAGCCTGGCCGTCTGCCTGGTCAGCGGTCCTTTCCAACCCGTGGTCGGTGGATCTGGCGCCTTGTTCGGCATGTTTGGCGCGATCGTTGCGATGCAGATGCGGCAGTCCCGCAGCACCCTCGGCTTCCTCAACTACGAGGGCCCCCGCCGCGTCCTGTCGCTGATCTTGATCAACCTGTTGATCGGCGCCATTGTGCCCTTCATCAGCAACACCGCACATGTCGGCGGGCTGATCATCGGGTTCGCGTTCACGTTCTTGTTTCTGACCGGAACGAATAAGACCGACAAGTTGTTCCCAGCGTGGCGTGTGGCTCTGCTCGCCTTGACCGTGTCGCTGACGCTGCACACGCTGCAACCGTCAACACGCTGGGATTGGCTGTGGCGCCAGGCGCGCGTCACCGAAGACCAAGAACGCCGCGAGCAGCTACAGTTCGCGGCGACCCGCTCGTTCCAAGGCAAGACGGATGTCAAGCGCTACGACATCCAGTTCCTCGAGGCCCAGATGGACAGCTACGACCGTGAGCTGAAAGGACTCAGCACCAAGTAGGCCTACAGCTCCGCTTGCTTGCGCAGCCGACGCACACACGCCTCCTTGCCTAGCAAGAACACAACGTCGAAGAACCCCGGCCCCTTGTTGGTACCAGTCAACGCGGCCCGCACCGGCCCGACGAAGTGGCCGAACTTGATCTCCTGTTCCTCCGCCCACTGCCGCGCCGCACGCTCAAGCGCCGCCGGAGTCGCGAACGAACTCTCTGGCTCCGGCTGCCCTTCCCTCGTCGGCAGACGAACGGCTTCGTCGGCATCGCCACGATCCGCCGGGAAGCTCGCCGCCATCGGCAGGGTCTCCAGCAAGTCCGCGAAGCCCTTAAACCACTGCTTGCTGTCCGAACGCTTCTTGATCGACTTGCATGCCGCATCGTCCAGCTCCGGGTCCTTGAGCAACCACTGGATCTTCTCCGGGAACTCCGACAGCACCTGGACACGCTCTTGGTAGCAGGCGACCACGTTGCGCAACCAACCAGCGTGCTTGTCCCAACTTTCTTCTGGCAACTCCGACAGGAGCCACTGCCGACATCGCACCAAACACTGCTCGGCCGACCACTGCCGGATGTACTCCCCGCACATCCAGTGCAGCTTGGTGACATCGAACTTGGCTCCGGCCTTGCCGACACTACCAATCTTGAACGCCGCCACCATCTCGTCCCGCGTGAACACATCGCGATCCGCTGAGAAGCCCCAGCCGAGCAGCGCAATGTAGTTGAACACGGCCTCCGGCGGATAGCCGAGATCACGATACTCGAGCGTGCTCTTGACGCCCGGATCGCGCTTGCTGAGCTTGCCGCCCTTCTGGTTGAGGATCAGCGGGATGTGTGCGTACTCGGGGCACTCATGACCGAGCGCTTCGAATACCAGGTTCTGTTTGATGCCGTTGAGGAAGTGCTCTTCGCCGCGCACGACGTGCGTGATCAACATGTCTACGTCGTCAACGACGCACGCGAAGTTGTAGAGCGGTACCCCATCGGGGCGCACCATGACCCAGTCGTCAAGTTGCTTGGTGTTGACCTCAACCTCGCCGCGGATCAAGTCGTGGACCACAATCACACGATCCACAGGCATACGGAAGCGCAGGTTGTGCTTGATGCCCTGCTCCTCGTAGGCCGTGCGCTCGTCGTCGGTCAAGTTGCGGCAGTGGCCGTCGTATCCAAGGAAGGTACTCTTGTTGGCCTTCTGCTCTGCGCGCACCTTCTCCATGCGCTCGGTGCTGCAGTAGCAACGGTAGGCGTGGCCGGACGCGAGCAACTGCGCAGCCGTCTCGCGATAACGATCGAGCCTCTGCATCTGGAAGTACGGGCCAAACTCGCCGCCGCCATTGGTGCGATCGCCGGCGTCGAACTCCGGCCCTTCATCCCAGTCGATGCCGAGCCACGCCAGCCCCTTGAGAATGATCTGCAGCGACTCGTCGGTGCTGCGCGCCTGGTCGGTGTCTTCAATGCGCAGCACGAATGCGCCGCCGAGGCTGCGGGCCAAAGCCCAGTTGTACATCGCCGTTCGGGCACCACCGAGGTGCAGCGCTCCGGTTGGAGATGGCGCAAAACGCAGTCGAGGAGTCGGGTGGATCATCGGATGGCGAACAGGTTGGGTTCTCGGCGCGTGCAACACAACCACTGGCATGCCGAATCCGAGTTCTCGGCGGCCAACAGGGCCGATTAGCCGCCCGTCATGCCGAGCAACTCAAGCTGCCAGCCGCCCCCCGCGCTCGAGCGCAGCACGCTGAGACTGGCCAGGTCGACCGCATAGGCGGATCGCGGCGCGGCAAGGTCACCCAGCAGATGTATGAGTGCCTGCCGAACCGTGCCGCGGTGCGCGACCAGTAGCGCGTCACCTTGCCACGGTAACGCCGCCAACTCTGCAACCCCGGCCGCTACACGCTCGGAGAACGCGGTGCGCGGTTCGCCTTCTGGAAACCCATCGATACGACCCGCCTCGTAATCGGCCCAAAAGCTCGGAAACGCCGCGTCGATCTCCTCACGAGTCATGCCTTCGCAGGCACCAAACGAGATCTCGCGCAGACGGTCGTCGACGGACACGGCGGCCGCACCGATCGCCACGCCGCCTTGCCGGAGCCCGTGCACGAGTAGCTGCGCCGATTCGGCCGCCCGCGACAACGGCGAGTGCACGACCTGCACAAACGACACACCTGCCATCAACGGCAACAACGCACGAATCTGGGCACGACCGACGTCCGAAAGCGGCACGTCGTTCGCACCGTGGAAGCGAATCGACGACTGACCTTCGGTTTCTCCGTGACGCACAAGCCACAGGCGCCGATCGCATGCCATGCGGCTTGTTGCGGTATTGCTTGGCAATCGCGAACCGCTACTTCATCAGCTGCAGCACGATGACCGCGCCGATGCCGAGAACGACCAAGCCGATGCCTACCAGCACGGCACGGTTCCATAGGGCGTGCTCCTGCACGACCTTCTGCAACCGATTCGACTGGTCTTCGTGGGTGTGACGAAGCTGCTGCAGACCTTGATCGGTCGCGCGCTTCAACTCCTCGACGGCACCCGACTGCGTCTTGGCGATGCCGGTGGCGAGGCTCTTCAGCTCCTCGGTGCCGCGCTCGGCCAGCTCTTGCGAGGCTTTGGCCTGATCGCCACTGTGTTCGACCATCTTGTCCATCGACGTATGGATGCGATCCATCGTGTTCTGGAACTCCATGACCGTCGCAGCCGTGCGCTCATCCGTCTTGGCAGCACGCTCAAGCGCGCGTTCGACGCTTTCGAGCAGGTCCGGCAGGCGTGTCATCGTCGATGACAATTGCACGCCGAGCTCGTTCTGCTTCTCCATCTGAACCGACAGCGACTTCAGAGTATCCAGCTGCTGTTCCCCAAGCACCGGAATCGAACTCGTCGCATCGACGATCTTCTGCAGCTTCTCGTCGTTGGCGGCCTGCGAGCCGCGCATCAACGAAGACAACTCTTGGAAGTGATGGCCGACCGTCAGCATGGCTTCTTCGCGATCTGACATCTTGCGAGACGAGCGCGTTTCGGCAGGCTGGAAGGTCGACGACACCGCGCCGCTCCCGTTGCCGTTGCCGTTGCCACTGCGTGGCTGAATCGGCTCTGGCTCCGCGCGAGACGCGGTAGCTGCGGCCTTACCCGCCGCCCTACCACCAGCTGGCTTCTCGACCCGAACACCCGAACCAGAACCCCAGCGATCCTTCAATCGTTGGAAGAATGAACCCTTGTTGACCATCGTGCCTAACGTCGCGTGACCAAACGCAACGCCCAGTGGGCCGAAGACTGTGACCAGCAGCACCGAATACCATTCGAGTGCGAAATCCGCTGATCAATGACCATGACAGCCTTCGACGACAGGTCCGAGACTACCGCATGTTCGCGCGCCCTGAAAGCCGCCTTTCCGCGTCGTTTCGCAACGCTTTCATCCGCCTGGGAGGTTCGCCCGAGGAATCTCACTTGACCCAGCCCCTCAGCGCGCTAGCTTCTTCGCCGCCCTTCCTCCAGGCGACCTCGGTCGCCAGCCGAAAGAGGGGCTACGCAGTGCCGATGGGGAGTTAGCTCAGTTGGTAGAGCGCCACAATGGCATTGTGGAGGTCATGGGTTCGATTCCCTTACTCTCCACCATTTCGCACTGCATGGGCAATCAGGGAACCCCCTTGGGCAACCTGAAGGCGGCCAGGCAGGTCACTTGTGACGCCAGGGGCAGCTACCCCTCGAGAATCTGACAGCCTCTTGAGTCATCCAAGATGACCTCAGATCTCGGCGATGGCGGTCCGGTCCCGCAGCTGAGAAGCCGTGAGCGCTACTTGCGCTGATTCTCCGACGCAACCCAAGCCGCATTTGGTTTCAGGCCAAGCGGCCCCACCACACAGTCTTCGATGTGTTTGTTGAACAGCACAGCCGCGAGCGGGTGCACGATCAATGCAGCAGGTTGCTCGCGATCCGCCAGCTCGTGCAGTTCGCGCCAAAGGTCTGCCCGACGATCCGCATCGAGTTCTTTGCGACCAGCAATGGTCAGGCGGTCAGCTTCCTCGTGCTTCCAGCCACCCAAGTTTTTGAGACCCTGACTGTTGAGGAATTGATAGGGGTCGCCCCATTGCGCGAAGCCCTGGTGCGACAGCAGTCCATGCCAATCACCAACCTTCAATGCCGCAACAACCGCCGACGACTCGCGCGCACGCACTTCGAGTTCGACGCCGGCATCCTTGGCGGCACTGGCAAACAACTCGGTGATGCGCCTGGTCGGCTCGTGACCCTGGTAGGTCAGCAGGTTCATGCGCAGCGCTGTGCCCTTTTCCGGGTCATACCCCGCGTCGCGCAGCAACTTCCTGGCAGCACCAGGATCAAACGGCAGTGGCTCAAGGTCAGGATAGGCGCGCGTGCCCAGCTTGGCGTGAGCTAGTGCCGGCTTGGCGGTCCCCTCGAAGACCGCCACCATTTCTGTTCGGTTGACTAGCATGCCCATCGCCCGACGAACCCGCGGATCATCGAACGGCTTCTGCTTGCAGTTCCAGATGATCCGGAACGCCCCCAGCGCTGGATAGTCGTAGACGAACTTGGCGTAGTCCTTGACCAGTTGTGGCTGCGACGCAAGCAACCGATCGGGCTGACCACCGGCGAACCAATCCACTTCCCCGCGCAGCAAGGCGTTTTGCGCGCCCGCCTGATCGCGGAATAGCGTGCGAATGCCCGCGAAGTTCCAGGAGCCGGGGCGCACCCGGCGACGCCAACAGTGCTCGTTGCGCGTTAACAGCACTTCCTCGCGGCGGCGCCAGTTGCTGACGCCATCGAGATCATTGATCAGCTCATACGGCCCAGTACCCGGACCACACTGGTCCTTGACCTGCTTAAGCAACTCGGCAAACCGCGCGCTACCGATCTCTGGCATCTCCTCGGCATCCTTCAGGCGACTGCGCACGCAATCGACGAAGTACTTCTTATGCACGACGGTCCAACCAAGCCCCACGGCATTTGCCGTCGAGAAACTGCCGCCCTTGAACTCGACGCGGAAGCGCCACTCGTCCAGCACCTCAACGTTCTCAACCCGCTCGAAGCACTGCGCAATGGCGCCCATGATCAGATGCCCGGCCTTGGACAGTTCCCAGCCAAACAGCGCATCGGCCATCGTCATCGGCGTGGAATCGCTGAACAGCACGCCTTGGCGCAACCGAAACGTGCACGACATGCCGTCGGCCGCCAATTCGTATTCGTCTGCCAGCGCTGGCCGCAGTGCGCCGGTCTCTGGATCCTGGTCGAGCAATGCGTCGTGCGTGTACGGCAGCACCAGGCGCGTCGCTAGCGGGTCATGGGTCGTAAGCGGATTGACGTCAGACGGCTCACCAGCAACCCCGGAATAGACGTGGCCCTGCGGCTTGCCGCCGAGAAACGGTGGCATCGAGCCAACCCTTGCGGACGCGCCCAATGTGCTGTTCCACATCACGGTCAGCCCCAGGACAACACCAAACACCGCGAGCAACACGATGAGCAGGATTGGCAGAAGGCGCATGGCGGAAGCGACGAGGGCCGCAAGGATAGCTCATGCTATCAGCATCGTCATGACAGCGCCCACCCGGTCGTCACGATCGCGTACCACTTGCCAGCATGCCGAGCCACAAGGCCAATATGCCCATACCGTTCTGCACCATCAGGTTGATCGCAAACAGCCCGAACTTGCGTTCGGCGAGCAACAGCTGGCCATCGAGGGCAAACGCCGAGAACGTCGTAAAGGCGCCGAAGAAGCCGGCCAATACCGCGATGGCCACCGGGTGCGACATTCGCCCCTGTGCGAGGGACCAGCACACGCCGAAACCAAAGCAACCGAGCACGTTGACGGTGGCAATCGGCCATGGTGACTCACCCCACAGGGATCGCAACCAAACCGTCATCAGGTAGCGACTGGTGGCACCGAACGCGCCGGCGCCGGCCACCGCGAATACAACTGCGGTGTTCACGTGCGGCTGAGCTTACGCCGCCGAGCACTCACGGCTCTAGTCCTTTCGTTTCGCGTAGGTCTTGAGCACCCACTTGCGCCAATTCTCGTCGAAGGTCGCTCCGTCCAACTCAAACACGTTGAACAGCAGCTTCGGCAGCATGCGCTCCAGCTGCTTCGCCTGGGCATCCCAGTCGCCGCTGCTCGGCACGCTCTTGAGCTTGTCGATGATCATCCCGAGCTTTTCGCTATCGAGCGTCATCAGGTAGTCGATCCGCGACCACGACTGCATGTGCGCGTGGAAGCCGAACTTCTCCCAGTTGTTCATCGCCGACAGCTGCTCGTAGCTCAGGGTGGCTCCCTCGTGCTTGCTGCGCCGGAACATCTTCTTCACCCACTTGTTCTGCTCGTCGCGATTGACGGACTCGGTGTCCGTGATGCGCGCGTTGACGAACTTCGTCTTCACCTGGCGTGAGTAATAGTGCGCGATGCCGGTCGAGAACCACATCGGCAGTGGGTAGTTGTAGCCGCGGAAGCCATTCATCAGGTTCTGCCACAGCGCGTAGATCACGTGCGCCTGCAACCCTGGCCCATCGAAGCCTTCCAGGCCTTCTTGCGAGACGGCCAGGACCACCTGACCAGTCTGCTTGTGGTAGAAGCGCATCGACTCATTTGCTTCTGTGTTGCAGAAGCGCTTCATGTAGCGCGCCATGTCCGACTTCTTCTGGAACAGCAGCAGCAGGTACTTGTCGGGCAAGCCGAGATACGGACCCTTGCCGATGACCTTGGACGTTGCCTCGAAGGAACTGTCGGTCACGCCAACGAGCTTGGAGAACTGCTCGTAGGCCTTCTCGCAACGCTGCGCATACAGATGCACGCGCAACCACGGTCCAACCTTGCGCGCCTTGGCCGGAATCTTGCGGCACAGCTTGTTGAGCGCCTTGCATTCCTCGTTGAGCGCCTTGCGCTCCTTGGAGTCCTCCGGCAGCGGCCCCGTCTTCAGGTTGAGGCCGATGCGGAAGTGCTTGGTCTCCATCCAGATGACACGGTCCGGGCCGAGCACCTTGTCGATGTCGGCCGTGCTGAAGTGATCGGCCCACGGGAACGGCCCGTACCGCTCAACCCCGAGCTTCTTCATCATCGCGGGGTCCTTCTTGGTGTACGGATCGCCCTTCTTCAGAAGCTTGGTGAACTCGTTGTTGCCCTTCTTCTGGGCGAACAACGGGACGCAGACGAGCGCCCACGCAATCAAGACAGTGTGCAGCAGGGTTCGGTTGGAGAGCATCGTGACAAACAGTTGGAGGCCGCAATGGGGTCCGCGGCGGCATCGTCGCAAGGCTCGCCGGGGCCGGCAAGCATCAATCCAGGCACGCGCCGGCAGGGGCCGTACGCACAGCGAGGGAACAAGGACTGGCCTTGCTCCCTCGCTATGTTCGGTAGCGGGGCCGGTTACTCGTAACCTGTCACCTGCCACCCGCTGCAGTCAGCAATTACTTGCTGGCCACACTCTCCAGAACTTCTTCTGGTTCGACCGGAGCCTTGAGTGCGAGGTCCCGCAACTCCTTCTCCT
>JAPYTD010000156.1 GCA_029936315.1 Planctomycetota bacterium | reverse complement strand
TGACGGCGTCAACTGGACGCAGGTCACGACTACCAGCAGTCCGAGTGCTCGCTATGCCCACGCGATGGCCTACGACAGCGCGCGGGGGAAGGTCGTTATGTTTGGCGGCGTGGTTGGCAGCAACGGCTTCTTCAACGACACGTGGGAGTATGACTTTCCCGTTTCCGCCGCATCAGTTGCCACCTACGGCAACGCCTGCGGCAGCCCAAATCTTGCCTTTGCACCACTCACTCTCCCAATCATCGGCAGGACCTTTGAATCACTGGTCAGCAACGCACCCGAACAGTTTGGAGCCATCACAATTGGCTGGAGCAATACATCGTGGTTAGGTATGCCGCTGCCTATGGAGCTAGCCGTGATCGGCATGCCCGGGTGCTATGTCAACCAATCGCAGGACATCACCGGCCTCGCAGTCGCGCCTGGGGTCGCTTCCTCGACGTTACGATACGATCTACCGATTCCCAATCTCGTGAGCCTGTTCAACCTCCACGTCTACATGCAAGCGGTCGCCTATGCGCCCGGCTATAACGGACTAGAACTCATCACCAGCAACGGCATCGACTTGATCATCGGCAACTACTAGATCGGTTGCTAAATTGATGGCATGCCGAAGCACTCGGCTGCAGCAGATCGACGATCTGGCGCATTGTAGGTCTTGTTGCGTGTGCCGATGGGGCGTTCGTCTTGAGCTGAGGTAGATCTGAGCTGGCTCTTGCTACACTGCGCGTAGCCCATGCTCCGTTTCCACGCCATGCTTTCTGGTCGAAGAGTCTGGCCAGCGCTGTTCGTTGGTGCGTTGGCGATTCCGTCTGCGACGACGTTGCTCGCCCAGTCAACCACCGGAGAAGCGCGAACGGCGGAAGTAGTCGACTTCGATCGCGACATCCGTGTGATCTTGTCCAACCACTGCTTCCAGTGTCACGGTCCGGACGGCGAGCAGCGCCAGGCGAACTTGCGATTGGATCGCAAGGAAGATGCCTTCGCAGTTCGCGATGGTGGTGCGGTGATCGTCGCCGGCGACGCTAAGAACAGCCTGCTCGTGCAGCGCATTCTGCATGCGGACGCAGAGGAGTTGATGCCGCCGAGCGATACCAACAAGCCGCTTGATGAGGCTCAGAAGAAGATGTTGGTGCGGTGGATCCAGGATGGTGCGAGCTGGTCTGAGCACTGGTCGTTTGTGACGCCGGTCGAGCCCGCCGTGCCGCAAGTCGCGAACACAGATTGGACTCGGGGCGCGATCGATCGGTTCATTCTGGCGGAGTTGGATCGCTTCGGCTTGCAGCCAAACGAAGCCGCGGATCGCCGTACGTTGTTGCGCCGCATCAGCCTAGACCTGACCGGATTGCCGCCAACACCGGACGAGCTACGTGCGTTCCTCGCGGACAAGACGTCAGTGGCCTACGAACGTGCGGTTGATCGCATGCTGGCCTCGGATGCCTACGGCGAGCACATGGCGCGGTTCTGGCTCGATGCCGCGCGCTACGGCGATACGCATGGCCTGCACCTCGATAACTACCGCGAGATGTGGCCCTACCGTGATTGGGTGGTGCGAGCCTTCCGTGACAACGTGCCGTTTGATCGCTTCATCGTCGAGCAGTTGGCCGGCGACCTGTTGCCCGAGCCGACCACGGATCAACTGGTAGCGTCTGGCTTCAACCGCTGCCACATCACGACCAACGAAGGCGGCTCGATCAAAGAAGAGATCTACGTGCGCAACGTGATCGATCGCGTCAGCACCACGGGCACCGTGTTTCTTGGTTTGACGGTCGGTTGCGCAGTGTGCCACGACCACAAGTTCGACCCGATCAGCCAGCGCGAGTTCTATCAGCTGTTTGCGTTCTTCAACAACATGGACGGCAACGCGATGGACGGCAACAGCAAGGCTCCCGCGCCTGTCCTGAAGATCGCCAGCGACGAACAGACTGCCGAACTTGCGCAGCTCGACGCCAAGCAGAAGGATGTCGAGCGCCGTGCCGATCTTGCGCTTGAGGCCATCGACTACCACGAACCTGTCAATAGCAGGCATGCGGCCGACGCTCGCAAGAAGCGTGAGGTCATCTGGGTGGAAGACGATCTGCCAGCGGGAGCAACTGCCGAAGGTGATGGCCTGGTCTGGGTCGAAGACAAGGCGCTCGTGCATACAGGTCGACGCGCGATGCAGCGCAAGAGCAGCGGCAACCAACAGCACTACTTCCGCAGCGCGGATCGCAAGCTGCGAGTCGCCAACGGCGACACACTGTTCGCCTGGGTGTATCTCGATCCCGCGGATCTGCCTGAGCAGATCATGCTGCAGTGGAACAGTGACGGCTCAGGGGCATGGCTGCACCGTGCCTATTGGGGCGCGAACAGAATTACCTACGGCAAGGACAAGACGACCGAACGTAGGCGCATGGGGGACCTGCCCAAGGCTGGCGAGTGGGTTCGGCTTGAGGTGCCGGTCGAGGCTGTTGGTTTGCGTTTGGGTATGGCAGTGCACGGCGTTGCGTTCACCCAGTTTGGCGGCACGAGCTACTGGGATACGGTGGGCATCGACACGAGTTGCAGCCAAGAGCCCGAGGACTACGTCTGGTTTGACGATGAAGCACCGAAGGGCAGCGCGCTCGGTGGCGATGGTCGCAAGTGGCAGTGGGCCGACGGCAAAGGCAAGCGCCAGCCGAAGCCTCATAGTGGCGCGCGCAGCTTACGGCGTTCGGGCAAGGGCCTGAACCAGGACTTGTTCAGCAGCGTGCCGGTGCCGCTGCGGGTGCAGGCCGGCGATCGCCTGTTTGCCCACGTCTGGCTCGATCCCAAGGACACGCCGCGTTCGGTGCAAGTGCAGTTCCATGCGAATGGCACGTGGGATCACCGCGCGCGTTGGGGCGTGGCGGCACATGGAGCAGGTCGGCCAAACGGCGCCGACTTCGTTGCCGGCAAGATCCCGGCGACGGGCAAGTGGGTGCGGCTCGAAGTGAGCATCGCCGACTGCGGTCTCGCGCCGGGCGATGCGATCACGGGTTGGGCGTTCACCAAGGTCGACGGCACGGTCTATTGGGATAGCGCGGGCGTGCACACGTTTGCGCCGCCGAATGACGAGCATCTACGGTCGCTCGCGGCGTGGCAGGCCATAGCTCACGGCAATCCGGCCGTGCCAAAGAACATCCGCAAGGTGCTGACGGTTGCGGTCGCCGATCGCAGCCAACAACAACTCGCAGTCGTGAAGACTCACTACCTGCGCTACGTGCACCAGGATTCGAAGGCGATCTTTGCACCGCTCGATGCGGAGTTGGCGGAACTCACGAAGCGGCGCAAGGGCGTCGAGGGCAAGATTCCGACGACGCTCGTCATGAAGGAACGCATGAAGCCAAAGCACGCGTTCTTGCTCAAGCGCGGCCAATACGATTTGAAGGGCGACAAGGTTATGCGCGCGACCCCGGCCGCGTTGCCGCCGATGGCAAAAGAACTATCACGCGACCGCCTTGGTCTAGCGAAGTGGCTCATCGCCCCCGAGCATCCGCTGACCGCGCGCGTCACCGTCAACCGGTTCTGGCAGCAGTTGTTTGGCACTGGCATCGTCAAGACGAGTGAAGATTTCGGCAACCAGGGCGAACGACCTACGCATCCTTTACTGCTCGACTATCTGGCGACGCGATTCGTAAAGAGTGGTTGGGACGTCAAGCAACTGATGAGGCAAATGGTGCTGTCGTCGACCTACCGACAAGCTGCGACCGTTAGCCCGGAGGCCCTGCGCAAGGACCCGAAGAACCGCTGGTTGGCGCGCGGTC
>JAPYTD010000068.1 GCA_029936315.1 Planctomycetota bacterium | reverse complement strand
CAGTCGCGACGCAGTCGTGGCTGAGGTCACACCGAGTCCTCACGCCCCGAGCAGTAGGATTCGCCGTGCACATCAGTCGCGACGCAGTCGTGGCTGAGGTCACACCGAGTCCTCACGCCCCGAGCAGTTATTCACCGCCCTCCGGGCGGAGGAAAACTGGTCGGGGCGAGAGGATTCGAACCTCCGACCTCTGCGTCCCGAACGCAGCGCTCTACCAAGCTGAGCCACGCCCCGACCATAGACTCGCGAGGCATTGCTGCCGCGAATCGAGCGCAGAACACTAGCCAGCCCAATGACCTCGGTCAAGCGCGCTACACCCCACAAATCGCACCGGCTCACAACATGGGCACCGCACGCAGCCTTCTGATGAGCCTCCGGCTGCGACTTCTGGCAAGTGCATACGGGCGGCGCAGTCGCTAACGTCCTTGCCACAGGTTCCCAGCCCGGCGCGCCCCACGCCGGCCAGAGGCACCTCAGCCCCGTTTCTCGCCATGCGCTTCCACCTGCTAACCCCAGAGATCCGAGAACTGCTGGCCGAAGGTCGGTATTCAGATCTCGTTGAGGTTCTGCAGGACATGCACCCGGGCGATGCGGCCTCAATCCTTGGCGGTCTCGAGCTCGAGGAGATTGCATCGATCCTTGCCCACCTGCCGCAGGATTTTGAGCGCGACGTGTTCGGCTACCTCGAACCAGAGGTGCAAGAACACTACGTCGACGGGGCCGGGCGCGATCGCGTGCAGCAAGTTGTGCAGTCGATGCTGTCCGATGACCGCGCCGAGTTCTTGGACCGCCTCGCCGAGAACGTGCGCAAGCGGTTGATGCCGATGCTGTCGACGGCGGCGCGCGAAGATCTGTTGCGACGCGATACGTTCCGCGAAGACCAGGTCGGCTCGATCCTGATCACCGAGTATGCGGTGCTCGGCGGCAAGGCGACGGCCCGGAGTGCAATCGCATCGCTGCGTCGACAGGCGCCGAGCAAGGAGACGATCTACTACAGCTACGTGCTCGATCGCAGCGGCAAGCTGCTCGGGTTCGTGTCGCTGCGCGATCTGATCCTCGCCGCCGACAACGAGACCGTCGAAGAGCTGATGAAAACCGACTTGGTGTCGATCACAGCTGACGGCGACCAGGAAGAAGCCGCGCGGCTGATCCGCGACTACGACTTGATCGCGTTGCCGGTGGTCGATTCGGACGGCAATCTGGTCGGCATCGTCACGCACGATGACGCCGTCGACATCGTCGAAGAAGAGGCGCAGGAAGACTTCGAGAAGATGGCTGGCATCACCGGCCACGGTGCCGAGATCGGTGACTACGATTACGTGGATGAACCGGTGCTGCGCCAGATTCGGCGGCGGGCGCCGGTGCTGTGCCTGCTCGCCGTGTTCTGGGTGATCACATCGGCGTTGATCCATTACTACGCAAACACGATCACCGACTCGCTGCTCATCGCCATGCTGCCCATGGTCATGGCCACCGGCGGCATGGTTGGCACGCAGGCCAGTGCCTTGGTCATTCGCGCCTTGACCATCGGCGACGTTGCCAAGGCCACCATCAAGCGAGTCTTGTGGAAGGAACTTCGCGTTGCTGGAGTGATGGCGTTGCTACTCGGCATCATCGCGTTGCTCGACACCATCATGGTCAGCATCCTCAACGATGAGACGCCTTCCAATGGCATGACAACCGTCGCCGCCGTCAGCGCGGCGATCGGCATCGCGATGATCGGCCATGTATTGATAGCCGCCTTGCTCGGCGCCTTGACGCCAATCATCGTCAAGAAGCTGCGCGGTGACCCAGCGATGATCAGCACCCCGGCGGTCACGGCTATCGCCGACCTGACCGGCGTCTTGATCTACATCGTGACGGTTACGCTGATGCTCCCGACGAGCCAGTAAGCGGAACCACGCACACAACCGTGCCTTCGTGCACCGTCACGATGCACGTGCGGAATTCAAAGCGCGTGTTGTCACCGAGCTGCACGGTGCGCAGCGGCTTGCCGAGCTTGGGCAGAACCAACTCGACGGGCCAGCCCACCATGTTCTGCTCGCCGCCGCGGCGAATCGCTCCATCGAGTTGGCCGGCAATCGACGTCACGACACCGTCCACCAACTCGACTTCTCCTCGCGGCGGCTTGCCCTCCGCGTCGCCATACACCAATCGCAGGACGCCCTGCTCGTGTTCGCAACGCATCGGCGCGCCGAAGCGTGCGCAAATCGCGGCGAAGTCTGAGCCGAGCAGCGTCTCCTTAGTCGGGTGTGTCATCGTTCTCTCACCATCAGCAAAGCCGTCGACAGACAAGGAAGCGTAAAGGCTGGCCAAACTCCCGGTTGGGCCAGAGATCCGGTTGGCCAGTCATGCAATCGGCCAGACTCATTCCGTGCCAAATCCCGCTGCCAGGCTCGATGCCTCGCAGCGGCAACTGCTACGCATGTGTGACGGTGTGTGTTCCCGACTATTCCGGCCGGCTGCCGACACGCTGCGCAAACTGCAGACCGTGAGGAAGATCACCCGCGGCAAACTCGAAGTGCACGATGCGGCGATGCCCCGATGCCATCGTGCGTCGCGAGCTGTGTAGCACGAGCGGGCGCACGCGTAGAGCCCCACCAGGAACAACCTTGGGGCAATGCTCGACGGCGCGGACCTACGCCATGTCGCGCTACCCCTCGCGCGCCTTGGCGCGCAGGTATTCGCGGTTCATGTCGGCGATGACACGTACCGGAATCTCCTTCGGGCAGACCGCTTCGCATTCATTTTGGTTGGTGCAGTTGCCAAACCCCTCTTCGTCCATCGCCTTGACCAAATTGCGCGCACGCGAGTCGCGTTCGACGCGCCCCTGCGGCAAGTAGGCGAAGTGCGACACCTTGGCGCCGACGAACAACATCGCCGATGCGTTCTTGCAGGCGGCGACGCACGCTCCACAGCCGATGCACGTTGCCGCGTCGAAGGCCCTTTCCGCGTCCGACTTCGGGATAGGAATGGCATTGGCGTCCTGAGGCGCGCCAGTATTGACCGAGATGAACGCGCCGCTCTGTACGATGCGATCCAACGAGCCGCGGTCGACAACGAGGTCCCGCACGACCGGGAACGCCTTGGCGCGCCAGGGTTCGATGTAGATCTCGGCGCCATCCTTGAAGCTGCGCATGTGCAACTGGCAGGTTGTGGTGCCGCGTTCGGGACCATGCGGCACGCCATCGATGACCACCCCGCAGGCACCGCAGATGCCTTCGCGACAATCGTGATCGAATGCGACCGATTCCTCGCCCTTCTCGATCAAGTTCTCGTTGAGTACGTCGAGCATCTCAAGGAACGACATGTCCGGCGACACATCCGCCAACTCGTAGCGGACCATGCGACCGTCCTGCTTGAAGTTGTCGTTGGTGCTCGCCTTGTCCTGACGCCAGATGTGGAGGATGACCTTCATTTGTAGCTCCGCACGGCGAGCGCCACGTTGTCGAACTTCAGCTCTTCTTGATGGCGCACAGCGTCCTTGACCTCGCCCTTGTGTTCCCAGACAGCAGCGTGCGCGAAGTTGTCGTCATCGCGTCGTGCCTCACCCTCGTCCTGCCACTCATCTCTGAAGTGGCCACCACACGACTCGCGTCGTTCCAGTGCATCGCGGCACATCAACTCGCCAAACTCCAGGAAGTCCGCAACGCGACCCGCCTTCTCTAGCGACTGGTTGAACGACTGCCCGCTGCCGAGCACCCGCACGTCCTGCCAGAACTCTTCGCGCAGCGCGGGGATCTCCTTCAGCGCCTCGTTAAGGCCAGCATCGTTGCGTGCCATGCCGCAACGACCCCACATGATCTTGCCGAGTTCCTTGTGGAAGTGGTCGACCGTGCGCTTGCCTTGGATCGACAACAGCTTGCTGACGCGATCGTTGACGGTTGCAACTGTCTGCTGGAACGCATCGTGGTTCACATCCACCGACCCCGCCTTCTGACCGGCGAGGTAGCCACCGATGGTGTATGGGATCACGAAGTAGCCATCCGCAAGTCCCTGCATCAGCGCCGAGGCACCGAGGCGGTTGGCGCCGTGGTCGCTGAAGTTGGCTTCGCCCAGCACGAACATGCCGGGGATCGAACTCATGAGGTCGTAGTCGACCCACAAGCCACCCATCGTGTAGTGCACGGCCGGGTAGATCCGCATCGGCTGCTTGTAGGGGTTCTCGGCCGTGATCTTGCCATACATGTGGAACAGGTTGCCGTAGCGCGCCTTGATCGCAGGCTCGCCGAGACGCGCAATCGCGTCGCGGAAGTCGAGGTAGACGCCGAGGCCGGTTTCGCCGATGCCAAGCCCCTTATCGCAGGCTTCCTTGGCCGCCCGCGACGCGATGTCGCGCGGCGCCAGGTTGCCGAAGCTTGGATACTTGCGCTCCAGGTAGTAGTCGCGCTCGTCATCCGGAATCTCGTGCGCCGGACGCTTGTCAGCCTGCTTCTTCGGAATCCAAACACGACCGTCGTTGCGCAGCGACTCCGACATCAGGGTCAGTTTTGACTGGTGGTCGCCGCTAACCGGGATGCAGGTCGGATGGATCTGCGTGTAACACGGGTTGGCGAAGCCGGCGCCCTTCTTGTGGGCACGCCATGCCGCAGTGACGTTGCAGCCCTTGGCGTTGGTGCTCAGGTAGAACACGTTGCCGTAGCCGCCCGTCGCGAGCACAACCGCGTCGCCGGCATGCGAACGCACCTCGCCGGTAACCATGTCGCGCACGATGATGCCCTTCGCGTGGCCATCGACGAGCACGACATCCAGCATCTCGGTGCGATTGTACATCTTGACCGTGCCAAGCCCGATCTGGCGCGACAGCGCCGCATACGCGCCAAGCAACAGCTGCTGGCCAGTCTGGCCGCGCGCGTAGAACGTTCGCGAAACCTGGGCGCCGCCGAAGCTGCGGTTGTCGAGCAGGCCCGCGTAGTCACGCGCAAACGGCACGCCTTGCGCAACCGCCTGGTCGATGATGTTGACACTGCACTGCGCCAATCGGTAGACGTTGGCCTCGCGAGCGCGGAAGTCGCCGCCCTTGACCGTGTCGTAGAACAGGCGCCAGACCGAGTCGCCGTCGTTGCGGTAATTCTTGGCGGCGTTGATGCCACCCTGCGCCGCGATCGAGTGTGCGCGACGAGGACTGTCCTGATAGCAGAAGCATTCGACTTGGTAGCCGAGCTCCGCCATCGACGCTGCGGCCGCCGCACCGGCGAGACCACTGCCAACGACCAGCACCTTGTACTTGCGTTTGTTCGCCGGGTTGACGAGCTTGAGATCGAACTTGCGGCTATCCCACTTGTCTTGGATCGGACCGCCCGGAATGCGTGAATCAAGGTTCATTGTGCTCCCCCTACGAGGCCAAGCATGACCGACAGCGCCAGCAGCATGTTGCCACCGGCGATCACCAACGCGACCAGGAAGGACACAGTCTTGATCATCGGGGAGTAGCGGGCGTGATGGAGGCCGATGGTCTGCGCCATGCTCTGAATGCCATGGCTCAGATGCAGAAACAGCACCACTTGGAATGCTGCGTAGGCGATCGCGATGGCCGGCACGCTGAAGGCCGTGGTAACCATCGTGTAAACGTCATGCCCGCCGGCATCGGCGAGCTTCAAGTCATGGTGCTCGGCGCTGACAACGCCAAGCGTGAAGTGCAGCAGGTGGTAGATGATGAAGACCAGCAGCGACAGGCCACTGAGCAACATCGAGCGCGAAGCCATCGTTGCCTGCACGGTGCTTGGTTTGGCATACGCAACCGGCCGCGCATTCTTGTTGGCACGCGATAACCGCAGCGCCGTCCACACGTGCAATACGAATATGGCCAGAAGCCCAATTCGCATCACCCACAGCATTGGGCCGAGGTCATGCAGCCACTTTGCGTAGCCATTGATCTTGTCTTTGCCCTGCAAGAGCTGCAGGTTCCCGAGCAAGTGAGAAACGACGAAGCCGAACAGCATGAGCCCGGTGACCGCCATGGTCACCTTGCCGCCGATCGACGACCGCCAAAACGAGGACAGCCAGGACATTGGTGCGAAGACGATCCGCGTCGGACGGCGCGATTGCAACAACCTCCCGACGAGGTGATTACTCAGATCACAGAGCAGGCGCCTCAGTGGATCAGTCGGCCGCGGACCGGAGCGGGGTCTTGCCCATCGATACCAGCCCACGCAGAGCATCGGCGGCACGCAGATCCAGCTTTCGGATTCGATCCGGCGGCAGCAATAACAATCGCCCGTTGGTCGGATTCGGCGAACTGGGCACAAACACTACCGAGAGCTCCTCTCCATCCGGCCCGGGCGCGGACCCCGTCACCAAGCCAATCTCAAAGCCGTCGTCGACCGCCACCGCCACAACCGCTTCAAAAAACTTGTCGCGCTTGGAGTCGTATCCGAGCACTTCTTTTAGTGACTGGTAGAGCGAGCCGAGGATCGGCAGCTTCTCCATCAAGCTGTCGACCCGGCGCCACAGCCACTTGCCCAAGAACGTCGTGACGAACAATCCGACCAGGTATATGAGCGCCAGCGCCAGTAGCAGGCCAAGGCCAGGGAAGTACCACGTGACTTGTTCACGCCACGACTCGGTCAATACGACCTCGAGGTAGGCAACACCGAGGATCGTGCCACCGATTGGCAGCAGAGCGACAATGCCGCCGACCAGGCAGCGAGTGACGTGACGCGTTGGGGAACTCATGGCGATGGCAGAGCATACGGATACGGACCTGCGCGCCCGGCCACAAAACTCCGCAGTGCGATGACGCCGTAGTTACTCACGGAGTCTTCTAGCTCACGGAATCTTCGGCAACGGCACCGTCTTGTCGGGGGCCGCTTGCCTTCGGCAACCAGCACGTCACTTGGCTTGGGCTTGTGCACGATGCGATAGGTCACCACCGGCGTAAAACCCATCGTCCGATGTCCGTGGCGTAGTAGTTGGGTTCGCAGCCGACGTCGAAGAAGGCGTTGCTCGGATCACGCTAGCGGCACGAGTCGCATCAGCTCTCGCTACTTGCGGACGCCCTTCTGCTGCATGAACCAGAGACCGTCTTCGGCCCACTTCGAGTACTTCGGATCACGCAGCTTCTTGGTATCGCGCCGCACCATCCAGGGCAGCATCAGCCGCCACGCAGCGCGCACCAGTTTCGACTTCATGAACACGTAGAACGCGTTGGTGCCGTGGCTCGAGAAGTAGTGATAGAACTCCTTCTCAATGACGTCGAAGTGATCGCAGAAATACTTGTCGAGGTCGATGTGCTCGCCGAAGAACTCCTTGCCGGCCGGACTCTCGTCGCGAATATCGACGGTATCCGAGTCTTCGCGCACCGGCCCATCGAGTGACGTCTGGCCCATGACCTCGAAGTAGAACTCGAAATCGAAGTGCTTCTTCAGCCACGAGTTCTTGGCCTTGTCCATCAGGTATTCGCGTACCTCCGGCGACATGCCCTCGTGGTTAGGCTCAACGAACAGCATGTAGCCGTCCTTGCGCATGTGGTTCGCGACGATGTGCTTGATCGCGTCATCAAAGCCGGGGAAATGGTGCAGGCTGCCGTGCGACGTCAACAGATCCACCGGCTCGCTTGGCTGCCACTGCATGACATCACCGGCGACGAACTCGCACAGATGGTCGATGCCCTGTTCCTTCGCCATGCGCTTGGCGGTCTCGATCTTCTTCTCCGAAAGATCGATGCCGATCGACTTGATACCGCGCTTGGCCGTCGCGTGGCAGAACCAACCGTTGCCGCAACCGATGTCGACGAGGCTGCGGATCGAATCCTTGTGCGCATCAAGGATGCGCAGCAACGTCTTGACACGCGGCTTGATGATGATGTCGGCGAGATGCGGCACGAAGCGCCAGTCGTGTGGCTTCGCGTAGAGGCTCTCGATCTTCTCTTCCTGAAGATCCCAGAACTCACCTTCCTTCTTGAGCAGCTGCTCCGGATCCGGCGGCGTATCGTCTGCGCCTGAGTTGTGATGGGAGTGGCTCACAGCGTGGGTGACCGCAGAAGCGGTTTTGGGAGCCTAGCTCCAAACGGGAGGCAGTCAAGACGAGCTGGGAACGACTTCCGCTGCGAGACGAATCAGCTGCTCATGCACAGCATCAATGGTCGCCGGCAACGTCGAGGTACCCGCGGTGAGACCGACGACTTCTCGCCCAAAAAACCACTCCGGCACCAGTTCGCTGGCGTTCTCGATGTGCAAGGTCGGGATGCCGCGCCGCTCGCCACGCAAGACCAGTTGGCGGGTGTTGTTCGAGTCGCTGCCGCCGACGACAACCAACGCATCCACCTGGGGCAACAGCGCCTCCAACGCCGCACCACGGGCTTTGGTCGGATTGCAGACTGTATCGATGAGCCGCACATCGGCGTGCCCATTGGCGCGGCGGATCGCGAGCAGGATGCAGTCCACTCGTTCACTCGGCGTCGTCGTTTGGCAGACCACGCCCAACGCCTGCTCCGGCCACGTCACGACGTCTTGTTCGGTCTTCACCACCACCGCGTTCTGCAGGTCCTCGACGATGCCGCGCACTTCGACGTGATCGGGGCGCCCAATCACGATCACCCGCCGCCCTTCGGCCTCGAGCAGCTGCGCCGCTTCGTGCGCCTTATGCACCAACGGGCAAGTCGTATCGAGCAACTGCTTGCCAGCGGCGCGCAGTTTGCGCCGTTCGCGATTGCTGACGCCATGCGCCGTGATCAGCACCCCTTCGGTGATGGGCACATCGCGCAAATCCTCACCGGACTGCTGAAACCCACGGTTAGCGAGCATCTGTAGCACTTCGCCGTTGTGCACCAACTCGCCGTGAATAGTGACCGTTCCCGGCTCATCGACCTGCTCGATCGCCGCCAGGGCGTCGCGCACGCCGAAGCACATGCCCATCGCATCCGCTCGCCTTACCTGCATGGAAACCTCATCGACTTTGCATGGTAAAGCACTTGACAAAAACGACAAGTCCCCCCTCTCAAGGGGTTTGGCGACTGTCGTTACGGCATCGAAACGGGCTGACACGGCATCGAACACCCGAGCCCTCAGAACGTTGCAGGACTCCGGGTCGCGTAGCCGCGATCCATTCTGAAGGTCGTTGGCACACACCTTGCGCAATGCCCCCCATGGCCCCCCTGGACGCTACCCAACGTCGCACCTCCAACCTCAGCAGGCTTGTGGCTGCCAGCACGCTCACGATCATGAGCGCATGCTTGTCGACGGTGGCAATCGCAACGGTCGAGATCGTGACGCCGACCACGACCGCGAAGAAGGCGCGCAACCTGCCAGGCTTGCACAACGTTGTCACCTACGCCGACGAGCTTCTGTGCGGTGGCGTTCCCGAAGGCGAACAAGGCTTCGCGGCCCTCGCAACCCTCGGCGTCAAGACGGTCATCTCGGTCGACGGCGCCACCCCAGACCTCGTGCACGCAACGGCGCACGGCCTGCGCTACGTGCATTTGCCGATCAGCTACGACACGGTTTCGAGCGAACGGCAACTGCAACTCGCGCAAGCGATCCGCAACGTGCAACGTCCGATCTACGTACACTGCCATCACGGCAAGCACCGCAGCGGCGCGGCGCTCGCCACGGCGCTGGTATGCGCCGGTGAAATGAGCGTTGCCGAGGTTTCCGAGCGCATGGGCGTGTCGGGCACGGCCGCGAGCTACACGGGCCTTTGGCAAGCCGTTCGAGCAGCGCAGCCAATGAGCCCGGCACAACTGCAAGCAGACCCCGCGTCATTCCCCAGCGTGACCGTCGTGACCGGTCTGGTCGCGACGATGGCCGAGATGGATCAGATCATCGACCTCGTGCGGCAGTCCCACCAAGCTCGTTGGCAGGCGCCCGACGATCACCCAGACCTCGTCGCCGAAAAGGAAACCGAGCGCCTTGCCAGTCTGATCGCGAGTTTGCGCGACGATTCAGAGAGCAAACAGTACCCAGCCGAATACCAGCAGCACCTCCAGCATTCGATCGAGGTCAGCGAGAAGTTGCACCGTGCGGTACGCGACGGCAACGCGATCCAGGCCGCGCAAATGCTGTCGACGCTCGGACAGAGCTGCAAGACCTGTCATCACACCTATCGCAACAAGTAGTGTTTCGGTTCGGTCCAAGACTGCGCGACCGCATTCCTAACGTCTGCCACCCTGTAGTCCCCAACAAGAGCCACGAAAAGCCCATGCGCCTTGCCCCCGCGATTGCCGTTCTGCTTCTGCTCACTGCCTGCGGCTCCGACAGCGAGGCCGGTGCGGCAACCGGGCCCACGATCTACGTCGCGCTCGACCAGCAGTTCAGTGAGCCGCTGCTGAAGGGGTTCGCGAACGAGTTGGGGATCACGCTCAGACAGAAGCACGACGCCGAAAACAACAAGACGGTCGGCCACGTCACGCGCATCCTTGAGGACAAGGCGCACCAACGTTGCTCGGTGTTTTGGAACAACGAGATCGCGCACACGGTCAGCCTGGCGCAGAAGGGCATGCTCGAGCCGTATGACTCGCCGGCCGCCAAAGACCTACCGGCGCGCTGGCGCGACAAGGACCACCGCTGGACGGCATTCGCGGCGCGCGCCCGCATCCTGATCGTCAATACCGAGCTCGTTCCCGACAAATCGGACTGGCCGACCAGCTACAAGGACCTGACCGACCCCAAGTGGCGAGGCAAGTGCGCGATCGCGACGCCGAAGACCGGCACGACGCTGACCCACTTCTGCAGCATGTGGCAGAGACTCGGCGACGACGGCATGAAGAAGTGGATTGAGGGCATGCAGCACAACGAGGTCATGTTTCTCGGTAGCAACGGTGCAACCATGCGGGTCGTTCGCGACGGCAAGGTGGCCTTTGCGTTCACCGATACAGACGACTTCCACGTCGCCAAGATGAGGGGTTTCCCAGTTGCGTGCGTGTTCCCCGACCAGGAAGAAGGCGGCATTGGCACGATGCTGATCCCGAACTCGGTGGCTCTGATCAAAGACGGTCCCGACCAGGAAAACGCCAAGCGGTTGATCGACAAGATCCTCGCCCGCGAAACCGAGGCGTTGCTCGCCGCCGCCGACAGCGCGCAGATTCCGCTGCGTGATGGTGTCACGCCGCCCAAGGACGAAGAGATCCTCAAGCTCGGCCAGTTCCGCGAGATGCAGTGGGACATCGAATGGACGGGCAAGAACCTCGGCGCGTTTGACGCGAAGTTCGGCAAGATCTTCGGCCTGTAGCACCCCGACAAGCAACCACGCCGAACACCAACGATGGCCGCACGCAACGAACGCCTGGCGCGACTGCCCTTGTGGCTGGCGCTCGCATTCTTGTCGCTGTTCGTGTTGGTGCCGCTGGCAGTATTGGTGTTCGAAACGCTGTGGAGCCAGGACGGCTTCACCCTCGATGCATGGCGCGCGCTCGCCGACGACGAGAACGCTGTGGAGCAACTGCTCGCTTCGCTGCGCCTCGGCGTCGCGGCAACCTGCATCTCGGCCGTGCTCGGCGCCGGCCACGCATGGTTGACGGTTGCTCGCGATATGCCCGGCCGTTCGTGGCTCGGCCCGCTCGGCGTCGCGCCGCTGGTCGTGCCCCCCATTTTCATCGCAATGGCCTTCTCGGACCTGGTGCAGGACGTCGCCGGCTTCTGGCCATGTGCGATCCTGCTCGGTGTCGCCCACGCGCCGTTCGTTGCCGTGCTGACGACGCGTGGGCTGCGCACCGTCGACGGCCGCGCCTATGAGGCGGCGTTGCTGCTGCGTGGTCGCGGACCGGCCGACCGGTGGTTGCTTCGCTCGATCGCCCCCGAACTAATCGCCGGCTGCTTGTTGGCGTTCTTGTTCACGGTTGCCGAACACGGCGTGCCGGAGTTCTTGACCGTCAAGGGCAAGACCTGGCACACCTACGCCGAAGGCATCTTCTCGCGCTGGTCGCGACGCGCTGTCGGCACGACCCACGCCGAATTGCAATCCCCGATCGTCGCGGCGCTACCGTTTCTCGCCGCACTGGGCTGCATGCTGTGGGCCGCGCTGCGGCTGCGCGCGTCGAATCCAGATCGCGGCGTGATCCGACCGCTGCCGGTGCAAACGCTCGGCAAACTGCGCTGGCCTGCGTTGCTGCTGCCGATCACCTACCTCGGGGCCGGCGTGTTCTTGCCACTGTTCGTGTTGACGCGCTGGGTGCTCGGTTCGGCGCAGCGACTCGACCCGATGGGTCTCGACTACGCCCGCGAGAGCTTCGCCAAGGCGATGGACCAAGGTC
The DNA here is from genome assembly GCA_029936315.1 of Planctomycetota bacterium. Classification (GTDB taxonomy): domain Bacteria; phylum Planctomycetota; class UBA1135; order UBA1135; family UBA2386. The sequence goes on along the minus strand of JAPYTD010000068.1, from coordinate 12,063 downwards.
TGCCGGACCTGATGCACTCGCTGTATCTCGGCCTCGGCGTTGCCGCCGTCGTAGTACTGCTGGCAATTCCGTTGGCGCGCCAGTCGGCACGTCGTTGGCCCCTGCTCGATTTGCTTACTTCGCTGCCGGCCGCGATGCCAGCGATCTTGTTGGGCATCGCGTTGGCCCGCACGTTCAACTCCAACCCGGGCATCGGCTGGACCAACTTCGACTTCTATGAAAGCTGGGGCTTTGCCGTCTGCGGCTACGCCGTGCGCTTCCTGCCGTTTGCAGCGCTGACGCTCGCGAGCCAGGTCAGACGCCAATCGATCGCCGCCGAAGAAGCCGGACGCTTCGTGCAGCGTTCGGCAAGTTCGCGCGCGCTGCGACTGCACGTGTTGCCGCTGATGCCCGCTGCGTGGAGTGCCTTCGTCTTGTCGTTCGTCTTGGCGCTGCGCGAACTGGACCTCGCCGTGATGTTGCCGGCGGCCAACGCAACGGCTGTGCGCCGCCTTGCCAACGCCGTACACTTCCAACACGAAGACTGGAGTGGCGTGATTGCGTTGCTCCTGCTCAGCGCCGCCGTTCTTCTACCTTTGCTGCCCAGCCTGCTGGCCGGCCGCAAACTGTCCTCTCTGTCCTAGGCAGCTACCGTGACCCTTGCCGTCTCCATTCAACAACTGCAATGCTCGCGCGGCCAATTTCGGCTCGGGCCGGTTGACCTACAAGTGCCGGCTGGTGCCCGCGTCGCCATCGTCGGCCCATCGGGCTCGGGTAAGACCACGCTGCTGCGCTGCCTCGCCGGCCTGCAGGCGCCCGACTCCGGCACGATCCAGATCGGGGACACCATCGTCGACGACGGCCAAACCCGCCTCGCCCCCGCCGAACGCCACGTCGGGCTCGTGTTCCAGGACGGCGCGCTATGGCCACACATGACCGCGCTGAAGCATCTGAGGTTTGCCGCGCCAGGACTGTCGAAGCAAGACGCACTCGCATTGCTCGATCGCGGCGGCATCCTGTCGCAGGCCAACAAGAAGCCCGGCGCCATGTCCGGCGGCGAAGCGCAGCGGCTCGGTTTGTTGCGCGCGCTGGCACCAGCGCCATCGGTGTTGCTGCTCGATGAACCACTGCGTTCGGTCGACGTACACCAACGAGACGGGCTCGTGTTGCTGTTGCGCAGCATGTGCGACGAACGCAACGTCACATCGATCCTGGTCACGCACGATCGCGACGAAGCGCTGGCATTGGCCGACTACCTGGTCGTCATGCGCGACGGCCAGTTGGTCGAACAAGGCCCCTCGATCGACTTACTCGAGGACCCCCAAACTGCCTTCACCGCGGCGTTCCTGCGCGGTGCGGCGTGCCTGTCGGCGAAGGCCAACGGCAATGGCCAAGTGCAGACGCCCTTCGGGAACTTCCCGGCACCGGATGCTGCAAAGGCCAACTCCGACATGCGCCTCGTCGTGTTCCCCGGCGAAACCACGGCCGACGAACAAGGCGAAGGTCCTGAAGCACAGATCCTCGCCGTGACTCCCAGCGAAGGCGATGGCCTGCGGCTGCGGGTTGCATGCGAAGATCAGATCGTCATCGCGCGCGCGGCCACCCGCCCTACCGGCGCAACCACCCGCCTGCGCCTGACCGCCAAGCCGCGCTTGTTGCCGTGGCACAACCACGCAACCGAACCGCAATCATGAACCTCGCAACACGTCTCGGACTCGTGGTGATCGTGATCGGCGCATTCTCGGGCACGATCGCTGTCTTGAACGACGGCAAGAAAGCAGCCGCGCAAGGTAGCAACAAGGTGCGCTGGGAATCGTCCAAGCAGTGTCAAGAATGCCATCCAGCGCTCTATGACGAGTGGTATGGCTCGCACCACCAGATCGCCTTCACCAACCCCGAAGTGCGGCTACTCAGCGACGACTTCCGCAAGGAAGAGTGCATGGACTGCCACCTGCCGCGACCGCTCGCGGTGACCGGTTTTGGCAAGCGCACCCTGCCGCGGCGCACGCACTTCAACGACGGCGTCAGCTGCATCACCTGCCACCTGGCAGCGGATGGTGGCATCCTCGGCCGCAACCATCGACCCGAAGTGCCGTGCCAGCCGCAGGCCAGTGCGCAGTTCTCGATTGCCAGTGCCTGTGCCTCGTGCCACAACCAGCACGGCACCACCGACCAGTTCCTCGCCAGCCACTTCGCCAAGCAGGGCAACAACTGCGCGACCTGCCACATGCCGGAAATCGAGCGCGTGCGCAAGGACGGCAGCAAGCGCATGGGTCGCAAGCACGTCTGGGACGGCTGCCACAACAAAGAGTCGCTGCAGAGCGCTGGCAAGTTTGAAGTCACCGTCGAAGCCGGCGAACTCGTGCTGTCGCTGAGCAACGTCGGCGCCGGCCACAATTTCCCCACCGAAGAACGACACCGCGCCGTCGACATGATGTATCGCTTCGTCACCAACGAGGGCGGCGAGAACAAGACGTCGCAGTGGCATCGTGCCTACCGTTTCCGGCAGCCCTATCGCGACGAACAAGAACCCATCAACGAGGGCAACGAGCCCGGCGAGAACACCCAACTGACCGCCGGTGCCACCAAAGCAGTGCGCATCAAGATCCCTGCTGGTGCGGCATCTGCAGAAGCGCGATTGTGGTACCGGTTGACGCCGTTCATCGGCGACGACAGTCCGCAAAGCACGCTGCTCTACGAGCAGAGGGTGAACCTCAAGTGAAGCTGCGTTCCCTTGTGATCGTCACGGCTTTTGGCATCGGCATCCTGCTGACTGGCTGCCAGCAGGAAACCAGGGCAGAGCCTCAGGCCCAGCGACCAGCGTTGCCGGACCTCCAGTTGCGCCCCATGCTCGAAGAGCTCCGGGCACTCGCCAAGACGCTGCCGACGCCTGATGAGAAGACGCAGAAGCTGCTGCGCGAGTATGCCGACATTTCGCTCGGCATCGTCGAAGCCGACATGCGCACCAGCGGCCGCGTGCAACGCGCGCTGATGGAACACAAGGATGCCTGGTTCGTACTTGAGCAGGCACTTGCCCACGAGCTTGCCGCCGTTCGCCAACGCGCCGCATGGTTGTGCGGAGACTCCAAGCAAACCGTGCTGCAGGTTCCCCTGCTGCTGCGCCTCAAGTACGAGCTGGACCCAGCGACCGTGATCTGGGTCGCGGACGCGCTGGCCAAGCTCGGCAACGACAGCGGCCTGATGTGGCTCGCCACAGCGTTCGCCCGGCATGAGACCGCCAATCGGGCTGGGCAGATGGCGATCCGCGCGCTGACCAACCGCGACACCGAGCTGCCCGAAGAACCAAGCTGGGCCGATCTCGCGAAGCTGCTGCAGGCGCAGGCTGACAACTGGCAACGTACCGGCGAGTCCGCTCGCCTCGACACCGCGGCGCCCGACGAGGCAGCGCTACAGGCACGCCTCGCGCAACACCTACAAACTCCGGAAGGCACGCAACTGCGCCCCGTCGACGACGCGCGCTTCATCCTGACGCGGCTCGGAGCGGTGGGCGTGCCGATGCTGATGCGTGCGCTCGAGGCAGAGGAACACTACTTGCGCACGATGCCGCTGCAGATCTTGGCCGAACTCGGCACAGCGGCGACAAGTGCTACCGACGCCATCCTACCGCTGCTCGGGGATCCGCTGACGGCATCGTATGCGGTGCGAGCGCTCGGCGAGATCGGAGCGGTTGCAACCCTGCCCCACCTTCGCCCGCTGCTGAACGATCGGGACACCGAACTTCGTGCCGCCGCAAGCCAGGCATTGGGCCTGCTCGGCGATACCGAAAGCGTGTCGCTGCTCGAGGCGCGCCTACAAGACACAAACGAGAGCATGGACGTGCGCGTTGGTGCAGCATTCGGCTTGCTCTGCCTCGGCGAACATGTCGCGGCCAAGGCCTACCTCGACGAACGTGAAGCCAACAAGGACTACCACGAGCCGATCTTGACGCGCCTGCTTGAACGGCTCGCGAGCCGCAACGGCTAGGCGAAGAAGTCGTTGCCCTTGTCGTCGACGACCATGAAGGCCGGGAAGTCCTTCACGTCGATCTTCCAGATGGCTTCCATGCCGAGGTCTTCGTAGTCGAGCACTTCGACCTTGGTAATCGAGTCCTGCGCGAGGATCGCGGCCGGGCCACCTATCGAACCCAGATAGAAGCCGCCGTGCTGCTTGCACGCATCGGTGACACCCTTGCTGCGGTTGCCCTTGGCCAACATCACCAAGCTGCCGCCGGCAGCCTGGAACATATCGACGTAGCCATCCATGCGACCAGCCGTCGTCGGCCCAAAGGAACCCGAGGCCATGCCATCTGGGCGCTTCGCCGGACCCGCGTAGTAGACCACGTAGTCCTTCATATACTGGGGCAAGCCTTCGCCGCGTTCGAGCCGTTCGCGCATGCGCGCATGCGCGATGTCGCGAGCGACGATAATCGAACCGTTGAGCGTGAAGCGCGTCTTGATCGGGTATTGGCTGAGCGTCTTGCGGACCTCGGCCATCGACTGGTTGAGATCGATCGCGACGACTGCGCCGCCCAGTTCTTCGACGTCGGGCAGGTACTGCGCCGGGTTGGTCTCAAGCTGCTCAAGGAACACGCCGTCCTTGGTGATCTTTGCCATGGCCTGACGGTCCGCACTGCACGACACCCCGATCCCGATCGGGCACGAGGCACCGTGGCGCGGCAGACGAATCACACGCACGTCGTGGCAAAAGTACTTGCCGCCAAACTGCGCGCCAATGCCGTTCTTGCGGGTGATGTCGAGCACCTGTTGTTCGAGCTTCAGGTCACGGAACGCGCGGCCGGTATCGTTGCCGCTGGTCGGCAGGGAATCGAGGTAGCGCGCACTGGCGAGCTTGACGGTCTTGAGGTTGAACTCAGCAGACATGCCGCCAACGACAATCGCGAGGTGGTATGGAGGGCAAGCCGCGGTGCCGAGCTTGCGCGTCTCAACATCGATCCACTGGAGCAGGTCACCCTCATTGAGCAGCGCCTTGGTCTTCTGGAACAAGAACGTCTTGTTCGCCGAGCCACCGCCCTTGGTCATGAACAAGAACTTGTAGGCATCGCCCTGCTCGGCGTAGAGCTCGATCTGCGCGGGCAGGTTGTTGCCGGTGTTCTTCTCGGCATACATGTCGAGCGGCGCCATCTGCGAGTAGCGCAGGTTGGTCTCCTGGAAGGTGCGCGCGATGCCTTCACTAATCGCCGCCTCGTCCGAGCCGTCGGTCCAGACATCCTGTCCCTTCTTGCCGAGCACGACGGCCGTGCCGGTGTCCTGACAACTCGGCAACACCATGCCGGCCGACACGTTGGCGTTCTTCAGCAACTGCAGCGCCACGAAGCGGTCGTTCGCCGAAGCTTCGGGGTCCTCGAGGATGTTGGCGAGCTGCTGTAAGTGGCCGGGGCGGAACAGGTGGCTGATGTCGCGGATCGCCGCGAACGTCAACGCCCGCAGCGCTTCGGGCTCGACGCGCAGCAGCGTGCGACCGCCGGCATCGATGGTCGAAACTCCGTCCGTCGTGATCAGGCGGTAGGGCGTTTCGTCCGCGCCGAACTCGAAGACTGGTTGGTAGGTAAACGACATACTACCAAGCTAGCGACGGAAGCGCCGGATGCACGCGGCAGCTACTGCGTCACACGCCTTCGGTCCCTCGCCGTGGTTGCAGGTGACCAGTACGGCGAACTGCAACTCGGGCGCCATCCACGTGATCGCGTACCACATTGTATTGGAGCCGTTGTGCCAGATGACCGGGCCCGGCGCCCAATCGCGCTTCGTCACAACCCATCCCGAGGCGTATTCTGCGTCCTTGGGCGGCTGCTGCAACTTTGCCAGCGACTCCTTCGAAACGACCGGCTTCTTGGCCTCCTGCCCGACACCGAGATGCAACGCCACGAACCCGGCCCAATCCTCGAGAGTCGCGTGCACGGTTCCGGCTGGGCCCAGTGACGGCGGATTGTCCGCGAACATCGGCTTGGAGCCGCTAGCGGCCTTATAAAAGTGCCCCCACGGCTGGTCGACATGCTTATCGCGACCCGGCGCACCAAAGCCTGCAGTCGTCATGCCGAGCGGCACGAACAAGTCGGTTCGCATCATCTGTTGCCACGCCCTGCCGGTGGCGCGCTCCAGCACGGCACCAATGATCATGTAGCCCGCGTTGGAATACAGGAAGCGATCACCCGGTTTGGCTTCGGGCGCCTTCTTTAGCATGCTCTGCGCCACTTCGCGTCGCGCTTCCTGGTTGCTGCCCTCAAAGTTGAACAGTTCCATCCACTGCTGAGTCGGCGGCTGCCCTGGCAAGCCCGAACGATGCTGCAGAAGTTGCGCAATCGTGATCTGACGTGCATCGGCATGCATGCCGTCGCGCAAGTCGGGCAGCGCCTCGCCGAGTGTCGTCGTCCACTTCAGCTTGCCCGCCGCCACTTGCTGGGCGACCAGCGTCGCGGTCATCGCCTTCGTACACGAACCGAGGTGCCAGAGATCTTGGCGCGTGACCAGGGTCTCGTCGCCGACCTTGCGGATGCCTTCCACACCGAGCGCGACCAGCTTGCCCTTGACGATCACGGCAGCGCCGATCGCCGGCATCTTGTGAAGTTTGCGGATTGGGGCAATCAGCTCGGCGAGGTCTTCGAGTGGGCGCGGCGGCGAACTCGGTTTGCTGACGGGCTTCTGCTGAGCAGGTAGCGCCGCGACCAGAATCGCAAGAGAGACAATCTGGATCGAGGGCAATCGCATCGAGTCAGGTTCTCAGAAACTCCACGCTCAGAGAACCTCAGTTCCCGATCCAGTGCGCATAAGCATTCGAAGTGGAGAGACCCGAAGGATCGTAGTGGGCCCACTGCGTGTGCACGATCGTGCCAATCAATGCAGGCAGAGCCGGTACCGGGATCGTTTCGACAACCACGCCGGCGAGCGACGCAAACTCGAGCAACAGCACATCCGGCACCACTTCGAGGAAGCAGCCACCCGGCAGCACCGCCGGCAACGTCGTCAGGGCAAAGTCGTCGAGGCCCGCAATGAACAGCACCGGCAACCCGACGGCGGCATGCACTTGAACGGACAGCGTACCGCCTAGTTGCGCCGGCGAAGCGGACCATTGCTGCAGCGATTGCGCGCCACATTCCTGGCCACGCGGCAGACTGTGCGCAGCGAGATCCAATCCGAGTGAGAAGTCGACCGGTGATCCCGGCAATGCCATCGATAGCTGCGACAGCGCACCACTCCACGGATCTATCGAGTAGAGGAACGGATAGGCCGCGTTGCCTATCGCGACGCCATCGAATGAATACGGGCCACGAGCATGAAACGCCGTCGCAGCACCACTCGGCAACGCCGGGATGACCGGCACGGACTGCAGTGCTGGCGTAGTGAACCCGGAAAACACCGCGAACGAGCCATCGTCAAACGACAGCACCTGCCGCGGCACGGCCGTGACCATATCCATGACGCCAGTTATCTCCACGTTGCCCGGATTGCCAAACGAGAACGGGCCAAAGTAGAAGATGCTCTGAGGCACGTTGTAGATCCCAACACCTGAGTCGAGCACCGACGTGCCGGGTCGACCAGTCCACGCGAGCGCGAGCGTCGCCAGTCCCTGCCCGAAGGCATTCATCGCGGTCAGATTTGCTTGTGGCAACGCCAACGTCGCTGCGCCTCCCCGGCGCGGCGCGGTGTAGACACCGCCCGCCGCGTCATCGACAGCGATGAGCAGGGTGTCTTCGCTGATTACCAGGTCGGCCACATGACCGGGCACGAACGCCATCGAAAACTCTAGGTAGGTTCCCGAGAAGCGGTGCAGGCGAACGATATGACTCATGCCACCGGTTTGATCGAGCGCAACAAGCAGGTCGCCATCGTACGGATCCTGAACCATCGCGAGCGGCGCGAGACTGTCCGACGGAAACGCGCCGATCGACTGCGAGGTACCGAGCACCGGATCCACTTGCACTACCTGTGCTGCAGGATTGCCGGCGAGAGCAATCAAGACGAAGTGTGGCTGGGTTTGGCTCTGGCCAACCAGAACACCAACCGCAGCGCACGAGCAAACCAGGGTGCGCAACATGCGCCACATCCTACCTGAGCTGGAACGCGCGTGGGCGCTATCGGAAGACGATGCCGAAGCGGTAGGCGCTCAAGACGAAGCCCGCTACCAGCGCAGCCACCGTGGCGCGCCCCACCACCTCGCTCAGGGAGGGAGTTGCGCCCGGTCTTGGTTCGCGTTCGGGCCGCCAAACCACCGCACTGAGCAGTCCTCCGGCGCCGTAGGCAACGGCATCCCACGGATCCGAAACGGCGCCTGGAGCAAGCAGCGGCAACCGCGGGCCCAGCCATTCGAAGCAGGCCGTCCACAAGAGCCAGTGCAGGCCGATCTCGCGCAGGCCCGGCCGTCGATCGTGCTGGCGCAGGCAGAGCTTGCGCTGCAACCACAACGTCACCGGGATGCAAACCGGCAGACACAGCACGTCGCCCAAGTAGCAGTGTACGAAGGCGGTCGGATCCGACGTCATGGGCTTCCACCAGACACTGTTCGCAACGTAGAGCACCACCGCCATCACACACAGCGGTTCGCGCCAATACCGAAAGCCAGAACGATCGCACATCGACCCGCAAGATACCGGCGATGCAGGCGAGACCAAGCACTCAGTCGCTTCATCGTCGGTGCAGCCAGTCGATAGGCCAGAACGCGAAACCACTTGTTGCACATTCGCGCCAGCACATCCCGCCAGATACCGTGCGAACCATGAAGCCGCGTGTGCTCGTCACCCGTCACGTCTATCCAGCGGCGATCCCGATCCTGCAGGAACACTGCGTCGTTGACTATCAGGATCGCTACGAGGTCATGGACGAAGCGCGGCTGCAGAAGAAGCTGCAACTGGCGGATGGCGTCGTCTGCCAGCTGACAGATCCTATGACGCGTGCGGTGATCGAGTCGGCGCCCAACCTGCGCGTCATCTCACAGATTGCGGTCGGCCACGACAACATCGATATTGCCGCAGCGACGGCTCGCAACATCGTCGTGACCAATACGCCCGACGTGCTGACGGAAGCGACTGCCGACCTGACGTTCGCGTTGCTGTTGGCGACCGCGCGCAAGCTCCCGACCGCCGAACGATTCCTACGCGACGGCAAGTGGCAGCGTTGGGACGTCGATCTGCTGTGCGGTGGCGACGTGCACGGTTCTACGCTGGGGCTGGTTGGACTTGGACGCATCGGCCAGGCAGTGGCACGCCGAGCCAAGGGGTTCTCAATGCGCGTGCTTTACGCAAGCCGCAACCAGGCACCACGCGAGCTCGAACAGGAACTAGGCGTGATGCGTGTGCCGCTGGATGCGTTGCTGCGGGAGAGTGACTTCGTGTCGCTGCATGTGCCACTCAACGACGATACCCGGCACCTCATTTCGATTGCCCAGCTCTGCCAGATGAAGCGCACCGCTGTGCTTATCAACACTGCGCGCGGCCCTATCGTCGACGAGCGCGCACTGATAGCTGCGCTGGAGGAAGGCTTGCTGGCCGGTGCCGGTCTCGATGTGTTCGAAGACGAACCGAACGTGCCCGGAGACCTGCTCGCGCTGCCGAACGTGGTCTTGCTGCCGCACATCGGCAGCGCGGTGACCAGCGTGCGGTCGTTGATGTGTGCAATCGCCGCACGCGACTGCGCGGCGTTCTTGAGTGGCGAACAGCCTGAGCACGCAGTCAACCCGGAGGTGCTCTAAGTGAGAGCAGGGTTGCGCGCCATGTTCGACGAGGTGCTAGCAAGCCTCGACGTAGGCACCGCGATGGAGCGTGTCGTCGGCGCCAAACTGCGCGAACACGCCGAGCGACCATTGCTGGTGATCGCGTTCGGCAAAGCCGCGCGGCCGATGGCGCAGGCACTGATCGAGCTGTTGCCAGAACACACCATGCGGGGCCTGGTCGTGCCGCCCGAACCAGACCTTGCCCCCCTATCCCCCTTCGAGGTAATCGCTGGCGGACATCCACTGCCAAGCACCGGCAGCCTGCGCGCTGCCAAACGCGCCCTCGCGCTGGCGCATAGCGTGAAAGGCCACGAACACGTCGTGTTCCTGGTTTCCGGCGGTGGCTCCGCCATGCTCGAACTGCCAGCAGACTCGAACGTGTCGGTCGCGGACCTGCGCGACCTCAACCAGGCGCTGCTCGCCTCGGGCGCCAACATCGACGAGATCAATACGATTCGCCGCCACCTGTCCGCCGTCAAGGGCGGTCGCCTCGCCCTGGCTGCAACCGCCGCCCGACACCTCTACACGCTGGCGATCTCGGATGTGCCGTTGGCTAGCCCACCGACTTCGCTAGCGTCGGGGCCGACAGTCTGCGACCACACTACGTTGACGGATTGTCGCGATGTGCTGCAGCACTACCAACTCGAAGGCAGCTTGCCGCAAGCGTTGCGAACCAGACTCGCAGCTGGTGACCTGCCGCCGCCACTCTCGCCTGAGCACGAACTCAGCAAGCGCAGTGACTTTGACATCCTGCTCGATGAACGCCGCGCGCGCACCGTTGCAGCAACTGCCGCAGAGGCAGCCGGTTTCGTCGTCGACGCAACGGTCGACGTCGACAACTGGGACTACGCAGATGCCACCGAACATCTGCTGGCTCGACTTGAGGCACTACACACGCAACACCCCGGCAAGCGCGTTGCAATCGTCACCACAGGCGAACTGACCGTGCGTTTGCCGCCTCACCCTGGCACCGGCGGTCGCAACAGCCAGTTTGCGCTGCACTGTGCGACACGCATCGAGCACCAGGGCATCGCCGTGCTTAGCTGCGGCACCGATGGCATCGACGGTAACTCCCCCGCCGCCGGCGCCATCGTCGATGGCAACTCGGTCGCACGGGCTGCTGCGCTCGGCATGCACGCGCACGACCATCTGTCGCGCTGCGATGCGCACCCGCTGCTCGATGCACTGCAAGATTGCGTCACTACGGGCCCAACAGGCACCAACGTTCGCGACCTGCGCATCCTCGTTCACGAGGCATAGCGCCCATTGCGTAGCTGCCGACAATGTCGACAGCTAAGTAAACTGACTGACCAATCGTCGCGCACTTGGCGATGGCAGCGAAGCTGTACGAACACTCGTTCCGAGACTAAATCGAGGTCCGGTTTAAGTCGAAAGATGCCATGCACCAGGGTTGGACCACAGGGATACATGGCGACAGGAACCAGACTTGCAGCTATCGGGCTGCTTCTAGGCATGGCCGCTTGCGGCAGCGGCGGCGACGACGACGGAACATCGGGATCAGGCAGCGCCGGTTCTGTGTTCGGTGTCGTGAATCTGGTCACCCATAGCCCTGGGGATAACGCGGTGCAGGTGCCGTTGGACGCTGTGTTCATCCTTGAGTTCGACGCCGGCATGGCGCTTGAGACCTTTGGGGATGAGGACACGTGGTTGCGCGCCACCGGCTCGGAAACCAACGTCGCGATTACCTATGTCCTAGGCTCGAACGGCCGCGTCAGTTGCCAGCCCGACAACGACCTGCAACCCGAGACCGACTACGTATTCCAGCTGTCTGCCCTGACGAGCGACATGCAGGGTCGCATCCTCGACACAACGACGTCGTTCACGTTCCGCACGTTTGACGAGACCCCTCCCGAGGTCACCGGCTTCAGCATTGCCGGTGGCGCGACGGAAGTTTCGCGCACCGGCACATTCACCCTGAGCTTCACCGAAGCCCTCGAGCAGACCTCGATTACCGACCTAACGCTCTACCTCGGCGACGTGTTCGGCGGCCGTTTCCTCTGCGAGTCAACGGTGGTCGGTCAGACCGTCGTGGTGGATCCTTATGCGGACCTGCCCGGCGACCGCCAGTTTTTCGTGGTCGCGACTACAGCCCTCGCCGACCGTGCCAACAACCTACTCGAAGCCCAGTTCGTGTCGAGCTTCCGGACCATGGCAGACACCGCGCAGCCGTCGGTGGCGAGCGCGTGGCCCGACCTGTATGCAACCGGCATCTCGACGCTGGTGCAGCCCACGTTCACGTTCAACGAGTCGATGGATCCCGCGACTGTCGAAGCCGTGTCGCTGCTGTTCCAAGATGAGTTTGGCAGCATCATCCCGTTCGCGGTCGAGTCGACCCTCGAC
>JAPYTD010000067.1 GCA_029936315.1 Planctomycetota bacterium | reverse complement strand
GGCTTTGCCAACCCGGAAGACTGGTTGGTTGGCTACTCGAAGGCTGGCGCGAACCTCGACGGTGGCCCGGTTGACGTTTCGGCTGGCGCCTCGACTGCCGCTGCTGACCAAGCTGGCCTGGGACTCGACAGCAACAACCCGAGCCTCAACATGGACTGGGATCTGACCTGCAGCAACATCGACGCCAGCTCCCCCGGCGCCTTCTTCTTCTTCGGCAGCGCCGAAGTGAACCCCGGTGTTGACCTCGGCTTCATCGGTGCCCCGGGCTGCTTCGCCTACACGAGCGCCGACCTGGCGGCCGTGCTCGAGCTTGGCGTTGGTTCGGTCACGACCACGATCGCGGTCCCGAACGACCCGGCCCTCGCTGGCGCCTCGTTGACGGTTCAAGCGACCGCCGCCTCGCCGGCGAACGCCTGGGGCGTTGCGACGTCGAACGGCCTCACCGGCACGGTCGGCCTCTAAGCCCTAGAGCATCGTCCTCTCGGACGAAAGCTAACAAAGCGGCGATCATGTGCCTAGGCGCATGATCGCCGCTTTGTTCATGTACTGGGGAGGTTCGCGATGATTGGCGGCAAGGGCAACCGCGACATCTTTGGCGACACCTCTACTTCGGCAGCTTGTCGCGCAGCGCCTTGACCTGGTTGGTTCGCGCCGGTCTTACCACGCAGGTTAGCGCCGCTTGGGTTTGCTCGGGTTGGCCTGAACGTACTCGTAGATGCCGGCCGCGATCAGGCGATGGCCTTCGTCGTTCGGATGTTGGTCCGTCGGATGCACCCATAAGTCTGTTTCTTCCAGACCGAGAAACTTCGGCAGCAGATCGACGCACTCGATGCCCTGTTCCTTGCAGTGCGCAGCGATCAGTTGGTGCAGCCCGGTCAATGGGTAGAGGTCATTCTTGAGTTGCGTGACCATCGGGAAGATCGCGACGAGCAGGCGCACATTGCGCTTTTCGGTGACCTCGTGGATGGTCGTTAGCGCCTTCATGGCACCGTTCCAGAGTTTGCCTCGTTGGAAGAAGCCTGTGATTAGCGCGCGGTCCTGCTTCGTGTTCTTGACGTCTCGCATCGCCATCGACTGCTGGACCGTGTTCAGCATCTCGCTGATGCCGCCGAGCCACGGCTGCTTTGGCTTGAGGACCGGGTAGCCGAGCATCGGCACGTCGCCCACGTCATTAAGGCAGAGGCCAAGCACCAGGACGTCCGGTTCGAAGTCGACGCCATGCGAAGCGATCCAGTCGACGTAGCCTGCGGCGTGGTGGGAGCCGGCCGCAAAGCCGCCGTTGATGACTTCCACGTGCTCCTCGCGCTCTGTGCGTAGCAGTGCTTCGAGCACCTGCGACCACGTGTCCTCCGTTTGCACGCCGCTGCCGAACGTGAAGGAATCCCCGACGGTCAAGATGCGGAACTCGCCTGGCTTCTTCTTGAGGTCGAACGGCAGGTCGCGAAACCCGAGTTCGTTGATCACTGCCGAGATGCAGCCATCCGAGTCGAAGTAGGGCAATGTGGGGCGGTCGTAGAACTGTCGAAAGGCCAAGCCGGGCCTGAGGCTTCCGCGCGGATGCGGGCGCGATTCGCCGCCTTCATCAGAAGTGCGCAGGAAGTTGGCGATCTCACTCGTTGGGATGCGTTCGCCGGTGCTGGACCAGATCTGCGGCGCCACGAACGGCGCGGGTTTCAGCACTCGATACAGAACTTCGGCCAGACAAACGCTGATGCCGAGGGCGACAACTACGAGCACCAAACGCTTGGCGAGCTTGGGTTTCTTCTTGGCTGCGCTGGCAGTTGTCATGGCACTTGGGTTCTGGCCGCAAGGTGGCGGCGAAGGCGAGATGGTATCGGCCAGATGCTACTGCGCTCTCGCATGCACTGTCGACAACCTCGCAAACTGAGCCGCTCGCAGGGGGCTGACGAGCACGCGTGCAGTTGCACCAGGTGGTGGCTGCGTATGGTGTTTTGGCATGGGTGGCGTCAGCCTCATCATCAGTAGCTACAACCAGCCGAACGCGCTTGCGCAGGTCGCGGCCGGTCGCATCGATGAGCTGATCACCGACCAGGGCCGGCGCAAGTTTCGCAAGATCCACCGTAAGGAAAGGCTGTATGGCCTGCTCCGCCAGCGCAAGAAGCCGAAGATTCTCGGTGGCAACTGGGCCGCGACGCGCGAGTGTCTGTTCGCCGTCAACGGTTTTGATGAGCGCTTCGATGGCTTCGGCAAGGAAGACTCCGACATCCGCAACCGTCTTTGCAACGCCGGCTTCCGGGGGCGTTCCTTGTGGCACTGCAATTGGGTCTAGCATTGCTCCCACGACTTCGATCCGCGCCGCAATCTGCCGGAGGTCGTGCGCAGTGAGCCGGACTACGACTACTATGTCAGCCGTCTGCGCGCGAAGACGTGTGACCTCGGGTTGCTGCAGCCGGGGCTTGCCGCTGGCCGGCGCCGGGCAACCGGTTGACGACCGCGAAGATCATCGGATTCTCCCGGGTACGGTGCCATTCTCGCGTGGCCCATGACATTCTGTGGGTTCGCGCGGACACACGTAGGATGTTCCTGTGTCCGCGCCCGAGAATGCCAACATGCGCCTATCGATGATCATGCTTGCAGTGATGCTGGGGGCCTGCTCAAGCGCTGCCAAGGTCGCGCGCCCTCGGGTCTACGAACCGGCGACGAGGCTTGCCGACGCTGGTGGCTTGCGCAACGTCGCCCGGCTGACCCCCGACCTATACCGCGGCGCCCAGCCGAACGCCGACGGCTACCGTCGTTTGAAGAAGATGGGCGTCAAGACCGTCATCAGTTTCCGGTGCTTCACGGACTCGCGCAAAGAAGTCGAAGCGGCCGGGCTCGACTACTTGATGATTCCGATCTACGCGAGCATTGGGTCGAGCCCGCCGACGGATGAACAATTGGACTTGTTCTTCGAGACCATTCTCGATCCGGCTAAGCAGCCCGTGTTCATGCACTGCAAACACGGTAAGGATCGAACCGGCATGATGGCCGGCGTGTTTCGGATCGAGCGCCAACGCTGGACCAACCGCGAGGCGATCGATGAGATGCAGGACTTTGGCTACCACGATGTGTACCGCGATCTGATCGGATATGTCCGCGACTATGCGCCGCGCGGCTTTGCGCCGCCAGGACTCAGAGGCCGATGACCGTTGCCAGGGCATTGGTGGAAACGAGCCCGCCCGGGTTGGCCGGAGCTGCGTTGTCGGCTTGTTCGGCGGTAGCTAGTCGCTCGTTACCGCCATTGCATCTGCCTGTTCTTCCATGCGTTCGACCATTCGGAACTGCACGCGGGCGCGATCGAGGTTGTGGTTGTCGCGGCTAACTTTGAAGTAGACATCGCCGGCGAGGTGGTCCGCGAGGAAGCGCAGGCCAATGGTGTAGGTGACGAGGCGCGCCGCGAACGGCATCAGCTCGATTTCTCCCTTGGACAGCGAGCCACGCGTGCCGTGCAGGTAGCCCTCGACGAGGGCGCGGTACAACGTCAGGTCCGTACCGACCTTATCGAGATCCTGCTCGTCTTCGCTGGTCGTCGCCGCGGTGAAGCGCACGAGGTCCCCGAAGTCGTAGAGCGCATATCCCGGCATGCAAGTGTCGAGATCGACGATGCACTGGGCGCGGCCGGTGCGATCGCAGAACAACACGTTGTTGAGCTTGGTGTCACCGTGCACCGTGCGGATTGGGATGTCCCCGGACTTCAGCATGCGATCGATGACGAACGCCATCTCGCGGCGTGCCTGCGCGAACTGGATGTCATCCTTGCAGGCGCTCTTGCGATTGCGTGGATCTTCTACGAGTGCGTCCTCGAACTGTTGCAAGCGATGTGGCGTGCTGAAGAACTTCGGCAGGGTCTCGCGCAGGTTGGCGGCGTCGAGGTCGGCCAGTTGCGATTGGAACCAACCAAACGCCTTGGCTGCTTCGAACGCCTGGTCGGGGCCGCTGCAGTGGTCGTAGCTGGTGGTGTTCTCGATGAAGTTATACGTGCGCCATTGGCCTGAGTCGTCGACGAGGTACGAACGCTGTTGGTCGGTTTCGACGAGGTCCAGCACCCGGAAGCCATCGAGCGTGCTGTTGCCCGCCATCTTCTCGCGCAGATGCCGGCTGACGGTCTCGATGTTGTGCATGACTGCGGGGATGTCATGAAAGACCTTGTCGTTCATTCGTTGGTGCAGGTAGCGAATCGTTTCGTCGCCACGCGCCCACGACGATACGAACGTGTCGTGGATGTGTCCGCGTTGCAGCGGACTGACGTCGGTCAGTTCGCCAGCGATGGCGAACTGCTCCACGACGCTTCCCAATACCCCTTGGCTTGGCGTTCGGTCTCTCATTGCAACGGCTCGCCTGAGTTGACGTGGAAGTGCAGGTGCTTGCTGTCCTGGTATTCGCCGAGGTTGGTCAAGACGCGTGCCTTACCGTGTTCTTGTTCGACGGTTCCAGCTACGTCGCGCACTACGGCGAGCAACTCGTGCAGCAGGCGTTCGTCGGCATCGCCAAGGTCGGTCAGTGATGGCACGTGCTGTTTGGGAATAACCACTATGTGCACGGGCCAGAATGGGCGCGTGTGGTGGTAGGCGAGCACCTGGTCGGTCTCGGCGACGACCTGCACGGTTGTGCGCCCGCTGAGTACCTCGTCACAATAGAAGTCTGACATCATCTATTGCCATGGAAGCGCACTCAGCACGCAACTCAAGGCCCGATGACTCGGCTTACCTGCGTTTGCGCTTTTTGTTCATGGGTAGCAGCGAGAACTCACTCAGACCGACGTTGCCGTTCTGGTGTACGCGGTCGAGGAAGCGGAACTTGATCGCGCGCATCTTACGCGGCTTTGCCAGCACGAACGTCGTAGGTGCCAGCTTGTCCGGATTGACCGGGATGCGAAGCCAGCGATCGCGGTCGTTGCCGATCTGGACTTCGAGTGCGCCAAACGTGTCGAAGTTCTTGAGCTCGCGATCGTGCTGCGCGCATGGCGCAAAAATGATGGATGCGACGGTGATCGTTTTCTTCCAGGTCATCGTGACCGTCGGATTCTTGTCGTCGGGTGACGCGATCCACTTCTTGCTGTCGAGACCGTCGATCAGGTGCGTTGCCGGGTGGCGATCATCGAGCAGGCTGCTGGCTGAGATCTCAACCTTGCGTTGTCGTAGGAGGTTGTGCTGGAAACCCACGTTGGCGGTCTCCATCCAACCTTCGATCACGTCGCGGATCATGACTTGCATCGGTTGCGATTCGATGACTTCGATTGCATCGGTGTCGCCGGGTGCGGTGTCGTTGGCCAGTAGGGTCACGCGGGCATGCACCTTGTGAGTTCCGCGACGCATCGCCTTGTCACGATGCAGGAACGTCGCGTTGCTCCATGTCTTGGTCGGATCGGCGGCGATGTTGGCCAGCACGTTGCCGGCATCGTCGAGATACTCCACCGAAACGATGCGAATGCCAAACTCGCTGTGGAGGTCCACTAGCCCTTCGCCAAAGCCATCGATCCAAATCGATAGCGGTTGCTGGCCTGCGCCTCGTAGGCGGATGTCCGAGTTCTCGTCGCCGACGGCAAAGATGTGGCGCACCCCGCCGGCACCACCGGTAGTTGGAGCATGGCCGCTCGTGGCCCGGCGCAAGAACAGCAATGAGAAACACGTGCCGTTGACGCCCGACCAGGCACCGGTCTTCTTGTTCTGGCTCCCGAGCAAGTACTTGGCGCCGCTTACATACCACCAGTGCGGGCCGATCTGTTCGCGGTTGGTCAGCGCGCCGATGCGCTCCAAGCCATACAGGTAGTAGTGGTGGTGGCCGCCGTTGGGGTTTCTGGACACCGAGAAGTTTGTCGACATCCAGGTCATCGCGGCTTCGATCCGTTCATCGGTGGCGCGCCGCAAACTGCGCGACATGCGGCGGCCGAGGCCGGCCTTGCAGATCTCCAGGACCGCGATCCCTGCGGTCGTCATCGAGCCGGTCGGCTTCTGGTTGGCGTCCGCGGAACGCCGATACGAATAGCCGTTCGAAGCGATCTTGGTGGCGCCCGTGCGTCCTTCTGCCAACGGGTTGGCGATCATGTGCACCTTGGTGCGATGCTCTTCGAGGCCCTCAAGGAGGTCCCGGAAGACCCGCTTGTCGACTGCGATGCCACGCTTGACGCCAACCCAAAGACCGAGCGCCGCATATTGCGTGCATGACAGGTCGGAACCACCATGCGGATACGACCACATGCCATTTGGCAGTTGCCACGAGACCAGTTTTTGAACCAGCGCTTCGATGCGTTTCTCGCGGCCGTCGCGAAGGGTGTGCAAAGCAAGAATCATGCACGTAGTCGCGTAGGTGCGGTCGGGCTCGCAGCTGTCCAGGTAGGCGACGGCGCGCTTGATGCTCGGGTGATCGCGAGCGACGCCGCATTGCAACAGCGTGTAGAGGCAGAGACCGCCGCGCCCACCGATGTAGTCGCCGTGCATGCCCCATGAGCCATCGCGGAACTGCTGGTCGAAGAGGTGTTCGACGCCACGGTCGATCGCCTGGTCGATGGCACCGCGCATTTGCAGTTCTTCCGGATGCAGCTTGCCCTGAGCCGGCAGCACGCCTGGTGGCAGCAGGTTGACGATGAACGTGAGCGCGAGCAGCGCGCCGCAGGAACGCGCACTGGCGATCGCGAGGCGGGGCCAGCACCGTGAAGGAAGGAGTTGTGAGAGGTGCACAGGCACGCGAGTTGGGGGGCGGTGCGGCCTTGGGGGTCCGCGCTCGTATGAGGGGCTTCCTTGATGGTCGGGCCAAACAGCGCCTACGTCAACGTCACTGAGACGAGGGCACCTACTTGGTGCACCAATGGTGTGGCTTGGTGCACCAATGGTGTTGCCGGATCAGGCGGAAGGTCGCCAAACGACGCCCTGTGGTAACGTGGTCGGCCATGGGTTGCGTCTCCTGGACTTGTCTTGCGGCTGCTGTCGTTGTGGGCGCTGGGCATTTGCTGGTCGCACAAGCGCCGGGAGCTTCTGGGCGGCATAAAGGCGTGACTGCCGCGAGTGTGACCGAGCCGGGGCGTAGCCTGCCTCGGGCTCTCGACCTGATCGTCGGCGGCAGGAGCAGGGACGCGGTGGAACGCACCCTGATGATCGTGGTCGATCCATCGGAATCGTTGGCCAAGGCGGGCTTCGTGGCGGCATTTACGAAGGCTGTCGCCGACAACGCGCAGAGCCTCACCAAGACACGCATCGGCTTCGGAATCGTAGGCAGCAAGAATACGGTGATCCTGGCGCCCACGTTGGCACACCAGGAAGTGCTCGCCGAGATGCGGCGCCAGTTGTCGGGGCAGACCGCTGGCTTGCGCAACGTCTACGCCGCCGTTCGCGAGGGCGCCGCGGCGATCGCGCAGGCCAGCGGCGAACGCACGTTGGTGCTTGTCTCGTTTGAGAATGGCGACCTTGAGGACAACGTTGCGAAGACCGTTGCCGTGTTGCGCAGAGGCAAGATCCGGGCCGAAGTCGTCACCTCCGAGACGACGTTGAGCGACAGCTACTGGCAACGCAACAGCAACTATAAGAAGCCTCGTGGCACCAAGTTGGTCGGCGGCGACGGTGCGATTGTCGATGTGCCCTGGGGGTTTCTGTTCCAGCGCCAGCCTGCCAACGAGATGACACCGGCGGGCTATGCGATGTGGGGTTTGACTCGCCTCGCCGCGGCAACCGACGGGCGTGTGTTTTTGTATGCATCCGCGGATCAGCAGAAGCATGTGTGCGCCTTCTTTGGTTCGTGTTTGTTCTGCAGCAACGACCACGAGCTTCCGGATGCCGGTTGGAACTCCGCGCTCGTCGGGCAGATGGCTCCCTTGGTGTCGGCGCGAAACGACGCGCTCAAGGAGCTTGGCCGCGATGCAGCCTTCCGCTTGGTCATGAAGATCTGGTTGGCCGCGGCGAAGGAAGGCCTCATCAACAGCCAGCCGGGCATCCGGCTGCGGGCGACTTCGGCCGCTAGGGACAGGGCCCGCGCCGGCAAAGACCTGCGTCTCTTGTTAACCGGCAACTTCGCGCGCAACGCCAAGCGCGCCGAGGCGGCGGCACGCAAGGCAGCGAAGTTGCGTGACCAGTTGGCAGAGGCCGTTGCCCACCTGCCGCCCGAAGGCGTGTCGTACCGGGCGAAGGCAACCGCCAACTACATGGTCGTGTTGCTGCAGTTGACGCGCGTCAACTTGCTGACGTTTGCCGGCTTCTGTCGGGATTACGCGCCGCAGTGGTTTGATGAGCGCACCGGCGAACCCCTGCCCCCAGAAGTGGCGCCGTTTGCGCGTGACCGCCGCCCACACGGGATCTTCTACGAGAACCTGAGCCTGTGCCATGGCGTGCGCCCGTTCTACGAAGTGGAGTTGCCGGGTGGCCCGTTGCTGCGCGATGAGCTGATGAAGCTCGATGCGATGTTCAACGGTTTCCAGCGTCGCTACGGCAAGAGCCAGTTTGGTTATGCCTTGCGACGCAACGGCATCGCCAGGTTCTACCCAACCTTCCCTGGCATCAGTAAGGGGTCGGTGCGACGTCGCCCAAAGAGCGCAGCGCCTCCGAAGGGCCCTATCACCCCGAAGCGGCCGACGCGTCGCGGTGGTGGTTCGGGGCCCGCGAGTGGTCCGACGACGGGAGGCGGCGAGTGAGGTTGGGTGCGGTGGTTCTGGTGGGCGTGTTGTTGACGGGAGTTTCTGGCGCGCAGAGTACGTTGCTGGAGTTGGTCCAGCAGTTGGGTTCAGACGACCGCCGCCAGAGAACCGATGCATACCGCGCGTTGCAGCGAGATCGTTCACCGCAGATTGTGGGCCTCATCGCCAAGCGCATTGACAGCTTTCCGCGAGTTGGCCAGGAGCTGTCGTGCAACTTGCTGCGCATGTTTCCCATCGCGGACACGAGCACGGTCTACAAGCAGCTGACGGCTGCCGAGTCTGCGTATCTACGTGTGGTCGGCGCTGCCCGCCTCGTGCCGACGTATGTCGGGGCCTCCGCTCGCGCCCGTCGGCAGCGTGCGATCAAAGTGATTGCCGCAGCGTTGGCCGCGTGCGAAGCGGACCGGATCATGAACGCGGTCTTGGCGTGCCGTCAGGTGGTGGACCCGCCGGTGCTCGCGCAACTGCGGGCGTTTCTCACGCCGGATACGACGGCCCATGTGGCGACGGGTTTGCTGCGCGAGTTATTGCTCCGAGAGCGTGGCACGAGCAAGCCAACAGCGCAGGCTGTAGCCAGTTTGTTGACCTCGAGCAAACCCCGCGTGAAAGCGGTGGCCTACGCCTACTTGCTGCGCGACGACCCGAGTCATGGCAAGCCGCTGGCCGAATTGCTTAAGGAGAAGCCCGGCGTGCTTTGGTGGGTCCGCGATCAGCTGCCAACCAACAAACTTGGTGAGGCCGTTATCGAAGCCATTGCGGCAGGTCTCATGTCGCCACGTTCGGAGCATGACATTCCTCGTCTGGCTGTGATCCTTCGCCAACGAGCCCCGCATAAGTTGAGGGTGGCGTTGCACGGGCTGTTGGGGCATGAAAAAGAGAAGTATCGCGAGGTCGCTTTGAAACAGTTGGCGTCCATGCCCGGCGGTCTGAACCACAAGGACCTGATGGAGATGCTGCAAGGAGATGCGTTGCCCGCCCGGATTGTTGCGGCGGCAACCCTGCGACGTCGCGACAACCACGCCGGTCTGGACGTGGTGCTGGCGGCGGCCAAGGCGACTGGCAAGCATCGAGTGGATGCCGCTCGCGCGCTTTCTGACTTCCGCAGCAAGAAGGCCATACCCGTGCTGCTCGACTTGTTGGATGCGCAAGACCGCGCGGTGCGGACGGTGGCGTGGCAGGGCTTGCAGAAGACTCTGCGCAGCATCTACCCGTATCGTAAGTTTGACTTCCGAGGGTGTGATTACGACCCGAACCAAGGGTCGCGGGCAACGGCCATCGCGACGCTGCGTGCCTGGTGGGCGGAGGCGAAATAGTCAGGGCCCGCCGGTTGCACAATGGGCTAGAGTGCTCGTCGCATGACGCGTTTCGAAGACTGCAGCCGACTGCCCGCTCCCGATGACAACGTCGCGATCGCGGTGCGGCGATTGGAGGCCGGCACCATGATTGTGCACGGTGACCGTGAGTTTGCCATCAGCCACACCGTGCTCGAAGGCCATCGCTTTGTGTTCGCGCCGATCAAGAGCGGTGAACCGTTGCTGTCGTGGGGCTTGCCGTTTGGCAATGCCGTGCGCGCCTTGGCGGCCGGTGATTACCTCTGCAACGATCGCATTCTGCGGGCCTTGTCCGAGCGCGATATCGACTTTGGCTTGCCCGAGCGAGCCAACTTCGTCGACCTGTTCGCGCCATATCATCTGGATGCCAACGAGATCGTGCCCGGTCAGCAAGTGAGCAGAGCTGCGATACCCGGCTCGTTCCACGGCTACCAACGCGAAGGTTCTCGCGGTGTCGGAACGCGAAACTTCCTCGTCGTGATCGGCCTGACCTCGGCGGATGCTGCGTTAGCGACGGCTATCGCGGAACGAGTTCGTGCTCAGCACGATCGCTTGGATCGAGAGGCTTGCGAAGTCGTTGCCGTGACCCACACCGAAGGTGGCGGCAAGCGTGCTCCGCATAACCTCGACTTCGTGCTCCGGACCTTGGCCGGCTTTGCCGTGCATGCCAATACCGGCGCGGTGCTCGTGCTGGACCATGGCGCTGGTTCATACACAAACACCGACCTCCAGACCTTCATGCGAGCCGAGGGTTACCCGCTCGACCACGTGCCGCACGCGTTTGTGACCGCGCAAGGCTCCTTCGATGACGCGGTCAACCGGTCGATGCAAACCGTTGCCGATTTGCTGCCCAAGGCATGTGCGGCGCAACGCTCGGAACAGCCGCTGTCGGGTTTGCGGCTGGCGCTGCAGTGCGGCGGTTCGGATGCGTTCTCAGGCGTCTCCGGTAATGCACTCGCTGGCTGGGTCGCCAAAGAACTGATTCGCCAAGGCGGTTCTGCCAACCTCGCCGAGACCGATGAATTGATCGGGGCCGAATCCTACGTGCTCGAGAACGTGCGCGACCGCGATGTCGCGGTGCGGTTTCTCGACAAGATCGCCACGTTCAAGGAGCGCGCCGAGCGGCACGGTGCGAGCGCCGAAGGCAATCCCTCGGGTGGCAACAACTACCGCGGGCTCTACAACATCGCGTTGAAGTCGCTCGGCGCCGCACGCAAGAAGGATCCCGAGGTGCGGCTCGACCACGTGCTGGACTACGGCCAGCCGATGCACGAGGGCGGTTACTACTTCATGGACAGTCCCGGCAACGACCTTGAGTCGATTGCGGGCCAGGTGGCGTCGGGTTGCAACCTGATCCTGTTCATCACCGGCAACGGTTCGATCACGAACTTTCCGTTCGTGCCGACCCTGAAGTTCGTCACGACGACGGGGCGCTTTGAGTTGCTCTCCAACGAGATGGACGTCAACGCCGGCCGCTACAACGACGGCATGTCGATGCCCGAGCTCGGTGGCGAGACGTTCGAGTTGGTGCGACGCGTGGCTTCCGGCGAACGCACCAAGGGTGAGGCCGCCGGGCACTCGCAAGTGTCGATCTGGCGCGAATGGCGTCAGCAGGATGGTTCGCAACTGGCTCGACTGCAGGCACAGGCAATACCAACTGGCGAACCGTTGCAGGCGGTGGCTGCGGCTGCGATCGAGCTTTCGTTCGATGCGCTGCTGACGAACCGCGGAGTTGCCAGCGACCAGATTGGTTTGGTCATGCCGACCAGCCTGTGCTCAGGGCAGGTCGCCGAGTTGATCGCCGCGGATCTCAATGCGCGCGGCTCGCTGCCAGCGGGCCTGTCGCGCTTCGTCGCGCTGGCGCATACCGAAGGCTGTGGCGCGGCCAACGCGGATGATCTGTACCTGCAGACCATGGTTGGCCATTTGCGTCACCCGTTCACGAGGCGCGCGCTGCTGCTCGAGCACGGTTGTGAGAAGACGCATAACGATGCGATCCGACACTGGCTGCAAAAAAACGGTCATGCCGCCAGCGACTATGGGTTTGCCAGCGTGCAATTGCATGGTGGCATCGAGTGCGTGCGGGAGCGCGTCGTCGCGTGGTTTGCGGACAGTCTCGCCAAGTTGCCTGCATGCAAGACCGTTCGCGCCACCGCCAAGGATCTGCGCCTGGCATTGCTGTCGACTGGACCACTCGACGAGGCGACCTCGTCATTGTTCGCGGCTTTGGCGGTTGGCGTGGTTGCGGCGGGCGGCACCGTGGTCGTGCCCGACAATGATTCGCTGTGGCGGGACGCTCGATTTGCGAACGCCGTGCTGCTGGCCCCTGGAGACATAAGGCCGTCGCTTGCCTACGGCGAGCTTGCCCAGAAGGCTGGCTTGCACGTCATGCGTGCCCCGACGGAAGACTGCAGTGAGACGGTCACCGGCCTGGGAGGCACAGGGGTTGAACTGATGTTGGCTGGCATCGGCGACACCACCGCGCAGGCGCACCCGATGATTCCAATGCTGCAGGTCTGTGGCGATGGCGAGCATGTAGCCCGCTACCAAGGGGACTTGGATCTGGTCGTGCCCAACGATGCCACGCAGGCCTATGCCGAGTTGACGGCTTTGGTTGCCAAGACGATGTCGCGCAAGTACCAGCCCCAACTGTCGCAGCGCGGCTACGTTCGCTTCCAGCTGACGCGCGGCGAGCTCGGCGTGTCGCTCTAAGTCGTTCGCGTCTGGTTAGCCAGCGCCGCGGCGCGTGCGGGAGGCCTGCTCAAGCGTCTTCTTTTCTTCGTCGGTCAAACCGCCGACACCGACCTCGCTGACTCGTTCAAGGATGGCGTCGACTTTGGCCTCGAGTTCGGCATCGGTGCGCTTTCGGACTTTCGCCAGCGCCTCGGCCCGCAGCGCGCGACGGCGCGCCAGCCATCCCGGTCTGCGTTCGATGTTGTCGTCATCGTTGTTGGTTGCACCGCGCTTCCACGCATCGGGATCCGCTTCCCACGGGTCGCTCCGGACGCGCTGGTAGATCAG
This sequence comes from Planctomycetota bacterium, assembly GCA_029936315.1. Lineage (GTDB taxonomy): Bacteria > Planctomycetota > UBA1135 > UBA1135 > UBA2386. The sequence continues at coordinate 11,437 of JAPYTD010000067.1, read as the reverse complement.
CGCATTGCGGGCGAGGCGCTTTTCGTTGATGGAATGCATGATGCAGAACAGTCCGATCATGAGCCCGATCGAGCTCCACACGTCAGCGCGTGTAACCGCAAAGAGGATGATCAGGATGCCACCGCCGATGCCCGCGTTGGCGACCCACATGGTGGCGCGGTTGGGGTGCACCTTCATCGAGATCAGCGCACGCGTTGCGCGGCCGCCGTCGAGTGGGAAGATCGGCAGCAGGTTGAACAACAGCAACGCCTGGTTGGTAGCGACCAGATACCAGACGGTGAAATCGGGGTAGAAGGTGCCTTCGGGCATCAGCCATTGCACCGGCCACAGGACTGCCAGCCACACGAGGTGCACCGCGGGGCCCGCGAGCGAGATGAGCAGTTCTTCGCGCGGTGTCTGGGCCGGGGCGTTGAGGTGGGCAAGGCCGCCCAGTGGGCCGAGAGTGATCTTGTCGGTGCGGATCCGGTAGTGCCAGCCGCAGGCGATGTGTCCCATCTCGTGGGTCCAGATGATCGCAAACAAGCCGACGAAGCAGATCGTCATCAAGACGAGCGACTCCCCGGCGCTGGCTGATGGCAGCCGGGCCAGGAAGATCAACGGCATGAACACGACCGCCGCCCAATACATCCGCACGTGCACGGAGAACCACGTGCCGAGCGAGAAGTCCGCCGTGACGATGCGCCAAAAGCGGTGGAAGGGAGTGGGGTCGTAGCCGAACGAAGTCACGGCTCGCATTCTACGGGGAAACGTTGCCGGTGCGAGAGATGCCTCGCACCGGCGCCGGGTAACTACGCCGTGCAGTTGCCCCCGGTATTGCTGGTATCTATCTGCTACGAAGACTCGAAGGTCTCAACGCCGGTGTCGGTCCACTGGCCCGAGCGGGCCGATGCCAACACGGCATCACAGACTTTTTGGGTCTGAAAGGCGCTGCGGAAATCGGGTTGGGCGGGTTTGCCGGACTCGACCCCGGCAAGGAAATCTGCGAGGGCGTTGATGAACGTATGCTCATAGCCAATCATGCAGCCCGGGACCCACCAGCGGTCCATATAGGGGTGCTCGAAGTTGGTCGTGTGGATGCGTCGCCAGCCGGTCAGGTGGTCTTCGACCTTCTCGTTGCTGCCCGGTTTCTTGTGCTCGTAGAAGTCGAGGTATTGCGGGTCTTCGAGATCGAAGTGCAGCGACCCGTCGGCGCCGTTGAGTTCGAACGTGTTGAAGTTCTTGCGGCCGCGCGCGTAGCGCGTCGATTCGAACGTGCCCATCGAGCCGTTGGCAAACCGTGCCAAGAACATGCAGGCATCATCGATGCCGACCGGCTGGGTCTTGCCGGTGTCCTGGTGCACTCGCTCTTTGACGAACGTCTCGGTGTCTGCGACGACGCGCGTGATGGGCCCATTGAGCCACATCGCCGTGTCGATCGAATGAGCCAACAAATCGCCCGTCACGCCGGAGCCCGCGACGTCGGCATCGAGGCGCCACAGCGTCTGGCCACCTTGCGGAACGTCCTCCGCGATCGTCCAGTCTTGCAGATAGGCCGCGCGGTAGTGGAACGGCTTGCCCGTGCGCCCTTCATCGACTAGTTGGCGGGCCAAGGCGATCGCTGGCTCGCGGCGGTAGTTGAACCAGACCATGTTGGGCACGCCCGACTTCTCGAGCGCCACCGTCATGCGTTCGGCTTCGTCAACGTTCATCGCCAACGGCTTCTCACATAGCACCCACTTGCCGGCCTCGGCTGCAGCGATCGCTAGATCGTGGTGCGTGTTGTTGGGCGAGCAGATGTCGATGACGTCAATGTCGTCGCGTTCGATTACCTTGCGCCAGTCGCTCTCGATCGAATCAAAACCCCAGATGTCGGCAAACGCCTTGGCCTTGTCGGCGTCGCGCGCGCACAGGCACGCGAGGTTGGGGCGGTGTTCGAGTTCGGGATAGAAATTGTTGACCTTGCGGTAGGCGTTGGCGTGGGCCTTGCCCATGAAGCCGTAACCGATGACGGCGATGTTGAGTGGCTTGCTCATTCTTGGCCTAGGTGTACTCCGCAACGAAGCGATCCATCGTCTGCTTGCAGTGCGCGGTCGCACCCCAGGCATCAGGCCAGAAGCACAAATCGACTGTCCACCAGTCGTGGGATAGTTGCACAGCTGCGAGCTTCTTTAGGATTGGCGGGAAGTCGACCACGCCGTCGCCAAATGGCAGGTGCATCGAGGTCTCGTCGTCACCGTTGGCATCCTTGTGGCAGGTGTTGTCCGAATCAATCAGGTGGATGTGGTTGATGCGTCCCTGGAGCTTGTCGAGGAACGCGGTCTGACCGCCTTCGACGACCTCTCGCTCGCCATTCTGGCGGGCACCGACGACGGCAACCATATGGCCGTGGCTGGTGTCGTACATGACCCCGAAGTTGTCGTCCTGGATCGCGTCGAGCACGCGCAACACGTCACTCGGCTTGTTGAGCACGAAGCCGGGTTCAAACTCCCACGTCATGTAGAGGCCGTGGTCTTTGGCGATTTGGTTGCAGGTCGTCCAGGTCTTGGTGATGCGCTGGAAGACCGTGTCGTAGTCGGTGTCCTTGAGGATGGTCGGCGGCTGCACGGTGTCGACGCGGATGCCTTGGATGCCGAGGTCACGGCAGAACACCGCGTTCTTGGTGAACTCCGAGATGTACTTGCTGTGGTCGTCGGTGTTGGCGAGTTGCTCGCCCCACAAGTTGGCAGCGAGGCCGCTGAACGACAGTCCCCATTGCTTCATCTTGGCGACGATTTCGTCACGCTGCGACTTCTCGGCGCAGTCGTCCGGGTTGGGGTGGGGGGAGAAGCCGCCCAACTCGACACCGTCGTAGCCGAGTTCTTTGAGCTTGGTGCAGACCGTGTCAAAGTCGATGGGCTTGTCCGCGTAGGGGCCGATGGTGTAGGCCCAAGAACCGATGGAGATGCGTCGCATGAGGGTATTCCGCTGAGCGAGGTAGGAGAGGGGATTGGTGGGTTAGTAGGTGGCGCGGCCACCGGAGATGTCGAAGCAGGCACCGGTGCTGAAGCCGCATTCGTCGCTAGCCAGGTAATGAACGAGCGCCGCGACTTCGGCGGTCGTGCCGGTGCGGCCAACTGGGATCTTCGAGACCATGTAGTCGATCGTCTCCTGGCTGACCTGATCGAGCATCGGGGTCTGGATCACTGCCGGCGCGACCGAGTTGATGCGGATGTCGGTGTCGGCGACTTCCTTCGCCAGCGACTTGGTCATGCCAATGACGCCCGCCTTGGATGCCGAGTAGGGGCCGAGCTTGGGGTTGCCCTCCTTGCCAGCGATCGAGGCAATGTTGACGATGCGGCCGCGGTTCTGCTTGCGCATCGGCCGCAGCGCTTCGCGGTTGCACAACCAAAGCGCCGTCAGGTTGACGTCGAGCACCTTGCGCCATTCCTCGACGCTGGTATCCCAGCCGAACGCGTTTCGCCCCACGATGCCAGCGGCGCAGACGAGGATGTCATAGCCGCCGAGCTTGGCACAGACCTCGTCGGTCATGTCGATCACCGCATGTTCGTCGGTCAGATCGATTGCGCACGCGATCGCCTTCTTGCCACGCTTCTCGATACTTTGGGCCGCGGCGAGCGCTGCCGGCTCGTCCATGTCGACGATCGCGATGTCGGCGCCGGCATCGGCGAGTCGTTCGGCGGTCGCAAGGCCAATGCCTCGGGCGGCGCCGGTGATGACGGCCACGCGGCCGCTGAGATCAAAGTGGTTGCTCATGATAGTTGGATGATGCGTTGCTCGGCGATTGATGCCTCGCAGCCTTCGATGATGCGCAGCGCGTCGTAGGCGTCTTGCATGGTCGACAACGGCGGTGCACCGTTTTGCACGCATTGGCTGAGGAAGTGATGCACGGTGCGTTCAATCGAGAACGGGTAGGCGCTGAAAGTATGTGAGTGCACCTGGGCCTTCTTGTTCTCAACCCAATCGCGGTAGCTGAAGCGCGTTGCCCCGTCGGTGCCGATGACTTTGATCAGGCACGTCCAGGGTTCGCCGGAGTGATCGTCGGCCGCGAAGCTGGCGTGCAGGTGCGCGATGGCACCGTTCTGCATCTGCAAAGTAGCGACAGCCAAGTTCTCCTGGTCGACGCTGCCGTCGTTGATGGTCGCCTTCATGGCCGAGACGGTTTGCGCCTCACCGCCGAGGTAGAGCAGGATGTAGGCGTGATGCGTCATGATCTGGCGAAGCACGCCTGGGTAACGCTGCGCCACGATCTCGGGATGGTGGATGTTGTAGAGAACATGCACGGAAACGAGCTTGCCGAGCTGGCCGCGCTCGATCATTAGACGCGTGCGCTCGACCGATGGCTCGTAGATGTAGTTGTGCACCGGCACGCACTGCACGTTGTGTTCGCGCGCGGTCTGACGCATCGAAGCAATCTCGTCGAGTGTCGCACCAGCCGGTTTCTCCACCAGCACGTGCTTGCCGTTCTGCATCGCAAGCTCGGCGTACTTGCGATGCGTCTCAAGATTGGTCAGCACAAACACGGCGTCGATCGCCGGATCTGCCACGAGTTGTTCGGCAGATTCGTAGACGCGGCAGTCGAACTGCTCGGCCCGGCGTTGGGCGCGTCCAGGGGTTCGATTCCAGAGGCCATGCAGGCGCGCGCCGGGGCACGAGACGATCGCGTCGGCGTGCAGATCGGCGATATCGCCGGCCCCAAGGAAGCCGATGCTTAGCTCGGGGTGACTGTCGCGGTTGGTCAAAGCTTCGTTGGCCCCATCGGTTCTGGTTGTCGGCGCACGGGAAGTCGGCGCCGTCATCGGGCGGACACTGTAGGTCCAGGTTGCGTCTCGGGCTACGCTCTTGCCAATGCGAAGTCTGATTGTGGCGCTTGCTTTTGTCGTCGCCTGTCTGTGGTTGCCTGCGCAACATCAGCCTCACGTTGTCTTCCTCGTTGGCGAGAGTGAGTATGGCTCTGGCAAGACCATGCCGGCGTTCGCCAAACGGCTGCGAGATGAGCTGAACCTGCGCACGACGCTGCTGCTGAGCAAAGGCAAGGAACTGCCGCCGCTCGATGCGTTGGATACGGCGGATCTGCTAGTGATGTTTCTGCGCTTTCGCACGGCGACAGACGCCCAGTTTGCGCGGCTAAAGCAGTGGTTCGACGCCGGCAAGCCGTGCGTGGCGCTGCGCACGACCAGCCACGCGTTTGTCGCGGACAAGGGTTGGTTCCCACCGTTCTTTGGTGGCCACTACAAGGCGCATGCGCCGAATGGTCAGGGCACCACCAGCATCGTGCCAGTCGGCGTCGAAGACCACGAGTTGCTGCGCGGCGTCGCGCTTGTCTGTGAAATGGGACACGGCGGCACCTACAACGCGCAGCCTTTGGCGGATGCCGCGACAGTGATGCTGCTCGGGAGAACCGGGCGCTTACCGTGTGAACCGGTCGCGTGGACGCATCGCTACCGCGAGCAATCGCGCATCTTCTACACGTCGCTCGGCAGCCGCCAGAACTTTGAGCGTGCGGATTTCCAGCGGTTACTCGGCAACGCGGTGCTGTGGGCGCTCAAGCGCGAGGTTCCGAGCAAGGGCTCGTTTCCAGCGCCGCACGAGCGTCGCGTGGTGGCGCGCAAGGCAGCGCCTGCGCCGCCGGCAATGCAGGCACCAGCGGATGCTCGGGTGTTGTTCGACGGCAAGGATGCATCGCAGTGGCGGCACTGGGATCCAAGTGTCGCGCCGTTGGCTATCGGCATTGACCGGCGAGCGGATTCTTCCAGTGGTGGTGAGACCTTCACCGAGGCACGGTGGGCGATCGATCATGGTGCGCTGGTGGCGCGGCCCGGCTTCGGCGATGTCGTCACCAAGGAGTCGTTTGGCAACTACCATCTGCACCTCGATGTGTTGGTGCCAACGGTGCCGCAGGTGCTGCCACCACCTGACAAGTACTGGCCGACGGAGTTTCGCGGCCACAGTGGCATCTATCTGGCCGGACGCTACGAGATTCAGATCGCTGATTCGTTTGCTCGGCCGAGCGATGCGTTTTCGATGGGGGCGATCTACGGGCTGACAGCACCGAGCCAAAACGCGGCGCGCAAAGCGGGGGAATGGCAGTCGCTCGACATCTACTACCGCCACACGGAGGACCAGCGCCCGGTTGTCAGTGCATGGCTAAACGGCAAGCAGATCCACGACGCGGTCCGCGTGTCGGAGCGCACGACGTATGGCTTCGCCGCTGAAGAACCGGGAACCCGCTCGCTGAAAGCTGGCGGCGGCGTTCGTTACGCGCGATCAGCGGCGGATTCGTTCCGGTTTGGTGCCGGTAAGTTCACAATCGCGGCGCGCTTCAAGACGAAGGGCAATGGCACGATTGCGTGCAAGTGCCCGCCATCCGGAAAGTGGCGTGCGAACAGCAAAGCCCTGTTCCTGCGCGGCGGCAGGATCGTCTACGACATCGGCTGGGTCGGGCAGACGCAAAGCAAGCGCAAGTACAACGACGGCAAGTGGCATCGCGTGTTGCTGACGCACGACGATGGCACAGCGAAGATGTTCGTCGACGGTGCGTTGGTGGCAGCGCGCCCGGATTTCGTGGCCAAGGACGAAGCCTCACACGTCTTCAAGATCGGTGCGGCTGCGGACGACTTCGCAGGTGGCTATACCGGCGAGATCTCCGACGTCACGGTATTTGAGCACAACGTGCCCGCGTCCAAGGCGCAGCAGTGGACGCGTGGGGAGGTGGTCAACATGGGGGACCCGTCGCTGTCGTGGCAACCACAGAAGTCCGAGGCAAAGCCTGAGGTGGTCGGACCGAAGGAAGTCACCGGCCCGATCCGCTTGCAGGCGGATAGCTCCGCGGTTCGGTTCGCGAACGTCTGGCTACGTCCGTTGGCGAACGTCGATCATCGCGGACTTGCGGTCAAGGATGCGGGCAGCCTGAAGCGCGGCCATCGGGTCTACAACACATACTGCCACGCCTGCCACTCCGAGCCGCGAGCGCATTTCGTCAACGGCCTGCGCAATGGCAGCGATCCAAGGGCGATCTTCGCAACGTTGGAAAACGGCTTTGAAACAAAGAAGGCGATGGCGTGGTTGCCCGCCAAGGCGCGTTACGACGCCATCCACTACTTGCGCGACCAGTTGTCGTTGCCGGACGTCGATGCCGCCTACATTGCGAAGTTGCCGGCGGGGTTGCCTGCTTCGGGCGGGCACTCAGCTGCGATGCCGGATGGGGACTGGCCGCCGTACCGCCGCATGGACTACGGCAATGCGCTGCACTGGACCTACGAGATCGCCAAGAACAACATCGTGCAGAAGGGCATCGCGATGCGGCTCGACGAGGGCCCCGGTGGCATTTCGCGCGGTCGGGCGTTTGCGGTCTACGACCAGGACACGATGCGGTTGGCGGCCGTGTGGACGGGAGCCGGCTTCATCGATTGGAAGGGCGTCGCGTTTGATGGTTCGCACAATTCGCACGCACATATACGCGGCGAGACCGTCATGGTCACAGCCAACGAACCGGGTTGGGCCCACCCTGCAACGTATACATTTGAGGATCAGCGCATCATCGGCCGCGATGGCAAGCGCTACGGGCCATTGCCGCGAAGCTGGGTGCGGTTCGTCGGGCGCCAGCAGATCGGGGGTCAGTCGATCCTCGAGTATCGGGTTGGCGATGTGAAGGTGCGCGAGATGCCTGGTTACGAAGAGGTCTACGGAATCCAGGTGTTCACGCGCCGCATGGAGGTTGAGGCAAGCGACCGTGATCTCTTTGTGCGCGTTGCGCCGAAGAACGATCAACTTGCAATTGCTGTGGAGTCCAGCGGCCGGCCGACGGGGCTTCAGGTCGTGGATGGTTGGTGGGTGATGCACGTGCCGAAGGGATCGGTGCAAGGCCGCTACCTGGTCAGGATGACGACGGGGGAATCGCGCATGCTGGCGATGGGGCAAGTCTTCGGTGAGCTGCCGGCACTGCCGGCCGATACGGCGACCGCGACTGCGCAGTGGCAGCAAGTCAGCGTGACCAAGATGCGGCCAGGCGAAGCGTCCGGCGCGTATGCAGTCGACGAGCTGCCCGCTCCGGACTTGGCTGCCAATCCGTGGCGCAGTTGGATGCGTTTGGGTGGCTTCGACTTCTTCGCCGATGGCAAGCGCGCTGCTGTCGCGACGTGGAACGGCGATGTCTGGTTGGTCGACGGAGTCGCGGATCCCGCAGGAGAACTTCGTTGGCGCCGCATTGCCGCGGGTTTGTTTCAGCCGCTCGGCGTGCGCATCGTCGATGGTGTGATCTACGTCGGCTGCCGCGACCAGATTTGTGTGCTTGAGGACAACAACGGTGATGGCGAAACCGACTACTACCGCTGCTTCAACAATGACCATCAGGTCACTGAGCACTTCCATGAGTTCGCGATGGGGCTGCAGACCGACGCCGAGGGCAACTTCTACTACGCCAAGTCCGCGCGCCACGCGTTGACGGCGTTGGTGCCGCATCACGGCACGTTGTTGAAGGTGTCCGCGGATGGCTCGAAGACCGAGATCCTCGCGAACGGCTTTCGCGCCGCGAACGGCGTCTGTGTCAACGGCGACGGTTCGTTCTACGTGACGGATCAGGAAGGCCACTGGACACCGAAGAACCGCATCAACCGTGTCACGCCAGGTGGCTTCTACGGCAACATGTTTGGCTACCACGATCAAGCGAGCAACAAGGACGAGGACATGCAGCAGCCGTTGTGTTGGCTGACGAATGCGTTCGATCGTTCGCCCGCGGAGTTGCTGCGCGTCAAGGGAACGCAGTGGGGGGTGCCAGAGAACTCGCTGGTGCAGTTGTCGTACGGCATGGGGCGTGCGTACTTGGTGCTCGAAGACCAGGTTGATGGCGTGCACCAGGGGGCGATGGTTGCGTTGCCGCTGCCGCCGTTTGCGACCGGTGTCATGCGCGGCCGCTTCCACGAACCGAGTGGCCAGTTGTTCTGCTGTGGTCTCTTCGGTTGGTCGGGTGCGCGCACGCGACCTGGTGGTTTCTATCGGGTTCGATACGTCGGAGGCCCAGTCGTCATGCCGACCGGGATGCGCTCCGTTGCTGGCGGCTTGGAGCTGACGTTTGGGGCGGCGCTTGAACCTGAGATTGCGGCTGACACCGAGAGCTACAGCATCAAGACGTGGTCGCTGCGTCGCACCAAGAACTACGGCAGCAAGCACTACGACGTTAAACAACTGGTCGTCAAGAAGGCCGTGCTGGCAGCGGGCGGCAAGACCGTGCGGCTCGAAATCGTCGATTTGCGACCGACGATGTGCATTGAAGTTGGCTGCGATCTGGAAACTGCCGACGGCAAGGACCTGCGCGCCAAGATCCACGGAACGCTGCACAAGACCCGCTAGCCGCCGAATACATGATGATTCCTATGCCTCGTGCTGCGCTGTTCCTGTTACTTGCTGCGCCGTTGCTGGCGCAAGCCGAAGACAACAAGACCGTGCGGGTCTTCATCTTTGCCGGACAATCCAACATGGTCGGCTCGGATTCAAAGGTGAAAGACATCAAGCGCTTTCCGCCGTTCGCGGGTTTGGAAGAGCCGCAGGCAAAGGTGCGCTTCTCTTACTGCATCGGACGCGAGAACAAAGAGCGCAGCGATGGTTGGACCGAGCTGCAGCCGGTGGATGGCATTGTTGGGCCAGAGTTGAGTTTCGCTCGGGAGGTCACGAAGGCCATCAAGGCACCGATTGCGATCATCAAGATCGCGGCTGGCGGAACGACGATTGGTGGCGACTGGAATCCGGATGAGCCGAGTGGGTTCAAGATGTACCCGTTGGCCCTCGAGACCGTGCGCGCCTCGCTCGCAGCGCTCGACAAGAAGCGCGTGCCGTGGCGGCTCGAAGGCTTCGTCTGGCACCAGGGCGAGAACGACATGTTCAACGAGGAGTACCGCGCGAGTTACGGCACGAACCTCAAGAACTTCCTGGCTCGTTGCCGTGCCGATCTCAAGGCACCGAAGTTGCCGTTCTTCATCGGCGAGCTGTGTACCAAGACGATCTGGGGCATGGACCAGCGGCCTCGCATGTACGAGATCAGCGTTGGCCAGCGCGCCGTCACCACAGCGGATGCATTTGCTCACTACATCCCGACGTCGCACGTTGGCGTCGAGATCGGCAGGCCCGTCGGGTTGCACTACCACTACGGCACGCTTGGCCAGCTTGAGCATGGCGTCAATTATGCTGAGGCCTACCTGCGATCCATCGGCAAGCTGGAGGTTGCCACGAGGCCGCTCAAGAAGTGGCCGTATAAGGCTGGCAGCACTGTCGATCTCTTCGTGCTGGCAGGCCACCGCAACATGGAGGGCGAACGCGCCTTTGTGCAGGAACTGGCGATGCTCAAGGGCAGCCGTGCGTTGCGAAAGGACCAGCCCGGGATTGCCTATCGCTACAGCCTCGGCGGCGGCGTCAAGATCTCCGGTGGCTGGGAACCGCTCGGCGTCGCTGGCCTCTACGACACGTTCGGTCCCGAGCTAAGCTTCGGCCAGACCCTTCGCACGGCTGGCCACAAGGACATAGCGATCGCCAAGTTTACCGACAGCGGTTCGCAGATCATCGATTGGACCAAGGCAGGCAGCGTCGCGAAGTCGCGCAATTTGTATCCGCAGCTGTTGGCGTTCGTGCGGGACTCGGTCGCCGAACTGAAAGCAAAGGGCCATCGCGTCAACCTGCGTGGCATCTACTACCACCTCGGTGAGAACGATATGTCGTGGAACCCGTTCCGTCGCGGTGCGGCCAAGAGGCTGCAGGCCCTAGTCACCGAGATACGCAAGGATCTCAAGATGCCGAAGCTCGTCTGGGTCGTCAGCCAGCAAAGGCCAACCGATCAGAAAGACCTCAACAAGATCGATGTCGTGGCAGACGTCGCCGCCGTCGCTGCGGCGGACCCGCACATGACCCACCTGAGAGTGTTCGATCTACCGCCGCAGGAAAAGAAGTTGGTTTTGGATACGGCCGGTGTCGTGAGGCTTGGCGAGCTGTTGGCCGGGTCCGTATCGCGCTGATTCCTGCGATCGCAGTGGCGTGTTGTCCTTCATGTGCGCCTGTTAACGCGGTTGGTGCGGATTGTGGGAGAGACATCGCGGTAGTCTTTGCGGCATGAAGTCGATGCGAATGTGCGCAGTCACCATGTTCTTGTTCGTCTCGCTTGGTGCTCAAGATGCGAGTAGCAACAACCAAGCGAAGCTCCCGAATGTGGTGATCATCTATGGTGACGACGTCGGGTATGCGGACGTCGGTTGCTACGGCGCCAAGAAGATCCCAACCCCGAACGTCGACCGCCTCGCGTCGCTTGGGTTGCGATTCACCGATGCACACTGCTCTGCCGCCACTTGCACGCCGTCGCGCTTCTCGCTGCTGACGGGCATTCATGGCTTCCGTCACGGGGTGCGCATTTTGGCGCCGAACGCGCCCATGACGATCAAGCCGCACAGATAGGGCAGCATGGCGATGCCGTCCTTGCCGG
>JAPYTD010000155.1 GCA_029936315.1 Planctomycetota bacterium | reverse complement strand
GGATCGCCGGGGGGGCTTGGTTCGGCGCCGTCTTGAAGGGCAGTCGTTCGTCTGCCTTGGTTGCCATGGGGCTACCTCGCTTGGCGTCTTACGCGTCCCTTGCGAAGCTGATGGGCATGGTGATCTTGATCCCAGCCGGGTTCCAGATTGCGGATTTCCCCGGGGCCGTTGTGGGCTACGCCTTGTCCGATGTTCTGCCGTATGTCGCGGCGGTTTGGGCAAGTCGTGGCGTTGGGCTCGGTGCTCTCGGAGTGGATGCTCGCTTCTCCTTGTGGTTTGCGGTGACGTCCGTCGCGGGTTGGGGCGTGGTCCAGGTCATGACCTCCTGGGGGTATGCTCCGTGGTCGCAGTGTCTCGGGGTGTTCCTGGTAGATACGTTGTTGTGGTTACCGCTCTTGTTGCCCATGTGGCGTGAAGTCAAGATGCTGTTCGCGAGGAAGTCGTGATGTTCGATCCGGGCCATGATCAGGCAGTGGCCAAACGAAGGGGTTGCACTCCGACGTGTCCACATTGCGAGTTGCGGATGCGGCGTGAGACAGCGACGGAGTCGCGGAAGGTCTCGACATGACCATGGGGCAGGTCGCCATACTGGTGTGGGTCGCCGTCGCGCTGATGGCGTTCTCATCGCTCCGGCCGCACATCGCGGTCCTGGTCGTAATCGTGGGAGGCTTCTTGCTCCTGCCGGTTCCGCGTAGCGCGGTTGGGGACTGGCCCTGGGACAAGCGACAGGCGGTTGGGCTAGCGCTGCTCCTTGGGGTTCTGCTGTTCGATACCAGGGAGGTGTTCCGCTTCCGGCCTGCGTGGGTCGATGTGCCCGTGGTGCTGTGGCTGTTTGCGGCGCCGATCTCATCGCTTACCAATGACCACGGTCTCTACGATGCGTGTTCGGCACTCATGCACCGCTCGCTGCAATGGGGTGCGCCCTATTTTGTCGGCGCCATGTATCTGCGGTCGCACCAAGCCCTGCGTGACTGCCTGTGGGCCGTGTTTCTCGGTGGGCTCGCTTACGTGCCGCTGTGCCTGATCGAGGTGCGTATGAGCCCGCAGTTCCAGTATTGGTTCTACGGCGTTCAGCTTGGTGCATTCGACCAGACGAAACGCGGTGGCGGCTTCAGGCCGGTGGTCTTCATGGACCATGGGCTGCAAACGTCTCTGTGGATGGCTACTGCTATGGTGGCGGGTGCAGGGCTTTGGTGGCTCCTGCGTGTGCGACGCGCCCGTGGTGTCTCGATGGGGTGGTTGGTGGCATTGATCGCTGTGGCATGGATCTTATCCAAGTCCACTGGGGCCATCATACTGGGCAGTCTGGGCTTGCTGTTGTTGGCCGTTCCTGCGGCTCGTTGGCTGCGGCTCAGCATCATGGTCTCGATTCTGGCCTACCTCACCTTGCGTTTGATTGGTGACGGTTTGCTTGAGCAAGTGCTCGTCGATGCGGCGGGGCTGATTTCCACCGAGCGCGCTTCGTCACTGCAGTTCCGATTCACGAACGAGGGTGCGCTGCTCGACCGGTTCTGGCGCAACCCGTTGTTTGGGGCGAGTCCCTGGGGCTTCAACACTCACGTGTTGGGAGAGTCGGGCACTGGGAAATTGTATGCCGTCCCTGACAGCTTGTGGATCTATGCGGTGAGCCTCAATGGGCTGACCGGGCTCGTTGGAGTGATCAGTAGCCTGTGGATTCCGGCGGCGCGGGGACTCGGGCTTGCGTCTCGTTGGCGCCGCCGCATTGCTCCGGAGGTGTTCGTCTGCGGCTTGATTGTCATGATGTACCTGATCGATAGTCTAGCCAACGGCTTCAAGACGCCGGTCTACGTCCTGATCGCGGGCGGGCTGAGTCGTGCCTCGCCATTGCGTGTCGCTGTCACCGGTCAGGCTCAGCCAGAACGTGTTACATGCCGCACCCCTCTCCAGCCGCGCACCGCCGCCGGGGGAGTGCATCGAGAGAATGTAATAGAGCCCCGCGACCGGTCATCCGATAAGCATTCGGCATGGTTGCGTTCACGCGACCGCAAGTAGAGATTCATGACGTGAGGAATTCCGCCGCCAGGTGAGTTCCTTTGCCGCCATTCTCGCCGCAGCTGCTCTTGTGCGATCTCACTTAACCCCGTGTCCGCGAAATCGGGGCAAGGCCAGCTGTGCGATCTCGACCGAACCGTGGCATCGCTCAAGGACCGACTTGAGTCCGCTCATCGGGCTCTATATGCTGCCCACGCTGTCTGAATCCCTCGACTTGTCCTTTATTGAGGGCGCACTCCTGGCGGCGGTTGCAAAACCAATGCGGATGCGGCGCAGCCGCCCAAGCTCCAACGGTGGAATGCACATAGAAAGGCCCACAAACCTAGCGGCACCGAAGGCGCGGCAAAGAACGTTGGCGGAGCTCGTGCGATGAGTGCGGATACGCATGGCCCCCTTTACTCGCTTACCCCGGTGGTCAGCGCCAGCGAACGCACGGCACCGGTCATTGTTGTTGGACTGCCGCGAAGCGGCAGCACATTTCTCGCCCACGTACTTTCACAGATCGATAACTGGTACATCTTCGATGATCTATTTCTGCTGAGACAGGCAAAGTCGGTTGGCGCAAGTGGAGACCTCAACGATGAGCAGCTGAAGAATCTGGTGGGCTTCCTGGGCTGGCAGCTTCGCGCCCGCATCCGCTGGGCGAGTTTTTCGCGGCCTCAATGCAAGTGGGAAGAAGTCGACGAGTTCGAGGAAGCGCTCCTGACGACCTTCCGCGACAAACCTGTCACGTGGGATGGCCTGCTAGAGGAGTGGCTGACACGTTTGGCGCGGCACCACGGTTGCAAGCATTGGGGCTACAAGGCTCCTCAAGATTTCATGAACGCCGATGAACTGCTCACGTGTTTTCCGGGATTGCAGTTCGTATTTCTCGTTCGCGACCCCCGGAACGTGATGGCTTCTAAGAAGTTCGTCGCTGGCGAAGATGGAAAGCCCGCAGAGTATCACCCCCTAGTTTATGCCTACTACTGGCGCATGTCAGTCAAAGCTGCGCAATCGATTCGAAAACGCATTGGAGAGCGGATTCTGATCGTGAAGTTCGAGGAGCTCATCGCCGATCCCAACGCCGAAGCCAAACGGTTGGCCAAATTCTTGGGGGCAACCTTCCGTGGCGATGTGCAGCGAACCGAAGGCAACACATCCTTCAAGGGCACCAAGCGAGAGGGCCTTACGAAGTTGGAGGAGTGGATTTGTGAGAAGATCGCGGGCGACCCCATGCGGCACCTGGGCTACGAGATGCGGAACAGTTGGCCTCGGCCTTGGGATGTCTTCGATCTCGCGTGGACAAGTCTGCGTTTCCTTGTAGCTCAGCTACGTCGGTTAATTACCAACGGAGCCGCACGACAGTCGATCTTGATGTTCATACGGTCACTCTTTCGTCGCAAGTGACGGCGTTACGGGATAGCCAACGCACCGAGGCTGAATGTTCCTTAGCTCGTAGTAGGTCAATTTGCCAGCCACGGTTAGTTTCAATCAAGAAGCTGTTTTCACCTGCAAATTGGAGACAGATGACCCGAAGGGCCGATCGAAAGTCAGGCGACGAAATCCAATGCACTCACCACAGCCCCGCCGCGCAAAGGCGCATCGGCGTCGCCGACTCCTGATCAAGCTCGTTCTACTAGCCGTTGTGTGCCTGGTCTGCTTCTTGATCCTCGAGGTCGGTGTTCGGCTGGTGGCGCCGCAAGCAGCTTCGTGGCTAAGTGTGTACCGCGCGCACCCACAGCTCCCTATGGCGCTTGAGCTCAACGAGCACGCTGTGGTGGACACGGGAGAGACGCATTGGGAGGTCTTTACCGACGAGCACGGTCGCCGGCGCGGCA
>JAPYTD010000010.1:33134-92867 GCA_029936315.1 Planctomycetota bacterium | reverse complement strand
CCATCGACAACAATCTGCCCCAACTCAAGGTGCAGCGTGCGTCGTTCACCAAGTTCAAGCTGCCGACCGACGCGGACCTGATGGTCGTCGACCCGCCACGGTCCGACTTGCGACGCACCGGTGTCGACAAGGTCCTGGCCAGCCGGCCGAAGCGTTTGGTCTACGTGGCCTGCGCCCCCGATCCGATGGCGTTGGACATCAAGACGCTGACGGCCAACGGCTACGAACTGACGGCGATGCGGTTGTGTGATCTATTCCCACACACCGACCACGTCGAGTTGGTTGCGCGGCTCGATCGAATCGACTAGCCCGCTACTTTGGCTCGTACCAAGCCTTGTTACCGCGGTACGACTTGATGCGGGCAGAGATCTGCTGCATCAACGCCGCGTTGTTGCTCGATTGCGCCAGCCGCCATGCAGCATTGGCAATGCGGATCGCCTCCGAAAACTCACCGCATTCAGCATGCGCTGCCGCGGCGATGAGCTGCACCGTAGGAGCAGCGTTCTTCTGACCGCGAAGGGCACGCTGCACGAGATCCAGCGCAGCGGGTCCGTTGCGCAGCGTCGGGTCTGGTGCTGTCGCATAAGCCACAGCAGCCAGCAAAGCCGCTTGCTCGTTGTTGTGATCGATCGCCAGCACTTCTCTTGCCCGCAGCAGCGTCTCGCGCCAAGCCCTCGCTGCGTGCGCGAGAAAGCCCAACTGCAATAGCGCATTGGTATCCTTGGGTGACAGGCGCAAGATCTGCTCAAACTGTCTGCGCGCACCATCTCGATCACCGGCGGTGAGTAAGTGCCGAGCCATCATGTTGCGAACCTGGATGTGTTCGGGCGCCGCCTCGATCGCCCGCTCCAATAACCGCCGTGCTGTTGCGGTATCCGACTTCTTGGCCGCGAGGCGAGACAAACCAACCAGGCTGTCGGGGTGGCTGGGCGCAATCTGAAGCACCAACTTGAAGTGCTGGTCGGCGTCATCCGTGCGCCCCATCATCATCATGAGCGCGGCCATCTCCGACCGTGACGTGACATCTGTTGGCAACAGCGCAACGGCCTGCTCAAAGGCCGCCACGGCGCCGGCGTAGTCCTTCAGCCTGGTCTTCGCGAGTCCAATCATGCGATAGGGCGTCGCCGCTGGCGGGGCACCGTTCTTGATGGCCTTCTCGATCAGGTCGATGCCGCGCTGCACGTGAATGCCTCCTTGCAGGTAGGCCGTGCCGAGGTAGAGGTCGCCTTCGGGTCCCTTGGGCGCAGTCTGCGGCAAGAAGAACGTCAGATCGCCCTTGTAGCTCGTGTGGTTCTCCTCGAGACGTGTGGTCAGATCGCGCTTGGGCAGGTGACGCACAATGCGATGGTCGCGCATCACCGCATGCACAACGTCGATCGTTCGGCGCCTCGGCATGTGGCAAGTGATGCAGTCATCCTTCGCGATGGCGAGATCCTGCCCCTCTGGCGCCATGTGTTCGGTAGAACAGTCGTCGAGCTTGTGGCACTGAAAGCACCGCTCGCGGAAGTGCTGCTGCACATTCTCAGCATCCGGTGTCGCGTGCGGGTTGTGACAGGTCGTGCATGTCATCGCACCATTGCTGGCTTCGAAACAGCGCGACTGCATCAACCGATAGCCATGGTGCGCAATCTCGAAGCGGTCTTCATCCAACTCGGGTGAGTCGAAAGGCAGCAGGAAATCCTCGAGTGCCTCGCCAGGTTGGAACGAGAAGATCTTGCGATCAAAGCGACGCAGCGAATGAGGCAAGGCCGAGTTGACGGCCGTTTCGAGGTGGCACTGCAAGCACACGTCCATCGCCCGCTTCGGGTCCAGCCGTGCTGGGTTGACGATCGATTCGCGAATGTCCTCGATGGTGGCGGAGTCCCCTTCTGCCAGGTCCACGTGATCGCCACCGTGGCCGTGACAGCGCTCACAGCCGATGCCAGCCGGCAAGGCACCCAGGTAGGTCGTTCCTGTCGCATCCACTTCGGGAACGCTCGGATACGCGTTGTGGCAAAACATGCAACCGTGGTCGATGCCGCGGCTGAAGTCCCCGTGCAGATCCTGGTCGTAGCCAGGACTCATTGCCCACGTCTTGGTCTCGGCGTACCACGACACCGGTAGCTGGGTCGCCATGCCATCCGTGGTGTAGTGCACGTACGTCCGCACGTTGTTGCCGGACCCCATCACGTGAGTGATCTCACGTTCAAACTCGTGACTCGACAAGCCATCCGGGTCCAACCGCCACCGTTTCTGGTAGTACCGATCCCCCCGACGCTCCATCTTGAAGAACAAGCCCGAGCGAGCGTGATGGAAGGTGTTGTTGCTCTGCCAGTTCTCCACCTCGGCAGCCGGAGTCATGGGATAGAAGGAGCGCGCCATCGCAACCGTCTTGTGATAGGCGGTGTGCAGTTGCCGATGGCAGCTTCGACAAACCTGAGATCCCACTCGCGCCGGCAGTGCGGCAACAGCCTGGTTGCTCTTCGCTGTGGACGAGTTGTCGCTGCACTGCAGCAGCGTCATTGCCACACAGGCCGACGCAAACAACAGGCCGAGCAAGCGAGAGGAGGGCATGTGGAACAGTCTAGCAGCGGCTTGCCTGCCAAACGCCAATGCCGTGCCAAGCGATCTACTACACTATGGTCCTCTTCAACATGTTGCGCTTGGCGATCGCCGCAATGCCGTTGCAGTACTTACTGATGCGCGTCAAGGTGCACTGGTGTCTGGCCAACAAGCCAATGAGCCAGTGCGGCACCCGCTCGTTGGCCTTGATCTCCATGACTGCCATGTTCGCCGGGAATGCGATGTGCATTTTCTTGGGCACTTCCAGATCGAAGTCCGCCTGACGAGTTCGGATTAACGTATCGAACGTCAAACGCAGCCCCGGATCGACCATGTGCCCGACGTAAGCCTGACGCGTGTAGGCAATCACGTTCTTCGGCCTGAGGCGCAACGCCATCACCAAGAAGTGCACCTCGTCGGCAATCTCCTGGTCATCCGCCTCGCTGAGTTTGAAGTGCGTGGCGCCAGAACACATCGCGTAGGCATCCTTCAGCGTCATCGGCAATCGACGCTTCTGCACCGTGCGATTGACGCGCTGCTTGATCTCGACAAACGCCATGCCGTTATCCTGCTCTGGGTAGACGCGAATGCGCAGCTTGCGTCGAAACAGCAAGCCATCGAGCTTGTTGCGATAGCAGTCCAGATCGGGCGTATCGAAGTACAGCGAGGCGACCGAGTAGAAGCCCGACTCACTGGCATGCGGATCCCTACCGAGGAACAACTCGAGATCTTTCTTGAGTACCGCCAACGCCGAGACGGGGATGGAGTACTTGATCTCGTAACGGTTGAAACGCTTGATCACGACTGCACCTCAGCACGAACTAATCGCATCCCGAGATTGGTACTAGGGTCCTCCGATACTTGCGAAGCGACGCGAACTTCGAGCAACACGGCGCTCTTAGGCGGCACAACACGCTCCACGATCGCTTCCTCACCCCTCTTCAGGTCAAACAACTGCCATTCTTCATCGACCGCGCGAACCGCACCCTGGCCGTTCCGCATCGAGGTCCAACACATTCGCACGACCTGCTCCTGATCGCTGTCGTTGCGCAAATAGACCGCCGCAGACTGCTTCGCACGGAGCACCCGGTCCTCCTGCGCACCAACGATCCAGCACGTCTTGGGCAAGACCTCGACGAGAACGTTAGGTGCCAACGTGATTCCGAGTTGATCGGCCTTGGCCACCACGCGAGCAGCGGCGGCCAGGTCCTGACCGGCTACGTACATGCGCAGCGAGTCGGTCAGCCACGGAGCTTGCTTGCCTTTGGGAGCACCGTCGACAATTCGCTCCAAGTAGGCTGCCTCGGCCAGATTGCGCTGCTCCTCACTTTCTAGCTCCCACCACATCGGACGCATGATGTATGCGAAGAATCCGATGAAGCAGGCGACTGCCGCTACCAAGTAGAGGAAGCCGAGAGACGGTGGACGAAAGCTCATGCTAGCGGCGACCTAGAGATCAATCTGTTGCTGCCCTTCGATCAGGCTGACCTTGAGGTCACCGTTCAGCTCTCGCACCTGCTGCAGGAACTTGCCGGAATCAAACTTGCCGTGAATCGTCGTGCTGTAAGCCAACTGCAGATTGCCGGATCCAGGAAGTGATTCCATGCTGATCAGGTAGTGCTCGTGGAAGATCTTTCCGAAAAATTCACCGAACAAGTCTTCTGGGTTGGCTTCCGAATCCAGTTCCACCAAGAGGATGCGCTCGCGAACGGTCCGAGCGAAGAAGTTGAAGTAGTGCATCGTGAACACGAACACGGCGATCACCACCGTCGCGAACACGGCCATCAAGTAGAAGCGAGTGCCGCACGACATCCCAACTGCCATCGCCCAGAACACGAAGCCAACATCCCGACTCTCCTTGACTGCGTTCCGGAAACGCACGATCGATAGAGCACCAACCAATGAGAAGGCGCGCGCGATGTTGCTACCGATGACGAGCATGATCACGGCAATCACGACCGCCATCAGCACGTAGGTCTGCACATTGCCCTGCGAGTACGAGATGCCCTTGTGGGTCACCTGGTAGGTCTTACCGATGATCAGCGAGAGGCCGAACGACAGGCAAAGCACAATGGCGATATCCCAGATTGAAAAGACTCCCGTGAAGTCGCCGATCGAATTGGCACTGTCCTGAAGAACGGATTCGAGCGTGCCCTGAGGGCGGACGAGTACAGTGATCATTGCGGGAACGCTACTGGGAGATCTGGGGGGAAAAGCATGGAATGGACTTGCCATCCAGGCAAGTGGCCGATGAGACCATCCGGAGCACATGCCAAAGGCGCCACAGTGTCGCGACTTTGGGATTGCCCTGTATCCTTTTCGGCAATCGGCCAGCCTTGGTGAAATGCTCCGGCCATAATCGCCGATAAGAACGCTCCATGACCACCGGGCTGCACCGACTTTGGAAGCTACCACTGCCCTACGCAGTGTGGCTGGCGCTACCCCTCCAGCTCATCATGATCTGGGTCGGGCACCGGGGCTGGGTCCAGTACGAGCGCAATCACAACTACCTCTACGTAGCCGAGCAAGCGCTGCCGTTCGACCTTGAGCAGTGGCGCTACTTCACCCAGAAGGAGCTCCACCGAAGCATCGATCTGACGTTCGCTCCGCCCGTAGTTGACGACGGAGTCGAAGAAATCCGGCTGACCATCGACCGACGCCATATCGGCAGCCTCAACAGCAACCTGCCGGAGAGCGGCAAGTCAAAGTACTACCGCGCGGAGATTGAGTTCGGCGGCCAGACCCACCGCGTCAAGACGCGCTACGTCGGTGACAACCACTGGCACTGGCTGTATCCGCAGAAGTCCTGGAAGATCAAGACCAGGTCGGGCGACCCCATTCGCGACCGCAAGGTCTTCTTCATCAAGAATACGCCAACACCGGTTTTCGAAGACCACGTCGCCAACCAAATAGCCGCCGAAATCGGGCTGATTGTCCCCGATGTAAGGCCGGTCAAGCTCTTCGTAAACGGCGCTTACTCCGGAGTGTTCCACTGGCAGGACGTCGCCGATGAGTCGGTCCTGCGCCGATTCCGCCGGATGCCCGGGAGCATCTACAGTGGCGATGGAGTTGCCGATTCAGCCTACGACCAAGACGGTGTCTCCCAGCTATTCAGCGACCAAAAGCACTGGCCAAAGGTCGCGTCGCGCAACGCCGACCAACTTGAGGACCGGTCGGATATCGAGGCGTTGATCGTCATGATCAACCACCCCGACCCCAAGACCTTCCGAGCGTTCGCGGACGATCACATCGACCTTGAGCAGTTCGCCAAGTTCACAGCACTTGATCGCCTGCTGGGTGGGGAACATCACGACTACACCCACAACCACAAGATCTACTTCGACCCCTACAAGGGCCGATTCGAACCGATCGCATGGGACTTGGCATGGTGGCTGAGCTACGGCCGGATAGCCGGGCTCGACCAGTGTCTTAATCCGATGCTGATTCGTATTCGCGAACAGCCTGAGCTCGAACTCCTCATCCAACGGGCGCTGTTGGATCTGTGTCAGCGCTACCCACCAGATGAAATTGACGCACGCATCGATCGCGCCGCGGCCATGGGCCGTCGGGCGCTCGCAGCGGATGGTTTTCGTGATGTGCGAGAACACACGTCCACGTCAATGCTACGGCTCGGGCAAATACACAGCTGCCACTTCAGCATGACGAAGTTCGAAGCAGACGTCTACGACCTCAAGCTCGGCTACCTCAAGCGGTACAAGTGGCTCGGCGAACGACTCGCAGACAGCGCACTAGAGTTACAGGCAACGACACCCGTGAAGGGCACCGTGACGCTGAACCTGCGGAGTTCTGGGCTGGTCGGCCAACAGCTGCGCCAACTCACTGCAACAACCAGCGCACCGTTCGTCGACCTCATTCGGGATCGCAACCGCAACGGGGTCATCGACCCCGACGAGCAACCGATCGCCAGGGTCAAGACGAACGACGGTGCTGCAGTCTTCGCATTGCAAGAACTGGTGTTGCCTGGGCTCAAGAAGGACTCTGCAACGCGCGGACATCCGTCGATGTTCGGCACCTTCACGCTCGTTCCATCCTCACTGCGCTACAGCTACTTCGTGCGCCCGTCAGTCGGGCGCATCGACTCCGTCGAGTTACGCGCCAACAACGCTGTCACAGGTGAAGAAGTAACCGTTGAGGTCGTCGGCCAACTAAGTGACCCGGAGCCAAACATCTCGTTCCACCCGTGGGACCTGCCGCCACCGCCACCGGAGAGCACAGTGGAATTTGGCCCGGGCGAGGTCACGATCGACAGAAACGTACTCTTCGGCAGTGAAACATCCATCACGATCCAACCAGGCACGACCATGCGCTTGGCACCGGATATCAGTATCGAGATTCGGGGCAAGATCACCGCCAAAGGTACAGCCGACAAGCCCATTCGATTCCTGCCCACGACCAAGGGCAAGCCATGGGGGGTGTTCGCCCTGCACGGCAAAGGTACCAAGGGCAGCAGTTTCTCGCATTGCGAATGGCGCGACGGCTCGACTGCCAAACTCCGCATGGTGTTGCGCACCGGCATGGTGAGCATCATCGACACCGAGGACATCACGCTGCGCAACTGCTACATCGGCAAGAACCACCTCGGTGACGACGCGCTTCACTTCGGCTACGTGACCGGAGGGGAGGTTCGCGAGTGCGAGTTTGAGGGCGCGCGCAGTGACGCGTTCGATCTCGACATCACCGAAGACGTGCGCATCATCGGCTGCGTGTTCCATCACAGCGGCAACGACGCCTTGGACCTGATGACGTCGAAGGTCGAAGTCACCGACTGCCACTTCCACGACACGGGCGACAAAGGCATCTCGGTCGGCGAGGCAACGACACTGCATCTCCTTAACTCCAAGTTTGAACGTTGCGTCATCGGCCTTGAGATCAAGGACAAGAGTATTGCGCACGTTGACTCGAACACGAGACTGATCGACTGCCAAACCGGCGTCAACCTCAACCGCAAGAACACGCGGTACACGAACGGCGGCACAATCATCGCCGACGACCTTTGGGTCATCAATTCGCCCCAGCCACTGATTGCCGACAAGCGATCCACCATCCACGTCGGCAAGCTGCACACGACCGCAGCGCCCAACTGAGTGCTGCCGCAAATGAGTTCTGGCCTACATCGTCTGTGGAAGCTGCCTCTGCCATATGCACTGTGGCTGGCCTTGCCGCTTCAGCTCATCATGGTATGGGTCGCACACCAGGGCTGGGCTCAATACCAACGCAACCTGAACTTCCGCTACGAGGCAGAGAGATCGCCACCGTTCGACATCGCGCAGTGGCGCTACTTCACGCAACTAGAACTCAACCGAAGCCTCGATCTGACTCTGGCTCCAGCTCTGGTCGACGACGGACTTGAAGAGGTCCACCTGACCATTGACGGGCGGCACCTCAGCGAGCTGAACCGCAACCTACCGGCAAGCGGCAAGTTGAAGTACTACCCTGCCCAGCTTGAGGTTGACGGCGAGGACCATCGAGTAAAGGCTCGCTACGTCGGCGATAGCCACTGGCATTGGCTGTACCCACAAAAGTCCTGGAAGATCAAGACCAAGGCCAAGGACCCAATTCGCGACCGCAGACTCATCACGATCAAGAACACGACCACGCCCATGCTGGAAGATTTTATGGCGAACCGCATCGCGGTCGACATGGGATTGATGGCTCCCGATTGGCGGCCGGTCAAGTTCTTCGTCAACGGCGCGTATGCCGGAGTATTCAACTGGCAAGATGTCGCCGATGAGTCACTGCTTCGGCGCTTCCGACGGATGCCAGGCAGCCTTTACAGCGGCGATGGTGTTGACCACAGCGGCTTTGACGAAAACAACCAACCGCAGGTGTTTGTCGACCAGAAGTACTGGAACAAGATCTCGTCACGTAACGCCGAGCAGCTGCACAACCGCGCGGACATCACGGCGTTCATCGCCGCCATCAACGACCCCGACCCTATCGCGTTCCGGGCGTTTGCTGACGAGTTCTTCGACCTCGACAAGTTCGCGACGCACACCGCGCTCGACCGCCTGCTGGGTGGGCACCATCACGACTCAGACCACAATCACAAGATCTACTTCGATCCCTACAAGGGGCGATTCGAGCCCATGGAATGGGACTTGGGTTGGTGGGCTACGTACCACCGCCTCTCTGGCTTGGATCAGGTTCTCAATCCGCTGCTGATTCGGACTCGAGAACAACCAGAGCTCGAACTCGGTATCCAGCGCAAGCTTTACGATCTCATGAAGCAGTTGCCGCCCGAGGAGATGGCCAACCGTATCGACACGGCCATTGCCAAGATCCACCGTGCCCTTGCGTCAGATGGTTTCCGAGATGTCCGTGAACACAACGGCACGCAGCACCTGCGACTTGCCGAGACTCACTGTGCTCACTTCAGCATGGACGACCTGGACAAGCGCATCGAAGACAAGAAACTCGGCTATCGTCGACGGCACACTTGGTTGCACAAGCGCTTGGCCGACAGCGTGCTGCAGATGACGACGACGCTGCCAAGCAAAGGTGTCGCAACCATCGCGCTGAAGAGTTCCGGACTCGTCGGCCAACAGCTGCGGGAACTCACGGTCTCGACCAACGCTACATCCGTTGAGCTCATTCAAGACCGCAATCGCAACGGCGTTGTCGACGCCAACGAGCGGCCGATAGCGACCGTCAAAACCAGTAAGGGGTCCGCACGCTTCCAGCTGGATGAACTCGTCTTGCCCGGCCAAAAGAAGGGGCCCGAGTATCGGGCGGTAACACAGTTCGGCCCGTTCGCACTGATTCCATCATCACTGCGCTACACGTACTTTGTGCGACCATCCTCGGGGCGCATCGAATCCGTGAACATTCGAGCCGTCAATGCAGTGACCGGGGCGAACGTCAAGGTGCAAGAGGTTCGCGAACTCGGTGACCAAGAGCCAACGGTCTCGCTCCACCCATGGGAACTGCCGCTGCCGATCCCGGCGTACAACTTGGTGATTGGTCCAGGTGAGGTTCTGATCAACGAAAACATGACGGTGGAACGCCGGACCACGCTTGAGATCAAGCCCGGTACGACGATCCGCCTTGGCCCCGATGTCAGCATCGAGATTCGTGGCAAGGTCCTTGCCAATGGCACGGCCACCGAACCAATTCGCGTGCTGCCGGCAGTTGCAGGCAAGCCGTGGGGGGTGTTCGCCCTACATGGCATCGGTACCAAGGGCAGCCGCTTCACACACTGCGAATGGCGCGACGGCTCGACTGCCGAACTCCGCATGGTATTGCGCACTGGCATGGTGAGCATCATCGACACCGAGGACATCCAGCTGCGCAACTGCTACATCGGCAAGAACCACGTTGGTGACGACGCGCTGCACTTCGGCTACGTGACCGGAGGTGAGGTTCGCGAGTGCGAGTTTGAAGGGGCACGCAGTGACGCATTCGATATCGACATCACCGAAGACGTGCTCATCATATCCTGCGTATTCCATCACAGCGGCAACGACGGCTTGGACCTGATGACGTCGAAGGTCGAGGTCACCGACTGCCACTTCCACGACACGGGTGATAAGGGCATCTCGGTCGGCGAGGCAACGACACTGCATCTCTACAGGTCGAAGTTCGAGCGGTGCGTGACCGGGATTGAGGTCAAGGACCGAAGCGTGGCCCACGTTGACTCGATGACGAAGCTCGTCGACTGCCAGACCGGGGTCAACCTCTACCGCAAGAACACCCGCTACAGCGTTGGCGGCACAATCATCGCCGACGATCTGTGGGTGATCGGTTCACCGCGGCCACTGATTGCTGACAAGCGATCCACCATCCAGGTCGGCAACCTTCGCACGACGATCGCGCCTAACTAACAGGCGTCCGCCAATTGGGATCCCCTAGTTGGGATCTTCGGGCAAGCCATCCGCTCGCATCACCCACGACGCAGGTTCGGCGGCAGCGTCACGGATCAGGTAGTTGAGCTGTGCTGCGTGATGCTGTACGTGGCGCATGTTGTAGAGCAAGAGCCCCTTGCGATACGGCTTGTCTGGGAACACGTCTGGTTGCAGTTCGCCGAGCGTGAACGGCTTTGGCGGCCGGTAGGACTCAGCCTGTTCTGACAGGTACAGATCCAGCCAGAACAACGTGTGGAACGCGAGGTACCACGGCTGACGCTGTGGCTTGCCCACCGCCCAGTGCGCATCCGGGCACGCGCGAATGACGCCCTCGAAAGTATCGATGGCCGAAGTTGATGTCCGTACAAACATCGAGAAGGCTGCGCGCGGGCTTCATTTCAAGGGAAGGGTTTGGAGTTGATCCGGCGCAGCCTTCTCAGCAGTTACTACGCCTCGCGCATGGGTCGCGTTGCAGCTGCATCGAGAAAAAACGAAGTAAGGCCGCTGAGTGGCATCGCGACCGGCAACTTCACGTGCTTTCGTCGCGCCCTCGTGCGCCCGTAGGGCCGCAAGCGAACTTTTCTGCACCTGCCTGCCACCCCCAGGGGCGGCGTAGGCCAGTGGGCTGAAGAGCAAGCGCTAGCGATTCCGCACGGTGCGTGGGCCTTACTACTCGCTGACGAAACCTCGCGGAGTTGTCCGTCTAAGGTCCTGCATGCGGAATGGGCCGCATGAACGAGCAAACTCATGAAGATTCTAACTACCGTCTCGGCGCTGCTGTTTGGCGCATTCGCGGTGGCTCCCGAAGCCACCACCGATACGCACCCGGACATTACCTGGGAAACATCCATCGACGATGCCAAGGCCCGCGCAACTCGCGAAGGCAAGGGCATCTTCCTGCTGCACCTGTTCGGCAAACTCGACGACGAGTTGTGTTGAACGAATGCACGCACCCTGAAAGCCGTGCTGCTTTCAGATCCGTCGATACAAACGCTGCTGCGTGACGATCTCGTGCCGTGCTGGGAGTCCGTCCAGGACACAGCCAAGGTCACGATCGCGTTTGCCGACGGCAAGACGCTGAAGCGAACGATTGGCGGCAACACCGTCATCTACTTGTGCCGACCAGATGGCTGCGTCGTCGATGCCTTCCCCGGGGTCTACACGCCGAAGGACTTTCTCCTGGAGGCGAAGCTCGCTGTGGATCTGTTGCAAGGCAACCAGGCCGGCATGTCCGACCTGGCATTGGTGGCCTTCCACAAGAACCGCCCGCCACGCCAAGACCCGAACGTCAAGAAGTCCGACGGCCGCTCGACGACACTGTCCAAGCGAGTTGTTGAGAGCCCAGTGCGCTTTGGGCTGCTGCAGCCGCCGCGTCGAATTGAGGTCAAAGCCAAGACGCCGAAGCTTGCAGGGACCTTCAACGCTCACGCGCCGCTTCGCGACGTCAGCAAGTTCCCCGCCAGCTCCCAGCAGATCCGCAGAGAGTTCGTCGCAGGAGAAGAACGCGAACAACTCTCGCCCGAAGCCTTCGGACGCCGCATGGTCGAACTCGATTCGATGAACAATCGATCGCTCGTTCGTCCGCGCGTGCACGAGATGCTTGCGGCAAGTAGTCGGGCACTCACGCCAGGTCAGTGGAAGCACCCGATGTTTGAAGACTTGCTCGACACCGATCTGAGCGATCCCTACCTCGGCTTGACCGACGCGCTTCTCCCGGGTACTAGCGGCGTCGGCCGCTAGGCGAAGGCGGCGAAGCAGTTCTTTTTTTGTCCTACCGGCAGGCGAACGTCTTAGATTGCCGGCTCGATGAAACGATTGCCTTTCGCGTTGCTCGCAGCGTTGCTGCTGAGCGCCTCCGTTCTTGCGCAGCGGCCGGTCGACCATCTTGCCCTCGGCAAGATGTGGACGTTTGAGAACCCGCCACTTGCGTATCTGGAGAAGGAATATGGGTTCAAGCCAGACCAGAAGTGGCTGGACTCGTTGCGACTCGGCGCCTTGCGGTTGGGTGAACGCGACAACCCATGGTGCTCGGCGTCGTTCGTGTCGCCCAAGGGTCTGATCATGACCAACCACCACTGCGTGCGAGACCAGGTTGCGCAAGTGCAAGGGCCCAAGGACTGGGTCAAGAACGGCTTTGCCGCGACATCGCTCGAAGATGAAGTGCGCATCCCCGAGCTGACGGTGCATCAGCTGATCGCGCAAGATGACGTGACCAGCAAGGTGCACGTTGGCATCGCCGCAACGGACGACGACGTCACTGCGGCAAGCAAGCGCAAGGCCAATATCGAGGCGCTTACCGTGGCTGCCGACGAACAACACCTTGGCCACATGCACGAGGTTGTGGCCCTCTACCAGGGCGCGGCCTACCAACTCTACCGCTACCGCATTTGGGATGATCTTCGGCTCGTCGTCGCGCCACACTTGCAAACGGCGCACTACGGCGGAGACCCCGACAACTTCACCTACCCGCGCTGGAGCATCGACTTCTCATTCGTGCGCGCCTACGTCGACGACAAGCCCGCAGATACGTCGGCGCACTACTTCCGTTGGCGTCAAACCGGTGCGCAAGACGGCGACCTCGTGTTCATTCCGGGCAACCCCGGCAACACCAATCGTCAGATGACGATGCAGCAGCTCGCGCTGCAACGGGACCTTGAGTATCCGATGGTCGTCGAACAGCTCCAACACAGCATCTCGATCCTCGAACCGTTCAAGAACCGGGCGCCGCAGCTACTGACGACGCTGCTCAGCTGGCAGAACAGCTACAAGGCCATCAAGGGCATGCTCAATGGCCTGCACGATCCCGCGCTGATGCTGAAGAAGCGGGAGCACGAACAGCACTTTCGCGGCGCCATTGCCGAACACAAAGAACTCGGTAAGAAGTACGGCGACCTGTGGCGTGAGATCAATCGGCTCGTCGACAAGCAACGCGACCTGCTACCCAAGGCGATGTTCTACCAGCCCGGTTTTTCGAGCATCATGCAACGCGGCTTGCTCGTCGCGAAGTGCCTCGACGAGACCGTCGACGAGAACGACCGCAAGGAGGCGCGCGAACTCGCAGTTTCGTTCGCGGGCGGCAGCAGCCCGCTTTCCCACGCGCTGTTGATCGATCAGTTCGAACGCGCCAGCAATTGGCTGCGCGCGGATGATCCATTCCTGGTCGCCGTCGGAGGAGAGCACAAGTCTGCGCGCGGAGCGGATTGGGCTGCTGCAATCGGCGAGCTGAATAGCAGTGTGCTCCGGCGCGACGCCTTTGTGCGCCAGGTTCTTGACGGCCCCATCGGGGCCGACATGTGGCTCAAGAGCAAGGATGTCGGTGTGGTCAGTGCGCGGGTTCTGTGGCCATTGATGCGCAACGCCGAGAAGACCCAGGAACTGCTCGATGGCGGCATGGGCAAGCAAGGCTCGCGCCTCGGTCAGGCCTTGCATGCAGTCTATGGCAGCAACATCAGCCCAGACGCGACGATGACTCTGCGGTTCTCCGACGGCCGCGTCAAAGGCTACGAATACAACGGCACATTGGCGCCGTGGGCGACGACGTTCTACGGCCTGTATGGGCGCGGCATCGAGTTTGGGAACGCCTACCCATTCGACATTCCTGGTCCCTGGCTCGACAAACAAGACGCTATCGATATGTCGAAGCGCGTCTGCTTCAGCAGCACCAATGACATCGTCGGCGGCAATTCCGGTTCGTGTGTCGTCGATGAGAACCTGCGCGTCGTCGGCCTCGTCTTCGACGGCAACATCGAGTCATTGCCGAACGACTTCTACTTCACGTCGGAAGTCGCGCGTGCAGTCAGCGTGCATACCGACGCCATCATCACAGCGCTGCAGCACATCTACGGCATGTCGCGCATCGTCGAAGAGTTGCGCGATGGTGCTGGCCGCTAAGCCAGCACGGACCATCAGCTACAAGATATCGAGAACGCCGGTCGCGCCGTTGGTCAGCGTGTCCATGCCGGTCGCGTAATTGCAGTCGACGCTCAACGGCACGTTCCACGGCAGTTCATCCTTATCGCCGATGCCACCAAGCGCTGCGGCAACAAACGCGCGGCCCAACTTCGACATCGAGCGATCTTTGCTCATCGTGATGAGTTGATCAATCGCGCGCCGGTCGCCGATCCGGCCGATTGCCGACGCAATCGCCGCCAGCACCGCCACGCTGTCGTTTTCCTTGAGCATGCGCACGAGTTGCTCGTTCGCGTTGCGGTCACCGAGAATGCCGAGCGCAACGGCGCATTGCTGCAGCAAGAACGGGCGGCGGGTCGAACGCGCCATCACATCGCTCAGTTGCTGGGTCGCAACAGGATCACGCAGCAGGCCAAGGCCGATGCAAATGTATCCCGCAGTGCGGGTGTCACTTTCATGCTTCTGCAGCAGGCTCAGCATCTTGGCTGGCGCCAGCGTGTAACCGGTCAAGCCAACCGCAACCGAAAGCGCCGAGCGCTGATCATCGGCCGCGGCCTTGACCAGATCGGACAACAGCATCTCGCCAATGAACTCATCCGGCTTGCCCTTCGCGGCAGCCGGTGCGCACAGCAGACCCAGCGACAACGCCAACCACGGCTGGTCCCGCGCCTTGTTGCCGCGGCCGTAAGCCTTAGCAAGCCAATCGCGGTTGCTCTTGCCGCCGATGCGGCCAAGTGCCATCACGCCGAGTTGGCGGGCCGTCTGGTCGCGGCCCTTCTTCCAATGGACCTGCAGCACCTCGCTGAAGATCTCATCGTCGGCATACTCTTCCTTAGGCAGCGCAAGCATGCCAAGGGCAATCGCACTCGACTGCACCAGCGGATGCCCGTAACGCTTCTTGCCTTTGAGCACGCTGGCGAATCGCTCTTTGCAGCGACGATGCAGCCGCGTCTTGCCACGACCAAGAATGCGACCAATGGAGACCGCGGCGTGAGCTTGAATGCTCTCGGTAGTCCGGCCGAGATCCTGTGAGAACCAGTCAAGCAGTTCTTCGGCAGTCTGCCACGCGAGTCGTTTGTCGGCCGCGCGATTGGTGTCGGCGCGCATCACGCCAAGGCCGTTAACGATGGCCGTGCGCAGATCGCGATCCTTGAGCTTCTTGTCCTGCAGAGTCTTCCAGAGCAGGTCGTGAATCTTCTGCGACAACTGCGGGTCGCCGACTCGCCGCGCCAACAGGCCGAGGCCATACGCGGCGTAGGCGCGAGTACGCTTGCGGACCTTCTCACGCTTGGCAAGCCTGCGCGCGACTTTGGTATCGAGCAACAGGTCCGACAGCACATCGAACGCCTCGCGTCGGCCAACGATGCCGAGCGCCAACACCGCTGTCTCGCGAACTTCTTGATCGTCGCGGGCGATGCGGGCCGAAATGATCTTCTCCAGATCGACGCCAGGCGCATCGACTCCGTTCTTGCCGAGCGCCACCAGGCAGGCGCTCTGGATGTCCTTGGCGCGCTCCGCCTTGAGCAACGCAACCAGCGCCGGCACGATGCGGTCGGTGCGATCCTGCGGAGTCGCGAGCAGCAAGTCCGTCACCTTGTTGCCACCGCGCGAACCGAGATAGAAATCGTCGGACCCGGTGACCGGACCAGTGATGCCGCGGATGCGCGACTTCAAGAACGGCTCTTTGTTGAACTCCCACCACGTCTGCCAGGTCCGAGAAAACGCCACGATGTCGCGTGCGCCGGTAATCGGTGCCGGCGTCGGCGCGGTTGGCCGCGCCGTGGGTGCAGACGGAACGCCTGGCGGGAGCATCACCGGGAAAGCCACTAGACCCGGTGGACCCCGGTAGACGCCACCATGGGCCGAAAGACCGGCGGCCAGGAGCAGCACAGCCAGTGACAGTTTGGTGATGGTCTGATCCATGGGTGTTGCGACACTCTAGTCCAGCAACGAGTGAGCGGTAACGCACACTTCCGAACGATACCGGTCCGACCCTACCGGATCAGAAGATCAATGCGACCGGTGGGGTGGCACCGACAATGGCAAAGCCGTCGGGCGAGACGAGCAGCAATTGGGCCAGCGCCACTTGCCCGCGCAAGCCCACAAGGTTGGGCCAGACGATCTCGGCGGTCACGGCACCGTCGAATCCAACCTCGCTGATACTGTTGTTCCCAAGAGAGTTACGCCAGTCTGCCCACAATACCGTCGGGGCCGCTGGCGGCTGCATCAGGGACGACTCGAGCCCGGCCAGGGTCCGAGGAACATGCCCATGCGGACGGTCGGTCGACAGCTGCAACACCGCGAAGTGCCCGGGTGCCACCGGCACCGACGCGTAGAGCCTGGCTCGGGTTCTTTCCTGCACGATCGCGGCGCTGGCCAGCGGATCGGCGACGGGTTGCACGGTCAGGGGCCCGATCGTCGGCCGCTGGCCGACCCACGCGATGCCCGGCGCACCAGCCGTAAGCGCGCCGTCGAACGAGTGCAGCACGACTTCGTCATCGACCGAGCACTGCATGCGAAAGCCATGGACCTGCAGCGTCAACGTGTGCCGCGACGACAGCCACGGCGCATCGAGCTGGCGAACCACCATGTGGTGTGTGCCCATCCAACGCTCGAGCCGAATCTTGCGCGCCTGCCAATCGATCGAGAACAGGTAGCAACCGAGGTCTGCGACATGACGGGCAACGATGCCGAACGTGTCGCACCCATCGCTCTTCGTCACGGTCACGGATGCGCGGTAATCACGCAGTTGCGCATCCTCAGTTCCGGACGTGTGCACGTGAAATGGCAACTCGCGCGCCTTCGTAACCAAGGCACCCGCATACGCGTCGACGCCAAAGGGCTTCATCACACGCATGGCTGGCGATGCCTGCTCGACGACATCGACTGCGACGTTGACGCGCGCACCGTCAGGAGTCGTCATCTTCAATGACGCGGGCTTGCCGTTCGCATTCCTGACGAAGTGCACTGCGCTATCGCCAGCTTGCATCGCAACCTGCTGACCAGGCGCAATCACCTTGGTGGTTCGCTTGTGATCGTTGCCAGACACAACGTCAGACACGACCACCGACGACTGCATGCGACCGCCCTGCATCTGCCACTGCACCTGCGCCGGCAGCATCGCCAACGACGCAAGGCACGCAGCCGCAATTGGGAGAACACCGCCGGGGAACACCCCGCGTGGCAATCGAGCCTTCATGCATTCTCTCCGTGGACGCGCAGCATGTTACAGAACATAGCACCTTGCTCGCGAGCATCGTCGAGTGCGACGTGGGTATGAGGTAGGGGATCTTGCCACTCCTGCGGCAACAGACTCTTGACGCAATCGCGATACGGCTTCTTCAGCATCGCCATCGCATACGTCTTGATATCGAGCGCCGAATGGCCAAATGGCGAATCGTCGCAATAGCGCTGCAGATACCAGTAGATCCACATGAAGTCGAACGCGACCGGTTGGCCAACCAGGACAATTCGTCCCGGTAGATTGTGCAACCACTTCGCGTAGCGCGGCATGACCTCTGCTGGGTCCTCAGGATTCTCGCGCGCCTTGGCCAACGCCTCGCGAAAGCTCTCCCACCACAGCATCGTGCGCGGGTGCGGCTTGGCATCCGGCAACGATTGCAAATTGGCCGTGAACTCATCGATCACGGTCTTGTCGGCACGGAGCGCCACCGACGCAAAGCTGAGCATCGAGTTCGGCCCGGGGATCGGGCCATCTGCTTCGATATCGGTACTGACGTAGATCTCTTCGGGCATTAGCGGTTCCGCCCCATCTTGGCGCTTGTTACGTCCGGCGCGCAGGTCCGAGCCCTCTTATTGTGGATGGGAAGACGGCGGCCTCGATCCTCAAAGACGCCCCGGTAGGCGCCTGGGGGCCCCCTATTCCTGGCGAACTAACGTGTTAGTTGAGCAAACCGCCCTTTCGGGCTGCCCAGTGGCTCGCTAACCTGTTCGCCCTGAAACGAGGAAACCATGAGCTTTAGTCACCAAGGTCGCGAAATCCGCAAGGTCGCTGTCATCGGTTCGGGCCAGATCGGTCCGGACATTGCCCTGTACTTCAGCAAGGTGCTGAGCCCATTTGGAGTGCAGACGATTGTCGTCGACGTCAGTGCGGACGCACTGGCAAGCGGGCAGAAGAAGATCGAGAAGAAGATCGCGAAGGGCGTCGAGTCTGGCGCGTTCTCGACCGAGCAACAAACCAAGATGACGAGCAGCATCACTTGGACAACCGACTACGACGCGATCAAGGGCGTCGATCTGGTCGTCGAAGCCGCGACGGAGAACAAGGAACTCAAGAGCAAGATCTTCGCCATGGTCGAAGACCTCGTGGATGAGGATGCAATCCTGTGCAGCAACAGCTCGCACCTCGAGCCCGAAGTGATCTTCGCCAACGCGAAGCACAAGGGTCGCACCGGCGTCGTACACTACTTCTTCCCAGCCGAGCGCAACCTGCTCGTCGAAGTCGTTCCCGGTGCCGACACCGACGAGGCCACGACGCAATGGCTGTTGTCATTCTACGAGGCCATCGGCAAGGTCCCGATCCCGGTCAAGTCGCGCTACGGCTACGCGCTCGACCCGGTCTTCGAAGGTCTGTTCTACGCCTGCGCGTTGCTGGCCGAAGCCGGAGTCGGCACGACCAAGCAGATCGATGTCGTCTGCAAGAAGACGTTCCGCATGGGCGTCGGTTCGTTCACGGCGATGAACCTGACCGGCGGCAACCCGATCACCGCCGTTGGCCTCGACAACTACACGACCAAGATCGGCCCGTACTTTCGCACGCCAGACTCGCTCAAGGACAAGGTCCAGAAGGGCGAGAAGTGGGACGTGCCGGCGCGCGGCGAGAAGCCCGAAGTGCCAGAAGAATTGGCCGCGAAGATCCGCGACAACCTGTTGGGTGCCTACTTCGGCCTCTGCGGCGAAATCGTCGATGCTGGCCTGATCACGGTCGCCGACTTCAACATGGGCCTCGCCGTCGGCCTCGACATGAAGCCAGCGTTCGCGTTCATGAACGAGCTCGGCACCAAAAAGGCGCTCGAGTTGGTTGTGGCCTACGCTGCCAACAACGATGGGTTCCCGGTGCCGAAGTGCATTGAAGAGCTCGGCAAGGACAACAAGCCATTCGACATTCCGGTCGTCTTGCGTGAAGACAGGGACGGCATCGCCGTCTTGACGATCCGCCGCCCGAAGGTGCTCAACGCACTCGACCAGGGCGTCTTCGAAGAGATCCGCACGCGCTTCCAAGAGTGCGATAGCGACGATTCCATCAAGGGCATCGTGCTGACCGGCTTCGGCAAGAAGGCATTCGTCAGCGGTGCCGATGTGCGCTTCCTCGCCAAGATCGACAGCGTCAAGATGGGCGAAGAAACCTCGCGCGGCTCGCAAGTCTGCGTTGACGCGATCCAAGCCGTGCAGAAGCCGACGATCGCCGCCCTCAACGGCCTCGCCTTCGGCGGCGGCATCGAAATCGCCATGGCGTGCGAAGCGCGCATCGCGACCAAGGGCCTGCGCGTGCTCGCTGGTCAGCCCGAAGCCAACCTCGGCATCATCCCCGGTGCCGGTGGCACAGTTCGCCTGCCGCGCATCGTCGGCATCGAAAACGCCAACGTCATGCTGCGCGGCTGCCGGCCGATCAGCAGTGAGAAGGCGCTCGCGTTCGGCCTGATCCGTGAAGAGGTTGCGTCCGGCCTCGTCGGTCGCGCCGTCGCACTGTGCCGCGACATGGTCGACGGCAAGGCCGAGCGCTCCCGCATGTCGGAAGCGCCGCTCGAGAACGTTCCGGAGACGCTGCCCGCAGTCGAGATCGGCCACCTCAGCACCAAGGTCGACGAGATCCTGCAGAAGGCCATCCTGGGCGCCGCCAGGTTGCCGCTCGCAGAAGCGATTCCGTTTGAAGCGAAGTGCTTCGGCGAAGTCTGCGGCACCGAAGACATGCGTATCGGGGTCGACAACTTCATGAAGAACGGCCCGAAGTCGAAGGCCGAGTTCGTGCATCGCTAAGCGATGGATGACGCAGCGGATCCGGCAGGTGTCTTCATTGACGCCTGCGTCGATGACCTCGACAAAGCTCGCCGCCTATTCGAGGCCGATCCGCAGGTGCTCTACCTGACGATGGTCGGCTCACCAATGCTGCACTGGTTTGTCATTGAAGACTTCCAGATCGCAGTGCAACGCATGCTCGAAGTGTTCAAGGTCGACGTGCACCACCGCAACGACTGCGGAGAAACCGCAATTCATGCCGCCTGCATGTCAGGCAGACTTGGCAGCCTTCGTCTTCTGATCAAGCACGGCGCCGACCTAGATGCCTTTCACGGCGTGCTGGATGAGCCACCCTTGCAACTCGCCATCAGGCACCAACACATCGACGTCGCCTTGCAGCTCATGGAGTCTGGCGCAAAGCTCGATTACCTGATCGACGATTTCACAACGGTACTCCATGCAGTCGCGGGCCTCCCCCAGTCAAACAAGTCGACAATGACCAACGCGCTCGCGAAGCGAGGCATTACTCGCGAGAGCCTGTTCGAGTCGCTCAAGCTCGGCGATGAGTTCGACTCAGTAGAAGACTTCTTCGACTCATAAAGCTTGCCGCCGGTCTCCGACGACTCAGTCGCCGAGCCGCACAACGAGCACTCCGGAGAGCAGCTGAGCAGTCAACGGAGCGGCGAGTACCGCGGCGAGCAGCACCGGAGTGCGCAACGAAAGCAGGTGCAACATGGTCATGTTCTCCATCAGTTTCGGAGGTCCGCTGCGTTGAGGATCATTGGGTACCGGGCGTGATACGAATGCCGAGCCATGCTGGCGGCCCGCGCAAACGATACACAAACGGGAACAGTGCTTTGCCTGGCCTCCGCGCCACCAACCAACACAATGCGGCTCAAGGTACGACTGCACGCCCTAGGAGCGTCCCCACCGGGGCAACCACGATCCGCCGACTGACCCATTCTGCCCCAACAAACCATCGAGAACCGTGCCAGTCAGCCCAACCTGATCGAGCGCCCGCTTGGCATCTCGACACAAGTCCATGCAACCTGCTATGGGTTGTATCCGAAACCGCTGCGCTCGTCGGCAATCAGTGGATGCCCCTCCTCACCAGAACAACTATGCAAAAGCTCGCGTTCGTGCTCTCTCTTGGTTTGGCGCCTGCCGCAATTGCGCAGTGCACCTCCACTCCCGGCAGCGTGCTCGTTGCGAACAACACCAGTGGCGGCGACACGATCTACCCGTCACAGCCGATCGGGTTCGCGTTCCCTCTCGGCACCGGGTCCTTTACCGATATCCACATCTCGGATCACGGCTTCGCGTTCCTGTCGAATGGCGGCGTACCAACCGTGCCGGCTGGCGGCGCGCTGACTTACAACGCACTGACCGCCGACTTCATCGGCAACGGCCCATGCATTGCCCCCTTCTGGGCGGACGCGAACCTCGGCACCGCCGGAGCCACCATCACGATCGAGAGCACAGCTACATCGTGTGTCGTCACGTGGACCAACGTCACGACCTGGTTCGGGATCCTGCCGGAGTTCAGCTTCCAGATGACGCTGTTGCCAACCGGCGAAGTCATGATTAACTACGGCGCCAACGTCAACAACTATGGGTCGACGTTCACCCCCAACGCGATCGTCGGCATCACACCTGGTGCCCCCGCCGCGTTGCCGGCAATGAGCGACTTGTCGTCCGGCCCGGTCACGGCTGACCCAACGGTCTTCGAAGACTTCCAGACGGTCCTGTCGTTTGACCTGGGGAACAACGGCTTGCACTTCATCCCGACAAGTCCCGGCTGGATCGTGCTGCCACTCGGCCCCCCCGCCGGCTGCGCCGGCGTCAATGCGTACGGCATTGGCTGCACGTCGCAGGAATCCATGTTCTACGAGGCAATGCCTGCTGCGGGATTCAACCTCGCCGCCGGCACGACCATCACCTTGCTGCGTCAACCGAACGGCTACCTTGCAGTGGACGCCATCCCCGGCACGTTCGTGCCACCAGGCGCAGCGGCCTACAACATCGCTGCTGGCCTGCTCGATGGCGAAGAAACGGTTGCCTTGTCGAGCCCACTCCAGATCGCCAATGGCGGCACAACGTCCGCACTGACCGTCACGACCAAGGGCATGATCGCGCTTTCCGCCACGGGTAACGGCATTGACTGGACCCCAACCGGGGTCGAGTTCGCCGCGTACGTAGTGCCAACGATTGCCGCCATGTGGCACGACTTCAACCAAACCGCCGCAGGCAGCGGCCTGATCCTGTTCGAAGAAGTCGGGGGCATCGCCTACGTCACATGGGATGGCGTCGCCAGCTTCGCTGGCACTGGCTTGTTTGACTCCTTCCAGGTGCAACTCAATCTGGGCACCGGCGACATCACGATCGTCTACGTCACAATCGCTAATGACGGCAGCGACTACATGGTTGGGTTCCGCGGCCCCGATGCTTTGATTGACAACGGTCCCATCTCGCTCGCGACGGAACTGGCCATCGGCTTGCTGATCCAAGACAACCAAGTCGTGCCGCTCGAACTCGCTGCAAACGCGCCGGTGCTCGGCAGCAACTGGGATCTGACGACGACCAATATCGATCCACTCTCGCCGGTGTCGATCACGTTCCTCGGCAATGCGGCCGTCAACCCTGGCCTGCCGATGTCGGCGCTCGGGTTCAACGCTCCGGGTTGCAGCATCTACATCAACACGATCCTCGGTGATCTGACGGCAGTCAACGCCGGCGGCATATCCGTCGCGTCCCTGCCGATCCCGAACAACGCTGCGCTAACCGGCTCGATTCTGACCGCCCAGTCGATCTGTCTGACGCTCTTGAACCCAGCCAACCTGCTGGCATCCAACGGCGTCGAAGGCCTGCTCGGCAACTGATTGTCGACATCGCCGACCCACTTGCGAACCAGCAACGTGCGCCGGCCATCCTGGCGGCTCGCAGTAACAAAGTAACGGGCCCGTACCAGGGAACCCTGCCGTGCCATAGCGGTTAAGGCGAGACAGTATGCTGCGGGTGCAATGCGACCCCTTCTGATGCTTTGTCTCGCCGCACTCGGCGCAATCGCTTCGGCCCAAGAACCGCAACCCTTGCTGGCGAAGGACTATGGCCAATGGGAGTCCCTGCGCGGCTCCGGCACGTTGTCGCCGGACGGCAAGTGGCTCGCCTACAACGTTCGCCGCACCAACGGCAACAACGAGACGCGCCTTGCCAACATCGACAAGAACGAGCGCGAAGCTTTTGCCAACGCCAGCAGCGCTCGGTTTAGCGATGACTCACGTTGGCTCGGTTACCTGATCGGTGTCTCGCCGGAGAAGCGCGAGAAGATGAAGAAGGCCAAGAAGCCAGTGCGCAACAAGTTCGCGCTGCGTGATCTGTCGACCGGTGACACGGTCAAGATCGATGGCGTGTCGGCGTTTCAGTTTAGCAAGGACGGCAAGCACGTCGCGCTGAAGCGCTACCAGAAGACCGGCCAGAAGAAGGGTGGCTCCGACCTTGTGGTGCGCGACATCGCAACGGGTACGGAGATGTGCTTTGGCAACATCGGCTCCTACCAGTGGTGCAAGGAGGCCAACCTGCTGGCGATGGTCATCGACACCGAAGACATGGTCGGTGGCAGCGTCACGGTGCTGCACGCGGATACTGGCATGCTGCGCGTGCTCGATTCGCACAAGGCGCGCTACACCGGAATATCGTGGCGCAAGGACTCGACCGACCTCGCGTTTTTGCGGATCACGGATCACAAGGAAGAAGACGACGAAGAGCCCAGTCACGTCGTGATCACCTGGCACAACCTCGGCACGAATGCGGCCAAGAAGGCGATGTTTGATCATCGCGAAGACGAGTCATTCCCCGATGGCATGCGCGTCGTTTCGCGCTCGCCGCAGTGGCACAAGGCCGGCGACGCGGTGTTCTTTGGCATCCGCCCGTGGGACATGCAACCCAAGCCCGAAGCGGACTCCGAGACCGACGCGAAGCCAGAGGCGGAAGACCTTCCAGACGCAGAGCCAAGGCCAGATGAAGAGCCAAAGCCCGACGCCAAGAAGGACAAGGACAACAAGAGCCTGCGCGACTCCTTGAAGGAGCCGGCCGGAGTCGACGTTTGGCACGCCAAGGATGCGCGCATCATCCCCCAACAGAAGAAGCAAGCCGCGCGCGACCGCCGCAAGAGCCATCTGTGCGCGTTCTGGTTCGACGACAGCAAGTTCGTGCGACTCAGTGATGACACGGTCGATTCGGTTTCGGTGATGGAAGGCGGCAACACCGCGATTGGCCGTGACACAACGCGGCACAAACGCGAGGCGATGTTTGGCCCCGTGCTATCCGACGTCTACGTCGTCAACACCCGCACGGGCGATCGCTCACGCATCCTCGAGCGGCACAAGTTCGTGCTCGGTGGCAGCCCCGACAGCAACTACCTGTTGTTCGTCAAGGACGACGGCCTGCACGCCTACGATCTGCGCAAGAACACGTCCCGCAACCTGACCGCTCGCCTCAAAGGCGACTTCATCAACGATGAGCGTGGCGTCTTGACCGACGAGAACCCTCCCTATGGCATTGCCGGCTGGAACAAGGATTCGAGTTCGGTCTTCGTCAACTCACGATTCGATCTCTGGGAGATCCATCTCGACCAGCCGTTTGCCGATCGCTTGACAGCCGGTGCGTCGAAACAGATCCGGTACCGCTTGCTCGACCTCGACCCCGAAGAAGACTGGGTCGACAAGTCCAAACCGCTCTACCTGGCCATCAACGGCGAACGCACCAAGAAGTCCGGCTTCGCGAAGTGCAAGCTTGAGATGATGGCGATCAGTAGGCGCACGTCGACGGTCGCCAAGATCGAACAACTACGGTTCGAAGACGCCAGAATCAGCAGCTTGCAGAAGGCGAAGTACGCCGACGTCTATGCCTTCAACAAGCAAACCGTCAACGACTCGCCGGACGTCTTCATCGCCGGTTCCGAACTTGCCGAACCGCGACAGGTCACCAAGACAAACGTGCAGCAGAGCAAGTACGCATGGACGCCGCGCTCTGAGTTGATCAACTTCGAAAGCGCGCGCGGGACCGAGCTGCAGGGAGCGCTGTACTACCCAGCCAACTACAAGCCGGGTGAGAAGTACCCGATGATCACCTACATCTACGAGAAGCGCTCGCAGAACCTGCACAACTACACGGCGCCGACCGAACGCAATCCGTACAACGCGGCGGTCTTCACGTCGCTCGGCTACTTCTTCTACCAACCGGACATTGTCTATCGCGCACAGAACCCGGGCTTGTCGGCGCTCGAGTGTGTCGTGCCAGCAGTCGAAGCGTTGCTCGGACGTGACGACATCCTTCCCGATCAGGTCGGCCTTGTCGGCCACTCGTGGGGCGCCTACCAGACGGCCTTCATCGTGTCGCGCTCCAACCTGTTCGCTGCTGGCGTCGCAGGAGCACCATTGACGAACATGATGAGCATGTCGGTGTCGATCTACTGGAACAGCGGCAGCACCGACGCGCGCATCTTCCACGAGAGCCAGGGCCGAATGGACAAACCGTTTTGGCAGGATGTCGAAACCTACATCGCCAACTCTCCGATCTTCGGCATGGATTCACTCGAGACGCCACTGATGATTGCGTTCGGCGACAAGGATGGGGCCGTTGACTGGCACCAAGGCATCGAGATGTACAACGCGGCGCGACTCGCACAAAAACAACTCGTGATGCTCGTCTATGAAGGCGAAAACCACAGCCTGGCGAAGAAGCCCAATCAAGTCGACTACCACTGGCGCGTGCGCGAGTGGTTTGGCCACTACGTCAAGGGCGAGCCTGCGCCAAAGTGGATGACCGACGGCACGTCGTTCTTGGAGCGCGAGAAGGCGATCAAGGACAAGAAGCGCCGCGACAAGAAGGCCAAGGACAAGCCATCAGCCAAGCCGAAGAAGAAGCCGCGCGTGAAGATCGTTTGATCAGGTAGGTGGCGATGTAGGCCGAGGGATTCGCTCGCATGGTTGTTGGCGAGGTTCGGCCGCGGTATGCAAGACGCTGCCGTAATGGACCAACACTACGAACTCCAGCAGACGCAACGCCTCTCGGTCATCGTAGGCGCTGGAGTCGAAGCACGTTTGGCGGCCGTCGTCGAAGGCCTGTCGCCAGATGGCGTCGTCATCATCCACGACGCAGCACTCTGCTCCCAAGCGCAGCGCATCGGCCAACTGATCGGAGCGAAGACGCTGCTGGCCGTGCCGTGTGACGCTCAGGCCAAGCGCCTCAATGTCGTCGAGAGACTCGCCGAAGAACTGCACGCTGCGAACACCACCCGCGCCACGGTCATGGTCGCCATCGGCGGCGGCACGTTGACGGACCTGGCGGGCTTCGTTGCCGCGATCTACCTGCGCGGCATTGCATTCGTTTCGTGTCCGACGACCACGCTGTCGATGTGCGACGCCGCCCTCGGTGGCAAAAACGGCGTCGACCTGTGCGGTCTGAAGAACCGCCTCGGCACGATTCGCCAACCCAATGCCATCGTCATGGACACTGACTGGCTGCAGAGCTTGCCGGATGAGATGTTCCGCGAGGGCCTTGTCGAAGTAATCAAGAAGGCCGCGGTGCTCGATGCCGACCGCTTCGCCAAACTCGAACAACTCGCGCCGGCACTACTCACTCGCGATGCCGACGCCACGATGCAGACGGTCGCCATGGCCGTCGACATGAAGATGACCGTCGTCGTCGCGGATGAACACGAAGGCGACAAGCGACGAGCCCTCAACGCTGGCCACACGATCGGCCACGCCATCGAATCGCTCGCCAATGGATCGCTACGGCACGGTCACGCAGTCGCGATGGGTATGATCGCCGAGTGCCGCGCCGCCAAGGTTGATACGGCGATCACGCAACGTGTGACGGACTTGCTGCACGCGATCGGGGTCGATACGGATACCCCTGCGCACCTTCGCAACCCAGCCAAACTGTGGGAGATCGCGCGCCATGACAAGAAGGCGGTACGCGGACACGTTCCGATGTATGTGCCAATGATGCTCGGCGCCGGTGCGATCGTCGACCTGACCGAAGAGTCCCTGGCTCGAGCAATGTCGTGACGGATCCACGGTCGGTCTCCGCGCTGTGCTTTCCGAGTGAGGCCACCCTGGCGATGCCGGGGAGTAAGAGCGAAGCCAACCGGCTACTGGTCGCCGCAGCACTGTCCGGGCAAACCGTCATCGTTGCGGGCGCATCGCCAAGCGATGACGTTCGGTATCTGGTTGCTGGCCTCAAGACGCTCGGGTTCGTCGCGGAGTTTGTCGACGAAGCGCAGGGCATCGTGCGCGTCGGTCCACGCAACACAAACGCGACAAGCAGCGGCGAATTGTTCTGCGGCAATGCCGGCACGGCACTTCGCTTCTTGGTTTCGGTCGCGGCAATCACCGAAGGCGATTGGGTCATCACGGGGGACACGCACATGCAGAAGCGGCCAATCCAGCCGCTGGTAGCTGCGTGGCGACAACTCGGTGTTGAGGTGCAAGCCAACGATGGCTGCCCGCCCGTGCGGGTGCGCGGCGGAACCTGCAATGGCAGTCGCGTTACGATCGACCCGACTTTATCGAGCCAGTTCGTCTCGTCGCTTCTACTGGTGGCAGCCCAACTACCGAACGGGCTTGAGCTCAGCTTTTCTGGCGAACTCGCGTCACGCAGCTATGCGCAACTGACGTGCTCGTTGCTTGCGCGCATCGGCGTCACCGCGTCGCTTGGGGACGCGACCGCTCGCGTCAGCCCAACACGCTCGCCGCCAGCAAATCAGCTCTCCGTTGGTGGCGATTGGAGCGGCATGGGGACATGGACCTGCCTCAACCATCTCTCGGGATCCAATGTCACTGCCAGCAACTTGTCGAGCAACTCCGGGCAAGCCGACGAGCAACTTGGTGTTGTGCTGCAGGCACTCAAGGCAAGCGGCGAAGCCACCATCAACGTTGAGCCGATCCCCGACCAGTTCCTCAACCTTGCGGTCGTCGCCGCCTTCCGCAATGGCACGACCCACCTGACCGGTGCCACCAACGTGCGTGTCAAAGAATGCGACCGCATCGCGGTCATGGCACGCGAACTGCGCAAGCTC
This sequence comes from Planctomycetota bacterium, assembly GCA_029936315.1. Lineage (GTDB taxonomy): Bacteria > Planctomycetota > UBA1135 > UBA1135 > UBA2386. The sequence continues at coordinate 64,496 of JAPYTD010000010.1, read as the reverse complement.
GGTGTCGACCTCGACGAACATCCCGACGGCCTGACGGTGCGCGGCGGCAAGGCACTAAGCAGCGCGTGCATCGACCCCGAAGCGGATCATCGGGTGGCGATGGCATTTGCGTTGGCCGGACTGCAATCACCCGGCATCACGATCCAAGGCGCAGCGTGTGTCACCAAGAGCTACCCGACGTTCTGGGATGACCTTGAGCGCGTGCGCAAGCAACACCGGGCCGTTGCCCTCGTCGGCATGCGGGCGTCTGGCAAGACAACCCTCGGGAAGGCACTGGCCAAACAGATGGGCAGCACGTTCGTCGACACGGACGGACGCTTCGTCGCCGAGCATGGGCCAATCGCTGAGTTTGTGGAGGCAAACAGCTGGCCCGCGTTCCGCACGCTGGAAGAGCGCATCGTCGCCGACGCAATGGTGCCCGGCCACGTCATCGCAACGGGCGGCGGCGCCATCGAAAGCGAGGCCACGCGCGCAATCCTCACGGATCGCGCGACAGTGGTCTGGTTGCGCGCGGACGCCAAACTGCTGCGACAAAGACTCGCCAACGACGACCACCGCCCATCGCTAACCGGTGCCTCGATCATCGACGAAGTCGCGGAGGTGCTAGCCAAGCGCGAGCCGATGTACCGCGAGATCGCCGCGCGCATCATCGACGCTGACAAGCCGCTCGCCGAGCAACTACTCCGAGCTACTCGGGCTACCTGTCCGGCAACGTGACGTCGATGCGCTCTGGCATCTTGTCAGGGTCAAAGGGGCCGACCATGGTGCGACGCCCCGTGCCCTTGACGTGCACCTTGATATGGAACGGCTTGCGCGGCACAGCCAACGGCACGACGCCATCTTCGAAGACCCCTTCACGACGGGGTTCGCGCATGTCGTCACGTTCGCCCGAGACAGGCACGCACTTGTACCAGATCTTCTTGATCGGTTTGCCGGTCGTGTCGACGACATGCATCGGAACGGTCGGCAACAGCTCGCCCAACTGCAACGTCTTCGTTGCTTCACTGACAGCGCCGGTCGTCCAGACAATCGGCGCGCTCGGATCGCTGTCGCGCAGCCGCGGGCCAGCCTGCAGTGTGATCTGCACCTTGATGTCGTTCGCCTCCTCCAGCGAGGCGGACTGGAACTCACCCTCACCAGAATAGTTGCCGTCGCTGTCGGTGGTCATGACGAACATGCCTTGGTTGGCCTGCCCCGTCTCGGTGGTGACGACCCACTCGCAGCGAACCATCGCGGCGGCGACACGAACGCCGCTGCGATCGATCACCTTCCCCGACACCGCGCAGCGCGCCTTGCCTTCGCCTGCCAATGCCGATGCGCCGCTCAGCGCATCGCGAAGGCCAAACGCATTGGTGAAGAACAACACAGCGCCGAACGCAGCAACACCGACCAGAATCACGAGGGCAGCGAATGGGCGGGAGGTCGGCTTTGCGACGGGATCTGGCTGTGCTTCAGTCATGGCGTAGGAAGGGCTAGGCGAGCCAGTATTGCCTGACGCACGAGGCACTGGAAGGATCTGCCGCACACATCGACAATCTCGACCCCCCCAAACACGGGACTCGCGGTAACGCCATGAACGCGTTCTGCCGCCGCCTCTGTGGGCGCGATCCACAAGTGGCGGATTCACGCGTGCCGATGTTCCCAAACGCATCGGCGGGCTAGAGTCAGCGCGTCGATGTTCACGACTAGATTGCGTTTTCTAACGGCCGGTGAGTCCCACGGGCCATCGCTCACCGGCATTCTCGAAGGCATGCCGGCCGGTGTGCCGCTCGATGAAGCGGCCATCTCACGCGAGTTGGGCCGCCGCCAGCGCGGCTATGGTTCTGGCGGCCGCATGAAGATCGAGACGGACCATGCGCGCATCACAGCGGGCGTCATGGCTGGCAAGACAACCGGCGGCCCGATTGCGTTCGTAATCCAAAACGCTGACTTCACGAACTGGCGGGATCGCGACGTCGCGGCGATGACGGTTCCGCGCCCAGGTCACGCCGACCTGACCGGTGCCGCCAAGTACGGCTACCGCGAACTGCGTCTGTCGCTCGAACGAGCCTCCGCCCGCGAGACCGCGATGCGCGTCGCCGTTGGCACTGCCTGCCGTTCTTTGCTAGCCGAGTTTGGCATCGAACTCGGCGGCTACGTGACCCGCATTGGCACCGTCGACTGCGCCGACGAAGAACCGCTCAATGACGTGGCCCAGCTCAAGGCGCGGTTCGTCGCCGCCGAAGCCAACGATGTACGCTGCCACGACCAAGCCGCGATCGCGGCCATGCGTCAGGCAATCGAAGACACAATCACGCAGAAAGATACCCTCGGCGGCGTGGTCGAAGTCGCCGCCCTCGGCGTGCCAGTCGGCCTTGGCAGCCACGTGCACTACGACCGTCGCATCGACGCGCGCATCGCCGGCGCGTTGATGAGCATCCACGCCGCCAAAGGAGTCGAGTTTGGTTGCGGGTTCGACGTGACTCTGCGGCACGGCACCAAAGCCCAAGACGAACTGCGCGCCGACGGAGACCGAATCGTGCGCGACACCAATCGCGCTGGCGGCATCGAAGGCGGCATGACCAACGGTGCCCCGATCCTCGCACGCACCGCGATCAAGCCGATCGCCACGACGATTGCTTCCCTGCAGTCGGTGGATCTGGCGACGGGCCAGGCCTCGGCAACCAACTACGAACGCAGCGACTTCTGTCAGGTCCCGCGCGCAGTTCCGATCGCCGAAGCCATGCTTGCCATCGTGCTCGCCGACGCACTGGCCGAAAAACTCGGCGGCGACTCACTCGACGAGATGAAGCCGCGCTTCGATTCGCTGAAGCAGTTGCGGTTCCCGGACTTGCCGATGGACGCTGCACCGTGGCGATTCGGCTACGAGACCGAATAGCGCAGCGGCCCTCCCGCCGTATGGACTTCGATCGTCGAGATCTTGATCTTCCATGTCAGAGTTCGAGTAGCTGACCAAGTCCAAGAGCTTCGGCATTTGCGATCGCACGCTGTGCTGCGAACAAATCCTGCACGGCGTGGCCAACCGATTTGAAGAACGTGATGTCGTCCGGCTGCATGCGACCACGTGACGGGTCCGAGAGTAGGTCGCCAAGTTCGAGCCACTGTTCGCTCGAGGTAGCACCAACCTCTGCCGCAGCAACCAGTTCGCCCGCCTCGTGCAAGGCCGATTCGCGCAAGTCCACGACGATACGGGTGCACCTGGTCACGGCACGCTCGTCTAACTCGCGCATGTCGAGCCGGAAACTTCCGACCCCATTGATGTGCGTACCCATCGCGAGATCATCGCCGGCAACAACTGGCGTAGATGAGCTGGTTGCCAACGAAACGACATCGGCGTCCGCCACCGCTTCCCGGCTCGAAGCTACGGCGACCAACTCGCAAGCAACTTGCGGCGCCATCTCCTCTACGAAGGCCGCAACACGATCCGCTCTCGGCGCGTAGACGCGAACCTCACGAAGTTCGCGCACTGCCGTCATCGCCAACAACTGTGTGCGAGCCTGTGCGCCGGCGCCGATCACTGCGCCGAGCTTCGCATCGGTTCGCGCCAGGACATCCGTGGCTAGACCGGCGATCGCGCCGGTGCGGATTGCGGTCAACGTCGCCCCACAACACATGCCCAGGACGACACCGGTCTCCGGATCGAGAACCAGCACGAGCCCATTGGTCACCGGCACACCGCGATCCCGGTTGCCGGGAAAGACGCTCACGACCTTGGCGATGCGACCAGCACCACCGCCACCGGCACCCATCAACAGCGTCGTGCGGTCGCCTTCGATCAAGTGCACGCGCGGCGGCGCCGCAACAGTGCCGCTGGCCAACGCAACAAACGCTTCACGACTCGCCGCGATCGCGTCCGCCATCGGCAAGGCTCGGCGCACGTCTCCGGCATTTAGAACACGCAGCTTCACGCCGGCACGTTACTTCCCAAGAGCCGTCACCGTGGGGAAATTGAGTTCGAAGCGCGCGAGGTACTCGCGCAAGCGGTCGGTGTCGTCGGCACGTTCGAACGACCTCGGCGAGCTACACGCTGAGGAAGCTGATTACGGTGAAGCCACGCGGACAATCCATTTGCATACCCTACATATCTCAGGGGATCGACTCAGCAAGGATCGCCATAGGCGACAAGCGCAGATGCGAGATACCCTCTCTGAGTGACCGCCGCCCCCAGACCGACTGCGAAGCTGGCAACTGCCGTCGACGCGGTGGCCTATGGCAATCGCTCGACCCCCGGCCGGCTTGCTGGCTTTGGGCTATTGCTGCTCTGTGCCTGCGGCGCGACGGATGGCGCCGACAGCCATACGCACGTAGCCGCGGACCCAATCCGAATCGTGGTAGCCCCGGAAGTGCGCGCGCAGTACCGACAATCGCGCGGGATTGACGACAAGAGCATCAACACCTGGGAGACGGGCACGCTGCAGTTTGGCAAGGAGCCACCGACCAGCTGCCAACTGCACGCACGAGGCCGCACGACCAAGCAATTCGCACGAAAGAGCTACACCCTAAAGTTGCTGGCCAAGCAGCCGGTACTACCAGGAAAGAAGCTTCGCCGGCTGTTCCTGCTCAACCTCGGCTTCGATCCTCATCACTTCGAGATGCGCTTCGCGTACTCCTGCCTGGCGGACTTCGACTTGTTTCCGCCGCGCAACCAACTGGTGCGCCTCTTCGTGAACAACGATGACGAAGGCATCTACTTGCTGTGCGAACGCCATGAGAATGCCATTCGGCGCGCCTACCCGGATGTCGTTGCGATCCTGCGTTGCCAGAATACGAAGAGTTCCCTCAAGTGGGCCGCAGAAGGCATCAACGGCTACGAAACGATGGCAAAGCTGACTAGCGCCATGGAGCTTGACGATGCAGAACAGCGCGCGCAGACAATCGAGACACTGATCGATGTAGATGGCTTGACGGCGTGGATGGCGTGCAACAGCCTGATGCAGAACGCTGACACATCGGGCGAACTGTTCCTCTACGAACGTCGCGAGCCAGGTCAAAAGGTCGGCCGCTTCGGCGTCATGGGATGGGACTACGACGACCTGATGCTGCCACCAATTCACCCGGACAAGATCCTGGAGCACGCACTGACGTGGGCCTCAGAAATAGACCTTGAGAAGGCAGTGTTGAAGACCGAGCCTCTAGCCAGGCGCTACCGCCAGACGCTGCATCGCCTGCTTACTGTGGGACTACCTCAAAGCCTGGTCGAGTCCCGGCTGACCCAATTGCGGATCGCTCTTGATGCGGCCGACCCCGCCGGAGCCGCGGATCGCAAAGAGGCGATAGCCGCCTTTGCCGCCAACTTGCAAGCTCGGCGCGAGGTCTTGCTTGCTGCCCTAACGCAGCACTGAAGCAGGCGGGGATAGCCCTGGTGATATCTATCTATCCAAGAGGATAGTTCTGTAGTCAGAGGAACTCGTCGCCGACTCAAGCGTGATTCTCTAAACGCATCCATCATCGCCGCGGCAAATGCCCGGTGGGACCACTGCAGCGCGAAGATGTTGTTTGTTGTCCTGGCACCGCACTAACAAACTCGATGCAAGTGACTTCGACCCACAGGCTTGGTTGGCACGAGTAGCCGCCGACCCACCACGTTCCGTCGTCGACCCAAATGCGCACGCTTTCGCCGCCGCCTTCGAAGTTGCCGCCCATTCCGGAGACGTAGCAGAAGCCCTTGGCAGCGGGTAGCAGTCGGATCGCTGAGTCGCCGTGCGACCACCGCACGACGCGGGGCTTGGCAACTGTGACGCTCGGATCTTGGGCGCGATCGGCGAGCATGACGGCTGGTATGGCCATCGCGATGGCGGCGAACGGGCCCAGCATTCTGGCAATCGGGTTCATGCCCTACTGATCCAGCGCGGCGCGAGTCCTTACATGGTCGTTCAGGATTCTGTTGGGCATCGTTACGCAGAAGGATCGCTATTCGACGGCGTAGTCGTCGCCGTAGAACTTGGCCGTCGTGCGCGTGTGAAACGTGATCACTTTGATCGGTTCGTACTTCGGGGTGCCGGTTCCCGGGAGCACTTCCAACAGTTCGTCCGGGCGAAGGTAGGCTGCGAGCGGGAAGCTGACGCGGGCCTTGTGGCTCAACGAGGCATCGCGGGGACGACCTACTCGATGGGTCGTCGATGGCAAGATGTCGTTGGACAAGCGCTGCAGGTAATCGCCGGTGTTGAGGATGATTGTGTCGGCCGGCGGGGAGAGGCGTGCCCAACGGCCGTCGCGTTTCAGTGCTTGCAGACCCTCGATGCGTGGCGCGGGCAGCAGGGTGAATAGATCGATGTCTTCGTGGCCGAGTAGGCGGCTCGCACCAGCAGGCGCACCTTGGTCGAGCGGCGGATAGTAGTTGAGGCGCGCAGCAAGGTTCGCGTTGTGCAGCCGTTTGTCGAACAACTTGGGATCGAGACCGAGGCCCATCAGGATGCTGCGCATGATCGGCAAGATCAGCTCGGCCTCCGCCTTGACCAACTGCCGGAACTTGGGTTCGAACTCAGGGCGCGGCCACAGTGCCGCTGCATCGAACGGCTGCTCGCTGCCAGGTAAATCGAACGCGCGACGGCCGAACACCCATCCTTCGACTTGGTCTGGATGGATGTCGCTGGTCTCTTCGATCGGAAAATAGCCTTCGCTGACCGCGCCGTGACGCGCCGCGCGGAAGCGCATCTTGTCGGCGAGCTCGGTCGTCGTGAAGAACTCCTCAACCCAGCCTTCGGCCTGCGTGAACAACTCAGGATCAACGCCGTGGCCTTCGAGAATCGCGAAGCCGATGTCGCGCATCGCTTCGCCAAGCTCGTCAGCGAACTTGCGCTTGTCGCCAGCGTCACCGTGCAAGAAGCGACCGAGGTCACACGTCGAAAACTCAAAGTCCTCGTCAAAGACATCGGCACCGTCCGCCGACTCAGCGAGGTGGTAGTCCGGCTTGTTGACCTGGTCGTAGTGGGTGAACTCGGCGCTCGACGCCAGAACGCCGCGCTGCCGTTTGTCGTCTTTCGAATCGCCGGTCATGAGTGAATGAGCATACTGGTCGCTAGGAGCTTGCCGACGAACGACGCGAAGATCGCGACAACACCAAACCGACCGCAATCCACAGCAGCAGCAACTCAAACGGGGTCAGCTTCGCCAAATTGAAGTTCTCGTAGCGACGGATGACATCGCCACCAAACTGGATCGCAAGCACTGCCAACAGCAGGAGCACCGATGCCCATGCGGCCAGGACCTGCATCGACCGCGGGATGCGTGATGTGACCTCGGCAAACAGCGCCGGGTTGCGTCGCGGCAACGCCAACAAGGCCAGGCTGTGGATCGCATAGAGAGCCATCAGTGCTGAAGTAGCGATCGCCAACGCCATGCGCATTTGCCCAGACAGAATCAGCACGATAGTCAGCACCGCAGTGATCATCACGCCAAGATCCGGCGTTTGGCGTTCCGGGTGGAGTTGACTCAAAGCACGCGGCAACTGCCCGACCTGGGCCATCGAGTACGCCAACCGAGCCGGTACGACGAGCGTTGCGTTGAGAGACGTGGCGATCGCCATGATCGCCCCGATCGTCACAAGTTCTCGTGCACCGACCGGCAGGTAGACCGCAGCCGCCTCACTCATTGGCACACGCGTAGCAGAAACGGCGCCTTCGGGCAGCACGCCAAACGCGACGATCGACATCAACACGAAGATCAACGTCGTCAGCAGAATGCCGCGCACGAACACCCGTGGCAGACGTTGCTGGCTGTCGCGGACTTCTCCAGCGCTGTGTGCCAACGACTCGAAGCCGGCGTAGGCAAAGAACAACAAGGGCAACGAAGTGGCGAAGCCACCGACGCCACCGGTGAAGAACGGTTGCAGGTTGGCAAACTCGACGGCGAACAACCCCGGCACAATCAACACGACCAGGGCAACGGCCAACACACTGCACATCGCGACTTGCAGCCGCCCAAACCACAGCACACTGCGGGTATGCACGAACCAGAAGAACGCGACCGTCGAAACGGCCAGCATCGTTTGTGGTAAGGAATCGAGCTTGACGCCAAACAACTTCGCGAGGTTTAGTGCCAGCGCGTTCGCCAGGTAGGCGGCTGCGCCGATGTAGGACACGCACTTCAACCACGCGCTAACAAACGTCAGAGTGCGATTCTGGAAGGTTCGTTCAATATGCAGGACTTCGCCGCCCGGCTGCAAGCCAAGGGACGTCGTCAAGAACACCAAATACGCAACGGCGGTCGCCATCACGACCGGTGCCAGCACGATGTAGCCGAGCACGACGCTCGGCCCCGTCATGGCGCTGGCGTCCGAAGTCACCGCGAAGATCCCGGCGCCGACCAGGATGCCAATCAGGATCGCATAGGACTCGATCGTGCCCAGTTCGCGACGCAATGAGTTGGGCGTGGACTCAGTCACTGGCGTTACTCTAGGCCCATGCGCGCCATCCTCGTTGCGTCACTCGCAGGATCCCTTGCCATGGCAACAAACCTCGCCGCCCAAGAACCAGCCCCCGGCAAACAAGTCGAACAGTCGCTAGCAACGTCCGACGGTGGCAGCATTCCGTACCTACTGTACCAACCGAAGGGGTACGCCGAGAACAGAGCGAAGGTGCCAATGATGCTGTTCTTGCACGGCCGCGGCGAGAGCAACGGACCACTCAGCATCGTCGCCAAGTGGGGCCCACCGCGTCGATTGGCTGCTGGCGAACAGATGAAGTACCTGGTCGTGTCCCCGCAGTGCCCGCGCACCTCGTTTTGGTCGAAGGCAGACCAACAGAAGCGCTTGCTCGAACTGCTCGCGCACATCACCGAGAACTACAACGTCGACACCGACCGCATCTACCTGACGGGTCTCAGCATGGGCGGCTATGGCACGTGGCGGCTGGCAGCGGATCACCCGGCGATGTTTGCTGCGGCCGCTCCAATCTGCGGCAGCGGCGATCCCAAGGACGGTGCCACGCTCGCGAGCATGCCCATCTGGGCATGGCACGGCACCGAAGACAAAGCCGTTCCTCACCAACGCTCGGTCGACATGGTCGAAGCCATCAAAGCCGCCGGCGGCACCAAGATTCGCTTCACGAGCCTGGCACACATCGGGCACTTCTCGTGGCAAGCTGCCTATCAATCGAATGATCTCTATCGCTGGCTCGACCGGCAACGCGCCTCGCGCAACACGAAGTAGCTGCGATCAGATGCCTGACAAGCCATCGATGCTCGCGGCGTTCTTGTCCTGCCAATACTTGGCCACGCCAGCCTCACCCTTCTGGTCGGCCCAGTTGACCAGCGTCTCGCGGTCGCGTTCGAACGCGTAGATCGTCTGCAGGAACACCGTACCCGGTTGTTGGGCGCGAATTGTCAGCCCCTTGGTCAGCGACATCGACGGATAGCTACCCGGCAGAACAGCCACCTCATCGCCCGCGCTCGCCAGGTCGATGGTGTCTTGCAAGTTGGCCGGATTGCTCGCAGTAACTACCCGGCTGGTCTGGGCTTGAACAATGGCGGCGATGGCGATGCCCATCATCAGTGCTGCGACTCTCATCGGTGTTTCCTGTCAAAGGTGCGGGTTGGTGATCACTCTAACCCGGGCGCGACCGCCCTATCTCGCCCATGCGGTGGCGATTTACGACGCAACAGCTTCGTCTCGGCCGCTTCCTGGACCGATAGATCCGGCATGGTAGCTACACTCCCAATCGCGTCGTCCCCCGCAAGTGACGGTGACTTGAGCGCTGCTTGGAACTACTCAGGCACGCCCATTACCACTAAGTTGGGCACCCGTTTTGCCCCGGTCGCCTGCCCTCTCCCGACCACTATGAATCGAGTCCGAAACTATCGCGTTCCTCTGATTCTCGCCCTCGTTCTGTCGCTGGCCAATGTTGTCAATGCCCAGAGGCCGCAGGTAGAGCCCGGCTTCGAAGGCGCCTTGGCGCGTTACCAGGAATGCATCGAGCGAATCCCGTTCCGATTTCACACCCAAGGCCGCGTCAGGTTGGCCAATACGCGGGATCCCAGAGCGCTGACGATTCTGCAAACCGACTACGCCAAGACCAAGAATTACAAGGACTACACGCGCTACACGATCGCGGAGTTGCTCAGCCGGAACTTCCGGACCGAGAATTACACGGATTCGATCGGCGCGCTTCGAAAGAAGAACAATAAGCCGGTCGACACCTGGCTGTGGGTTCGCACGCTGACGAATGAGATCGATCAGAAGGGTGATGAACACGCGCTTGCGATCGCACGCGAGAGCAAGAAGGTGCACTTGCGTGCCGCTGCGATCGCCGCGCTGGGCGCATCCGCCAACGGCAACATGAAGTCGGCGATCATTGCCAACTGCATCAAGTTCCCGAGAAAGCCAGCGGATCGCATGCTGCTGCTCGGGGCGATGACCGGCGCAATCTACGCAAAGAAGCGGCGCGTCAACGACGACGACTATCGCGAAGCTCTGAAGGCCTACATCAGCCTGCTCAGCGACGACGTCAAGCTAAGCCACACCGCCAAAGTGCAGATGTCGCGACACCTTCAGGAGATTCTCGGTGGGCCGGCCAAGTTCATCAACCCCGAACCGTGGCTCGAATTGCTCGACCGCGGCGAAGTCAAGAAGCCCAAGAACTACGCCACATCGGTGGCACCGCGCTTCTTCGGTATCGAGACCGAAGGAGAGCGCTTCTGCTACGTGATCGATATGTCCGACTCGATGCTCAAGCCGATCTCGCCAGCGGCGCGACCAAAGGGTGGTCCGATCACGGGGCCGAGCAAGAAGAAGAAGCGCAAGAAGAGCATGAGTCTCGATGAGAGCGACCTGCCGTGGGGCGAAATCGTCACGCGCTGGGACCTCGCGAGAGAACACCTGAAGATCTCGTTGTCGCGCTTGCCATCTGACAAGTACATCAGCGTGGTCTGGTTCGGCAAAGGTGCAGGCACCCTCGACTCGACGAAGGGACTGATCAAGGCCACCAGGTCCAACATCAGGAAGGTGATGGCCGAACTCGACTCGATCGAAGCCAGGGAAAACAAGGACGGCAAACTATCGCTACGCGGCGACACGTCCCTGCACTCCGGGGTGCGTGTTGCGTTCTCCCTCGGCAAGCGTGGTCCAACAGAAGAACCCGTCTACGTCGGCGCCAAGTCGCTGACCGAAGGCTGCGACACGATCTTCCTGCTCTCCGACGGTGCCCCCACCTGGGACGGCTTCGCGGTCAAGGATCAGGACTACGGCGAAGGCCAGACATACAAAGACGTCGAAGCCGGCATCAAGGCGCCACGGACGACGCACCTTATTTACCCGGGTCCCTATGCGGGATTTCCGACGGTCACAGGCTCCGGTCACTCCCCACGCCTAATCGACTGCTGGCTGATACGTGACATCCAACGCATGAACGCGTTCCGCCGTATTACGATCCACTGCGTGGGACTCGGCGAAGCCAACGAGACAATGCTCAATTCGCTGGCCCACCTTGGCAACGGCCAAGTATTCATCGTCGGCAAGAAGAAGTAGGCACGTAACTGTCGGGCGAATCTGGGTATGGGATGGAAGGTGCGGGTGCCCCCCGCACATGGCGAATCATTCGCTACTCTTCCATGTTAAATTGGGCCGCTGCCCGATTTCCAACAACGCACCCATGACCCTCCCCCTCGCAAACCTCTGCCTCGCCGCGACCGCCATCGCAGCCTGCATCTCAAGCACCTCAGCCCAGTCCACGCTCAACCTCGTTGCCAGCAAGGACGCGACGCTCAACGAAAGCGCATCAGGCAACGTCGCGAACGGCGCCGGCACGAAGATGTTTGTCGGACGCGTCGGATTCACTGGCAACCATGAGATTCGCCGCGCCCTGGTCAAGTGGGACCTCGCCGCAGCGCTCCCAGCTGGCTCACGCATCCTCGCAGTAAAGCTCGACATGTGGGTCGACCTGTCGGCGGCGTTCTTGGGGCAAGCCACCACCGCACATCGCGTGCTGCAAAACTGGAGCGAAGGCACCGTCAGTCCACTTGGCAACGGCGGCAATGGCGCCCCGGCCACAAGCGGTTCGGTGACTTGGCTGCACACCAACTTCCCTTCCCAGTTCTGGACCAACCCCGGCGGCGACTTTGCTGCGACAGCGAGCTTCACGTTTAGCCTGCCTGGCTTCGGTGCGGTCCTGACGGCGCCACTGCCCGGCCTCGTTGCTGACGTGCAGGACATGCTCGACAACCCGGCCAACAACCACGGCTGGCTGTTCAAAACGCCTGAGGTCCTGACTTCCACCGCACGCGCGATCAACACGCACGAAGCAGCCGCTCTCAGGCCGCAACTGCAGATCACCTACCTGGCCCCCGGACAGACCGGTGCCTACGGCGTTGGCTGCCCAGTCGGCAGCGGCACGTTCCAGCTCAGCGTGACGGGCACGGCGACCGGCGGCAACGTGCTGCCGATCACCTACAGCAATGCCCCGACGCCGAGTCTTGGTGTGAACTTCTTCTCGCTCGCACTCGATCCGATCGGCACTCCGCTGTTCGCCAACTGCTCCGTCTACCTGCCGCTCGCCGGCGTGATCATCTCGGGCGACGCCTTCATCACGTCGGGTGGTGTTGGCGGCACAAACTTCACGGTGCCGACCGGCTTCCCCGGTTACTTGATCAACGTGCAGGCCGCCGTTCTCGATACCACACCGCTGAGTGTTTCGCTGAGTAACTCCGGCGTGATGCTGACCCAGTAACAGCTCCACAGACTATCCACCATGCCAAGCCTCGCCATGCTCGTGGCTGCCACCTTCGTGACAGCCATATCCACGGTGTCTGCCCAGACCACGATCACGATCGTGGCCGACAAAGACACGACGCTCTACGAACACCCAAGCGGCGCGCTCGCCAACAGCGCCGGCACGTCGATGTTCGTCGGCATGACAGGGCAACCCGGCATCCGGCGCGCGTTGCTGCACTTTGATGTCGCGGCCGCCGTGCCGCCCGGTTCGCGCATCCTGTCGGCGCGGCTTGAGGTCAACGTGCAGAGCTCGCCCGGTTCTGGCCCAACGGCAACGGATGTTCACCGTGTAACGCAGACATGGACGGAAGGCGCAACCGTCGCTTCCGGTGGTCAAGGTGGCGGCGGCGCTGCGGTCGCCGGTGACACAACCTGGCTGCACACGGATTCGCCCAACACTCTGTGGAACAACATCGGCGGCGACTTTGTCGCCACGCCCAGCTTCGCCTTCACGATGGGCACCGGCGGCTCGTTTGTGACCACGCCATTCCCCGGCTTGATCGCCGACGTGCAAACGTGGATCGACAATCCGTCGGGCAACCACGGCTGGCTGCTCAAGGGCGACGAATCCCTGGTCGGCTCGGCCAGCAAACTCAGCACGCGCGAGTCTTCCAACTCGTCACAACACCCGCGCCTGATCATCAACTACCTGTCGGGTGCAGTCGGTAGCTGGGGAACCGGATGTCCGACCAGCGCCGGCATCCTGACGTTGACACCAACTGGCGTGCCCCACGGCGGTGCCGTGATCTCCCTCAACTACACGAGTGCCCCAGCGGCGAGTCTTGGCGCGACATTCTTGTCCCTTGAGCTATCGCCCGTCGGCACAACGCTGTTCCCATCGTGCTCGGTCTTCCTGCCGCTGTCGGGTTTGATCTTCGCAAGCGATGCGTTCGTGACCAGTGCTGGTGGCACCGCTTCGCCATCGATCACCATTCCAGTCGGCTTTCCCGGCTACTTGATTGTCTGCCAGGGCGCCGTGCTCGACGGCACACCCATTGGCTTTGCAATGAGCAACGCGGGCCTGCTAATCACTCAGTAGCGAGCAACTAGGGGCAAGCCTGAGCTACGGCTGCGCGATTACGAGCGTCGCCGGATCAGCCTTCGCGTCGTAATGCTTGATCTCGCAGCTGGCGAAGTTGTCGCCCATGCGAATTTCGAACTCGCTCGCGAAGGAGATTGGCAGGTTGACGACACCATCCGCGCCAGCTTGGTCCACGCCGCGACGCAGGCCGTGCAAGCTGCATGCAACCCAAGCGCCGACGGCAAGAGCGCCGCTCTCGTCGACAATGCGCAAGCCAACTTCCTTGACGGCGTGCAAGTGCAAGTCGCACGCAACAACCGCGCGGTCGACTCGTACCGAGATGGCTTTGGCAACTGCACCGCGGAATGCGAACGGCTCAACCTCGTAGTCGGCGGGCATCAGCCCACCGAGAACAAACACGCCACCGGCTCCCGTTTGCACGCGACGGTTGCCGCCGGGGCCGCGCACTTCAACCGGCAAGCCAGCCACCGGAACCCCATGATCGTTGCACACGATGCCGCGAATCGAACCGCCAAGCTCAGCCATCAAATCGGGCAGCAGCACGACGCCATGGGTGCGCGGCGAGACGAACGGCTGTGATAGGGCGGCAACCCCACCAACCTGACCGACACGGCCATGCTGATGCAAAACGAACGTGACTTGCGGCGATGGCAACGGGAGTTCGACGCGACCGGTCTCGCCCGTACGTCCCCAACAATCGGTGCCGAGCACGTTGACGAACGCGTTTGCCAACGGACGACCATCAAGGCCCCTGACGATGCCCTCCCCGCGCAGCTTGGGCGCCGGCTCGGGCATCTCCGGAGCGACATCCCACGGCGCGATCGGGATCAATCGCACCACCAACGGGTCGGGGCTGATCGCGGACGTACGCACCCACATGGAGCGTCGGCCTTCGGCTCGCACCAACACGTCACTGGTTTGGAACTTCAACAAGTTGAGGGAAAACGATCCATCTGCACCGGTCTTCTCGGCAATGCCGTTGGTAGGCACGACGTCGGCGCCGACTAGCAAGAAGCCCATGCTGTCATAGACGAGACCGGTGCGCTTGGAACGCGGCAACTCGGGCACCTCAGTGCGGCGAACCACAACCGGACCATCGCCCTCCTTGGCAGTGGTGCGGGACTCTTGCGCGTCGGGGTCGCCCAGACTCAGGTCACCACGCCATGCGAACAGGCCGAGCACGAGGATGGCCCAGGTGGCCACTGCGATGGACGGCTTTCTGAGGATCGCACTCACGTTCCTCGGAGTATACGCGGATCCTCGTCAAGCGCATGATGCGACGTGCAGAACTTCGCGCACAGCTTGCACATGCCAGTACAAGTCGGCTGGCGCACAGCTCACCGGTCGCTGCGGATCAACCAGCACGAGTCGTGCCTGGTCATCCCGATGTGCGGGTAGTAATCCCGCGCATTCGGTGCAGCCAGCAAGATCAACGTCGTGCTACGGCCTGCGTCCGGCTCGATCGCATTTCGCACGGCGCCCGCCACTACTGAGCCTCGGCAGCTACGTCATCGCTGTCGCGAGCACTAGCCGTGACCATAGCCGCGAACATCGCGGTAACGGGATGCCCGATCGTGAGTTCGGGGTGGAAGCAGGCAGCCAGCACGTGGCCGGTTCGCACCAGCACCGGATCGTTGCCGCGCTTGGCGATCACCTCACATGGACCGTGCACGGCGGTGATGCGCGGTGCGCGAATGAATGTGCCGGTCGTGCCCTTCGGCAGGGTCTCGGAGACCAGCTCGAACGTGCCCGAATGGAACTGCCGGCCATAGCCGTTGCGCGCAACGCTCAGCGGCAGCAGGCCATAGCTCTCCTGGCTGCCCTTAGCCTGGCCCTTCCGGTCGTGGCTCGGATTCTCAACGTGTTGGGCAAGCAGGATCAAGCCAGCACACGTCGCCAAGATCGGGATCGGGCGCTGCAACGCTTCGCCAAGTGGCCCCCACAGGCCTTCGACTTCCAACAGTTTGAGCATCGTCGTGCTCTCGCCGCCGGGCAGCACCAAGGCATCGATGCCACGCAACTGACTGGCCGTGCGAATCTGGCGCGTACGCAAACCACAAGCCGCCAACGCCGCCTGGTGATCGGCGAAGTCGCCTTGCAAAGCCAGGACGCCAACAACCGGCGCGGCTTGCTTGTTTGCCTGCATCGTCACGGCCGTAACAAAGATCGACTAGATGCCGCGGTTCGCGAGCCGCTGATCCGGCGGCAGCGTATCGATGTTGATGCCAACCATCGGCTCGCCGAGACCCTTCGAGACTTCGACCAGCACGCTCGGATCCTGGTAGTGAGTGACCGAGCGAACGATCGCATTGGCGCGTTCCACCGGGTTGCCCGACTTGAAGATGCCGGAGCCGACGAACACCGATTCGGCGCCAAGCTGCATCATCAACGACGCGTCCGCCGGCGTCGCGACGCCGCCAGCCGAGAAGTTTGGCACCGGCAGCTTCTGGTTCTCGGCGACCCACGCGACGAGTTCGGTTGGCACCCGCAACTCGCGCGCGCGTTTCGCGAGCACCTCGGCGTCCTGACCACGTAGCGAACGGATCTGCGACATCAGCGCGCGCATGTGGTGAACCGCTTCGACCACGTTGCCGGTGCCAGCTTCACCCTTGGTACGAATCATCGCGGCGCCTTCATTGATGCGACGCAAGGCCTCGCCGAGGTCGCGGCAACCGCAAACAAACGGCGTCTTGAACGGTCGCTTTTCGATGTGGAACTCTTCGTCGGCCGGCGTCAGCACTTCACTTTCATCGATGCAATCGACTTCCATCGACTCCAGCATCTGGGCTTCGACGAAGTGGCCGATGCGCACCTTGGCCATCACCGGAATGCTGACGGCCTTCTGGATGGCGGCGATCATATCCGGGTCGCTGGCACGCGAAACGCCACCATCCTTGCGGATATCGGCAGGTACGCGCTCGAGGGCCATCACCGCGCACGCGCCAGCTTCTTCGGCGATCTGTGCTTGCTCGACATTGACGACGTCCATGACGACGCCGCCTTTCAACTGCTCGCAGAAGCCGATCTTGCTGACCAGCTCTTCGGCGGTAAATCCGGGTACTTGTGGGGTGGGGTGGTTGTTGGTCATGGCAATGGAAAGGACTGCAGTCTCGTTTGTAGTTGTTCTCACAAGAAGGTCTGCGCGGGCGCATGGACCTCAAGTAACTCGCGGGCGCACTCACCGAGCACGCGCACGCCGTGATGGATCTGGTCGACGTTGGTTCGCGTCAAGCACAGGCGAACGCCGCGAGAAGCGGCACCGTCGAGGTCAAAAGCGCGACCTGGAACGACGCGCACGCCGCGCTCTGCTGCGAGGTCGGCGAGCTGTTCGCCCTGACCTAAGCCTGCATGACCTGAGTTTGGCATTTCTAGCCAGGCAACGAAGCCGCCATCTGGGTCGGTCACGCGACAGCCTTCGGGCAGGTGTTGCGCGCACGCTGCCTGCAAGGCCTTGTGACGAAGGCGCAGTTCGGCAAGCAACGAAGACAGGTGGTTGTCAAAACAACCACGCCGCATGAACTCCACCAGCGCTGCTTGCAGCAACGGACTGGTCTCGAGATCCATGAACCGCTTCACCGCCGCCATCGGCTGCAGCAAGTGGTCGCTGCCGGCAACCCAACCGATGCGCAGTGCCGGGAACAGGTCCTTCGAGACGGTCGACACCGTCACCGTCAAACCGCGCGCATCGAGCGAGCGCAGGGTTGGCAACGCGTCACCGCGACAACGCAGGGAGTGTTGGTATTCGTCTTCGACAACCGCGACGTCGGTATCAGCAAGTGCCTGGACCAACTGCTTTCGTTGTTCGAGATTGAGCGAGCGTCCGGTCGGATTGTGGAACGTCGGCATCAGGTAGCACAACCGAACCGACGGCCTGGCCAAGACGCGCGACAGCTGCGCGTGATCGAGACCATCCGGTCCGAACGGCACCTGCACGACCTGCAAACCGTGCGCGCTTAACAGCCCGTGCATGTGGTGGTACGACGGCGTCGTAACGACGACGGTGTCCCCCGGCGAACAGACGGTGCGCAGAACGAGGTCGAGTGCCTGCTGCGCACCTGCCGTCACCAACAGGTTGTCCGCAGAAAGCTCCGGGTCGCTGTCATGCGAACGAACCACGAGCAGTTCGCGCAGTTCTTGCAGGCCAAACGTCGAATGGCCATAGCCGAGCAGTTCGCGGCCGCGGGTCCTGAGCACCGCGTCCATCGCCTCGCGCCACTCGTCGACGGGAAAGAACGATTCGTCCGGCGCCAGCTCGGCGAAGTTGGCGACCAGTTCTTGGTTCTCCGACAACAACGGCGCACCCTTCATCGCACGCGTGCGCCGCAGCGCCGCTTCGGCATACGGACTCAGCAAGCGGTGGCTTGGATCGCTCGCGGCGGTGGCACTGGCGAGCACGATGGTGCCGCGGCCGACGGTGCCTGCCACGAGACCGAGGTCGGCAAGGCGGCGGTAGGCCTCCTGGACCGTGGCGCGCGTCACCTTGCAGCAGGTTGCGACCTCACGGATCGGCGGCAACCGTTCTCCCACGAGCACGCGACCATCCTCAATCGCCCGCGAATAGAAGCTGGCTACTTGCGCCGGCAACGCCGCTTTGTCGGTCGGATCGAGGTCTGGGAGCAGATGAGCCACTTGCACATATGTAGCGGACATTGTCGGCCAATCAATTAGGCCAATTTGGCACTATCCTCGGAAGCAGGTCCAGTTCGCACACTGCACCTCGGACTTGAATGGCTGACTCAGTTTGTCTCACGCCCGAAACCGCGCTCTCAACGGGGCTTGTGGCTTGAGACCGACGTGCCTCTGGACACCGGTCTCACCGTATGTCCGATATGTCTGCACCGGGAGGTGGGACATGAATAAGTTGCAGACAACAGATGCACGGTGGGGATTGGCTCTGGCGGGAGCTGGAATGATGAGCGTCGCCATAGCTGGAGGCGCGTTCTCGTCGACGGCGACGCCAGACCCTCGAATACTGGCCAAGCAGATGCCGCCGCCGGTGATCGAGCCAGCCGTGTTCTTGCTCGAGCCCGCCGTCGGTGACCTGGCGGGCTTCTCGCACGCCGGCCAACACTCGTCGCCAATGTTTGAGTCGGCGCCAACGAAGCGCGTGCTGCAGCCACAGGCCACGGAGTTGCGGGTCGTCATCGGCGCCAACGCCAAGCCGAGCTTCGATCGCAAGCTGCAGAGCGCCTACGAGGGCACGCTGTCAAGCGCAACCGTGTCGACCACCCTCACCAGCGATCGAGAAGCGGCCGAGTACCTGATGGTTGGTCGGGGGCGGTTCGGTCTGATTGGTGGCTCGCTGTCCCAGCGTGAGATCCGCGCGGGGCTACGCCAGACGCAGGTCGGCGTCGAGTTGTTTGCGCTATCGGTCTCACCACTGTCGTCGGTTCGCTCGCTGAGCCCCTCGCAAGTGCGGCAGATCTTCACCGGGCGGGTCACCAACTGGCAACAACTCGGCTTCGCCGACGCACCAATCGTGCCAGTTGTGCCGAGCGAGCGCCTGCTCGCCATACGGGCCGAGCGCACGCTGATGCCCGGGGACTCGTTCGCTTCGACGTGCGTGCGGGTGAGCAGCGAACGCCACGTTGACGACCAGATCCTGCAGAACCGGGGCGCAATCGGCATCGTGCGGGTCACCGCCGAGCCGCGCAAGCCCGGCCAGAAGCTGCTCCAGATCGATTGCACGCCACCGACCCCGGCAGCCTTTGGCTACGGCACCTACCCGTACGGGATCCCGCTGCAGCTAATCACGTCGGGACGGCCCGACGAGCACGCGATGAACTTCGTCAGGTTCACCGAATCGGCCCAGGGCCGCGCGATGCTCTCCCGCACGCTGACCTTCGCAAGGTAGCGACCGGCCCAACATGCCCTTTGGCTCGGGGCACCTTGACGGGGGGCGGTGGGGCGAGGAGCGTGGTCGTGTGGTTAAACGACTCGTGTGGGTTGCGGCGCTCGCTTTCAGCGGTTGCATCGGAATCGATCTACTCAACGAGGACGAACGCAGTCGTGTCGCTGCGTTCGACTTCTACTGGCAGGAACTCTCGGGCGCCTACCCGTTCTTCGGCAAGGACCACGTCGATTGGCACGAGGTCCGGCGGCAGTATCGGGCGGCGGCGCCGTTCGCCGAGCGCCCGCACGAGTTCCATCACTTGATCACCGGCATGCTCAGCGAACTGCGGGATCCGCATGTTTCTTACAAGGCAACCGAGGAGCAGTGGGCCGAGAATGGCGTCGCGCCGACGTCCTTGCTCGACCAACACGGCTTCGAGTTGATGTTGATCGAGGGGCGGCTACACGTGATCGGCTGGCCGGGCGGCGAGTCACCAGAATTGCCGCAAGGCTTGCCGCACAGTGCGCGCTTTCCCGAACTGTGGCGCGTCGCGGGCTTCCACGTCGTCACATCGCTAGTCAGCAACCTGATGCTGGGTCCGCCGAACTCACCGGTCGAACTGCAACTTCGCTGGAACGACGACCTCGTCACGCGCCACGTCGTGCACCGTCCGCAACCTGGCACGAAGATTCAGGGCGGCCTGCTGCGGCGTATCACCCCCGGCGGCAGCGGAGCCGGCAGCTATGACGCCGGCCGGAGCTTTGCCTACATCTCGCTCAATACCCTGTCGCAAGAACTACCGGTCGACACCGTCGACCTGTGGCTCGATGCCGCGCGCGAGAAAGACGGGCTGGTACTCGACCTGCGCAGCAACCTCGGCGGCAACATGGGCGTCGCGCAGCGTCTGCTCGGGCGGTTTGTCAAGAAGCCGGCCGAGTTCGTCTTCGCGGTGCCCGATGAATCGACAACTGCAGGACTGTTCACGTTCGAGTTGTTCGTGCGCCTGTCGATCCAACCGCGCGGCAAGCGCTACGACAAACCAATCGTTGTCCTGACCAGTTCGTTGACGGCAAGCATGGCGGAACACATGGCGCGCATCCTGCAACGCGAGTGTGGCGCAATCGTCATTGGCGAACGTACGGCCGGCGCCGAAGCCGGCATCGAACGCGCGCGTGGTCCGAACGGCGGCTTGCTCAAGTATGGCCAGACCAGGATCGTCGATCGCACTGGCGTCGGGCTGCAAGCCGAGGGCGTCGTACCGGACATCTCGATTCGCATCCGCGTTCGCGATGTCGCAGCGTTTGGTCCCAATCGCGCCGCAACGGACTGGGAAGAGCGCATGTTCGAGGCCGCAACACGGACCATCAAGAACCTGGCGGCGCGATAGCCGCCGTTCTACACCGCCGTTCTACACAGGCAAGCGGCGCCTAGAAGCGAATGCCGCCGCTGATGTGGAGACCCTGCACGTCGACGTCGGCGTCAAAGTCCCGCGAAGACGCGCGGCCATAGCCATCTAGCAGGATGTAGCGGTAGCCGGCCTTGAGGTCGTAGCTCTGGTTGATGGCCCAGCTGGCATAGGCCTCAAAGTCAATGTAGCGGCCGTTCGCATCGCCAAGGTCGGCAGACATGATGCCCATGTTGGTGCCAAACGTGAAGTCGCGCCAATACGCCTCAGCTTCGACGTAGGGCATCGGCACAATCACTTCTGAAGTCACCTCTTCGCGGCCGGGGCCGACTGCGGCGCGCACCGTGACGTCCAACGAGTAGAAGCCGAGCTGTGCGCCCACCGCAACGCGGTAATAGTCGCGGCGCCAGACTTCGTAGCTGTAGTTCGAAACAATCGCGAAGAAGTCCATCGACGCCTGCACAGGGGCTCCAGGGGCGATGTTGCCATGCGAACCGCTAGGACTACCGGTGCCAAGTGTGCCGAACCCATCCGTGTCCAGGTAGAACCCGTTGACGCGCACGCGGTGCTTGTCAATGTCCGTGCGAAACCCGATGTAGGGCGAGGCTTCCTTGCCCCCGAGCCCGAGGTTGCCATCGAGACTGTTGCCCGGTGGCATGACCTGGTTCGAGGCCGCCAACGCTAACTCCCCGCGCGCCCGGACAAACATCGGTCCAGCATCGACGCGGTAGGTCTGACCAGCGCACGCGGCAAACGCGAACAACAACGAGACGCTCAGAGCGTTCTGCAGCTTCATATTCACGAGCATCCCTTGAGTGGCGTCAAAACGCCAGTCGATCATGCGTTCAGAAACGAAGACCACCACCCATGACCCAACCCTGGATCTGCAAGTCGGTAGTGAATTTCGCTGTTCCGATATCGCCCTCGCCATCGATGCTGATGAAGCGGTAGCCAAAAAAACGTGCGCCAGCGGCAGTGGGTGCCACTCAATCATCGCTTCGATGTCGAAGAACTGGCAAGCATTGCTCTGGCTACCAGAAAGCTCAATGTAGCCCAGCTCCGCCCGAGGTGGCAGGTCAGATCCTAGGCGGCCTGCTACGGGCGGCCAGTTCGGGCAGCGGCGGTTTTGGCGGCTCCAGTGGTTCCAGTGGAGGTAGTTTCGGCGGGGGTGGCTTCAGCTCAGGTGGCGGCTTTGGTGGCGGCGGCGGGGGCTTCAGCACCGGAGGCGGCTTCTAAGACCAAGGCCGCTTGGCAGGGCCACCGGGTGATCTCTCGCCGCCACGCACGATGGGCTGTACTACAACTCCATGGCGCGTCCTCCCCAATGGCTTGTCACCACCGAATCACAAGGCTTCGGCAGTGGTTGGCTGAGCGGCACAATCGCCGCCGTGCTCGGCATTGCAGCGATGGCTTTTGCGTTCAGCATGGCCGTGCCACATTGGTTGTCGTTGCCCGAACTGCGCCAACTGCTGCGCAGTGACATCGCGGTGCACTCCATGCAGGCTGCAACGGTCATCGCGTGCGTGCTAGGCGTGCTGTCGCTCGCGTTGCGCCGAACGAAGACGCTCGGCGTCGTAGCGTTGGCGACGTCGGCAGTTGCTGTGCTGTGTATGCACTTCGTCGATCGCAGTTCGACTCGCGATAGCGAGCACGTGCTCGGGGTCGATGTATTCGCCCTCACGCTACTCATCTACACAGCAGTGTTCGTGCCACTAGAACGACTGTGGCCACGACACCGAGATCAACCGACGTTTCGTCATGAATGGTGGACGGATCTAGCGTGGTTTCTGAGCAGTGCACTCCTGGTGCAGTTGACGACATACCTGGTTCTCAAGCCCGCTGAGACGATGGACTTTGCGGTCTCCCCGTGGCTGCAACGGCACGTGCACGACTGGCCACTCGTAGTTCAGTTCGTTGCTGCGGTTTTCATCGCCGACTTCGTGCAGTATTGGGTGCATTACGCCTGCCACCGAGTGCCTCTGCTGTGGCGCTTCCACGAAATCCACCACTCCGCGCAGACTATGGACTGGCTCGCCGGCTCGCGGCTCCACCTCATCGACGCAGTGTTGACGCGAGCGTTGATCTACGCGCCCCTGTTCCTGCTCGGATTCGACCCAGCTGCGATCGGTGCATACCTCGTGTTCGTGGTGATCCAAGCAACCTTCGTGCACGCCAACGTGGGCTTCGTGCCGCGCTGGCTCGAGCCTTGGCTCGCGACACCACGCTTCCACCACTGGCACCACGCCACTGCACCTGCCGACAAGAACTTCGCCGTTCACCTGCCGATCTACGATCGTTTGTTTGGCACGCACTACATGCCCGGCGACGAATGGCCGGCAGGCTACGGACTTCTGGGGGGCAGAATCGGACCACAGGGGTTCTGGCGACAGCTGGTGCATCCGTTCTTCCG
Source organism: Planctomycetota bacterium (assembly GCA_029936315.1). Lineage (GTDB taxonomy): Bacteria > Planctomycetota > UBA1135 > UBA1135 > UBA2386. The sequence continues at coordinate 41,103 of JAPYTD010000010.1, read as the reverse complement.
CCGGTCTACGTAAGTGACGCGGTTGCAGGATTCGCGGATCGCCTGACTGCCAACGTTCTCAAAGCAGCCTTTCTCGCACGCACGGCATCGCTATGGTGTTCGCCGCCAATGATCACTCTCAGTGGAATCAACAAGCGGCACGGCCATCAGATCCTGTTCGTCGACGCCTCGCTGCAACTCAACCCCGGTGAGAAGGTCGGACTGACCGGTCCTAACGGCGCCGGCAAGTCGACGGTGTTCCGCATGATCGTCGGCGAGGATCCGCCGGACGAAGGCGACGTCGTGCTACCCAAGCGCGTCACGCTCGGCTACTTCAGGCAGGACGTCGGCGAGATGTCCGGCAGTGCCGTTCTTGATGAGGCGATCGCTGGTAGCGGCCGCGCAGGCGAACTGCATCACGAAATTGCGCAGCTCGAGGCGAACATGTCGGATCCGGACAAGGCGGATCAGATGGACAAGATCCTCGAGCGCTACGGTGAGATCCAGGGCGAGTACCAGGACAGCGGTGGTTACGAACTCGAAGCGAAGGCCAAGGAAGTTCTGCTCGGCCTCGGCTTTGATGACGATCAGATCAAAGGCGACGTCGGCGCTCTGTCCGGCGGTTGGAAGATGCGCGTCGGGATAGCCAAGGTCCTGCTTGGCAACTTCGACGTGCTGCTGCTCGACGAACCGACCAACCACCTCGACATCGAGTCGATCCTGTGGCTTGAGCAGTTCTTGAACCAAAGCAAAGCCGCGGTGCTGATGACGTGCCACGACCGCGACTTCATGAACCGCATCGTCGACCGCATCATCGATGTCGACGACGGGCAGTTCATTGCCTACGGCGGCGACTACGACTTCATGATGCGCGAGCAAGAAGTCCGCGCCACGCAGAAGGAAGCTGCCTACGAACGACAGCAAGCGATGATCGCCAAGATGAAGCGCTTCATCGATCGCTTCGGCACGCACGTGGCCAAGGCCGCGCAGGCACAGAGCAAGCAAAAGAAGATCGACAAGATCGATCAGCTTGAACCGCCACGTAAGCGTGAGGTCGTTTCGTTTCAGTTTCGGCAGCCGGCACGCTCTGGTGACGACGTCGTCAAGCTACAGGGCGTCGACAAGGCTTACGGTGACAAGCGCATCTACCAAGGCCTCGACTTCGATGTGCAACGCGGCGAACGCTGGTGCGTGATGGGCCAGAACGGCTCTGGCAAGACGACCCTGCTCAAGATGGTCGCCGGCCACCTCTCAGCCGATGCTGGAACGGTCAAGCTCGGCAGCGTCAAGATGGGCTACTTCGCCCAGCAATCGCTCGACCTGTTGGACAACAGCCTGACGATCTATGAGCAGGTCGACCAGCAGTTCCACCTCGAGTCGATCGGCGCCAAGCGCGCGCTGTTGGGGGCATTCGGCTTCTCGGGCGACGACCACGAGAAGCGCGTCGCCAACCTCAGCGGCGGCGAGAAGTCGCGCCTGGTGTTGGCGCTGATGCTGTTTGACCCACCGAACTTCTTGGTGCTCGACGAGCCGACCAACCACCTCGACCTCGACACCAAGGAGATGCTAGTCAAGACGCTGAGCACGTTCGAAGGCACGATGCTGTTCGTGTCCCACGACCGAACGTTCTTGCGCGGCCTCGCCAATCGCGTGCTTGATGTCAGCGCGTGCAAGCACGGTCAGCCGGCCGATCGCTATCCCGGCAGCTACATCGAATGGGTGGAGAAGACCGGCATGGAAGCGCCGGGTGTGCACAGCTAGCGCGACTATGTCATTGGTCGCGTGCGCCGCAGGTCTTCGCCTACCAATGCGGGCCTAACCGAAAACCCCAAAGCCAAGCCTCTTCAGTTCGTCCGCGAGCACCTGACGAGCCTTGGCGTAGCTGCTCTCACCACCCCACATCCTGGCCATGCGATCGCTCCAACCCTTCGTCTCGTTGACGGGTCGACCGCTGTAGCCGCCGCGTTCGGCGTTGATCTGCTTCGCCCACGCGCGCATGCCGTCGTCCGCGCCTTGTAGCACGCTAGCTATGCTGTCCTGATCGTATTGATCCCAATGCAGAACGCCCTCAAGGGGCATGCGCCCGCGCGGTAGCGGGACTTCCTTGGCGATGCCCATCGTCATGCCAAACACGACGAAGCAGTGCTTCGGTAACGCCAAGCGTTGCGCGATCTCGATCGGTTGGTTGCGCGCGGCGCCGATCATGCACACGCCGAGGCCTTCCGCTTCGCCAGCGAGTTGCAGGTTCTGTCCAAGCAGCGCCGCATCGATCGTGGCTTGCAGGAACAGCTCGAGGTTGTCCGACTGAAGGCTGCGACCGTTCTTCTCGCACGCGACCGCGATCTTGTGCAAGTCCGCGCAAATCGCAAAGAACACGGGCGCTTCGGAGATGTGGCCTTGGCCGGCACAGAGGCGTGCGCAGTCCGCCTTGATTGCCTGGTCCGTTACGGCAACAACCGAGTAGGCCTGGATGAAGCTCGACGTGGACGCATGCCGCGCGGCATCGACGAGCCGCTCAATCTGCGCTTTCGGCAGCGCATCCGACTCGTACGAACGGATGCTCGCGTGCCGAAACATCTGCGCCACCGCGCTCCATGGCTGCGAAGTCAGCGAACAATTCGCAGACCGCAAATCTTCGGGATGGTCCAAGTCGGCGCGCACCCAGTGGTTGGCGGTCGGCACGACGGCGACGCGAGCCTCATCGCGGCGCACGACATCTCTGAGCATCGTGCCATCGCGATCGAGCTCGGCAAAGACGGGGCGCGTCATCGCAATCGGATGACCTGGCTTGCCGCGATAGAGCGGCAACGCAATTGAACAATCCTCGCGCAACAGCTTCGCGCGCAACGCCAACACCGTGTCAACTTCGACGAGAGCGTGGTCAACGGGAAACACCAACACCGCTTCGGCCTCGCGCGGCAGCTTGAGGTAGGCGAGTCGCAGGCTGTCCGCCATCTCGCCCTTGTCACCCGTCGTCACTACGTGCACATCGAGGTGATCCGGCAACGGCGCTGCGTCGGAACGGCGAACGACCAACACTTCATCGACACCGGCCGCATGGCAAGTCGCCGCAATGCGCTCGATCGCGGTCATGCCGCCAAGATCCAGCAGTGCCTTGTCCTGCCCCATTCGCGAGCCGAGCCCCGCCGCCGGCACGATCGCCACGGTGCGCTTGCCGGCGTTGCCGGTCACGAACCGCGGATCTCGCTCAAGGTCACCAGGCACTCAACGTTGAACTCCTTGCGGAACGGTGCAGCATCGGGGTCTTCGCGGTCCGCGATCGCCATGATGACCACCGGCACCGCGCCAACTCCGAGCACGGCGTCAATCGCCTTCTTGGCCGAACCACCGGTCGTGATCGTGTCTTCGATGACGCAGACCTTCTGACCAGCCGCGAGGTCGCCCTCGATGCGGGATCCCGTGCCGTGGCCCTTGGCTTCTTTGCGCACCAAGAACGCACCGATGTTCTGGCCCGACTCGTAGGAGAGCGCGGCGACGGCGCTGGCGAGCGGGTCGGCACCGAGCGTCAGACCGCCGATCGCGGTGATCTCGGGGTAGGCCTTGAGCTTCTCGAGCAGCAGTTTGGCTATGAGCCACAACCCCTCGGGGTGCAGCGAAACCTTCTTGCCGTTGATGTAGAAGTCGGAGCGCTTGCCCGAAGCGAGCACGATGTCGATGCCGTCTTTGTAGGCACGTTCACGGACCAGTTCGAGCAGGCGAGTCTTGGCAGCAGCTGGATCAAAGGGAGTCGTCACGCCTTCAATGGATACCGGGTGGCGGCCCAGGGACCAAGCTGTGGATTTCAGAACGAGTCTCGCGAGGCCTCATTGCCTACGCTATCTGGCATGTCCAAGACGAGCACCCCAGTAGACGAACGACTGTTCGCCTTCCTCGCCACCAAGACGATTGCCGAAGACGACTATCTGGCCGGGCTGCGCATCGCCGCCGCCAAGGCGGGCCTGCCCGAGATCCACATCGCACCCGAGCAAGCGGCCTATCTGCAGTTGCAACTCCGGGCGATGAACGCCATGAACGTGATCGAGGTGGGCACCCTTGGTGGCTACTCGGCGATTGCCATGGCCCGTGGCATGCCGGCGGCTGGGCGAATCGTCACGCACGAGATCGAACCGGCGCACGCCGAGTTCGCGCGCAAGTGGATTGCCAATTCGGACCAGGCCGGCAAGATCGAGGTCAGCGTCGGCAATGCTGCGGACACGCTTAGGAAACTGCCCGACGGCGAGACAGACGCCATCTTCCTCGACGCCGACAAGACCGGTTACGTCGACTACCTCGAACAATCGCTGCGCCTGTTGCGACCAGGCGGCGTGGTGATGGCAGACAACGTGCTCGCCGGCGGTCAGATCGCCGATGGCACCGAAGAGAAGGAGGTTGCATTGCGGGCGTTCCTCGACGCCGCGATGGCCGCACCGAACTTGCAGTCGGTTGTCGTGCCGCTCGGCGATGGCATCTTCTTCGGCGTGAAGCGCGACTAGATCTTCGCGCAACCAGCGCGCGATGGTTACCATGTGCGCCGCGCAATAATTGCGCGCCCCGCAACCACGAACCCGGCGGTTAGAATTGGCCCAATCAGCACGCGCGCCCTCGCAGCAGCAGGTCCAACAGGGACAGGCACCGGGACCACGTTCCCTGGCCGAACCAATCGTGGTCGCCAGGGGCTTCCAAGAAGTCGAAGGCAAAGTGCGCAGCGGCGTTGATAGCTCGCGCATTGTTGTTCTGGCTGATCAAGACGAAGTAGCGGCGGTCGCATCAGCTACGACGCACACATCCGCCGGTCGCGGGCCCGTGCCAACGCGCGCGCACAAAGCACCGTGGCGCACACTCGTCGTCATTCCGACCTACAACGAGAAGGACAACGTCGAGCCGATCGTGCAAGCCTTGCACAGCTATCTCGACTGCGACGTGTTGATCGTTGACGACGGTTCGCCGGACGGCACCGGGGAGATCGCCGACCGCATGGCAAGCGCCGACTCGCGCATCCACGTGCTGCACCGCTTGGGCAAGCAGGGCCTCGGCACGGCCTACATCGCTGGCTTCGGGTTCGCGATGGAACGCGACTACGAACGCGTCTGCGAGATGGACGCCGACTTCAGCCACGCGCCATGGGACCTGCCGCGCCTCGTCTATGCCTCGGAGAAGGCCGAGTTGGTGATCGGCAGCCGCTACGTCAAAGGAGGCTGCACGGTCGGCTGGGGCTTCCGCCGCCGCATGCTGTCACGCGGCGCCAACCTGTATGCCCGCATGATCTTGGGATCCGGCATTCGTGACAACACGGCCGGCTTCCGGTGCTTTCACGTAGCCGCGCTGCGCCAGCTAGACCTCGATGCCGTGCACGCGCAGGGCTACGCCTTCCAGATCGAGATGGCGTTTCGCATGAAGCGGCGCGGCTTCCAGGTTCTCGAAGTGCCAATCCACTTCGTCGACCGCCGGGTCGGCCAATCCAAGATGGATGGCGCGATCGCTCGCGAAGCGCTGCTGTTGGTGCCGCGGTTACGCGGCCACGTGCCGCGCAACAAGTCGGCTGCCGGGTAAGCCTCTCGCGCTACTTGCAACTGCCAGCAGCGACGCGGTCTTTCTCGATGTCACCGAGCATCTCATCGGTGATGTCACCGGTCGGGTAGGTGCCTTCGAAGCAAGCCTTGCAGAACTTGAGGTCGCTGTTGCCGGCGGCTCGCACCGCGCCCTCCATCTGATCGATCGTCTGGTAGACGACGGCATCGGCCCCGATCTCCTTGGCAATCTCCTCATCGGTGCGGTCGCGCGCGATGAACTCACGCTTGGTCGCCATGTCGACGCCATAGAGGCACGGATACATCAACTGCGCCGAGTAGGACGCCAGGTAGACCTTCTTTGCCCCCATGGCGCGCGCGATCTTGACCATGTGGCGGCTGGTGTTTCCGCGCACGATCGAGTCATCGATGATGATCACGCGCTTGCCTTCAAACTCCGAACGAATCGGGTTGAGCTTGGTGCGGATCGTGCGCTGGCGTATCTCGTCGTTCGCCATGATGAACGTTCGGCCGACGTAGCGATTCTTGACGAAGCCTTCGCGACACGGCAACCCAAGCCCTTCGGCCATCGTCTGCGCAGCACTGCGCGCCGACTCGGGCACTGGGATCACGGAATCTGCCTCGAGTCCGGTCTCTTTGAATCGCTTCGCCAAGCGGCGACCCATCTCCATGCGCGCCTCGTGTACTGAGACGCCGTCGAGAAAGGTGTCGGGCCGCGCAAAGTAGACGTATTCAAAGATGCACGGGCGATGCGGTGCCTTGCCGATCTGGCGGAACTGTGGCACTCGGTCTTCGCCGATCCACAGCATCTCGCCGGCGGCGAGGTCGCGAATGACTTTATAGCCGGCAATGTCGAGCACGACCGACTCACTGGCCACCGCGTAGAAGGTGCCTTCGGGCGACTCTCGCTTGCCGAGAATGCACGGCTTGATGCCGTAGGGATCGCGGAAGGCATACATGCCGTCCTGGGTGATCCCGACGACCGAATAGGCGCCCTTGACCCTCTCGAAGACCTCTTTGACGCCCGCTTCGATATCCTCAAGACCCACCTTGTCGGCTTCGCGCCGCATCAGCGCATCGGCAAACACATAGAGCACGACTTCGAGGTCGCAGTTGCTGCCCAACGTGATCTTGCGGTTGTCGAAGTAGGTGCGCCTCAGCTCGTGGAAGTTGGTGACGTTGCCGTTGTGCGCCATGACGACGCCAACCGGGTAGTCGAGCCAAAATGGCTGCACGTCGGTGTCGTCGCCGAGCCCAACTGTTGGGTAGCGCACATGGCCTACCGCGAGCGGCCCCTTCAGCCGGTGCATGTGCTTATCCTCAAAAACTTCGCGAACCAGCCCTAGACCCTTCTTGGCCTGGAACTTGTCTTTGAAGGTGACGGCCCCGGCCGCGTCCTGCCCTCGGTGTTGGATGGCCACAAGGCCATTGATGACGTCTTGGATGACGTCGGACTCGGCTGGGCCGAAGATCGAGATGAAGCCACACATGAAGTCGCCGGAGCTTACCATCCGCGCCACCAATGGCGAACCTGTGCAACATTGATGGGCACATCAGTTCGGAAGCCGACGCTCGTATCCCCGTGCTCGACCGCGGCTTCCTATTCGGCGACTCGATCTATGAAGTCGTGAGAACTCACGATGGTGTGCCGCTTTTCTGGGCCGAGCACTGGCAGCGGCTACAGGCGTCGGCGGCGTCCATCGCCATGGCTCTCGATCTGAGTGAGGCAACCATGGCAAACAGGGTCAAAGAGACCCTTACTGCGGCGGCACACGGCGACAGCTACGTGCGCATTGTGGTGACCCGCGGCGCTGGCGATGCCCCCAACATCGACCTGGCCTACGCCAACTCCGCCCCCTGCTGGGTCATCATGGTTCGGCCGCTGGCGCTGGCAACCGGCAAGCCGGTGCATCTGGCGCTCGTTGACCGGCTGCGCAATGACCGCCGGGCGCTGGATCCAGCCAGCAAGAGCGGCAACTACCTCAACAACGTGCTGGCCCTGGCTGAGGCCAAAGCGCTCGGCGCGACCGATTGCGTGATGCTCAACGCCGATGGCTCAGTGACCGAAGCGTCGACCTCCAACGTGTTCGCTCGCATCGACGGCGTCTGGTGCACGCCCCCGCTGACGGCGGGCATCCTCGCCGGCATCACCCGCAGCTCGCTGCTCAAGTTCTTGCCGCAGGCAGGCGAACGGATCGAGGAGCGCACACTCAACAAAGCCGATCTGCTCGCCGCTGAGGAGCTGTTCTTGTCGAGTACGCTGCGAGACATCGGTCCGGTAACGCAACTCAACGGGCGCGTGCTGCACCCGGATGCAGAAGGCAAGCCGGCGGCAGGTCCGAGCACGGCGCAGCTCATCCCGACATTTGGGGAGTACCTGACCAAGTGGCGGCTGGAGCGCGACGCCCCGCACTGGCGCGGCTTGCTGGGCTAGCAAGCTAACCGCTCGGGGTTAGCAAGCT
>JAPYTD010000010.1:0-33034 GCA_029936315.1 Planctomycetota bacterium | reverse complement strand
CCGCACTGGCGCGGCTTGCTGGGCTAGCAAGCTAACCGCTCGGGGTTAGCAAGCTGAGTGATCCGGGCGGCGATTTGCGCAGCGTGACTACTTGCCTTGGCGTTCCACCGTCCAGGACTCACCCGGCGCGAGCACTACGGACTTGAACGGCAACAAGGCTCGCTGCAACTGATGCAGATGGTGGAGCGTGACCCGCCGCAACCCGGCATCCGTATCCGGCAAGAAGCCATCGTCAAACAGAATGATGCCCGGCTTCAGCTTCTTCGCGATCTCAACGACACCGAGATTGCGCGACGACGCGATCATCACGCCACAAGACTTCTCTTCAACGTCTTCTACCTTGGTCGTCGGACCAACAATGATCAGGTCCGGGCAACCGATAGTCTTGATGCGATAGCCAAGATCATACGGCACCGAGCCATCGCGTCGCGGCTTGCCGATGCTGCGCACGGTGGTGCCCGTCTTTTCGCCATAAGACTCCCCCACCTGCACCAGCGGCATCTTTTCCATCGCGATCATGGGCAAGTGGAACACGATGTGGGCCATCACCGGATGCACCGGTTCAGCCGTGAACATGCGGAGCAACAACTGATCGTTGCGGCGATTCATCGCCAAGGGCTGGGTCAGCACACACATCTGTGCGGCACCCCACAGCCACTGCTCCACGTCCGCTCCGGACGGATCGATCATGAAGCTCCTCCGCGCGGTGCGAACAACCCAACCGCCCATCGGCAACCGGAAGAGACGAAGCGACCCAGCCGGAACGAGATCCTCTGCCTGCTTCGAGATCGCGTGCGTGCGTTCGCGCCACCAAAACGGCAGGCCGCGCGCGGTTAGACCAGCGATCTCGCGGGTCATGCGGCGATGCACTCGCTGGAGGATCTCGAGGTTGTCGACGCGCGGCATGCGACTGTAATGCTGTTCAAGCCGCTCGAGTGCCTTAAGCCGCTTCATGCCGCCGGTCTCCGACGGAGTCAGCGTGCCGGCGTAGACAACTGGCGGGTTCTGGATGAATTGCGCACTTAGCAGCCGCCAGTACTCGCGCGGCTTCGCGGCCTCTTCGGTAGCACCCGGTTTGGGGGGGAAGTCCGGCATGATGCCGCGCATCGGCGCGTCGTTACCAACCAACTGGATGGTGCCGAGTAGGCCAGGGTCAACGACCGGCCCCATGCCAAACGTCCATCCGATGCGCGTCTGCGGCATCGCGTCGGTGATCTCATCGAAGTCGTTAAGGATCATCTGCAGGTCGATGCACTTGCCGACCTGCGGCTGCTTGCCCGGGGGCAGAATCTCCGGCCACGGGATCAACGCTTCATAGGTCGTGATGCCCTGCTCCTTGTCGTGCAGCACAACCATGCGAGCCGGCTCGGGCAACACGCGCGCTGCACCCCGCAGGCGATCCCACTGCACGACTTCACGCGCCTTCTCATCGGCTAACCAAAACTCGCGGTCATCGCGACGACCCGGGTCAGGTCCGTTCGAACGCGTATTGCGCTCGGGGTCGAACGACAACACCAGCGAATCGGCTGCGGGGATCTCCGTCAGCAGCAGGGTGTTTTCATCGAGGGCGCGGTGCCATTGGTCGAGCGCCGTGCACGCGATGTAGAGCCCTTCTTCCCCCCACATCATGAACACAACCGCACTCGCATCGGCGCGCCCGTACCACGCACCATGCCGTGTCCCAGACAACTGCCGCGGATCATTCAGTAGCATGGCCGGTAACTTGGGCCAATCGATCAGCGAACCATCGATGTCGATCGAACGGTCCCCGACCGGCAACACGACTGCCTGTGGCAACAGCATTTGCTTGAGCTGTTGCTTACCTGGCTGTCCCTGCGGTGCTTGCTGCGCCAGCAGAGAACCCACCGACATCGCGAGCAATGCCGCGAGCACCAGAGGGCGGGTGGGCGAAGCCGACCGAGTCGTTTGCATCATGAACTCTGAATCCTGCGAAGACTGAGATAGTTGAGGATGGCGTGGGCGGTGGTGGAGCCAAGCAGGCCAAAGCCAAGGTGCACGATCAAACCGAGAACCAACGCGTGAGCGAAAGTGAACAAGATCCAACGCGCGCCTCCGACACTGCTATTCAGCAAGACGTAGCAGGCAACAGACCCAATCAGTCCAAACACGTCCTGCACGGCCAAACGGAAGAACAACTCCTCGGCAATTGCCGAGATCATCACGAACGCGATGCCAACGCCATTGCCGGCGCGTGCAAAAACCTGCTGGGCCGCGGAAGCGACTTCCTGCAGGCTGGCGTAGCGCTTGGTCAGTAAGCCGAGAATCCACGCTCCGATCAAGCCGACCAAGAGGCCTACGCCAGACGACGCAAGCGGACCGTGTTCGCCAACTGCTTGCTCGGCAAGAGTGCCCGATCGTTCTCGCGCCCAGAGCCAGATCAACGCCACAGCCCCCATGCCGCCGTAGATCACGGTCCCCGCAGCGAGCACGGTTCCCGGTTCGAGTTCCGGTTCGCCGCCACCTTCTGGCCGATCGCCTTCGGGATGGGTCATGGCGTTAGCACACGTGCGCGCGACCAGGGCCCGATCACGCGGGTTGGCACACCAAGGAATGCGCTGGTCGCAACCGCACCGATGTGGCGACTATCGCGGCTGTCGAAGGAATTGTCGCCGAGCAAGAACCAGTGGCCCGGCTCGATGCGAATCGGCCATCGTGATTCACCGACACTCAGTTCTTCGAGGCGCGTCGAGTAAACATCGCGGAAGACGCGCACCGACGACAAGCTCGCCGGGGCCGCGCCAATCACACCGACATGCAGCCACGTGCGCGGCAACGGTGACATCCCTTTGCCGGGGATCTGGAGCGGTAGCGTGAAGTCGTCATCGATCATGACGAAGTCGCGGCCATCGAGCCGACCAAACGTGATCTTGCCCTGCCATTCGCCGGCCAGAACATTGGCAGCAGTGTGAATCGTTCGGCCATCAAGCCAGACCGCCAACGTGTTGCCCTTGGCGTTCCAGACGAAGGTCGTCGCGAAGTCCGTGCTGTCGATGGAAGCCATCACGACAGCGGGTCTATTGCTGAACTCGGCCTCCATGCCGCAATCCGTTACCGACATGCGATCGCCAGTCAAGCTGCGACGACCCGTCACATCCAAGAAGGTCGCGTTGACGGGAGCACTCGTACCGATGAAGCCAGGCGGCAAGATACCGTCGTCAGTGTTCTGATGCCTAGCCATGTGTGCGCGTCGGCGAAACGCCGAGCGAACGTTGGCGAGCGACGACTCTGCCGGTGGCAAGAGCCACGGCCCATCGCCAGTCACGGCGCGCATGTCCAACCCTTCGACTGCTTCAGAACCACCCCCAGCCACTGCCCAAGTCACGCTGCGCGGCATCGCGTGCTTTGGATCTTTGACTTCGCGTCGCATCTGCTGCGGGCTGTCGCCGAGCCAGACGTCACCCTTTCGAATGTCGATGCAGGTCTTGCCCTTCTCGTCGCCGCTCGCCGCGATGCGCTTGACCAACTGATGCCCGGGGCGCAGCGGGTGTTCGACAACAACGTAGTCGCCGCGCTGACAGCTCGACGCCTTCGCCAGCTTGTAGACGAAGACCACGTCGCCATCGACGGGGTCACCATAGAGAACCGGCTGCATACTGTCCGACGGCACGAGGTAGCGATCGCCGTACCACCGCCGCAGACCCTGCACCGTCAGCACTGCCACCGTCGCAACGATCAGTGCATCGCGGAGCAGCATCACGGTGGAGATTGGTTTGGACATCAGGACAACACGGATGGAAGGACTCAGGCCTAAAAGAAGCGGCTGTGCAGCAGTCGCACGGTCTCGGTCAGACGATCGGCATGCACGGCAAACGCCACGGTGCTGCCGAGCGCACCAAGGCCCGCACAACGAACGGAGACGCCGGCTTTTGTCAGCTCTGCAAGAACATCGGCTATGCCGCCGTTTTCCAGCACCGAAGCATCGCCGATCACGCCCACAACCGCACGTTCTGATGCGACCTGCACGTCGCCTTCGCTCGCCAGGCTCGCTACGGCTCGCTCGGCGAAGGCGTCGTCGATCGCCACTGTCACCGCGGCCTCACCAACGGCGACCGGCCCGACGTCGCATTCCATCTCATGGAGTTTGGTGAAGACGTTGGCCAGAAATGCGTGGTGCGGCAGCATGCGATGCGAGCGCACCGAGACCAACGCCACCGCGGTTCGGTGGGCGATCGCGCGAATCGCCGGGCGCCCGCCGTTGACGCTCGCCTCGATCGTCGTGCCAGCCGCATCGGGCGACAGCGTGTTGCGCACCCGCAAACGAATGCCATGCTGCATCGCCGGCACCATCGCCGCGGGATGCAGCACCTTGGAGCCAAATGATGCGAGGTTCGCGAGATCCTCGAAGCCCATCATCGGAATTGGTCGCGCCTCGGGAACGAGCCGTGGATCGGCGGTGTGCACGCCGTCGACGTCCTTCCAGATCTGGATCTCTTCTGCCTCGATGGCAACACCAATCAAGGCAGCCGAGTAGTCGCTGCCGTTGCGACCGAGTGTCGTGATGTTGCCAGCCTTGTCCGCGCCGAGGAACCCGGTCACGACCGGCACGCCGGTCACCGTTGACAGGTATTGCTGCATGCGACCAACATCTGGCAGCGGCCTGGCTCTGCCAAACGAACTGTCCGTCAGCATGCCAGCGGCAAACGCATCGACCGCAGTCGCCGGCACGCCGTTGGCAGTCAACGCCGCCGCGACCACGCGCGCACTGAGCCGCTCGCCGTAGCTGAGCACTGCGTCGATGACCTTCGGCGTCGCTTCACCGACCAAGCGAACACCGCGCGCCAGATCACGCAACTCATCCAGTTCGGCATCGAGCAACCGCTCATCCAGTTGCAGGCCACGAAGGATCTGCCGATGCCGAAGGGCCACAGCCTCAACATCGGCTTTGCCTTCCGCCGCCTCGTGCGCGACCACCATCAGGGCATCCGTAACCCCAGCATGCGCCGAAACGACCACCACGGGCCGCAGCGATTGCTGCCCTCGAACAACCTCGACCACCTGCCGAATGGCTGCCGCACCCCCAACCGAGGTGCCACCGAACTTCATCACAATCACCCGAACACGTTAGTACGGGACCGGGGCAAAAACTAACCTGTTCGGATCCTGCTGTGCCCTCGGACGAAAGAACTACCTGCAGAACGCAACGCAACGAGCCCTGCCAACCGCCGCCGCTCGCTTGCCCCTGCCGCGCGCTGGCTGGCTCCGAATGCGGAGTTAGGCGAAGTCCCCTGACGGAAGCTGAAGAGCCTCAGTTTTTGTCGTGGCACGGTAGCGACCCCTTTGCTGCATAATGCGGGGCATGACGCGAATCGCGGACCTCATCCACGACTGGAACCAGACCGAAGGCAGTTTTCGGCCGACAAGGCCACTGCAGTTTGACGACGAAACCCTTCGCGACGGCCTGCAATCGCCGGCTGTCAGCGATCCGACTCTCGACCTGAAGATCGACCTGATCGAGCGCATGGACAAGCTCGGCATCCACACGGCGAACCTCGGTTTGCCGGGTGCGGGCGGACGACCGCGGGAAGACATCACAAAACTGGCGAAGCACATCGCCGACAACAAACTAAACATCGGCGCCAACGTAGCGTGCCGCACGGTGGTCAGCGACATCGAGCCAGTCGTCGACATGACGCAAGAGTCGGGCATGCCGGTCGAAGTGTGCGCCTTCATTGGCAGCAGCTACATCCGTCAATACGCAGAGGATTGGACCCTCGAGCGCATGCTGAAGAACACGCGCGACGCGTTGACGTTCGCGCGCGACAACAACCTGCCGGTGATGTACGTCACCGAGGACACGACCCGGGCCAAGCCCGAGACGATTCGCGTCCTGTATTCGACCGCGATCGAACTTGGCGCCCGTCGTCTGTGTGTTTGTGACACCGTTGGCCATGCGACACCCGCCGGCACGCGCGCGGTCGTGAAGTTCGTGCGCGCGCTTGCCGACGAACACGACACGACGATCGGCATCGACTGGCACGGCCATCGTGACCGTGACCTCGGCATCGCCAACTGCCTTGCAGCCATTGAAGCCGGTGCGGACCGTGTGCACGGCACCGCACTCGGAGTCGGCGAACGCGCCGGCAATGCCCCAATGGACCAGTTGCTGGTCAACTGCAAGCTGCTCGGCTGGATCGACAACGACCTGACGACGCTGCCCGCCTACGTTGCAGCCGCCGGCAAGGCCCTCGAAGTCGATACGCCGCACAACTACCCAATCTTCGGCACTGACGCGTTTGAGACCGGCACCGGCGTGCACGCATCGGCCGTCATCAAGGCCATGCGCAAGGGTGACAGCGAGCTTGCGGACGCGGTCTATTCGGGCGTGCCAGCCAGCATGGTTGGACTCGCGCAGAAGATCGCAATCGGCCCCATGGCAGGGCGGTCGAACGCAGCCTTCGTCCTGGAACGCCTTGGCATCGAAGCAACCGAAGAATGCGTCATGCGCGTGCTCGAGGTCGGGAAGTCCAGCAAGAGGCTTCTTACTGACGAAGAAGTGCGCAGCGCGGCCCAGTCCTGATCCGGGACGTAATTGCCCCTGGATCAAGTTAGGTTCGGGGCTAGTCGATCCTCCTAATGAGGAGCACCTATGGATGACGTTTTGGACCACGCAGTATTGGATGAGCTTCTGTCGTTCGCCGACGACGGAGACCCGGAGCTCCTGGTGGACTTGATCCAGATGTTCCTCGAGGACAGCCCATCCAAGGTCGAAGCCGTCAACGAAGGCTTGGCGGTCGGTGACTTCGACAAAGCCGAGCGCGCCGCGCACTCCCTGAAGGGTTCATCAGGCAACCTCGGTGCGCGCTTCGTGCAGGATGTCTGCGAGAAGCTGCAACTGTCGACGCGAGCCCACGAGCTTGAGACGTCGCGTGAGCTGGCGCCGAAGCTGAGCGAATACTACGACGCCGCTGCCATCGCTCTGCGCGGCGTGCTGGCCCAGCACACGAACTAGCCCTTCGCGACCACCCGCGGCTCCGGACGCGGAATGACGACCTTGCGCACGTCATTCGGATTGGGATCCTGCGCCGTCTGCATGTTGATCGTTTTCAGATCCGGCTCGTCAGGCACCCAGTCGGCAGCCTGGCCGCGGTAACGGCAGCGATGACACTTGTGGAAGTTCGTCGCTTGCCGAGCGAGACAGACGTCAGCACCGATCCGATGAGTAATCAGTGGCGAGGCAGAGCCTTCGACGGAGGGGCAGAGTCTCATGCGTTGGGCTTGGGCGTTTGGGCTGACAACCACCAGGGCAGTGCCAAGTCGGTAGAGTAGACCCGTTTGACAATCGGTCAACGACGCGATGTCGGGACCAACCGGTTCCAAAGGTCGCGACAGGTGGCTACTGCCGTTGGAGCGCAATGGCTCTGACGAGACAGTTCGAAGCAGACAGGTCCATCGTAACCACTTACTGAAAGAGCTTTAAGCACCCCTTCGAAGTCCACTTCGCCGTCCCCAGGAAGCAAGTGCTCGTGCACTCCGCGGCGGTGATCTTCGAGATGCACCTGCGCAAGAAAGGGTACAGTGCTTGAGACAACCCGGACAGGATCCCCCTCCCAGACCGCGTAAAGATGTCCAACGTCAAGAGTTAGCTGTGGCGCCGCCGACCCCAGAGCCGCCCGGACCAGCTGATGATCAGCAACGGTCTCGACCGCCATGCCGGGCTCGGGCTCCATCGACGGCGTCAACCCTTCGGCTCGGATCACTTCGCAGGTGAGGGCCACACCTTCAAGCATCCAGTCTTCGCTATCGGGTCCCGGCGCGCGATCGATACCCGCCCAGAACGACACGACCTCGGCGCCGAGCCGCTGCCCCATCGCGGCCACGCGCCGGTAGAACGCGACGCGGCGATTACGAAGCGCTTTGTCGCGCGTCATCAGAGTCGGCTCGTGCTTCGTGTTCGCATCGAGCAAGAAGCGCGCGCCGGTTTCCATGACCGGCTTCAAGCCGAGATCGCGCAGTCGCTGCGCGGCAGAATCGAGGTCAGCGTCGCTTGTCAGATCCGGATCGAGGTGGCACGTGTCCGGGGTGATCGCGATCGCTGTGTAGCCATGATCGCTCAACAATGTCAGCGCCGCGTCAAAGCGGTGATTCTGCAGGCTGTTGGTGTGGTAACCGAGCAGCATCGAGTTGGCTACTTGCCGCCATTCATGCGGATCGTCTTCTGTGTGCGGCTGATCGTTGCATAGATCCTTGCCAACGTGATGTACTCGGCCGGTTGCGCCCAATCCCCCATGTCGGCTTCCTCCTGCCAAAGAGACTGCTCCTCGATCAGCGCCTTGAGTTGGTCAATCTTGACCTTGGCTTCGGACTGCTTGGCAGAGCCCTCAGGGTTGTTGCCAGACTTGGTCAACTTGATGCCTTCGTTGCTAATCGCCTTAGCTTCGGCCAGCAACTCCGTGATCTTGGTCAGTGTCGCCTGAGTCAAAGGCGGTGCTGGACGGCCCGGCGTCTTGCCGGCCACACCTTCCGACATCTTCAGGTTTGTCTTCGGCTCCGGCTGCTTGGCCGGCTGCTTACCAGGCTGCTTGGTCGATTGGTTATCCGGGTTGACCTCTTCGTCATCACCACCCCTGTTGGCCATGATGATAATGACGATCAGAACCGCAACGCCAAGCCCGCCGAGGATCATCGGCATCTGGTTGGAGTTCTGGGAAGAGGACGAGCGGCCGCCGGCGCGACGGCGAGAGGGGGTTCGCGATGCCATGTGGCCAAAGGTTCTATCCGGCCAAGCGAGAATCGGGAACCCGGCTCGGCAGCAAGCTTCGTAGGAAGCAGCGCAAATCTGCTTATTCTGCGCCCGGCACCGTACTAGGGGTGGTGTAGGACGGCGAAGAAGCCGCCGTCGTGGTGGCCCTTGGCTGGCAGGGTCAGCTCAGTGGTGACGAGTTTGAGGTTTGGGTGGGATGCGAGGATGGCTTCGACCACTGCCTCGTTCTCTTCTCGGTCGATGGAGCAGGTTGAGTAGACCGTGTGGCCACCTGGCCTGGTCAGCTGGAGGGCGCGTTCTAGCAGCTCTTGCTGCACCTTTGGCAACTCCTCAAAGGTCGACGGCTCGAGACGACGGCGGGCCTCGACGCGACGCCCAAGTACGCCGCTGTTGGAACACGGCACGTCGGCGAGCACGCAATCTGCGACCGGCAGCTCGGCTGCATTGGCGACGATGCGGATCAGCTTGGTCAGCTGTAAGCGCTCGGCGTTCTCGGCGATGCGGCCGAGGCGCTTCTCGTCGATGTCGTAGGCGAACACGCACCCGTCCGGCTGCACGCGTTCGGCTAGCCACGTCGTCTTGGTGCCGGGCGCCGCGCAGAGATCGACCACGGTGTCACCCGGCTTGCACGGAACGGCCTCCGCCGCGCGCATCGCCGTCGGGTCCTGCACGACGAAGTGTCCTGCCGCAAATGCCGCTGTCGCAAACGGTGACGAGCCGCCCGTCCAGCGCAGCAAGCGCTTGTGGTCGGTGGCTTCTACCTCGACCTCGTCCTCAGCCAGTTCGCTTTGCAGCGACGTGAGCTCCGTGGAACGGCTCGCTCGCAGGTAGATGCCCGGTGTTTCGCTTGCGGCGGCAGCGATCGCGCGCAGCCCGCCGATACCGTGCTGCTCGGCGAAGCGGCGTGCGAGCCAGTTGGGCAGGGCGTGCACGATGGCCAATCGCTTGACCTCGTCGTTCGGCAACGCCTTGGCCAACACCGCCGTGCGGTCACCGGGCAACGCCACTTCCTTGACGTCGTCCGCAGACGTCGGCGCGCGCGACTCGACAATGCCAGCAACTCGGCGCAGGATCGCGTTGGCAAAGCCGCGGTTGGAATGAACGATCAAACCGACGGTTTCGTGCACCGCGGCGTGCGGCTTCATGTTCGGCAAGAACAGCAGTTGGTAGGCGCCAAGACGCAACGCAACGCGCTGTTGTGGGTCCTTTGGCAGACCGCGCTTGGCAAACCCGAGCAGAACGTGGTCGAGCAGGCGCTCGCGACGAAGCACGCCGTGCGATAGCTCGTAGGCAAACGCGAGTTCGCGGCCTTCGACTCCGCGGCCTTCGAGTTCGCTGCGCAGGCGTTCGCTGCGACCTCGCTCCAAAGCCACGAGGGCTTGGAGGGCGAGGGATCTGGCAGAAAGCGCCACTAGTGAACGCTATGCCGGCTAACCAAACCGGGCGTCAGGTGCGATGTGGTGGCCGCGCACGAACTCACCTGCGGTCATGTTGCGACCATTGTCCGGCTTGATGCGCGTGATGCGGAACAGATCCTTACCGGTGCACACGCGGATGCCTTCTTCACCAGATGATTGCAGGCCACCCGGAATGCCCATCCCGTAGAGATCCTGCTCGACGGTTCCTTCGATGACGATGAAGCGCTTGTTGCCGAGGCGCGTCTGCGCGCCGGGCTTGGGAGTCATCGAGCGCACCAGCAGATCGACTTCGATCGCCGGCAGTTTCCAATCGATGACGCCATGCTCCTTCTCGACCTTGGGGGCGTAGGTCGCCAAACTGTGGTCCTGCGGCGTGTAGGTTGCCGAACCATCCTTGATCTTGGTCAGCGCATTGATGAGTGCCTTGCCGGATAGCTCGGCAAGTTTGACCCTGAGCTGGCCAGAGTTCTCAGCCGGCTCGATCGGAGTCTTCTCGGTCAGGATGATGTCGCCGGCATCGAGTTTGTCGGCAATCTTCATGACCGTAATGCCAGTCTCGGTGTGGCCATCGCGAATCACGCGCTGCACCGGAGCCGCACCGCGGTACAGCGGCAACAGCGACGCGTGGGCGTTGATCATGCCGAACTTCGGCAACGCCAGCATCTCCGGGCTCAGGATGACGCCATAACTGACGACCACGCCAATGTCCGGCTGAAGTGCTTTGAGCTGCTCCAAGAACTCTGGGTCATGCGGATCGGCCGGCTGGCTGCACGTCAGCTCAAGGTCGTTTGCGGCGAGCTTGACGTCCGCCTCATAGATCTTGCGACCCCGCCCGCGAGGCGCGTCGGGCTTGGTGACAACGAGATCGGGCGAGAAGCCACCTTCTTTCAGCGCCTTCAGCGACGGGATCGCGAAGTCACTGCTGCCAAAAAAAACAATGCGCAAAGGTACAACCGTGAGAGGACTCGAGGCGGCCTGAGAGCAAGCCGCGGGAAGCGAAGGAAGGTAGCCGCCGGGAGCACGCGGGGCAAATGTGGCGCGGATCCCACTGTTGAGCCGGCCCGGCATCACGGGTACATCGCACGTCCATGGAGTGCCCTCCGATCGAATTGCCGGGCAGCCTGGTTCCGTTTGAACCGGCGGCCGAACGCACCTTAGAACTGTTCGGTACAACCGTGCATCTGGCGCTGGTACCGGGGCGCCGGGCCCGTTCGGGGCATGCTCGGGAGGGGCGGCCGGCGCTCCAGCGCAGCCCGGTGGACCGGATTCTGGCCGAGGAGGCCTACTGGCAGACCGAGCACCTGGCGCTGACGCCGAACAAGTTTCCGTTCGCCAAGAACCAGCGGATTCTGTGGATGGCCAAACCCGCGCGCGAGCCGGACTTCACGTTCTGGCAGGCGACGCTGGCCTGGGTCGATCGAAGCGACGGCACCGCCCTGCTCAACAACGTCGGCGCGGCGGCGACCATTCCGCGCGCCCACGCCCACCTGATCGAGGAGAAAATGCCGTTCTTGCCGGCGCTTCCCGAGCAGCCACTCGAGGCCGGCGTGATCGATGTGCCGAACGGCTGCGAGTTGGTGCGCAAGGACGTGCCGTTCTGCTTGGTCGGTGTGCGCGGCGACCTCGCCGGCAAAGCCAACGCGCTGATGCGACTTGCCGATGCGCGGCTAACCGCAACGTGGAACGTCATCGTGACGAAGGATGCCGTCTGGATCGTGCCGCGCGGCAAGCAAACGCCGGCGCCGTTCTTTGCGTCTGCCGTAGGTTCCGCTGAGTTCTGGGGTCGATGGTGCTATGTCGATCGAGAACCTTTCGAGCAAGCGTGCGCCAAGGACCTGGAGCAGGCATTGCTGATCGCGACTGCTGCGCCGATTGCGTAGGGCCTCACCACCGGGCTATGGAGCCCTTCTAACACTGACTGGCACCAAGGGCGACCTGACGGGCGCAGCCACCTTCTCGGTTGGCGCGGCCGCCGGCCCGACGGCTTCGATCACGCTGCGCTGAACGCGCGTCGACTACTGGATGCGCAATTCGAGACCCTACGTCGAGCGCAACAAGCAGCTTGCACTCTGGGGGCGACGGTGATCGCGCTCTGGCCGCCGCCACACCTGCTTGAGCACGCGCATCCAGGCCACTCGGCTTTGCCAAGCCAAAGATTCTGAGCCAGTTACGGCACAAGGGCCAAGTCTCCCCGGTCGGGCCAATTTCGTCGGCCGCGCAGGATGGCCCTGGCGACGAGAAGGGGGCTCGCGTGCTACGCTCTGCCTCCTCAATGGACCCCCGGATTGAACGCGCTCGGCAGATCATCGAGTGTGAAGCTGTTGCCGTTCGTCAGGTAGCGAACGGCCTTGGTGAACCCTTCTCGAAAGCCCTGGACATGATCCTCGGGCTGAGTGGCCGCGTCGTCACTACCGGGATGGGCAAGGCAGGTTTTATCGCCCAGAAGATCTCAGCCACGCTGGCCTCGACCGGCACGCAATCGATCTTCTTACACCCCGCGGAAGCCATTCACGGCGACCTCGGCCGAGTCAACGAGGGCGACCTGTTGCTGGCCTTCTCGAAGTCCGGCGAGACCACCGAACTGCTCGTGATGCTGCCACACGTCAAGGGCGCTGGCGTGCCGATGGTGTCGATCACCCAATCGAAGGAATCGACGCTCGGTCGCCACAGTGATCTCGTGCTCGAACTCGGGCGCATCGACGAAGCCGGCCCGCACGGTCTCGCCCCGAGCGCTTCGACGACGGCGATGCTGGCACTTGGTGACGCGTTGGCACTGGTCGTCCAGGAAGGCCGCAATTTCGGCCCCGAAGACTTTGCGCGCTTTCACCCCGGTGGCGACCTCGGCCGCCGCCTGATGAAGGTCGGCGAGTTGATGCGCCAAGACGATCGCAACCCGTGCATCGAAGACACAGCCACGGTACTCGAGGCGGTCGAAGTCATGACCCGCACGCCGGGCCGACCGGGCGCAACCAGCGTCGTCGACAAGAACGGCAAGCTGGTCGGGTTCTTTACCGATGGCGATTTGCGTCGATTGATCGAAGATGGCTTGTCGAACCCTGGCGAACGGCGCATCGATGAGGCCATGACGCCAAGTCCACGCTCGATCGCACCAGACACCTTCGCGCTCGAAGCACTCGCGCTGCTGCACCAGTTCGAAATCGACCAACTGCCCGTCGTCGATACAGAAGGCCAACTGCTCGGGTTGCTCGACGTGCAAGATCTGCTCAACCTCAAGATCGGATGAGAAGATCGGATGAGCGAAGCCAACATTCACCAACGGCAGCTCCCCACCGCCGGTCGCCGGCGGCCGGATGATGCGGCGCTGCAAGCGATCGAGTTCTTGTTGCTCGACGTGGATGGTGTGCTGACAGACGGCCGCATCCACTTCGACTTCGAAGGGCGCGAATACAAGTCGTTCCACGTGCATGATGCCGCCGGAATCGTCTACTGGCATCGCGCCGGAGGCCGTTCGGGCTTCTTGTCGGGACGGGGTGGTGAGATCGTTGAACGACGCGCCAAGGAACTCGGCGTGCACGACGTCGTGCTTGGTCGCATTGACAAGGCGACGGCGTTTGCCGAACTACTGGAGCGTCAGAACCTGACACCCGACTGCATCGCCTACGTCGGCGATGACCTGCTCGATCTACCGGTGCTTCGCCAGGTCGGCTTTGCCGCCACCGTGCCCGAAGCCCGCCCAGAAGTGCTCGCGACGGCGCAGTTCGTTACCGAGAGATCCGGCGGCTTTGGCGCCGCCCGCGATGTCATCGAAGTACTGCTACGGGCGCGCGGGGTCTGGCAAAACGTCGTCGACAAGGATGGGCGACCGTGAAACGCATCATCGCATTCGTCGTGTTGATTGCCCTAGGCCTGGTCGGACTGCGACTGGCGATCGGGGACGAAGTAGCAGTGCGTGCCAACGGCAACGGCAACGGCAACGAGAACCCCGACAAGCCCGAGCGCAAGACGCCCCGCCCCAGTGATGCCCCGGGCGTCAAGGTTCAGCAAAACACTGGCACTTCGATCTCGCAAAGCGGGCCGCTGACGTTTGTCGACTACCGCGAGATCGACCTCGGTGCCGGTTACACGCGCAACGAGGACGTGTTCGTGCTACGGGCGACGGACAGCTTGCCGATTGGCGATGGCTTGCAGCACTTGATCGGCGTGACGGTGCAGTTGTACGACAAGGGCAAGCACGCAGCGACCATCGTAGCGAGCGACGCATTCGTCGAATTGGGCCGCAATGCCAATGGCGACCCATCAATCAAAGAGAACAAGAAGATCGACGTGCGCGGCATGGTCGTCACGACCGAGCCAGACAGCCAAATGGCCGGGCTGACACTCGATCTGGGCGATGGCACCATCACCATTGGCGACAACGAGATCCAGTTCACGACCGAGGCCGACCAAGCCGTGGCGGTGACATTCGTGGGCGAACGCAACGTGACGCTGACCGGCAAGGGCGCCAAAGCGCGTCTACCACGCACCAAGGAAGGTGGCCTGCAGAAGGCACAGATCACGATTGAACAAGATCCGGTGCTAATCACCGAGGACTTGAGGCTCAGTGCAACGGGTCGCCTGCACTACGTCGAGGACACGGTCACCGGCACGGCGCAGATCTCGATGGACGACAACGTCGAACTCGAGATCACACACGCTGCAATGAAACTGCCGGGCATGCGGTCCGACAAGATCGATCCACTCGTTGGCCGTCGCTCGACCATCCGCGGTGATCAGTTCATCGGCTGGCTCTTGCGCAACACCAAGAGCAAAGCCAAACAGGCGGCTGGCGATATGGTTCGCAACAGTGCCACGGACGGCGCGATGTTGTGGCAGCGACTGCTACTCGTCGGCGCACCGGCAACCATCGATGTTCCTGGCATGCACGTCGCGACCCCTCGCATCATGGTGCGTCCGGGTGCTCTCGGGGATCCGTTCATTGTCTCCGCGCACGGTGGCGCATCGCGCATCACCCAAACTGAGCTAAGCCGCGGCCAGAACCAAGCAGACTTGCTCGACAGCGTCTCGCCGCGCCGCATCCATTTCGTTCGCCCCGGTAACTCCACTGGCGCGCTGCATCGTGCGATGGGCTTCCCGCAGTGGGCGCTGCGTTCTCTCGAGCAACAACAGCTCATAATCTATGAAGGCGCGTCGCGCTTCGAAAGCGGCACACGCACCATCAAGGCAAGTAAGGGACTGGTCGTCTTCCGCCGCGACATTGGCGAGAACGCCATCGTTCAAGGCTTTGGCGAGGTCGAGGTGATCCAACGCGGCACGCCCAAGAAGCCCGGTGACAAGCCGCAACCCGACCTCTTTGCCAAGGGCAGTGACGGCATGTTGCTGACGAAGAGCAATGGCCGCGAACACCTGCGCCTTGGTCCCGCGATCGACGAGCAATCGCGGCGCTGGCGTGAACACCGCTACAGTGTCAAATACGGCAAGGCCAGCGTGAAGGGGCTCGGGGCGTGCGAAGTCGCGCGAACCAAAGAACGCACGACCATCGAGCTACGCGCCCCATTCGATGAGATCGAGGCAGACTTCGACACCGAAGGAACCACGCTGCGCAACGTTCGGCAGCTGCTTGCGACGCTCGAAGGCGAGACCGTCACGGACCTCGATGTCGGCGGGCTGCCAGTCAAGGCAACGTTCGTCAAGGACGGCGAGACCTTGGTAACCCAGGCGCCGCGCTTGCGGCAGATTGGCCCGCACTCGCTGCGCCTTCTGCCGATGGACCTCAACGAGTCGCCGTGGTCGGAGATGAGCGAACTCGATCGCACGCCGCGACTCGTTCGTACATGGAAGGAAGGCCGCGAAGGCGAACAGCTTCAGGAACACACGGTCGAAGTCGTCGGCCCGCGCATCGACATCCACTACGTCGGTGGTCGCAGCGCCATCATCGACGCCCACCACCAAGGTGACGAACTGGCGCGCATCTACGCCAAGGTGCGGCGTTCGGGTTCGACGGAGCCTACGACGGTGTCGTGCTCGGCCGAGCGTCTGCGCGTGCAACCGTTTGTGCTGACACCCGAAGTTCGGCGCATGCACATGGGTGGCATGAGGGGCTTGTTCCCCGACACGATCCTGCACTCGCTGGCGCAACCGTGGTTGATCGTCGACCGGGTGAAGGAGTTCCAGCTCGATGATGACAAGCAGGGCCACATCACCGGCACTGGTGACCGGCTGTTTATCAGCCAGGGCGGCAAGGCCGTGTTGTTCGTCGGCGACCCCGACGCGCAAACCCCAGCCGTCGTGCAACGCAGCCACGAAGGCCGCACCGTGCATATGGAAGGAGCCCGCGTTCGAGTTCGCAATGAAGACGTCGTCAAGCTGTCGGCGCTCGGGACGTTTGAGGACCGTTCGACGTTCTTGTCGCCAACGATGACGTTGCATGAACCGGGCGCGCACAGTCTCCTGTCCCACATGCGTGCAGTGTGTCGCGGCAACATCCACATCGATCCCGACGCCGTTCGGTTTGACGGTTCGGTCGAAGCCCATGGCCTGACCCCGGATGGTCAGAACGATCCCGATGGCATCCACATCGACGCGATCGAACTGATCATGAATCGCCACACATCCGGTAAGAACACCGGCAAGGTGAAGAACATTTTGGGCAAAGACGTGATCATCGACTGGACGCGCCTGGATGCCCGAGCTGCTGAAATGTCTATCAACCTGGTGTCGGGGGAGTGCGTCGCATCTGACCCAATCGGTGCGCAAGTCAACCTGCCCAACGGCAAGGAACTGCGGTCCACGCGCATCGCGGTCAACTACAAGACGTGGGCAATCAGCACTGGACCCGGCCGCGCCGTGCAGCGCAAAGCCAACAAGGACGATAAGAAGTGAAGGGCACTGCGAACGGGCTTCGCCGCCCTGTGATCGTGGCCCTGCTCGTCTCCGCAACAGCAACCGTTGTGCATGCACAAGACCCAGTCGTGACACCAGTCGTCACGTCGCAGGATCCAGAAGCCGGCCAAGGGACAGGCCGCATCACGCACAGGATCGATGGTGCGCAGCGAACGCAAGAAGTAGACGACTACTTCGAGACCCATGTGCAGGGCGGCTTCCGGATCACCATGGCCGAGCTCGGCTTGAGCATTCGCGGCGAGAATCTCCTCATTCTGAATGACGCCGAAGTGATGCGGGAGGCTCTGTCTGGCCGTCGCTCGTCCGGCCTGCCAACGCGTGGCATCAAGTCGCCGGCGCCACGCCGCCGTCTATCGCCGCAAGCTGTTCGCCAACGATTGCAAAGCGCGCTCAGTGCCCTCGGTCGCACAGAACCGTTGCCAGCCAACAGCCTGAGCAACGACGCCATCCGCTTGTTTCGCTACCTCTACTGCGAAGGCGGCGTAACCGTCATCAAGGGTGGCGTCGAAGTATTGCGGTGCGATCGCATGTGGATCTCGCCAATCGACGACCGCATCGTCGTGGAAAACGCCGAATTGCGCTACGTCACGCCAAAGAACACATTCGTCATCCGCGGACCGCGATTGGTCAAGCACGGCGGTCGCTGGATTGGTCACGATCTGCTGCTGACAACTTGCACTGCCGACAAGCCGCACACTGCATTGGCCGTCAAGGAAGCAGAGATCATCGAACGACCCGGTGAGTTCGAAGTGATCTCGCGCGGACAGACGCTGCAGATCGGCGGCGTCAGCGTGCTGCCGTTGCCAAACGCGAGTTTCTTCACGGGCAGCCAGAGTGAGTTCCCCATCAAGAGCGTGCATGCTGGCTACTCGAACCGCCTCGGCGCGCAACTCGGTGTCACGGTCGGTCTGCCTTGGAACACAACCGGTGGCGTGCTGCACAACTGGTTGACCGGCCGCCCAGCCAATGAGTTCCGCGGCGAGTGGGAGTTTGGTGTCGGTTGGATTGAAGCGCGCGGCGTGCCGCTCGAGGGCGCACTGACCTACAATGTGCCCGGTCTCTACGAAGGCCGCTCCGACTTCTACTACCTCGACGACAGCGGCATCAACCTGCGCGAGATCAAGTTCAACATTGACGGCACGTTGATCCAGGCCGAGAGCCGCTCGGTGATCCGCAGCGTCAATCGCTTTCATCTCGCGGAACGTGATCACAACCAAGGCACGCACGTCGATCTGATTGCGTTCACCGCCACGGATCCGGCGGCGTATCCCGAGTTCTTCATCAGCGACTTCCGCAAGGCCGAGGTGCCCGAAACCAGCACCTACCTGCACCACGCCGATAGCAACCACCTGCTAACGATTGGCACGCGCTTCAACCTTTCGGACTTCAGCTACCGCGACGACCGCTACCTGGCGACTCGCTTTGTCGAAGAACTACCGGTCCTGACCTACCAGTGGCTCGCGCAACCGATTGCCGAGACGCCGTGGAAGACCCCCATCGTGCTCGACATGGAATCGCAGGCGGGGCAGCGTCGCAGCGACTTTGATGATCGCGCCGGCGTGCGCTTCAGCGACCGCAGTCTACGGGTCGATCAGCTGGTCGAACTGTCGGCGCCGTTTCACCTGGGCGCGTTCAACATCCGTCCGTTTGTGAGTGGCCGTGGCACGTTCTACGACAAGACCGACGCGGGTGGCAGCGAAGAACGCATCGCGCTCGAAGGCGGCTTCCAGATCGGCTCGCGACTGTCCCGCACATGGCGATGGATCGGCGAGGACGGTGAACGCGATGCGTTGCGCCACGTCATCTCACCGCGTTTGACCTATCGCAACCGCTACCACGTCGACGACCAACCGGGGTCGCTGTTCCAGTACGACGAGTTCCAGTTCCAAACGAGTGGCCCGTCTTCCCAAAGCCCGTTGCGCCAGAGCCGTCTCGGTTACGACTCGATCGATCGCCTGTCCGAGCGCGAACTGGTGCGACTCGAAGTGCGCAACCTGTTCCAGAAGATGGTGAAGCGCGGCAGCAAGGACGATGAGGATGCGCCGAGCCAACCGCGCGACTTTGTCTACCTAGATCTGGCCCAGGACTTCTTGCCCAACAGCAGTCGCGACAACCGCGGCGAAGAACTCGGCCTGTTCTACTACGACTTGTTGCTTCGCCCCGACGTGGAGTGGTTGCCGTTTGAGAAGTTCGCGTTCGCCGTCTACGGCGATATCGACTGGGCCCGCGGCATGCAGACGCTCGACACCGAGTTGCAGTTCGGCCAGGTGTTGGGCATCGACTGGACGGTCGAATACCGCGAAGACCGCACCGTCGACGGCGCCGTCGGCCTCCGCGGGAGCGCCAAGATCTACGATCGCTGGGTCGCGTTCGCATCGGCGCAGCGCGACCTCGAACGGGACGAGTGGCTGACGTACGTCGGCGGCCTGCGTCGCAACGACCACGACTGGTCGATTGCACTGATCGCGGCCTACAACCCGTTCTCCGACGAAACGACCCTCCGGATCGAGTTCACGCCACGGTTCGGCGGTCGAAAATCCCGCCGCAACGATCGCTTCGATGGGTCCGTGTCGGACACGCGCTACTCCTTCGACTACTAACCAAGTGGAGGGTTAGAACGACCAGCCGACCGACAGGATCACGCGGTGGTCGGCGCGCTTAAAGCCCACTGCTGGCGTGTTGTCGAAATCGAAAACGTGCGTCAGGGTGGCGATCATGCTCTCGGTTAGCGACGTAGTCAGCTCGGTTGTTACCTGAGCGTAGAAGTCCTCTTTGTCTTCGAGCGACGGGAAGGCTTCCGCGCGGTGCACGAGCTTGGTCGCGTCGCTGAGCGGATGCTCGTAGCGGTACGCAACCCTTGCGGCGAGGTAGTCGACCGAACTCGGGTTCGGGGCCGTGAAGGTGCGGTAGCTCTCGTTGAAGTACGACAGGCCCACTTCAAACAGGAGGAGATCCTTGCCGTCGTCGAGCATCGTGTAACCGACACCGGCACCGGCGGTGTAGCGCAGGTCGAGGTTGGCGATCGTGTCGCCGAGGGCGCGCGTCGTGGCCAGGACGTACGAACGATCCGTGAGGAAGTAGTCGTACTTGATGCCGCCGCCGACGCGGCGCTGCGTCGTGACGTAGCCGCTGCTCGATGCATCCGACGAAGCGCGATCCTTGTTCTGCGCAAAGCTCCAAGCAGCGTCGATCGTGATGCGGTCCGCGTCTGTGCGGCGCGATGCATCGAACGCGAGACCAGCCGAACGGATGTCTGTATTGCCCGACGTGTGCACACCAGTGAAGTTCAGCGAACCCGTCCAGGTTGGCTCAGCTTCGGCTGGCGGGTTGATCATGCCGAGGTTGTCGAGGGACAGCACCGACGTGTCGCCGCCTTCGAGACGCAGATTGCCACCCTCGATGCCGAGGATGCGCCGCTGCAAGAGGTCACCGCTCTTGGTCTTGAGGGTCACCGACTCGTCGGTGACGAGATCGCTGACGCTGGAGATCGGAACGACCACGTCGGCGAGCAACGGCGACGAGATCGTCACTTTGCCGTCGGCCATGGACGTGATCTTGCCAGTAATGACATCGCCGTTTGTGAGGGTGATCTTGTCTTGGGCCAAAGCACCGGCGGAGAGAGCCGCAATCGCGGCGAGGGAGAGGAGGTGTCTCATGAGGTTGGGTTGGAGGACGTGGGATCTTGTTTGGTTCTGCCAACACGGCAAACAGAAAACCCCGTCAGACCCGTTTGCAGGCTGGCCGCGAACGGCGACGAGCCACCGACTACAGGCTGTCGAGGTACTTGCCCGGCTCGTAGTTGCCCAAGTCCAGGATCTTGGTGCAGACGCGATCGAGGAAGTAGCGGTCGTGGGAGACGATCACCATGCAGCCGGGGAAGTTCTGGATGCCTTCTTCGAGCACGCGCAGTGTATCGAGGTCGAGGTCGTTGGTTGGTTCGTCCAACAGGATGACGTTGCCACCACGACGCAGCACCTTGGCTAGCTGCACGCGGTTTCGTTGACCACCCGACAGCGAGCCAACCTTCTGCTGTTGGTCTGGCCCAGTGAAGTTGAACTTCGCCACGTAGCTGCGGCTGTTCATCTCCTGCTTGCCGAGTCGGATGATGTCCTGGCTGTCAGCGATTTCTTCCCAGACGGTCTTATCCGGATCAAGCGACTCGCGCTCCTGGTCGCTGTGGCAAAGATCGACCGTCTTGCCGACCGTGACCTTGCCTTCTTGCGGCTCAAGCACACCGGTGATCAGCTTCAGACACGTCGTCTTGCCAGTGCCGTTGGGGCCGACGATGCCGAGGATGTCACCGGGCTGCATGTCGAATGACATGTTCTCGAGCACGTTGTGCTCCCCGTCGTAGGAGAAGTGCACGCGCTCGAAGCGGATGATCGTGTCACCGAGACGCTTGCCAGCCGGGATGTGCAGTTCGGCGGCGTTGTCTTCGGTCTCCTCTACCTCGGTCGCCATCATCTTGTCGTAGTTCTTCAGGCGCGACTTGTTCTTGGTGGCGCGCGCCTTCGGGTTCATGCGGATCCACTCAAGCTCACGATCGAGGAACTTCGCGCGCTTCTGTTGGGCCTGCTCCTGCGATGCCATGCGCTTGCTTTTCTGGATCAGGTACTCGGAGTAGTTGCCCTCGTATGGGATCGCGCGGCCATTCCAGACTTCGAGCATCCACCCAACAACGTTGTCGAGGAAGAAGCGATCGTGCGTGATGACCACGACCGTGCCGGTGTACTCGGCGAGCGTCTCCTCAAGCCAGCGAACGGTTTCGACGTCCAGGTGGTTGGTCGGTTCGTCGAGCAACAACAGGTCCGGGTGCTCGAGCAGCGTGCGACACAGCGCAACGCGACGACGCTCACCACCACTGCAGGCCGACACGTTCTTGTCGCCGGGCGGCAGGTGCAGTTTGGTCATCGCCGTTTCGACGTGACGGTCAAGCTCCCACGCATCCTTGGCTTCGATCTCGGCTTGCAGTCGTTCGAACTCCGCGACGACCTTCGCCATGTCCTTCTCAGAGAGATCTTCGCCGAGCCTCATGCTGACATCTTCGTGCGCCTTGAGCAGATCGCGAATCGGCTCGACTGCCTTCTCGACGTTCTCGCGAACGGTCAGGTCTTCGAGCAGGGTCGGTTCCTGCGGCACGTAGCCAACCGTCTTGCCGTCGGCGAGTCGCGCGACGCCATCAAACTCCGTGTCCTGACCAGACATGATCCGGAGCAAGGTCGACTTGCCAGCGCCGTTCTGACCGATGACGCCGATCTTGGCGCCTTGGAGGAACACCAGGTTGACATCGTTGAGAACCGGCTTCTTGTTCTGGTAACTCTTGGTGAGACTTTCGACGGAAAAGATGGGCTTGGCGCTCATAAGGGCGAAACAAGGTATGGAGGAGCGCGACCACGTTCCAGACCTTCTAGGCCCTACTGAGTGCCAAAACCTGGATTCGTGACCCGCGCCGGCAGCCAGTGCACAACGGCGACCTGGCGCCAATAGGCCCGTCCTAACGACAGCAGCGCCCAATCCCCGGTGGCAAATCCGGGTCAGCGGCCGCCGCAAGCACATGGCACATTCCGCTCAGCGCGCAACCATGATCGCGCGTTTGGGGCCTTCGCCGGGCTCGCCTTCGTGGTTGTAGACCGAAACGGACAGCAGGTGCTCGCCGACACTCAATGTCGAGGTGTCCAAGTCGTAGCGGAAGCCGCAGGCGCTGCCGTCGGGGTAGCCGGGAAACGCTTCTTCGACGTCGACGCGGGAGTGGCCGTAGGCGGTCACGGCGTGCAGGTCACCGTCGATGAAGAGCTCTACGCGTTCGACACCGGCGCGATCGAGTGCCCAGCCGTGCACGGTCGTCGTTCCTAAGACTCGCGGATCAAAGCCCGGCGCGTCTATGTGGCAGCGCATTGCGCCGGAAGGGCGCACGAACACGTCTTTCGTTGCGCGTTTCGATGCGAAGATGAAGCAGTTGCGACAACCCTCGGGTGCACGGTCTTCCAGGAAGGACCTACGCAGCTCGCGGGCGAGCGGGCCATTCCAGATCTCGTCGAAGCTTTGTTCGTCGAGATTGCCGATCGGCTTGACGTCGAAACAGCAGACCTTGACGAAGCCGTTGTTCTCAACATAGAGCCCAGTCCACGGCCTTTGGCAAGCCTGCACGATTTCGGGCATGTCCTCTGGGATTCCTTCCAGCGGGGGCAGTACCAACTCCGCGATGCTCTCGGATTCCGTGGCGGTTGTTTGGCACGGTGATGCAGCAGCGGCATCAGATTTGGTTGGCGCTTCGGGTGCGTCGGCCGCGGGTTCCGCTGTCGGAGAAGCGCTCGGCGCCAGCGTCTCCGCAGGCGCCGCCGCCGGCTTCTCCGCTGCAACATTCTGCTCCAAACTGGGCGCGGAGCCTTCCTCGGCCCCGAGGTATTGCTCGGCTTCGGTGTCGTCGAGCAGTTGGTTGATCAGTTTGATGCCGAACTCTTTGGCGCGTTGTTGCCCCGCGCGCAACATGCGCGCGACCAGTGGGCGGAAACTCGACAGAGCCTCGTGCTGCATCTCCGGCGCGTAGATGATCGTGTTGTTGGCGATCAACTCGACGGCCCCGAGTTCGTGCGCCAGGTCGACGAGCATCGGGAGTTCTTCGATGTTCTGTCGCATGAAGTTGCACGAGAACGCGATCTTCGGCCGGGTTGCGCCGAGTTCGTCTCGCACCGAACGCAGCATGCGAATGCCGTCGAGTACCTTCTCAAACTTCGCGTTGACGCGGATGCGTTCGAACGTCTCCTTGGTCGCGCCGTCCATCGAGAAGCGGATCGCGTGCACTCCGGCTTCGACGATCATCTTCGCCTTCTCGCGAGTCCACAGCGTGCCGTTCGTATTGAACGCCACCGAGCAATCGTGATCCGTATCGACCAGGATCTCGAGAATCCCGGGCAGGTCCGGGTTGATCAGCGTCTCGCCCGAACCGGTCAGCGACAACCACTGCCAGTAGGGGATCTGCGGCCGCAGCTTTTCGAAGCGTTCCAGCGAGCGCTGCGGCAAGCGTTCGTCCATCAGTGGAACAAGGCCCTGGTTGCGCTCGATCGTCGCACCGCACTGGATGCAACGCAGGTTGCATCGGTGTTCGCCGCTAAACTGGATCTCATACGGGTACGAGTCCACACGATCGCGCCGCTCGGCGATTTCGCGAAGCGCAGTTTCTTGGTTTCGATGCCGGAGGAGGCGCGGGTCCATGGTTGGCTAGAATCCTACCATCAGGTGCCGATAGCGGCCGCCTATCTGAATCGGTTCTCGTTATGCTGCTCGATCTGTGATCGCGTTCTTCCCTACCCTCGGCTGGCAGGAGATGTTCCTGCTGCTCGTCCTCGGGCTATTGCTCTATGGCCGCAACCTGCCCGACGCCGGCAGGAGCCTTGGTCGCGTGATGGCGCAACTCAAGCGGAGCTTCTACGACTTTAAGGACCAACTCGATCGCGACGGCGAGATCCGCGACGTCAAGAAGGCGCTCCAGGACACGGCCCGCGAAGTGAAGAACGTCGCCAAGGTGCCACGCGCCGTCTCCAATCCAAGTGATGCGCTGCGCGACTTGACGCACGAGGCGATGTCTTCGCCAGTTGACGACGAAGCGACAACGGATGACGACGCAGCGCATCCAGAAAACGAAAACCCTGACGACTCCGGTCTCGTGGATGGCGAATCAGCGTGCTATCCGTCCGTAGACGGCGACCCAGTCAACGGCGCAGAAGACGACGTCGATGGGAACGTCGAGCAACGCAAAGACTGGAGCCAACCATGAGCGAACCCATCAGCGCCATTGTCAAGACAGCTAGGACCCCAGAACAAGCTAAACTGTTCGTTGCCACGCTGAGGGCGGCTGGCATCCCGGCATTCACCGATGGTGTGCTGCAGGATGAGTTCGCGGTGAGCCAACGCATGATGAACCTCATCAGCGTCAAGGTGATGGTGCCGTCTGACGCGCTGGAGCGCGCCAAGGAGGTCCTGACCAAGTACGACGAGGAAGGCGCGAAGGTGGACCTGCACGAACTGACGCGTCAGGCCCTCGAGGCCGAAAATCCCGACGGTCTACCGATCGGGGCAAATCCCGACGGTCTACCGATCGGGGAATAGCGCAGCCTTTGCGTTAGAGCTAGCTACGACCGATTCTTCGACTGCTGAATGGCCTCATCGCCCGCGTCGAAGATGCTCATCCAATTGCCCGGCTCCGGCTTGGGAGTCGCCTTGCGTCTCACGGACTCCTCTTCGCGACGCTTGGCATCGTTCTTGAGCCACTCGTTGTAGTCCTTGTGCATGTCACCGAGCACCTTCTTGTTCTCGGTGATCAATCCCACATACGGAAACAGGTCGCAGTTGTGTTCCTTCTGGATCTTGGCGATCTCTTCGAAGGACAGCATGACTGGCATCGCAACCGTGACGATGTCGCCGAACGTGTCGAGCGGCACCATTGTGTACTTGAACAGCGTTTCCTTGGGGAAGCGGTTCTTGGCGTCTTCGCTGATCGAGTAGTTACCCGCCATCAGGAACGGCAGGTTGAAGTTCTCCGTAACGATCTTGGCGAGATCCCACTCGGTGATGTGGCCGCCTGTGACCAACACCTGCACGAACGGCTCGCCGTTCTTATCCTGCGAGTAGAGTGCATCCGTAATGACCTCAGACGTCACGATGTCGCGTTCGGTCAAGATTTCGGCAAGTCTGACGGAGGTGATCTTCTCAATGCCCTTCACGGGTCTCCTATCGGCCCATTGCGGTGGCTGCTTAAGACCCCAAGTGATCTGAACCACGGGGTATGCGCGATGGTGTCCCGATATCGGACAGTTCTCCGTACAGGGTTGGGCCCGAGGCAAAGCTCAGGCGTAGATCAGGAACGTCAGCCCGGCGTGCACCGTTAGCACAAGGGCCATGCCAACGACGATCGCTGAGTTGACGGATTCGCCGACATCGCCACCGGAGCGCTTGGGACCCGTTCCGAGGTGGTAGCAGGTCAACGCGACGAGGTAGCCGGATAGCGTCGACTTGCCGAGAATGACCAACACGTCTTGGGCACGAACGGTCATGAAGTAGGCGGTAGCCCACCCATTGACCGTGATGCCCGATGCCGCGTGGGCAGCAAACGCCGCCGCCAAGGCCGCGGCAATCACGCCACAGAATGTGACCAGTGGCATCGCGATGACCATCGCCCAGACCAGCGGCGTCAGCAGGTAGTCGGCCGGATTGACGCCCATCATGCGCAATGCGGCGATCTGGTTGGTGCGCTTCATCGTGCCGATGCGAGCAGATGCGCCGGCAGCGATACGCGCGGTGAAGAAGAATCCGCTGAGCATCGGCACCAACACCGCCGTCGCGACTTTGCCTGTTCCGGTCAGCAATGCGGATTCGAACCCACCGTCGATCGGGTTGTTGCGCAATGCGAAGAACGTGGCGAGGCCACCAATCACGGCGCCGGCCACCGCAACAAACAGCGCCGGCTCGAGTACGAAGCGAAGCGTTGTGCGTACAACCTGGCCCATCTCAACTGGCGGCGCACGTCGCACCGAGTCGACCACGGTTTCGCCGATCGCCGCAAGTTGCAGCAACAGGCGACGCAGCCAATGCACTGCCGCAGGTTCGCCAAGATCCCCTTCGGGAGAGATGGCAACCGAATCAGTATGGCTGAGTCGGAAGTCACTTGGCTCGAGCCGCAAAGAACGTGAAGGTCGGTCCAAGACCAAGATGCCGTCCGAGATGCCTTCGAACGCGTCGAGGTCGTGTGTGATGACGATCGTCGTGCGCCCGTCATCTTGGTCGTGCGCATCACGAAGCAGTTTGGCGATTGTGCGCGCAGCATCAGGATCGAGACCAGCAGTCGGCTCATCGCACAACAGCAGCTTTGGCGACGACGCCAGCGCGCGCGCAACAGCGACGCGTTTGCGCATGCCACCCGACAGTTGCGCGACCCGTTCAGGCGGATTGTGCAAACCTGCTTGCGCCAACAACGCCGGCGCCAACTTGCGCGAACGCCCTGCCGCGCGCAGAGCCACCTCGACATTCTCGCGCGGACTCAATTCGTCAAGCAGGCCTTCGTCTTGCAGGATCGCGGCGACATCGTGATCGAGCGAAGCGGGGTTCTCACCGGTCAACGACTTGCCGAATGCCAGTAACTCCCCCGTCATGCGCGGCGCTGGTTCGCGGGTTTCGATCAAGCCAGCGAGGATGCGCAGCAACGACGACTTGCCGCCGCCACTGGTGCCAATCAACACGAAGAACCCGTTGCCTGGCAGTGTCAGGTCGACACCTTCGAGCAACACTTCCTCGCCACCGGGGCGACGATGGGCGAGGCCGAAGTTGCGGAATACGAGCGCTTCGCTCATGGCTGAGTTAGCGCGGCCTGAGGTCCTCGGGCAGTTGCCCGAGAACAACGACCGTGGACACGGTGCCGCCGGGTTTCCTGCCGAAGATACCGGTCACCTTGCCATCAGCTACGGCACTGGCACCGTGGTTGTCTTCGGTAATGGGCAGGCCCTCGGTCAGAGGTTGGGTTGGCAGTTCTGCCCCATCAGGGCCAACCGCGCGCAACTGAAACTGTCCCTCGGCCTTGCTCACGAAGACGATTCGCTTGCTCGGTGTCCCGGTCAAATCTGGACGAGCATCCTCGAGCATCAGTGCAGCGAGGTCGTGTCCTTTCGGATCAACCCAGACGCGGCCGGCGCGCATCACCGTGCCATCCTTGAGATGCACCTTGATGACCTCGTTGTCGATCTCGGGATCGCCCCAGAAGTCGCCCTCGGTAAACGATGCGTCGACCAATGAACGAGCAGTGATCACGACCGCGCGGCCAGAACTGTCCAAGTACAGCACTCCCGATCCTTCGCGCTTGATCGGGTCGTCGCGGCTCAGGGTGTCGCGTTCGAGCGCAGCGTAGACGACGCGCACCAAGACGACATCATCCGAGACAATCGGTCCACGCACGTTGTTCTGCTGAACTGCCTTGCCAGGAACCGGCGACACCTCGAACGACGGACGCGCCAACTCGGCTGCCGCGCGATAGCCATCTTGCACCAGCACACCTTCGCCTGGACCAACGTAGTAGCTGATGAATGGCGTTAGCAGAGCACTGACGTCGCTGACGGTAAAGCCACTGAGCAATGCGCCGGTGACCGTTGGGCGCGCGACCCAGAACTGCGCCTTGTCGGTGACGGTATGGCGATGCTTGCGGGAAATGCGCAGATCTACTTCTACGTGCGTGCCGGATGGCGCCAGCGTGACGCTGCGAACGTCGCCGGTCTGCATACCACGGAAGATGACAGCGCTGCCCGGAATCAAACCGTGGTTCTCGGGCACCAATAGAGTCATCAGCAAGTCGCCGTGCTGAACATCATCGAGCGCTTCGGGCTCGGCGTTGCTCGGCGGTCGTTCGCTGCCAGCGAGCAAACTGCCATCGGACAACTCGGAGCCACTGTTCGGCGGTGTGTAGAACGAGATGTAGGAATCGCGCACGAGAGTATCGAGGCCCGTTGCGCCGCCTGTCAGGCCGCCGAAGCGCGGTGTTACAACCCAGAAGTTGCTGTTGACGCACGCGTGCCGTGCCCCGGTTGGTTCGATCAACAACTGCGCGACGGCCTTCCTGCCATCACCAGAGATCGCAACCGATCGCACCGTGCCAACGGTGATACCGCGATACCGAACGTCGGTACCGGCGCGCAAGCCACGGGCATTGCGGAACTCAACGCTCAGCGAAAGGCCTGGTCGTTCGTCGTAACTGCGCAGCAGCCTGACAATCCAGATGGCACTGACCGCAGCCAGCGCCAGGGTGACCAAGCCGATGAAGTAGCGTAGACGGTGCATCGCAGGGTAAGGGTGGCCGAACAGGGTCCTGTTCGGTTGAGGGCTGCCGAGGAAGATGCGTCCAGATAGGCCCAGTTTGTGGGGGACCCAGTTGTGGAGGACCCAGTTCCACAGAGCCGTACGAGGCGAGGCTAGATGTCGATATTGGTCGCTTCGAGGGCGTGCTTCTCGATGAACTCGCGGCGCGGTTCCACTTCTGGTCCCATCAGCACCGTGAAGATGCGGTCCGCTTCGATGGCATCACTGACGGTGACGCGACGCAGGATGCGTCGCGAAGGGTCCATCGTCGACTCGAACAACTGCTTCGGGTTCATCTCGCCAAGACCCTTGTAGCGCTGGATCTCAACACCATTGCTGCACTCGTCGGTGACGGCCTCGACCGCCTGGATGAGACTGTTGATCGGCGTGCTCTTGTCCTTCGCAAGCACTTCCCAGGACGGCTCCTCAGACTCGCGCATCGCATCGGGATGGATTCCGAGTTCTTGCAGGCGCAGGAGCAGCGGCTGCAATTCGCCACCAATGTGCAAGGCGTAGACCTCGACGTCGGCGTCTTCGCGTTTGCATGACGAATCCAGTCCTTCGTAGACGACCAGCGGACTGCCCTTGGCTGCCGTTAGTGATTCGATCTTGGCCTGCATTTGCTCTTCGTTGTCCAAGAACTTGCCTTCGCCGTTCGTCTGCACGTAGTAGAGCGGCAAGACGCAGTCGGGCACGGTTGCTTCGGCAAGGTAATCGACGAACGAGACCGCGCCACCAGCCGGCATGCGCCGTTGTTGGTTGACGATCTTGCCGACCGTTTCCATTACTTCGCGAAGCACGTTGCCATCGAACAGCTTGCCGCCGATCTGCTGCAACTTGAGATGGCCAAGGCCAAGCTCGGCAAGGATCGCGGCCTTCTCTGGCTCTTCGATCGCGTAGCGCTCGATCTTGCCCTTCTTGATCTTGTAGAGCGGCGGTTGCGCGACGTAGATATGGCCGCGGTTAACCAGCTCCGGCATCTTGCGATAGAAGAGGGTCAGGAGCAGCGTGCGAATGTGGGAGCCGTCGATATCGGCGTCCGTCATGACAATGATCTTGCCGTAACGCAGCCGCTCGGGTTCGAACTCCTCCCCGACGAAGCCGGTGCCGACGGCGCTGATGATCGTCTGGACTTCTTCGTGGTTGAGGATGTTCTCAATCGTCGCCTTCTCGACGTTCAGGATCTTGCCTCGCAACGGCAGGATCGCCTGGTGGCTCATGCGGCCTTGCTTGGCCGTGCCACCGGCGGAGTCACCTTCGACCAGGAACAACTCGGCATCTTCGCGAGGGGTTCCCTTGTGGCAGTCAGACAACTTGGCTGGCAGACCGCCGCCGTCAATTGCCGATTTGCGGCGCACAAGGTCGCGAGCCTTGCGGGCAGCCTCGCGAGCCTTCAACGCATCGAGTGCCTTGCCGTAGATCGCCTTCGGCACATTCGGGTTCTCTTCGAAGTAGTTGCGCAGCCCTTCGCCGACAATGGTCTCGACGACCGACTGCACTTCGCGATTGCCGAGCTTGATCTTGGTCTGCGACTCGAATTGTGGGTCCGGCACCTTCACCGAGACGATCGCCGCAAGACCTTCCTTGAAGTCGTCGCCGGCCGGAACCGGATCCTTGTCCTTCAAGTACTTCGCGACCTTTGCCCAGTTGTTGAGCGTGCGGGTCAACGCCGTACGGAAGCCAACGAGGTGCGTGCCACCCTGGATCGTGTTGATGTTGTTGACGAACGAGAACACGTTCTCGTGGTAGGCATCGCTGTATTGCAGCGCGATCTCGATCTCGTAAATCTTGCTGGGATCTGATGCCATCGGGATCTGGTTACGGAGGTAGACGATCTCGTTGTGGATCGCGTTCTTGCCGTGGTTCAGATCCTTGACGAACTCAATCAGGCCTTGCGGAAAGTGGAACTCCTCACCTTCATCGGTGCGCTCATCGAACAGCGTGATCACCAGGTTGGCCGATCCCATCAGATAGGCCATCTCGCGCAATCGCTTACGCAAGATGTCATAGGAGAACTCAGTGCTCTCCATGATCTGGTGATCCGCCTTGAAGCGAATCATCGTGCCGGTGCCCTCAGCCTTGCCGATGATCTTCAACTCACTGGTTGGCACGCCACGCGCGTAGGTTTGGCGGTAGAGGTTGCCGTCTCGTTGCACTTCGACATCGAGCACTTCGGCCAGCGCACAGACACAACTGATGCCGACACCGTGTAGGCCGCCAGACACCTTGTAGCTGCCT
The DNA here is from genome assembly GCA_029936315.1 of Planctomycetota bacterium. GTDB lineage: Bacteria > Planctomycetota > UBA1135 > UBA1135 > UBA2386. The sequence goes on along the minus strand of JAPYTD010000010.1, from coordinate 1,960 downwards.
TTGTCGAACTTGCCACCCGAGTGCAACTTGGTCAGGATGACTTCGAGTGCTGGCTTGCCGCTCTCGTGCATATCGACCGGAATGCCGCGGCCGTTGTCCTTGACCGAGATGGAATCATCTTTGTGCACCCGCACGTCAATGCGATCAGCCAAGCCTGCCAGGGCTTCATCAACGGAGTTATCGACTACCTCCCAAACGAGATGGTGCAACCCCCGCATGCTGGTGTCACCGATATACATCGCAGGGCGCTTGCGCACTGCCTCAAGCCCTTCGAGGACTTTGATCGAACTGGCGTCGTAACTAGGATCTTGGGACATTACTGGTGAGCAGTCTTGAGGCGTTGGTGCCTACCTGGCGAGAACCAGTTCGCGGCGACCAACTAGCGGCGACCCGTGCCGCCGAGGCGGAAGGTCAACTGTGCGATCGGCCGATCGGGAACGAGTTCGTTGATGCGTTGGCGGATCTCTTCACGGCGGAAACCTGAGAGTTCTGCGAACAACGGCGCCGAGTCAAGTTCGACGACAAGTCGACCCTTGCGGCAACCGAGAATCTGAAAGTGTGGAGCGAAGTCAGTTCCGAGGATCTCTTCGAGGGCCTCAACATAGACACGACGGGCCTTGCCTGTTCCTGCCTGCTTGAGAATGTCGCGCAGGAAGTCACCTGCTGGTCTTGGATCCACGAAGTATTGGGCACTCCTGTTGCTTTCTAGGCACCACTAATCGGCATGACGACGTAGGTGAACGATTCACCAAGTGTGAACTTGGCAGGCATCGAATCGTCGGACATGTCGAGCCGGATCTGCTCCAGGTCGCACTGTCGCAGCGCTTCCAGGATGTAATCCGGGTTGAAGTTGATACTACCACCGGCACCCTTCACTACGGCATCGATGGTCACGTCTGCGCGACCTCGGGCAGAACTCTCGGCCGTCATGCGCAGCGACTCCTCGCCAACCTCAAAGCGCACCATGCGCATCTCAGCGGAACACAGGATCGAGGCGCGACGCAGAGCTCCCTCAAGCACGGCCTTTTGGATCTCTACGGTCGTATCTGCCGACTTGGGCATGACGCCCTCGTAGTCCGGGAACCGCGTGTCGAGCAATTGGCTGACAAGTTGGGTCTGTCCGGTCGTGAAGACAACCTGCTTCTCTCCCACTTCAACGACCAGCGGGTCCTTACTGCCTTCGGTCAGGGCACGTGCCAGAGTGCTGAGCGCCCGGAGTGGAATGACGGCCTTGAATTGCACGTCGTCCTCAGCAGTACCAGGCAAGTTCTCATAGCTGATAGCCAGACGTCGACCATCGGTTGCCACAAGGCGCACACAGCCGGCACCAGAGTCCATCAGGACGCCGTTTATCGCATACCGGGTCTCTTCCCTCGCTGCGGCGAACATCGTCTCCTGGATCATCCTGTAGAGCACACCGCTAGGAAGTTCGAGGCGCTTGCCAGATGCCAACTTGGTCTCGGCCGGAAACTGCTCGGGGTCTTCACCAAGCAGCACGAACGAACCACCACCGCTATCGATCCGACAACGCATGTCGGAGCTCTCGAGAGTGACCGTTGGATCACTGAGCTCGCGCAACAGCGCAGCGGTCTCCTTGCCAGGCAACAACACCGTGCCTTTCTTCGAGACCTTGACGGCGTCGAGTCGGATCTTGGCCGCCATCTCGAGATCCGTGGCGAACAACGAGATGCCGTCCTTGTCGGCTCGCAACAACACGTTCTGCAGAATCGGCTTCGTGGTCTTGGACGGGACCACCGAGGACACGACGCTGACGGCTTCCAATAGGGCCGCTCGATCGCAGAGTATCTTCATCGTTTAGAGGGCAGGGAACTCAGAGGGTGCATAGGCTTGCGCGCTGACGCAGTTGTTAGTTGACCCAGTTCACAGGATGCTGGTTGGGAACTGAGGCGGTTCACGCCTGGTGGCGCTATCGGTCCAACACGGGGTGAGTGTGTTAGAG
>JAPYTD010000066.1 GCA_029936315.1 Planctomycetota bacterium | reverse complement strand
TCTGGTTACCAGCGCACGGCAGTGCGAACCGCGAAGACCAAGGCTCGGGCAGCTTCGCGTGCAAGGAGCTCGGCTCGTTCGCGTGGAGGCTCCTCCAGCTTCCGATCTGGCAAATGACGACGCCGGCAGACGTCGCGGCAACAGCTACTCCGCGACAACTTGCGGTGTTGCAGTTCGCGGTTCTCGTAGTTGCGATTTGCGCGATCATCTACGAGCTGATCATCGCCACGATCTCGAGCTACTTGCTCGGCGACTCGGTCTATCAGTTCTCGATCACGATCGGGCTGTTCATGTTCGCAATGGGGCTCGGCTCGTACCTCACGAAGCTGTTGCACACCGAGTTGCTGGGCACGTTCATCGCGGTCGAGTTGTTGTTGGCCCTGGTCGGTGGCACGTGTTCCATCACGCTGTTCTTGGTGTTCCCGTATGGGCCTGTGTACCGCCCGACGATGTATGTGCTGACGATCTTGATCGGCATGATGGTTGGCCTGGAAATTCCGATCTTGTTGCGCATTCTTGCGAAGCGTGGCGGAGTGCGGCAGAGCGTGGCGCACGTTCTGACCTTGGACTACTTCGGGGCGCTGGTTGGCTCGGTCGCGTTTCCGCTGATTCTGCTACCGGACTTGGGCCTCTTTCGGTCGTCGTTTGCGATCGGCTTGCTCAACCTCGGCGTGGCCGCAGCGACGATCTTCGCCTTCCGCGGCATGATCCGTCACGTTCGGGTCTACGCAGTCGTGACGGCATTGCTAACCCTTGGCCTATTGGCGGGCACAGTCTTCGCGATCGAACTGACGAACTTCGCGGAAGACCAGCTGTATCGCGAACGCATCGTCTATCTCAACCACACGCCCTACCAGCGTGTGGTCGTTACCGTCAACGAACAGACCGACAACCATTCGCTCTATCTCGACGGACACCTGCAGTTCGCAGAGCGCGATGAGTATCGCTACCACGAAGGGCTTGTGCATCCAGTCATGTCGATGACCGGGTCCCGCGAGCGTGTGTTGATCCTCGGCGGAGGTGACGGCATGGCGGCCCGCGAAGTTCTCCGTTACCCCGACGTCAAGCACGTCGTGCTGGTTGATATCGACCCTGACGTTACCGAGTTTTGCCGAACGTTTCCGGCGATCCGTAGCCTCAATCAGGGAGCGCTGGATGATGCGCGTCTGACCGTGAACAACACCGATGCGTTCAACTACGTGCGCGAAACGGACCAACGCTTTGATCGCGTGATCCTCGACCTACCGGACCCGCACAATGAAGTGCTCGGCAAGCTGTATTCGGTCGAGTTCTACCGCATGCTGGTGCACTTGTTGAAACCGGGAGCACGGGTGGTCACGCAGAGCACTTCGCCGTTCCACACGCGCGAAGTGTTTGCGTCCATCCGCGCCACGATGTCCGCCGCCGGATATCGCTTGCTGAGCTATCAGCTCAACGTGCCGTCATTCGGGCAATGGGGATTCCATCTCGCTGCGCTCGATCAGGATCCAAAGATGCCAGACTTGTTGGTTACGACGCGGTTCCTAACCAAAGAACTACTTGCCGCGGCGACCGTGTTTGCGCGCGACGATTCGCCCGCTGATGGCGTGATCAATTCCATCTTCGCGCCCAAGTTGTACGACCTATACAGTCGTTCGATCGATAGATAGACGCCATGGTCCTGCTACGCCTTATTCGCTTCGGTCGCCGCCTGCGGGCACGCCGGTCGCTGGGCTTCTGCCTGGTTGCCTGCGTGATGGCGTTCAGCATTCTTGGTAACGCCGTCTGCTTCTACGTGTTTGACCGCAGCGTCAACCCCGACGTGACCTTCGGAGACGCGGTTTGGTACAGCGTGATCTCCGTGACCACCATTGGCTACGGCGACTTCTCGGCGCAAACGTTAGGTGCACGACTCGGGACGGTGGTCTTCATCGTCATTGTGGGACTCTCCTCGTTCAGTGTCTTTTTGGGCATGGTGATCGATGGCGTGAGTTCGAGGGTGAGCAAAGGAAAGCGAGGGATACTAAGAATCATGGCCCAAGATCACGTCCTCATCGTCAACTTCCCGCGGGAAGCACGCGTGCGCCAGATCATCGAAGAGATCCGCTCCGACCCGGAGCATCATGGGGTCGAGATCGTGGTCATCTCGGATCAGATCACTGAGTTGCCCTTCTTGATCGACAACGTGCTGTTCGTTCGCGGCAGCCCACACGATCCGGAAACGTATAAGCGTGCGATGGCGAAGAAGGCGCGCATGGCCATCGTGCTAAGCCGCGACTACTCGGATCCGAACAGCGATGCGGTTGCTGCCGCGGCAGTGAGTGTGATCGCTAGCATCGAAGACCAGATCCACATCGTCGCGGAGTGTCTTGATGACGCGCACCGCAGCTTGTTCAAGTCTGTGCGTTGCGACGCGATCGTGTCGGGGTTTAGCATCGCCGGCAACCTGCTGGCGCAGGAGATTCACGATCCGGGCATCTCCCGAATGATCGAAGTGCTCACCAGCAACCGAGAGGGTGCGACGCTGTTTAGCACGAAGGTCGCTGATGGTGCGACGGGTGGCTACTCGGACCTCGCCATGCGCTTGCTAGACCATGGCGTCAACTTGATCGCGGTGAACCGAGCCAACGAGTCGTTGACCGACCTGGCCAGCATCCAGCCAGCGTCAGGCGATTCCGTCATCTACGCCAGCCGCCAGCGTTACACCTGGCAGCAATTGACCGCGATGACCTAGCAGATTCGATGAAGCGGTGCCCCGGTCCGGTGTCGGGGCTATCGCTCTAGAGCATGAAGAACACGGTTGCAGCGGCGCCAATCGCGACGCTCCCTTCGATCCATGCCGCGTTGATGTTGCGGTCGCGCTCGATTTCCATGTGGAGCGTTGTGCCCGGCAGCAACAGGCGATTCGTCAAGGTGCGCAGGATCGCGAGCACCACGCAGCCGGCAACCGCGAAGTAGCCGAACTTTGCGAGGTGATCAGGCCAGCTGACCAGGTCGTCCATGGCGGCGCGAAGCAGCACGATGCCAATCGCGATCACGCTCAGTCCATACGCTGTGCCTGCCGCGACGTTGTCCTTTTCGATTTGCTCGTGCAGATCGAACTTCGTGATCATTTGGTAGAAGAACGACCAGATCACCAACACAACTTGGCCGAGTACGAAGAACACGACGGCCGACAGCGGCCCACCTTCTTCGCCGTGCACCGCACCAGCGATGATCAATGCAGTCGCGACGGTATTGCCGAAGATGACCGCGCCGGTGCCGACGTTGCGATCCTCGACGATCTCCTTCTGCACGGAGAACGTGCGCAGCACGAGTTTGTCGACAACGATCGTTCCGAGGTAGAGGCAGAACAGTCCGCCGAGCGTGTAGCCCGTGACGACCAGCATGGACATGCCGATTTCGGTCCAGGTTGGATCGAGCAGCGCACCATCCGCCATCTCGACGTGGTCGGGGCCGATCGCCGCGCCGAGGAAGATGATGGTCACACCGACCAGGTAACCCGCGAACGCCAGACCTGCCGCCGCATTGTCGCGGCCTGTGAGTTGGTCGCGCAGCGAGTAGGGCGAGATCATACCGATCAGGGCGCGCGTCAAGACCAGGAGGGCAGCCCCCAAGGCGACGTAGGCTAGCCCGTGGAGAATGTTGTGTAGCTGATCCATGTTGCTAGTTGCGTTGTTGTTCGCTGACCTTGTCGTTGCTCGGCCCGATCGCGCGTGGCACGCGCACCAGTGAGTGCGTCGAACTCCGCAGAGTGCGGATCAAGTGGTTGCACGCGGCTTCCGGCATGGTCGGATCACCGCACGTGAACACGTCCACGGCCGCGTAACCAATCTCGGGCCAGGTGTGGATGGAAATGTGCGATTGCGCAAGCAGACCGATCGCGGTCACGCCGGCTGGATCAAATGCGTGCGACACCTCGCCAAGCCACGTCGCACCGGCGGCGGTGGCGGCATCGCGCAACGCAACTCGCACCGCTGCTTCGTCATTCAGAACTTCAAACGGGCAGCCGTTGAGTTCGAGTAGCAGATGCAGTCCGTGCGTCATTGCCCCCAACAGTAGCTAGCCGTTGGCGGCGAGGCACTTGTTGTACGGTTCGATTTGGTGATCACCGAAGAACGGGAACTCTGGAGGGGGAACGAATACGGCTTTGGCCCGCGTTGCCTAGCCACGCGGTAAGGCGTTCGCGTTCCTTGCTTAGATTAGGCTCCGCGTCGCGCATCCCGACCGTCGCAGTCCCTGTGGCATGTGACATCGTTTCTGTGGCACGCACCGCACGACCTGTGGCAACTTGTCCCAGTCTTCGCCCATGGCTCGCTCGTACATGGGGTCATCATAGAGGCGCGAGCGGCAACGCCATCCCTAACCGCCGTTGAGCAGACGGACCAGACTCCCATGCATCGCCCCGCGAACGCATAACGTCCATCGGATTGCCGCTGCTTTCCTAGGCCACGCGACGATGCGGGGCCACAGTTGGCTACTTACGCACGCGCAGACCCGCACACTTGCAGGCGGGCAGCCATTGCCCAGGAAAGACCATGCCATCACCCGCCGCCCATCTTGTCGCACTACCGCTCGCGATTCTGCTCGCCTCAACGGCATTCGCCCAAGAAACGGAGAGTGCGAAGCCAAAGCAGAAGCACATGGTTCGCTTCTCGTTCAAGGCGGGCGCCGTCCGTCACACCGTCATGACGCAGGACATGGTCATGACGGTGAACATCGGCGCAGAAGACATCGCTACCAAGGTCAAGACAACCTCGTGGTCGACGACAACGACGAAGAGCGCAACAGGCAACATCGCCGGAATTGAGCAGAAGGTCACACGCGTCAAGGCCTTCGCAGACAGCATCACGATGAAGGTCGACTACGACAGCAACGACGAAGACTCAGATCCAGGCGTGCTCGAAGTCCTCGCCGACCTGGTTGGACAGAAAATCACGATGAAGCTGAGTGACCAGGGAAAGTTGAGCGACGTCGTGATGCCGGATGATGCCGATCAGTTCAAGGCAGCTGGCATGGACATGGAGCAGATTATGTCCCAGACCGTGACCCAACTTCCCGATCACCCAATCGCGATCGGTGAATCATGGAAGGTCCAACAGAAGATCTCGGTTGGCCAATTCGGCAAGATGGATTCGGAAACGACCTACACCTTGCTGCTCATCAACAAGGAGTTCATCTCCCTGAAGCACTCGATGGTATGCGACACGGAAAACGTGGTCATTCCCGGTGGCATGACGTTCGACACCATGAAGGCCACGGGAACTAGCAAGATCGAACTCCGCACTGGCATGCCAATCGAAATGAACCTCACCATGACGACGAAGGTCTCGGGTCAGGTGAAGATGGACATGTCGATGACGCAGTCGATCAAGCCGGCGCCTGCACAGGGCAAGAAGGTCGACGATGTGGCCAAGCCAAAGGGTGGCAAAGAAGCCGGTAAGTAAGTCCCGCTAGCGCAACGACAAGAACCCAAGCGGATCGCCAACCACGGCGGTTTCGACCAGATCGTCGGACACCTCAGTCGCGCCCACAGGTGCATCCGCCAAACTGCCAAAGGCGGGAGGCCCTGTAGGACTCGAGGACGCAGCGCCCGGTTGTGCCAGGCTGTGACCGAGAGCATTGCACACTCTGTCTCACAGTGGCGGCTGAACACTCCCGCTGCACTGCTACGCTGTCGCGATGGCGCAGGCAAAGAACCGGCGGGGCACCGCACTCAGCATCAAGCTACCGATGGAGATGGCGCAGGCCGTCTACCAACAAGTGCGCGAGGGCAACTTCGACACAGCGGGCGGCGTAATCCGTGCGGCGCTCTGCTCGATGCTGGGCCTAGACGAATTCGGACGCGCCGTCTCTTCCGAACCCGATGATGCACCGCGCGGCAAATCGAAGAAACGGCGCCGTGGAGCTTCGGACGCCGCGCCAAGCAGCGACGACGACGACGATTTCAATTAGCCGAGCGCCCGGGGCGCGCTCATGTCTTCGATCGCACCTACTTCTCGTCGTCAACCTCAGCCAACAACTCCATCACGGCTTCTTCCATGGCATCGCCGCGCTTGTTCTTCGCGCGGATAACACCCTTGTGGTCGACGATGTAGATGGTTGGCCAGCCGCGCACGTTCCACTCGGCGGAGATCGGGCCACGCGTGCCCTTGGGTCCGTTCCAGAACGAACGCCAGGTGATGCTCTCTTCCTTGAGGCGCGGCTTCAATGCCTTGAGGTCGTCATCGGAGTTGACGCCCAGCAATGCAAACGGCTTGTCCTTCAGCTTCTTCACGAGCGACCGCTCGTGTGGGTACATGGCCCGGCACGGGCCTCACCAATCGCCCCAGAAGTCGATCACGACAACCTTGCCGCGATAGTCGCTCAGCTTGAACGGCACGCCATCGAGGTCTTGGCCGACGATGTCCGGCACTTGCATGCCGATCTGCAAACGAGTCTTCTCGAACTCGGGGGCGTTTGCCCTCAGCGCCAACTCGGTGCCCTTGGCAAGTCGCGCGCATTCAGCCATCAGCTCCTTGCCTTTGCTGAGGTCTTGCGTTGACGGCGTGCGACCACGAGTTGAAACCATCGCGTAGCCCCTTGAGTAGAGCGCGTTGGCCTTGATCATCCCGTGTTTGCTCGACATCAGCATGTCCAGGACCTTGCCGTGCAGCTCTTTGCCAACGGCGCGTCGCAGAACGCCGACGTATTCCGCGACCTCGAGCAGGTCGGCGCTATCCGCGTGACGATCCATGATCGCCTCGGTCGCCTTAGTCGCCATCTTCTTGTTGGTGCTCCAAAGGGCAATCCATCCCAAGAACGGAGCTTCGCCGGCCGCAGGCGAATAGCGGTCCGCGGCCTTCTGGAACTTGTCAGCCCAGATCGACTTGTCGGGGCGAGTGACCGCTGCACGAAGCTCGCGCATCGCATCCGTGTCTTTTGCAGCACGCGCCATCTTGTAAGCCGACGAGGACGAGACCCTGCGACTCGCCATGTAGTACACGTCCATCACGCTGTCGTACTCCGCCTTCAGAGCTTTGTATTCGGCACGTGCTGTTGTCAACGCAGCGTCCTGCCCAACCATCGTGCCAGACAGCGCGAGGCAGGCGAGGAGGGTGATCGTCTGTTTCATGATTTGCTCCGCTCGGGTGAGTGCAATGCGACGCAGTGCGAACCCCCAAGATAGTCGTAAGCCGTGGGATCATCACATGCGACTTCACACTTGGCTGCTGTTCTTGCTACCACTGCCTGAGCTAGCTGCGCAGCTGGCTGCACAGACTGCAGTGCAGCTGGCTGGTCCGGAGGCTCACTGGGGAACGAGCATCGGCCCCGTCCGCTCGCCTAACGCGGCGTCGCCGGCGTCGCAGCTGCTTGCGTCCACGGATGCAGACTACGGGTCTTGGCTGCAGTCGGCGCTGGCACGGCAGCGACTTGCTTACCAGTGAACGCGTTGTGCACCCGGAGCTGCTCGAGCGGACAGGCAACCACGTATTGCAGCGGTGCCGGGTTGCCGTGCGGCGCGGATACGCCGCGGCCATCGGCTTGTTGGAGCTGTCGTTCGTCGATCAGGTCCTGGCTGATGCCGGGCCACAGCACTGAGGCATCACGTCCCTCCGCTGACCGGATTGGGGCACCATCGCGGCGCGAGAGTCGCACCGCAACCGAACCAGAAACAGTGACCAGCGTTTGCTGAGGGTTGCCCGTGGTCGGTGACATCGATACTCGAGCCTGCTCGAACCACTTGCACAGATACATGTGTCGACGTTCGACGAACTCGACAAATGCTGCCCGCGCAGCCGGCAGCCCCGCGTAGCCGAGCACATCGAGTTCGAAAACACCGCGCCTCAACACAAGGCGCGCAATCTCAGGGTCGGTCTTCAGCGCCTCGTCGAGTTCCTTGAGCCTCTGGTCCACCGCCGCTACCAAACTAGGCGCGCTGCCGCGACCTTGCAGAAGATCCCACAGCACTTCGTTGCGGCGATGCAGGAACTCGGGATGACACAGAAGCCGCGCAGCGATCGGATGCCGCGCGATATCAACGGCGAGCTCTGGTTCGGCATGGACGCCGAAGCCATTGGCGTCCCACAGCAGTGGTTCGAGTCGACGGCTCTTTGCGTTGTAGAACAGCACATGGTTGTGCACGGCGTCCGCGTGGATGCTGCCAACGAGACTCGCAACGGCTAGTGCGCGCGCAGCGAGTTCGAGATCGAGGGCCGCATGCAAACGAGAGAATGACTCCGGCGTCGGCGGCTGCTGCAATACCGCGAGCAACTCGTTGAGCACCGTCGTCGCATCCGGATCTGCGCTGCCGATCGGGCGCCACGAGGCGCTACTCTGCCAAAGGTCGAAGTGCCTACGAGAGCCAAGACTATCTCCCTTGAAGAACGTGCCGCGCGGTCGACCCTCGGCATCACACAAGTCGTCACCGGGACGCACGCTGCGCAAGTACACGCCGCAGTCTCGACCGTTGAGTAGCACGCGCACCGGCTGGCTGTGTTCATGCATCAAGCCAAGGCCTGCACCTAGCTGATCAGGAAGCCAGTTGCAGATCGCGAGCGGATCTTCGGGGCGTGACAGCTCGATCGAGTCGGGGCCACCATGCTTCTTGCCCTTCGGCTTGAGCCGCATCGATGGTTTCGTGCGGCCATGGTGCCATGCGCTGAAACCACGAAGCGCAACCTTGCCGGAGCGCTCTTCGCCATCGATGTCGAGGTAACGAACCTTGACCCAACGCTTGTCCTTACCGGCAGACGGCCGTGCGAATAGCGCCGCGGTCGGCAGGTCTCGGAAGGCAATCTCGACGATCGGCAACGTCGACTTCGACACCACCGGTTGATGCCCACACGAACCAAGCGCGAGCCCGCTGATGCAGGTGATTCCGAAGAGTGACAAGCGGCCGGCCATTCCTCCATGCATCGGCAATCCGAGAGCCCGGACGTGAGCTTGTTGCGTCTTGATCTTGGTATGTGAGTAACAATGGCACGCCACCCACAAACTCACGTACCGATGTGCTTCTGGTATTCCTCGAGCGACTCGCGATTTGGTTCGATCACGTCTCCGTGAGCGGTCGCTGTGGCGAGGTCCCGAACCAACTCTTCCAACCGTTGGTGTCATAAGCACAGCTAGCCGCGTAACTCATGAAATCGGTCTTCGGAGCGTACAATGCGCGGCATGCCCAGCCACCCGAATGTTCATCTCGGGATCCAGTCCCCACGCGCTGACAAGCTTGTCCGGCTCGACTTGGTGAAAGTCGATGCTGGCGACGACAGCCTTGTGATCAAGATCGTGCCGTGCGATTCGAACGGACGGACGCGGCCTGACAACCATCCCTCACCGGAGATGGTCACGCTGACGGAGGACGAAGACATGCGCGCGTTCCACGCAGTGGCGCACTCCATGCAAGTGTGTTGGCTGCGGTGCCACAGCAACGACTAACAGGCGTGAACCGGCGTAGTCAGTGGTGCACGTAGTCATCGTGGCCGCCGAAGCAGTGAGCTGTTGCCAGATCAGCGAGCGAACGCGCGATGTCCGCCGGTCGCATCAAACACGTGCGCGAGCGCATCGGCGTGCTGCTGATCCAGCCAGACAGGAAAGTCGCGATCGAGTTGCACACATCATTCATGCTTGAGTTGACCCAACCGTTGCAGGACCGACCAACTTTCGTCGAAGACCAAGCAACCACCGAGCATGTACGTGTGACCGCAACACGTCTCCCTGTAGACTGCCGCCGCTATCATGCCAATTACCACTGTCCGGATCGCTGCGTGGGTGTTCGCACTGACTTGCAACACGCACCTCGCAGCCCAGGAGCTGCCGAACATCATCATCATCTACGCTGATGACCTCGGCTATGGCGACCTGTCGAGCTACAACCCGAAGTCGGCCTACAAGACTCCACGGCTCGATCGCATGGCGGCAGAGGGCATCAGATTTACCGATGCACATAGCCCCTCGACGATCTGTTCGCCGTCGCGATACGGCCTCTACTCCGGCCAACTCGTTTGCCGCACTGGCCGCAAACCACGCGCATTCGAAGGCCCCGGCGGCCCGAGCTTCTGCAAGCCCGGCGAATTGACCATCGCCCAGATGGTCAAGCAGAAGGGCTACCGCACTGGCGTCTTCGGCAAGTGGCATGTAGGCCTGACCTGGCGCGACAAGGATGGCAAGAAGCTTGGTGGCGGCTTCAAGAACTCGCTGTTGATCGACTATGCGGTGAGCACTCCGCTCGTGGACGGTCCCAATGCACGCGGCTTCGACGAGTCGTTTGTGACACCGAACTGCCCAACCACCGATCCGCTGTATCTCTACATCGAGAACGGCATGGTGCCGGTGCCTGCAAGCCTCAGACACAAGCGGAAGAACCTTCCTAACCCCGGCGGTAAATGGCGGTGGGACAACGACGAAGGCTGGATGTCACCGGGCTACAAGTTCGTCGACGCCGACTTGTTGTTCTACGACAAGACCCTCGCGTTCATCAAAGACCACCGGGCGAACCACTCGGACCTACCGTTCTTCGCAGTCTTCTCGACTCAGATTGCGCACGCACCGGTGTTGCCTGCACCTGAGTTTCGCGGCAAGACCAAAGCCGGCGCGCGCGGCGACTTTGTGTTCGAACTCGACGCTCTGGTTGGGCGCGTGCTCGATGCTGTGCAAGAACTCGGCATCGATGACAACACGTTGATCCTGTTCAACTCGGACAACGGGCCTGAGACGTTGCACACAGTGTGGATGCGCGAGGATCACAACCACGATGCTGCTGGTGGCTTCCGCGGCATGAAGCGCGACGGGTGGGAGGGTGGACACCGCGTGCCATTCATCGCGCGTTGGCCCAACCGCATCCCCGCCGGTCAGATCTCGGCTCAGATGACCAACACGACGGACATCTTCGCGACGGTGGCTTCGATTATCGGTGTCCAGCTTGCCGACGATGTTGCCGTCGACAGCTATGACATGCTGCCCGCGATGCTCGGCACGCAACGCGAGCACGAATCGATTCGCCCGCACATGCTGACGCAGAGTTTTCGCGGCGAGTACCAACTTCGCCAGGGGCCATGGAAGCTCCTCAACCACATGGGGTCCGGCGGCAACAACTACGCGAAGGGCAAGATGAAGGAATACGCGCTGCCCGAAACCGAGCCCGAGGCCACTTGCCAGTTGTTTCACCTCGGCGACGACCCAGGCGAAACCAAGAACCTGTTCTTCTCCCAGGCCAACAAGCGCAAGGAGCTGCGGGCACTCCTGACTGAGCTGACCAAGCGCAAGAACGGCCGCACCGCCCCCACGGACCGAACGCCCATCGGGATCGAGAACATCCCGCGACTGGATAGGAACTACTGATGAACGGCGGCGAGTCGGCGAGGGGTCAAGATGGCATCCCCCGTGACGTTGTGAAGCTGCCCGGCGGGTCGTTACTTTGCAGTTCATGCCCAGCAAAGAATGGGCTCGCTACCTCGGAGACACTCTTCCCCTGTAGCAACCGTGTCGAACACTCCAGACTTCCTCGCTGATCCAGTCAAGGCCAAGCAGCGGCCAAGCCTGCTCCGTCGCATCTTGCGATGGTTGATCCGATGCATCCTGGCGTTCGTCGCCATCGCCCTGCTCTACTTATTGGCGGTTTGGATTCTCGGCGCGATCCCCGTCAATCGTTCCTACCGAGCAGCGACGACCGGGATCGACATCATGATCCAGTCCAATGGGGTGCACACCGACTTCTACCTACCAGCCAAGACGCCGGAGAAGGACTGGACAAGCTACGCGCCACTGCAGTCCATGACGCCGTACTACGCCAACGCGAACTACGTGCTGATCGGGTGGGGCGACCGAGGCTTCTTCCTCGACACGAAGGACTGGGGCGACCTCACGGTCGCCACGACACTGAACGCGATCTTCCTGCCGTCCGTGTCGGTGATGCATCTCTACTACCGCTACCAGATGCCGCCACCCGGCAAACGCGCGGTCAAGCTTCGCCTAAGTAGCGCAGAGTATCGCCGCTTCATCGCCTACATCGAGACCGGCTTCAAGACCGATTCAGCGGGCAATGCAGTCCTGATCCCGGACCGAGGCTACTCGTCGAGCGACGTGTTCTACGAAGGCATCGGCAGCTACCACATGCTCAACACGTGCAACAACTGGGCGAGTAGGGCACTGGATGCCGCGGGTGTAACGACACCCGTGTGGTCGCCGTTTGATTCGGCGATCTTCGAGCACTTGCCGCGATAGGTGCCTGGCGATCGGCTGAACCCGATTTAACTAACTCGCTTCGTTCGCTGCACGATCTCGGATCGCAGCCACGATGAACGAATCACTCGGGAACGGCGTGCGCAGCAGCTTCTTGAGCAAGGAGCCGCGGCGGGCCCAGATAAGCTCGCCGTCGACGAGCACATCGAATTGGCCGCGTTTCCCGATGCTGACGTCGACCTCGACGCCAAACTCTTCACGGATGCGCGCGACGTAACTCGTCGCGTACTTGCCGTAGCCTCAAAGGTCGCAATAGATGATCTCGATCTTCATCGTGTTCGCCGTCAGTGATGGAGGACGTAGACGACCAGCGTACCGCGCGGTATGGAGATGCCATGCTGGTCTACAAGATCTTCCAGGAACCGGAGTGGCAGGCGATGCGCGACGCCGGCCAGAGCAGCGGTGCATCGATTGATCTCGCCGATGGCTTTGTGCATCTGTCGACCGGGGAGCAAGCGGCGGAGACCGCTGCGAAGCACTTCGCGGAACAAAGTAATCTCGTGCTACTAGCCTTCGATTCGGAAGCGATGGGGCCTGAGCTCAAATGGGAGCCATCGCGTGGTCGCGCGCTGTTCCCGCATCTCTACCGGTCGCTACAACTCGACGAAGTTCTCTGGGCCAGGCCATTGCCGTTGGCCGATGGCCAGCACGTGTTCCCGGACGACCTGCGCTGAGCTAGACGCGCATAGGGATCAAGTATCCGTGAGTTGCGCGGCGGTGGCGGCCGCACCGGGTTGCATTCGCAGAGGCCTTTCCTGATCGTCTTCGCAATGCGAGCCCGCCTGATCCGTCATCCTCTCTACTTCGCAGCGCTGGCGTTCCTCCTTGTTGTGTTGCCTTGTTGCGGCAGCAAGAAGGAGTACGACTGGAAGAACCGCGATCTCGCGTGGGCGTACGCCCCGACCAAGGGTGGCGCGATTCTCGAACACCTCAGGGGAACCGGCACCAAGGGCTCCCCCATTGCCCATGGCTGGAAGTGCCTACTCATCGACGGGGACTTGACGATCAAGCCATACGAGCTCTCGAAGACCCACGCGCTGTTCGGCAAGACCAAGATGGTCATCGACCTGTTCAACAAGAGTGAGAAGAAGATCGGCACCGTGCGCACCGGCACGATCACCAAGGACAAGGCCACGTTCTCGTTCGAGATCAAAGAAGACGTGGCGAAGCAGGTTTGGGACGTGATTATCTGGTTCGTGAAGGTGTGACGGCTTCAGCGGCGACGCCCCCGCGATCGCCGCGACGCTACAGAAGATTCTCGCGGCCACCTCGATAGCATTGCCTCACCCCACAGCAATCATGCAACGCTTCCACCCAATTGGTACTCCCGGACAACCCTGGACCGACGCCGACAAGACGACGTGGTACGAGGAACGAAAACGACAACGAAGCTATCGAGACGAAGTGCTCAACAAACTCGAGCGCATCGGTTCGTCGTTCGAGGTTGAGCAATACGGCGCGCTGGGAATCGACGCCGAGCGGTATCCGCTATTCGCAGTGAAGTGCCCTTCGACGAATCCCAAGAACCCGTGGGCACTGATTACGGGCGGCGTCCATGGTTACGAAACCAGCGGCGTACAAGGAGCGATCGCGTTTCTTGAGTCCAAGGCTGCAGCCTATGCGGATCGAGTCAACCTACTGGTTGCGCCGTGCGTCAGCCCATGGAGCTACGAAGTGATCCACCGCTGGAACCCGCAGGCCGTCGATCCAAACCGTTCGTTCGTAGCCAACAGTCCGTCGCCGGAAGCCGCGGCCCTGATGGCTTTGGTTGCGAAGCAAGGCGTCGACTGGTTGCTTCACATAGACCTCCACGAAACGACCGACAGTGACGAAAGCGAGTTCCGGCCGGCGTTGGCGGCACGAGATGGCAAGCCGCTCAAGTCCGGCATCATCCCCGACGGGTTCTACACGGTAGGCGACACCCAGAACCCGCAACCAGAGTTTCAGGCGGCCATCGTTGCCGCGGTTGAGAAGGTGACGCACATCGCCCCGGCAGACGAGCAAGGCGAAATCATCGGCTGCAAGGTGACGCAAGACGGCGTCATCAACTATGCGTGCGCCGAACTCGGCCTGTGTGCAGGTATGACCGGCGCCCGCTTCACGAGCACAACCGAAGTGTATCCAGACAGCCCAAAGGTCACCGACAACGACTGCAACGCCGCGCAAGTCGCAGCTGCAAGCGCCGCGTTGGACTTTGCGCTCGCGTAGACGCGAACGACTAGAATCTCGAGTGAGTGCGCGCCGACTCGCGGATCGACGTCAGGCGCCGGCCTACTTCTCGACGGGATTCCCAGCTTTCACCCATCCCCCATAGCCGGCTTTGAGATGCATGATGTGGCGGAAACCGAGCTCTTTGAACATGGGCAGCGACCTGCTGCTCCGACCACCGGATTGTCAATGCATGACGTACGTCTTGCCCTTGTCTAGCTGCCCGAGTTTCTCGGCGTAGTCCCCTGCGGAGCAGTCGATGTTGATCGCACCCACAAGGTGCCCACGTTGGAACTCGCCCGGAGTGCGAATGTCGAGAATGATGACATCGCTCTCCGCAATGAGCTTGGCTGCGCCGGCCACATCGACGTCCTCGACGACGGGAGCCTCGGGGTTTTCTTGAGCCCCCGACTGCTTTGAGGACTCCTGGTTGGTTTGGGGTTCCGCACAGCCGAAGGAAAGGCCAAGGACGAGCGTGACAGCGGCAGCAAGACTGGTCTTCATGCGGTCAGCGTAGCTGACGATGCTTCGCGACAAATGACCAGGGCCTGAGATTCTGGCGTCAAGCCGACTGGCCTAGTAGCGGTTGACCTCAACAGCCCAGGTCATTTCCTTCTTCCAGACCTCGTTGCCATGCCGATCGAACTCGCGTACGCGTGTGTTCTCGGCGACGATCGTATTGCCGTTGGGTAGACGATCAGCGTCACTCGGCGAACTCAATCCCGACAGTTCGAACACGATCTTGCCGTCCCGGTCAATCTCCATGACCGCCCCCTTGTTGCGCAAAGTCACGAGGGTGTTGCCGTTGGGCAGGCGATCGGCGTCGTGCGCGTTGGGTAGGCCCTTGGCTTCCCAGACGACTTCGCCGTCAGGACTGACTTCGATAACGCGATCCTTGAGCACGTCGGCGATCAACGTGTTGCCGTTGGGTAGGCGATCACAATCGAACGGGCGGATGTCCTGCGAGAACGTCCAAACGATCTTGCCGTCCTTGTCAACCTCAATGACCCGGCTCGCGAACGTGTCCGCGATCAACGTGTTGCCGTTGGCAAGACGGTCCGCGTCGTAGGGGTTCTTCAGGTCTTCAAACTGCCAGATCGTTTCGCCCTTGCGGTTGACCTCTTGCACGCGGCTCACCGAGAACTCGGTGATCAGCAGGTTGCCGCTATCGAGACACTCTGCGTCCCATGCACCAAAGATATCTTCGAGCACGAACACTTCGCGGCCCTGGTCATCGACTTCGACAATGCGGTTGTCACTGTAGTCGGCGATCAGGGTGAAGCCCCACATGGCTCCCCCACCGACACCGAGCTCAACGTGATGAATCTGCGACCACGGCAACGCCTTGGCGCCGATCAGTGGCACGGTCACGGCGACGTGCTCTGCGGATGTCTCCGCGATGAAGCAGATCAGGCGTTCGCCGGTGATCAGGTCCAAACGCGTGTAGCTGATCGGATCGGGCTCTGTCATGCGCGGGCGCAAGAACAGGATGCCACCGACATCTGCGACGGGGATCTCGTGGATCTTGCCGCCAGCGGCTTCGAGGATCACCTTGCCGGCGTCGATACGCGCGATCTTGCCGTCGAGAAACTTGCCCCCACGCAAGCGTAGGCGATCGTGATCGACGGAAGCCCCGACGAGACGGTCTAGCTCTGGATCAAAAGCCATGCCTTGGATGTCTTTGCGCGAGATCCTCAGTTCGCCAAAGATCGGCGATGCCAGACGCAAGGAATCAGGATCGATCGACAGCACCTTGCCGGCGATGCGGCTGCCTTGGTTGAGGAAGACCGTGGTATCGAGGGTCTTCTTGACCTCGTGTTTGGGGAAGTCGATCGTGGAGCAGTCGCTAAGCGACAACTCGGCAACCTGGACCCCGACGAAGCCGCCTTCGAGTTCGAAGGAGTCGCCATACGTGTTGCCCAACTTGCCGACGACTTGTACGCGCTCGGGCATCGCCAGGATGGTCGCCTCAACTGGCACGGTTGCCGCCGGGATCACAACGCTCGCACCCTGCGCGATCACCGGATCGCTGTGCTTGTGCAAATCTGTGACCAGTTGTTTGGCGCTGTCATCGCTGCGCGTACGCAGAGCGCAAATCATGCGCATCAACTCGGTGCGATCCAGGACGACACCTTCGAGTGGTCCTTCCTTGGG
The DNA here is from genome assembly GCA_029936315.1 of Planctomycetota bacterium. Lineage (GTDB taxonomy): Bacteria > Planctomycetota > UBA1135 > UBA1135 > UBA2386. The sequence goes on along the minus strand of JAPYTD010000066.1, from coordinate 8,317 downwards.
GCTGCCGAACATCAGGCTGCGGCAGTGAGCCAATGCCTTGCCTGACTTCATGCGAGCCAGCGCACTCAATGCAATCGAGCGATGCAGGCCTGACTTGAACTTGACCATCAACGCGACGGCATTGGCTTCCTTGTCCGTGCCGTGCTTGCCGATCGAACGGATCGCACCACCTGCAATGCCAGTGTCGGTGTGGCCAAGGGCACTGCGCAACGAACGTAGCAAGCGGTCATCGGTGTCGAGATATAGCGACGTGCGCACGAGCCCTTGCAGCAGTTTGCGTTCGCGCTCTTCCTGCTCATCGCCCTTGGCATCGAGCGCTTCGAGAATTCGTGCACAGCGCAAGTGTTGCTCAAGGACCTTGTAGTCGTCGCGACGTTGCTGAATGACCGCGATTGCCCGACCACCGATTTCGACCAGCGTGCGTTCGGCACTTTCGCGCACGCGCCAGTTGGGGTCGCACAGTTCTTCGAGCAAGCGATCGATCTTGAGTTGGTATTCGCGATGGTCGCCGTGGATGCGTGCGACGATCGTCGTGAAGGCCTGTGCCTTTGCCGCGACCAACCTGCCAACCTGTTCGAGTTGAGTCGTCAGGTTCAGCGATTGGAAGCCACTGCATTCTTTGACGAGTTGGTCGTCAGTCCAGTCCTGACCCGGGAGCGAGATCGCCAGGGCAGTCGAGAGTGAGAGAAGATGCAGGAAAGGCAGCGGGGTCATTCGTTAGTGAGTCTAGGCAACGAAATGGCGTTCGTGTGGTTCGGATCCAAACGCCGGAACTGACGTGGACGGCCGAACCGGGGTCAGATTCCGTGCCAACGGAGTTATGACAACGGGAAGTGGCTGGGGGGTCTCGCCGTCGATCCCTTCAGGACGTAGAGTCCGAGGGAACCCCCCTCGCGCTGCTACCGTTGGTTGCGTCAGATTGGCCCCGTCCGGGCCAGCACCAGACTAGGAACGAAGTTAGTGTCGCTGCCCTCTTCATCCGCGGTGCGCATGCTTGCATGCGCTTCGCTTTGCGCTGCCGTCATCTCCGCCCAGCAGGTCCGGGCTGTTGCGGGATTAGGAGTGCTTGGCGGCGCCCAAGACTCGGCCTCCGATCCGTCCGAGGACGACCCTGGCCAGCGCGTCGAGATGTTCGAAAACCCTCATCTTGACAGGTACTTAGAGCGGGCTCAGATGTTCTTGGATCGCAACGACTACACGGCCGCTATCGAGGTCTTGCAGGACGTGATCGAGGGTCGCACGGTCGAGGTATTCGCAACACGGTCTGAAGAAACGGGCCCAGATGGTCCGGAAGGTGACGGGACGAACGACCCCACCAGGACTGGCAAACCCGGCAGCAGCTCGACCGGCACTGGCAAGCAGGCGGACCCAAAGAAGAAGGGCTATCAGGCGCCGGAGAACTCCGAGCTCGACGCCCGGAATGCAGTTTTTAGCCGTGACGGGCGGATCTACCGACCAGTTCGCCGCCTGTGCCACGAACTGCTTGCCCGCATGCCGGACGTCGGCATCCAAATCTACCGGACCGCACATGAGTTTGCGGCGGAGGAGCTGCTGACTGAGGCTCTTCGCACTGGCTCGGCCCAATCCCTTGAGCAAGTTGCGAATCGCTATTTCGTCACCCTGCCAGCTGGCCGGGCGATGATGTTACTCGCAGATCGCTTGATGCACGAAGGCCGCTACAGGGCCTCGGTCCAGGTGCTGCGCGACCTGCTGGAGATCTATCCGGAGCAAAACCGCAAGGCACTCGGGATCAGCGAACTTTGGTGCGAGTTCAAGATTGCGGTGTGCCTGCAGCTCGCGGGCGAGCGCGACGCCGCGCAAGCAGCGGTACAAGAACTCGCGTCGGAGCACGCGGAAGAGTCGCTGCGCATCCGCGGACAACTTGAGAGCATCCGCGAGCTGCCCAACAACCAGCTGTTCGTGCGAGACACGGTCGCAATTGAAACCGTTTCGGATCGCACCGACGGCATCACGTTGTTGCATCCTGACACCTCCGATCTGGTTGCGATGTGGCAATACCGGTTCCGCAACGAAGTGCCCTACAAGGATCCGAAGCCGAGCAACAACAACCGCAACATCTGGATCAATGGCGCCAGTCGTTCGCTGACGATGCCGTTTGCCAACCGCTACGGACCAGGCACGCGGGTTTTGTTCACGCACGAACGCGAAGGGAACTACAGCATGCCTCGGGCGGTGTTCCTTGAGCACTACCGGCTGCGTCTGGCCGACGCGGCTTCCGGTGTCTTGCTCGCGGAAGGCGATGGCGCACAAGAACCGCCGATTGCGCGCCAGAACCATCCGCGCGTGCGCATTGCCGCGTCGGACTATGCGCTGCTTCGCACGATCGAAGATGACGAGCGTCGCTACATCATCATCGGTCACGAAAGCAACACGACGACCACCAAGGCAGCACTGAAGGCGAGCAAGCTCATCGCTTACGACAAGCAGACAGGCAAACGCGCCTGGGCTTCCGAGGACTGGCTCGATGGTGCCAGTGGTTTGCGCGACGTCACCTTCTTGGCTGCGCCAACCGTGTTCGGTGAACGGTTGCTGTTGCCGTCGTTGCGCAAGGATGCCTACACGCTTGAGTGCATCGATCGCAAGACCGGGGAACCGCTGTGGCACACACTGCTGCACGCCGGTGGCTCACCGTTCTTCAAGGCGCCCGGTTGCCCGGTCACAGTGCAAGGTGGCATTGCGTTCGTCGCGACCAACGCCGGCTGCCTTGCGGCAGTAGATGCCTTCGCTGGCGACTTGCGCTGGATTCGTCGCTACGAACGACACGACGCCGCGCACAAGCTGTTCAAGAGGAAAAAGGTCACCAACACCGGTAGGCGCAGCTTCCGCGGCTACCCGACCCAGTTCAAGCCTGCGGTATTAGACAGCTTCATGCCGAGTGATCTGGTGATCCACGGTGGCCTGATCATCCTGGCGCCGTGTGACGGTGAAGTGTTGCTCGCGGTCGAAGCTGCGACGGGCGAGCCAGCATGGATGCTCGATGGCCACACGCGCTACGCACCGTACGGTCACTTGCGCGAGATCATTGGCCACAACGACAAGCACCTATTCGCGTTGTCCGAGTCACACATCGTCTGCATCGAACTCGCGGGTGGCTTGCTGCGCTGGCAACAGAAGTTGCCATCGTGGTCGGGCCCGAAATACTCGGGTCGTGGTCGTTCTGCCATCGTCGGCAACACGATCATCGTGCCCAACTCGCGCGACCTCTTGTTGTTTGATTCCAACAATGCTTCGCCGATGCGGCGTTTGCGTCTGCCAGCGTTCGACGAGAGTCGTGAGCCCCTGGCTGGCAGTTGCCACATTGTCGTTGAGGGACCGTGGCTTGCGGTTGGCTACCAGGGTGGCGTCGAGGTGTTTAGCACCAAGAGCGCACTTGGCGCGCTCGCCAACAACACGGAGGATCCGCTGCGCAAGGCGTTCTACCTGACCAAGAGCGGTGCACGTCCGAGCGCCGAACAGGTTCTGGTCAAGATGATCCAAACCTGCAAGGACGAGAACCTGCGCCAACGCGCCGGCAGCCAATTGCTAGCGTTGGTCAACACGCGAGCGAGTGAGCTAGCGCGCGCAGGCGATCTCGCCGCCGCGTTGGTGGCGATGCAAAGCATGCGCGAGCTGCTGTTTGATCGCACGGTCCGGCTCAACTGGCACTTGGCACGCATTGAGATCTGCAAGGAAGCAGGTGACATGCGCGCCCACGAAACGGAACAACAAAGTCTCTACGACTACATGGAGGGTCGCGGATGAAACTCGTCTGTCTAATGCTTGCCGCGGGGCTCACCGTTGCTCCGAGCCTTCAGGCTCAAGAAGCCGCCTACCCACCTGGAGTCACCCCACAAATTCACGCATCGATTGTGCGTGGCTTAGAATGGCTGCGACGCAACCAGGCCAACGATGGCAGTTGGCGCAATTCAGGCGGCTACGGCAGTTATCCGGCGGCGATGACCGGCATTGCGGGCATGGCGTTCATCGCCAGCGGCTCGACGCCGACCCGCGGCCGTTACTGGAATGAAGTGCGCAAGTCGGTGGGGTTCTTGCTGAAGAACGCCGATCCGAACACTGGTGTCATCTCGGTGCCGGCAGAAGAAGGGCGCAGCATGTACGGGCACGGCTTCGCCACGCTCTACCTCGCGTCTGTGTTTGGCATGGAAGAGGACCTGCGCAAGCAGGACAAGCTCAAGCGTGTGCTTGACAAGGCCGTGCAACTGATCGCTTCGGCGCAGTCTTCGGCTGGCGGTTGGATCTATACGCCCGACTCCAACAGCGACGAAGGCAGTGTCACGGTCACCCAGATCCAAGCACTGCGCGCGTGCCGCATGGCCGGCATCGTCGTCGACAAGAAGGTCATCGATAAGTCGGTCGACTACATCAAGCGCTGCCAAAACAGTGATGGCAGCATTCGCTACAGCTTGAACTCGGGCGGCAGTGGTCGCCCAGCGATCACGGCGGCTGGCGTTGCCGTTCTTTACAACGCTGGCGTCTACGACGACCAACCGTTCGTCGACAAGGCAGTCAAGTACTGCATGAAGCACATCAAGACGTCGGTCAGGAACACGGGCCACCATTACTACGCGCAGCTCTACTGGAGCCAGGCGCTCTATCAACGTGGTGGCAAAGACTGGGAGAAGTACTACAAGAGCATGGCTGCCTGGCTGCTTAAGCAGCAAAGCAAGGACGGTAGTTGGCAAGGTGACGGTGTTGGCACCGTCTATGGCACTGGCATCGCGTTGACGATCCTTCAGCTGCCCTACTCCTACGCTCCGATCTATCAGCGCTAAGCCGTGACCATCCTGCAGCTGCCCTATGCCCTCGTGCCCATCTACCAGCGGTAGCCAAGAGCGAACGAACACGATGTTGGGAACTAACTGATGCTTGGATTGGCCTTCCTCAATCCGCTGCTGCTTTGGGCGCTGCCGCTCATGGCTGTGCCGATCATCATCCACATCTTGAACAGGCGCAGGTTCCAGAAGGTCCCGTGGGCCGCGATGGACTTCCTGCTGCGGGCGATGAAGCGCAACCGCAAGCGTCTGCGCATGGAGCAGTGGCTGGTGTTGTTGCTTCGCGTTCTGGCAGTGTTGTTGTTGATCTCGTTGGTCAGTCGACCCCAGCTCGGCGGCGGTAGCTTTCTCGGTTCGCGCACGCATCACGTCATCGTGATTGATGACAGCGCGTCGATGACGCAACGCAGTGGCAGCACCAACTTGTTTGAGAAGGCGCAGGATCGCATCAAGATGCTCGCCGACGACCTCGGCAAGCGGCGTCAGGGCGACATCTTTTCGATCGTGCGCACTAGCGCCGCCGACGTGCCCGACATTTGGGCGCAACGCATCGGTGGCGACTTCAGTCGTCAGACCGGAACGCGACTCAAGGAGCTGGTCGTCAGTGATCGTCCTGCCGATCTCGGCAAGGCCCTGGAGACCACGGTCAAGCGCGCACGAGAGGTCAAGGACGCATCGCGCACCGAGTACTACCTCGTCGGTGACCGACGAAGTTGGGACTGGACGACTCCCCAAGACAAACCGCGGCCCGCGCTGCTCGCGGGCCTGACTGCGATGCAAGCGGATCGCGAACACGTAACCGTGCTCGCCGTCGGTGGCCAACACGACAACCTGGCAATCGTCGACGTGCAGTTGCAGGACCGCCTCGCGATCGCCGGAGTGCCGGTCTCGCTCGGCGTCGTCGTCAAGAACTTCGGCCTCGACCCAACGCCAGCAACTACGGTCGCGATTGGAGTTGATGGCCAAAGCAACGTGACGCAGGACGTTCCGCAGCTTGCTCCAGGCGAACGTTGGACCGTGCCAATCAAGCACACGTTCCACCAACCGGGTGCGCATCGCATCGACTGCAAGCTCGAGCCGAACGAAGCGTTCCCGTTTGACGACGTCCGTTCGCTGGCCTTGCACGTGCGCGAAAAGAGCCGCGTGTTGCTGGTCGATGGCGAACCGGACGAAGGCGACGGTGAAGTGTTCTTTCTACGCGCAACGCTTGATGTCCCCGACTCGGGCATCGAAGCCCAAGTTGTGACCGAGACTGGCTTCGACGAAACCAACCTCGACGCGTTCGACATGATTTGGTGGTGCAACGTGCAGTCGCCCACCGAACTCGCGGCCAAGCGGCTGGAAGAGTTTGTTGCCTCGGGTGGTGGTCTGGCGATCACCTGTGGTTCGTTGATCGATGCGCCGCGCTACAACGAGTTGTTGTGGCGCGATGGTGATGGTCTCTTGCCACTGCCGATCGGCGAAATCGCCGGCGACCCGGATCGACCCGAGCACGCGTACCTTGCCAACAAGGATCACGCGATGTGCGAAGGCGTTTCCGAGTTGTTCGAGCTGGTGCTCGGCAACTGGATTCAGGTCAAGCGTTGGTTGGTTCTCGAAGAACCTGCCGACCACGAAGCGTCCGTCGTCGCGCGCGTTGGTGGTGCCGATGGCCCGCCGATGCTCGCGACGCGCACCTACCACGGTGACGCTGGCGAAGTTGCGCTGTTCTCGATCACCGCTGACCGCTTCTGGAGCAACCTTCCGAGCACGGACTTGTTCTTGGTCGTGACGCACCAGTTGCACCACTTCGCTGCGCGGCGTGACGATCCCAGCAAGGACAACCTGGAGACCGACGGCAAGCTGCGACTCGAGTTGGATCCCGGTGTGCACCGTGCAGATGTCACGATGCGAGCCCTCAGTGGCGAAGACCAGCGCACCTTTACGGCAGCAGACACGAAGCCGGGTGACGAGAACGCGGATCCGAACAAGCCAGGTGGCAAGAACACTGGTGACAGTAACACCGGCGACAGTAACACCGGCGGCAACAACACCGCTGGCAACCAACCCGGCGGCGAGACACAGGACCCAGGCAACGCCACGGCCCCACGCTTGTCACTCGAAGTCGACATGGCCGAGTTCACCGAGCGTGGTGCCTACGAGTTGGATCTGCAACGCCACGATGGTTTGCCCAACATGCGCATGTTCTCGCGCAATGGCCCCATCAGTGAGAGCAACCTGGCTGCCTTCGACGAGGTGGCCTTCAAGAAGTTCTATCCGAGCAATGTGCACGACCTCGTGACGTTCGTTCGCGATGAGAGCGGAGTTGGCACTGCCTCCTCCGAAGGGGAAGCGTGGCCGCTCTTGGCCGCGCTGCTGTTAGTTGGTCTGTTGGCCGAGTCGCTGCTCGCATGGAGGTTTGGACGTCGCTAGACGGATCACGTGATGGATGACTTTTTGAGATGGCTGGCCAGCTGGCGCGGGATCGAAATCGAACCTGGCTCCGAGCTGCAGTTTGAGTTCGCCAACTTCCCATCCGGTGGTCTCGGCATGCTTGTGTTGATGGGTATGGCGTTGGCCATCATCTTCATCAGCTTCTTGTATCGCCGTGATGGCAAGCAGCTCAGCAGCTTGCAACGGTTCGTGCTTGGCTCGCTGCGCACGCTCGCCGTCTTGGCGGTTATCTTGGTGCTGCTTGAGCCCAACCTGGTGACGGTCAAGCGCGAGACGCGTGAAGGTCACACGCTGTTGCTCGTCGACACGTCGCAATCGATGACGCACATTGACGCTTGGCGTCGCCCGGAAGTGCAACGTGCACTGATAGGTTGGAATGAGGTTGGCGTCGCGGACCTGAGTAGCGCGACGCGTCTCGACCTGGTCAAGGCACTGCTGGCCAAGGACAAGCAGAGCATCATCGCGAAGCTCGCGGCCAAGAACCGCGTGCAGATCTACGGCTTTGACGGCAGCGTTGAAGACCTGCCATTGGTGCCGCCGCCGGAGCCAGAGCTTGGCCCGGATGGAGAACCTCTGCCTGCGGACCCCAACGCCAAAGAACCGATCCCAGTCATCGATATCGAGAAGCTCGTAGCCGACGGTCGCTCGACCAACCTCGGTGGTGCGTTGCGCACGGCGCTCGCCAAGAGTCGTCCAGCTGAGATTGCCGCAGTTGTGTTCGTGACCGACGGTCGCCGCACCGCTGGTCCACAAGGGCCCGAGATTGCCCGCCTACTCGAGCAACGCAAGATTCCGCACACGTTCGTGCTGGGTGTTGGCGACCCGTCAGAAACGCAGACCGTGCAACTGACGCGCATGGAAGCGCCCTCGAAAGTCTTCCAGCTCGACCCGTATGAAATGAAGGCGGTCGTCACGTCGCAGGGCTACGACGGCATCACTGTTACCGCCAAGCTCATCCGCGTTGACGACAAGGGCGCCGAGACAACTGTCGCTACCAAGCAGGTTCCGATCGGGCGATCGCAAGAAGCGACGATCGAATGGAAGGATCTGACCAGCGATTCCTCCGGCCGCTTCCTTTACCGCACCGAAAT
>JAPYTD010000154.1 GCA_029936315.1 Planctomycetota bacterium | reverse complement strand
CTCCTGAGGCGAGTCTTTTGCCATCAGGACTAAAACGGACGGTGAAAACCTGGTCGTCATGACCGCGCAGCACCTTGACGGTGCGGGTTTGGGTATCGAATAGATGGACCGCCTCATCCTGACAGGCTGCCGCGACGAACTTGCCGTCAGGGCTGAACGCCACTTCGTAGACTGCCGCTCCCAACTCCCGCGTCCACACGAGCGGCTCATCACGCAACTGCCACCATAGCGCCCGCGCGCTGGGAGCGTCGGTGCTCTCGAGAGCGAGGCGCAGTTTGCCACGGGTCTCGAGCAGCTTGCCTTGACTCAAAGCGGCCCGCGCCCCTTCGATTTGCGCCTCGGCCCGCTGCGCTTGCGCTTCCGCTCGTTGCGCTTGCGCCTCCGTGCGTTGCTCATCAGCCATGTTCTTTTGCCAGCCGAGCACCGCCACCACGAGCGTCAGCCCGGTGACCACAGCAACGAGCAATTGCCGCCTCAGCCGCACCCGCTTCGCCTGTTTGCGCTCGGCCGCCGCGATGAAGCGCGCGACGTTCCTGGGCAACACTTGCCTCAGCTTGGCGATCATCCGCTGCGCATCAGCGAGTGCATGGCCTTGCCACAGCTCTTCATCCATCCTGCCGCGCGTGTCCCAAAGCGCAGCTGCCTGGCTGGCCTCTGCCAAAAAGACCAGCTCGTCTTGTCCCTCATCGAGCCAGCGTCGCAAGGTGGTCCAGCGCGCGATCAGGGATTCGTGAGCGAGCTCGACCGTCGCGATCGGCTCCTCAGCCTCGCGCCCGAGACGTATCGTCAACAGGCGAGCGGCGGCGAGACGTTCGAGCACGGTTGTCGATTCTAAGCCTAGACCCTCGAGGAGTTCTCCCCGGTCGAGAACGCGTCGGGTGCGCTGACTCGTGACCAGGCGCAACAATATCTGCCGCGCGGCGCGCGTCTCAAGGGCTGAGAGCGCGTCGAGTACGCCGTCCGCGTGCTTCGCCAACGCGCCTTCCACGCCTCCAATCGCTACGTAAACCTCACGGAGCAACAGCCTGCCAACTTGGTCCCGCGCTTCCCACAACTGTTGGGCCGCGAACTGCAAGAGCGGAAGGCAGGCTGATTCGTTGTCGACCGCCGCTACCATCGCTTTCGGCAGCTCGGGATCGTCATAGGCGTATCCCAGCGCTGCCACCGGCTTACGCAGGGTACTCTCGAGGGCGGCCGGGCTGGGTCGCTGCAAGAAGAACATGCTGCCGAGCGCGTCGCGCACCTCTACGCTGTTCACGAGCTGCCCAACGAAGTCGTCACGCACCGTGAGCACCAGCCGGACCGGACCCAGCGGATCGTCGGCTGCTCGGCACAGCGCCACCATGAAGCGCTCCCGCTCGGTCTTGTCGTCCACCAGGGTCACGATCTCTTCGAGCTGATCGACGAACAGCAGTACCCGGGAGCCGGTCTGCGTGGCCCGTTCGCGCAGCTCTGCACCCAGCTGACCAGGCTGCAGTTTCAACTGTGTTGCGAGCGCTGCGATCCTCGAGCGTTCGGCATCCATTTCGTCGCGTGGCTGTTGGTCGCTGCGGGGTGGCGCTTCGCTTGTCGTGTGGTTGATCAGCTCCTCGGCCAACACCTCGAAGGGATGACGACCGGGGCGCATCCGCACCACCAGCCAGCGCTTTTGTTCGGCGAGACGTGGCAAAACACCGGCGCGCACGAACGAGCTCTTGCCCGCCCCGGACGGGCCGACGACCGGCAGCATGGCATGACGACGAAGGTGCTCGACACACTGGCCGATTTCCTCATCGCGACCGAAAAAAGATCCGGCGTGATGTTCGGTGAAGGGCAAGAGACCTCGGAACGGACTCTCTCCTTCATGGAGCGCCTGTGTCCCCCCATGTAGAAATGATCGCAAATGCTGGACCACCTCCGAGGCGGCTGGACGCTCCGACGGTGTCTTGCGCACGCAAGAGCGGATGAGATCGACGAGCAGGCGCGGCAGCTCCTCGCGGTTCGGGAGCGGAGGCACCTCACAGTCAGCGGTGATCTCGTGGAAGAGCATGAGCAGGTCCGCGCTCTCGTAGGCATGCACTCCGGAGACGAGTTCGTAGAGGATGAGGCCGAGAGCCCAGACGTCGATCGCTCCGTCGAGCTCCGCTCCAGCCCACTGTTCTGGTGCCATGTAACGAGGCGTTCCCTCGGAGGCGGTCCCGTGCCCAGCATGGAGCGACGGGAGGCTCGACGCTTCCGAAGGCGACACCGTTACGGCGACGCGCGTAGACTTCGCGCGCGCGTTCAGCCTCGGCGAAGACGGCGCGGCCGAGTGAGGCCCGCGCATGGACATCGGAAACGGTTCGTGGGTTTGCCAGGCGATTCCAAAATCCAAAACACGCACACGCCCATCGGGAGGCACGAGCACGTTGGACGGCTTGAGATCGCGGTGAAGCACCCCGTGTCGATTGGCCTCGGTGAGCGCTTCGGCGATTGCCAATCCAATCCGTGCTGCTTCACGCGCGGGGAAGCGTCCCCTCTCACGGAGACGTTCGCGCAAGTTCTGTCCTCTCAAATACTCGAGGGCGAGAAAGGGAGTCCCCTCGTGCTCCCCCACCGCGTACACCTGCACAATGTGGGGATGACTGAACTTCGCCGTCAGGCGCGCCTCGGTCAAGAAGCGCGCAACGGCGTTGGCATCGTCGCGCCAGAGGCCAGGCTTGACCAACTTGAGGGCAACCTTCCGACCCAAACGGGTGTCGCGCGCGCGGTACACCTCAGCCATGCTGCCAGCGCCGAGTACTTCCCTCACCTCGTAGTGGTCGACCTTGTCTCCAACGGTCAGAAGCGAGGACCGGACGACGACATCGAAGCCTGCCACCCCGGCGGCTTGAGGTGGGGCCGCCTCGCCTCGCTGTACGGTAGGCGACTCCTCCATGACGGGCCTCGTCTCACCAACGGATCCTGGCCCGTCAGCGGGTCGTGTCGGTTTTTCTTCGATGGTCACGGCAAGTCGATCGAGGCTACCGGATTTGCCTGATCGCAACCAGCTATCCAGTTTTCACGCGGGGTAAGCCGGAAACCCGACACACCGCGGAGGCCACCACAAATGCGAGAAAGCCCGCCACGGCAAGAAAAACCAAAAAAACTATTACAAGCGCAAGTGGTGGGGGATTCATGCTCTCACGCTTGAGTATAGTCCCGACGAAAGCAGAGTATAGTCCCGACGACAGCCCTATTTGGACTTTTCGAGAGTTAACATGATGTCTCTTATACGCAATGGTTGGGGTAGGAGCGCTCGTAAGAGAGATTCCGTGAGTATAGTCCGCATGAATCCCCGTGCAGCTTCTCCGAAAGTGAAAAAACACGCAACGAGTTTCATCGTCATCGCCTTACAGTTTCCACATCGTTCGACATCCCAAATCAGACTCGGCCTCATGCTGAGTCTGATTATGCTCGGGTTTGCGTGTACGAAGCCAAAGCTGACAGCTCCAGCCAAACCACCGCAACCCACGGATGTTCCTTCAGGCTCCAGCCGGGCTGAAAGCTCAGCTCGCACCGTGGCACCACGCCCGCAGGTCGTCTTCAAGTCAGCTTCGCTTAAGATCGGTTGGCCGGCCCCGGCGCCCGATGGTTCGGATCTCGTATTTGCTGGACATGACGGGCAGCGTTGGTCTTTGTATCGGCTGAAGATCGGCACCAATAAACCAGAGCCTTTGACTGCTAGCCTGAAAGCTCATGCAACGCGTCCCATATATAGCCACGATGGACGTCAAATCGCATTTCGCATCAGTAAGCGCGGACATGGTACTCCAGGGACGGTGTGGGTGATGGACCTCGCGACAAAAACAACCCGATCTTTCCACGCGGAAACCGAGGAAGTATGGGATGCCTACCCAGAGTGGTTCGCTGATGGACGCAGGATCCTGGTG
>JAPYTD010000065.1:11488-25201 GCA_029936315.1 Planctomycetota bacterium | reverse complement strand
GTCCCGACCGACAGACTATGCCGGTTCGCAACGGTCGCCAGCAGCCGGCGCCACTCCCGTCGCACTCAAGGTGCAGCTAGTGGATCGCGAGGGCACTGCGCAACCGGGTTTGACGTGTCGCGTCGTCAAGACCGGCGGGGAGATGGCGTTGTTCGCAGTGAAGTGCGTGCGCGATGATTCTTCGAGCCTGATGAGCGACGCCGACGGCTGGATTGCTTTCGAAGGCCACGGTAGCGGCGCCTACGACGTCTGGCTCGTGGGGACCAATACGCGTCGCCGCGTCAACCTGCCGGGCCCGGCTGCGGCGACCGGCATCACGTGGCAAATCCCGCCTGTGCACGTCGTCAAGGGTCACGTACGCGCCCCCGACGGCACCGCACTCGCCGGAATCGACATCTACGCGTCGGCCTCCGCCGGCAGCATGGATGTGGCCGTGCCGGTAGCACAGTCCTCGCACGATGGCAGCTTCGCGTTCCCGCTGGCGGGGGCACGCACCTTCGTATGGGCCGCTGGTGACGGGTTGTGTTCGCACGCATCAGCCACCACCGACGCAGATGTCGAACTAGGCCTCGCCGTCGCGGCCGCAAGCTTGCACGTCACCGTCATGGGCGCTGGCGGCAAACCCGCCGCTGGCGCAGTCGTTGCCGGTTTCTCTACCGTGTCGGGTGGCATGTTGCGGCCCGTGTTGTTCGCACTGACAGACGATCACGGCACAGCTCTCTTTGCGGGATTGCCGCCGGGAGAACTCGTGGTGGTCGCACGCAACGGCGTCGACAACTCGGTGCGACGAACGGTAGTGGTTAACTCGGGCGCGACACCGTCAGTCACTCTGCGGCTCAATCCCGGAGCGGCCGTCGCAGGACGCGTCGTCGATACCACCGGCGCCCCGGTGCGGCGCTGCGCGGTCTTCGCGCAAGCACCACAGTTGCGCGCCAACTCGTTCGACGGGCGTCTCTACGATCGCGTCGCGTGGACCGACGCAGACGGCCGTTACACTCTGACGGGCCTACCGCGCGGCAACGTTCGCCTGCGGCTAACGGCTTGGGGAACAAAGCGAGAACTCAACTACAAGCCGCTGCAGCTTGAGAGCGGCGAGCGCCGGAAACTCGATTGGCGGATTGACCAGCGCCAACTAACGGGTCGCGTCGAAGGTGTCACGGACCCGACGCGCTATTCGGTGACAGTCACGCCAACGGACCCGTCGGGGCACGTGCTGCCCGTCTACAGATTCGTCGAGGCCGTTGAGCCCGACGGCACGTTTGTGATGCTCGTGCCACCACGCTTCTCCGCCGTTTGTGTGCACGTTGCGCGCACAGGCAGTCCAGCACCGCTCGTGTTCTACCACGCCCGCGCCGTCGTGCGGGACCTCAAGAAGCCGATCGAGCTCACGGTTTCCCCGGCGTCATCTGGCTGCGCTACCGTGACCGCGACCTTGCTGGACGAGCGTGACCGCCGGGCGAGGGTGGCTCTGGTGCGCAACGGCATGCACACAAGTAAGACGCTCGGAAGCAGCTCCCATATCACGTTCGCTGGCGTGGCCGTCGGGCAGTACTCGCTTCGGGTCGAACGCGCGGATGGGTTTGTATGGACGCGCGCCGTCGAGGTCGTGGCAGAAGGGCGCAGTGTGCACCTCGGCAACCTCGCGGCGGCCGCCGAAGGCATCCTGGTGGTCGAAGCGCAGGGCGAGCTAGACCTACGGCTGCGCGACTCACGCGGATGCGCCGTAAGAAACGTGGCGCTCGCCACGGCGACTGCACTCGAGGCAGGCAGCTACGAGTTGCTCGTGCGCGGCGCCGATGCGGTGCCGCAAACCATACCGGTCACGATCGAGGCCGGTGGTGAGACGCGGCCGGCGCTCGCCACCCAAAGAGGCGCGCGCTGCGTCTTCGAGTTCCGCTTCGATCCACTCGACAACACAACCGACATCCGCGCCGAACTCAGCATCGCAGTATTCGATGCGAAGGGCGGTTTGGTAGTCGATGGCCGCGTCAGGCAACCGCACGAACAGGCCTACCGCTGGACGCAGACTCTCGCGACCGGCGTCTACCGCATCGACGCCGTCGCCGCCTGGGGCGGGGTCGCGTCGGGCACCGTTCGGGTCGACGGCAAGACGCCGGTGAACTGGAACCGCGAACTGCGCCTGCGGTAAGGGCGCGAGCGACTACTCGCCGCTCTCGAGGATCTTCTTGACGACGTTGCTCGTCGAACGACCCGCGACCAACGGCACCAGCACGACCTGGCCGCCATGGTCTTCGACCCACTCGCGGCCGACCACCCCCTTGTCGCGCCAGTCCTCGCCCTTGGCGAGCACGTGCGGTGTGATCGCTTCGATCACATCCTTGGGCGTGTCGCCATCGAACGGCACGACGTAGTCCACGGACTCGAGCGCGGCCAACACGGCCATGCGATCTTCGAGCGTGTTGAACGGGCGGCCCTTGCCCTTCCCCTGGCGTCGCACGGAGTCGTTGGTGTTGACCGCAACCATCAGCGCGTCGCCATACAAACGTGACTTCTGCAGGTAGTCGCAGTGGCCGACATGCAGGATGTCGAAGCAGCCGTTGGTGAAGACAAGGCGGCGACCTTCGGCGCGCAGACGCACACCGACTTCGACGGCTTGTTCGTGGCTGAGCACCTTGCCGACGCTCTCCGGCGATGTATCACCAAGCCGCACCAACACTTCGCGTCGCGACGGCGCCCATGTGCCGTGCTTGGCTACGGTGATGCCGGCGGCGTGGTTGGCGAGCTTCAGCGAATCGTCGAGCGACACGCCAGCGGCGCGACAGTAGGTCAGCACCGAGACGACTGTGTCGCCGGCACCGGTCACGTCGAATATCTGGCGCGCTTCCGTCGGGATGATGCGGTGCGAACCGTCTCCGGTTTCGAAGAAGATGCCGTCCTTGCCGAGCGTGATGACCGCGGTCTGGATGCCGGTGATCTCGCGCAGACGTTGGGCGACGCGGTGCATGTCTTCGGTCGACTCGATCATGATGCCCGTCGCGGCTTCGGCCTCGCTGCGGTTTGGCGTCAACAAATCGACGCCTTCGTAGATCGAGTAGTCGTTGCCCTTGGGGTCCACCACCGTCACGCCGCCGACACTCTTGGCGGCGGCTACCGCCGCCTGGATCACTGCACGCGTCAACACGCCCTTGCCGTAGTCGCTGAGCAGCACGCTCTTCCACGGGAACGGGCGCTGCTGCAGCAGTTCCAGCATGCGCTGCTCAGCGCGGCCGGACACCGGTGCGCGCGATTCCTGATCGACTCGCAAGACCTGCAGGGTCTTCGAGACGTAGCGGGTCTTGCGGGTGGTCGGCCGCGTTTCATCAACGACCAGTGCCTGCGTATCGATATCGGCATCCTTCAGCAGACTGCGCAAGCGTTCGCCGGGTTCGTCGTCGCCGATCACACCAAGCACCGAAGCCGCGGCCCCGAGCGTACTCAGGTTGGCGCCGACGTTGCACGCACCACCGAGCAGGTAGCGGTCTCGTTCGTAGTCGAATACAAGCACCGGTGCTTCCGGCGACACGCGCCTCGCCATGCCATCCGCGTAGCGGTCCAGGATCAAATCGCCGACCACCAACACGCGCGTTGGGGGCAGCTTCGACAAGATGTCAGCGAGGCGGCGGTTCTCGTCACCAAGAGTTGGATGCATCTAGCGAGCCTCCTGCAGGCAGCCACGGCTGTTCGCGGTGCAGATCAGAGCCTGGTGCAGGAGGGGTAAGACGATCTCATGCATGGCGAGAATGGAACAGCCGTTCTTCGGCGGCCTCTGCACGACGTTGGTTACCGCGCGGTATTGCTGCAGCATATCGAAGTTGCAGGTCAGAAAGTCATCCGTGAGCTGGCCGCGGTTACGGGCGATCGACACCGCCTTGAGGAACACCTCGGGCATGATCACCGCCGAACCGACGTTGAGCCAGACACCCTTGTCGAGTCGGCCAATGCTGTCGGCGAAGGTCCAGAAGTCCTTCTGGGTCGCGGCACCGAGCGCGGCGCCATCGAGGTCTGGATCCATATGCGTGATGTCGCAGCCAAAGGCCACGTGCACGGTCGCCGGAATGCCCAGGCGCGCGGCTTCGGCAAACACGGACAGATGGCGATACGGTAGCTTGTCTTCGAGGATCTGGCGGCCGACGGCTTCGCCGTAGCCCTCGTCGTTTTTCTGGGCGCGCTTGGCGGCACCGTTGAGCGCATCGAGCGTCTCGCGCCAGAAGCCAAACGAACCGTCCGGCAGGTTCTCGCCGACGTCTTCGCTGGTCGCACCTTGGTAGGCCATCTCCCAGTCGTGGATCGTCGAGGCGCCGTTGGTGGCGATGTGCGTGATCAAGCCACGCCGCATCAAGTCGATGATCAGCGGCGACAAGCCGACCTTGAGCACGTGCGCTCCGAGCTGCACACCGACTTCGTGGCCGTTCTGGCGTGCCGTGACAATCTCGCTGACGACGTGCTTGAGCGACTTGCTGCCGTAGATATCCGGCAGCGCCTCAAACCACGTCAAGAAGCCATCAACCGGCGGCAAGACCTTGGCAAAGTCTTCTTTCTGCACAAGGTTTCGGCGCTCGGCGAGCGGGCGAATGTGCAACGGACGCGAATCAGCTTCTGGTGTCGGGTCGGGCATCGTGCGGGCCGCGCGTTTCGCGGGATGCGAACATCGTGCCGGTGCGCATGCGCGCCGTCCAGAATGCCGATTCACTTTGGCGACCGACGCCAGCGAAAAGCGCATCCAGAAACGCCCCAGCGACCGGGGCAGGCATTTGGTCGCCGGGGTAAGGGAGCTACAGCAGAGCGGTTGCTCCCGACAATATTGTGCCAAGGGTCTTGGTTGAGCCCCAGCACACACGGCGGGACGCTGATCTCGATGCGCCATGCGATGGGGATCTGGCCATCACAACAACCGGCACCGCTCAGCAGACGCTGTCGCGGTCCGCGTTGGTAAGCGGATACACGCCCTTCTCTTGCAGCAGTGTGACCAACTTGTCCTGGTCCTTCTCGCGGGCGAGGTCGACTTCGCGATCCGTCGCGCCAACCAGATGGAACAGATCCACGCGCCCAGCCTCGATGTCGAACGACGACGGGTAGTGCTGGGGTTGCTCAACCAACAACCAACGAATAGCACTCTCGAAGCTTGGCGTAATCGAATCGTTGAGTGGAATCCGATTGCCGTATTCGAACAGTTCGGCACCTTGGTACGTTCCGACCGCAACCAGCAGTTCGTAGGCCATCAGGTTGTGTAGCAGCGGCACGGCCCAGTCCGACTCGCTGCTCGACTCGACGACTAGCTCAAACCCAATGCCAGCGAAGCCGCTCGGATCTTTGCCAGGCTTGTCGAGATTCCACGGGTTGCTGAGGCCCGACGTGACGTACAGCCACGACTCCCGCTCGTCGTGCGGCGGGCACGCAAATACCCCGTGGTTGAGCCAACCGGGATGTGGCTCCTTGCCGTAGCGTTCGTACACCTTCTCGCCGACGGTAAAGACGCCGGCACCAAGGTCGCCAAACAGAGACCGGTAGACGCGATCCTCTCGGTCGGTCCACAGGGCCTCAAACCAATCACTGAACACCGTGTCACTCATTAGGGCTGCCGCCAAAATACCACAGGTTGGATCAAGGACTACCAGGCGGTATCCGTGACGCGAATGAAACGGCAGGAGAAGGCTGAGCGCATCCAGGTGATCCTCGACGAACGGTTCCCCAAACCCCCTATTCCGCTCGACCACGAAGACCCGTTCACGTTGCTGGTGGCGGTGCTGCTGTCGGCGCAGTGCACCGATGTCCGAGTCAACAAGGTAACGCCCGCATTGTTCGCGCGGGCCGGCACAGCACATGCGATGGCGCAGGTCAAGGTCGAAGAGATCCGCCAGATCATCCGACCGTGCGGGCTGTCTCCGCAGAAGGCGAAGGCGATCGCGGGCTTGTCCCGGATCCTGATCGACAAGCACAGTGGCGAGGTTCCGTCAACACTGGCAGAACTTGAGGATCTGCCGGGTGTCGGCCACAAGACCGCCAGCGTCGTCATGGCCCAGGCGTTCCATGTGCCTTCGATGCCAGTCGACACGCACATTCATCGCTGCGCGTGGCGCTGGGGATTGAGCAACGGCAAAAACGTCGCACAAACCGAGCGCGACCTGTTGCGCACGTTCCCGCGCGAACGCTGGAACGACCTGCACCTGCAGATCATTTGGTTTGGCCGCACGTCGTGTCCTGCGATGCGCCACGATCCCAAGCAGTGTCAGATCTGCTCCTGGGCGATGAGCAAGGCGCGGCGAGCCGAAGAGACTCGACGCCGCAAGCGCTAGCGCTTGCCAAGCACGAAGAGCAAATGCACTCGTCGTCTTCCTGCCAGACGACGTAGGTCGTCGTGACCTCTGGGCCAACGACTTCCTGCAGCTCCTGGTCACTCGGATCGTGGTCGAACGTCAGGTGCGACGGAAACCGCTTGGTCAGGCTCATGACCTGGCACGGCGAGACGCTGGCTTCCTCGCGGCCTTCTTGGTGACCTTCTTCGCCGGCTTCTTCGCAGCTTTCTTCGCTGGCTTCTTTGCTGGCTTCTTCTTGCTGGCGGGCTTGCGCCGCTTGCGTAGTCCGCCATCGAAGACAATGTCATAGACCTCACTGAAGTGCTCAACGAAGTAGATCTTCAAGCCGCGCACGAGTGAACGCTTCAGCTCCTTGGCCTCCGGTTCATTGGCCTTCGGCAGGATGACATGCTGTAGGCCGAAGTTCTTCGCCGCGAGCACCTTTTCGCGCACACCCCCGATCGGCAGCACTTCGCCGACGACCGTCAGCTCGCCGGTCATCGCGAGGTAGGGATCGACCGGCCGTTCCGTCAACGCCGACAAGAACGCACAAGCAATCGCAATGCCCGCTGACGGCCCATCCTTCGGGATCGCGCCGCTAGGAAAGTGCAGGTGCAGGTTGCTGTTATCGAGTCGCTCGCGATCAATGCCAAAGCGCTGGCAGCGACTGCGCAAGTAGCTGAGTGCCAACCGCGCCGACTCGCTCATGACATCGCCGAGACTGCCGGTCAGCTGAAGTTGCGACTTGCCCTCGCTGCGAACAGCTTCGATGTAGAGCACATCGCCACCCACCGGCGTCCAGGCGAGCCCTTGCACAACACCTGGCAAGCGCTTTTTGCGACGTTCGTCGGCCTTGAAGCGGGCGCGGCCGAGTAGTTGCTTCATCTCGGTGAGGCTCAAGCGACCGGGGCCCGGCTTGCCGGCGGCGACCTGGCGCGCGACCTTGCGACACAGCCGGCCGATGACCTTGTCGAGGCCGCGCACACCTGCCTCGCGAGTGTAGTTCGGCACGATGCGCTGCCACACCGGCAACGTCACCGACAGATTGCGACTCGTCAGGCCGTGGCGATCGACCTGCTTGGGCAAGAGATGTCGGCGCGCGATCTCGACCTTCTCCTCCACAAGATAGCCGGGGATCTCAAGGATCTCTATGCGGTCACGCAGAGGCTCGGGGATCTGCGACAGTACGTTCGCCGTCGCCAAAAACATGACCTTCGACAGATCGAACGGCACGTCGAGGTAGTGGTCCTGGAAGTTGTGGTTCTGCTCGGGGTCGAGCACTTCCAGCAACGCCGCACTCGGATCACCACGAAAGTCACTGCCGAGCTTGTCGATCTCATCAAGCAGCATGACCGGGTTTTGGCTGCCGCATGCCTTCAAGCCCTGCAGAATGCGACCGGGTAGCGCGCCAACGTAGGTGCGCCGGTGGCCCTTGATCTCGGCCTCGTCGCGCATGCCCCCCAGCGAGAAGCGGAAGAACTTGCGGCCCATGGCGCGAGCAATGCTGCGGCCAAGGCTGGTCTTGCCCACGCCAGGTGGACCACTGAAACACAAGATCGAACCAGCGTGGCCGGGCCGTAGCTTGCGCACGGCGAGGAACTCGATGATGCGCTCTTTGACCTCGTCGAGCCCGTAATGGTCATCGCGCAGCACGCGCGCCGCGCGGGCAAGGTCGGTGTGATCCCTGGTCGTGACGGACCAAGGCAACGACACCAGCCAATCCAGGTAGTTGCGGATGACGCCGTACTCGCCGGACTCGACCGGCGTGGTCTGCAACCTCGTCAGCTCTTCGGTCGCCCGACGCTGCGCGTCCTCGGGCAACTTGGCGTCGACCACGGCCTTTTCGAGCCGCTTCAGCTCCATTGTGCGTGGATCCTGCTCTTCGCCAAGCTCACGCCGAATGATCTTGAGTTGCTCGCGCAGGAAGTAGTCCTTCTGAGCCTTCTCGGCCTTCTGGCGAATCTCGTCCTGGATCTTCTGGTCCAACGCGGCCAACTCGCTCTCGACCATCGCGAACTGCAACGCCAGCTCGCATCGTTTGCCAACGTCCGCTTCGGCCAGCAACCGCTGGCGATCCTCGATCTTGCGCACGATGCCGGCTGAGAAGTCAGCCAGCTGAGCCGGGTCATCGACGTTGAGCAATGCCGTCGCGAACCCAGCATCGAGATGCTCCTGCAGCCCCGCCAGTTCTTGCAGCTGCTTCTGCAACAACCGGAACAGCGACTGCGAACGCTCATCCTGCGCCGGGATCTCGACGATCTGTTTGACGCGAACGACGAGGTGCGGGCTTTCCCGCACGACCTTGGTGCGAGTGGCGCGCCGAACGCCTTGCGTCATCGCCGACATGTGACCATCGGGCAGCTTCAGTGTCTTGATGATGCGCGTGATGACACCCACTTCATGCAGGTCGGCCCCAGTCTTCGGCTCTTGGTCCGGGTCCTTCTGCAGCACCAGGAACACATAGCCGTTGTGCGCCTCGGCCTTGGCCACGATGTCGCGCGCCGCCTGCGTATCGAGCAGGAGCGGCATCATGAGATTGGGGAACGGCACCGACTTCTGCAGCGGAAACGCAAACATCGTGTCGGGCAGCGAATCCTGTACGACAACCGAGTTGTTACCCGGCTCCGCCTCGATGACGAACGCGGCGCTGGAATGATCACTCACTTCCGCGCCGAACCTGTTGTCGGGCAGATCGCTGTCGGGCAGATCGCTGTCGGGCGGATCGCTGTCGGGCGGATCTTCCGGCGGGACATCATCGTCGCCGTCGCCACCGTTGCCGCCACCGTTGCCGCCGTCGTCACCGTCGGCACCTTGGCCACCACCAGATTCGGCTCCAACGGATTGGCTGTCGCCGCTGCCCCCAGGCTTGTCCGCGGTTTTGGAAGCGACGGAATCGCCCGTGATGAGGTCGTCGTTGTCGCTTTCTGCGTCACGATCTGTGGGGCTGCCGTCGTGCATGATGGTCCGTTGTAGACCACCATCGCGAAAACACCATGGCAACATGGCAGCAACCCTGCCCAACTACCGCAGCAAAAAAATGAGGGCGCATGGACCATTCGCGTGACACCACGCGTTCCACACCATCGTTCCTGCCTGCCCCAAGTATTCGGAACGACGGCACGGGACAAAACGACCCATGCGCCCTTAAAAAGATGCGGATGCATGCCCCACGCAACACACGTGGAAGTTTCCTGCCGACCCTGCCTGCCCCAAGTAATGGGCCGATCGAAAACTGCTGGACACCCATGCATCCGCGGCAAGGTGCGACACCCAAGCGTCGCCCCTCACCGTAGACTGTTGAACTGTCAAAGAACGAGTGCTGATACGAGAGAGCGTTGCCGGGCTACACAAAGCCGGCGCAACAATCAGCGCGAAGACAGCAAACGAATGCGCACCACGGCCCCGTCTTGACGGGTATCGGTATCGAGGTAACCGATGTGGCGCTTTGGCAAAGCGGAAAGGTCAACGCCGTTGAGCGCTGACGAGATGTGTTTGATGAGCGGGTTGAGATCCAGGTCGAACAAGCCCGCGACGTTGCCGCCACCGATTGACTTGACCGCACTGGTCACGAAGGAATTGCGTCGGGCCGGCCGACTGCGGCGCATCTCCTGCAGCACTTGCACGAGAGTCTCCTGGCTTTCTGCCAGCAGCAGCGTGTCTTCATGCACGCAGACGAACGCCGACATCTGACCTTGGGCGCCGCTCAGGTGGATAACCTCCGCCTGGCGCTTGCCCTTGGCATCTTTGGCGACGACGAACTTGCCGAAGTTGGTCGACTCGACAACGCGGCGAAGGTCACTGAAGATATCAGCCGCCGCGGTACGGCTCTTGGCCCGCACGCTGTAGACCGCCGTGATCGCACCGATGCACACGGAAGTGGACCCAGAAGTAACTTCCGTACTTGATGCGTTCTTGTCCGAAACCTGGGGGCCGAAGTGCATTTGCACCGTGCCCCGCGAGGCCAAACGGCCGATCAGGTTGCGGCCGTAGTCGAGGCCAAAGCTCGTGTAGGCATCACGCAGGTCCCAGACCATGTGCGAGCTACGCGGAGAGTTGTCGGCAACGGCCATCAAATCGACCGATAGCACCAATCCGCCAAGGCCGCCGCGCGGCAACTCGCGAACAAGTTGCTTGGCCGCAACGGGTTGGGTCGCGGCGAACCAACCCTTGATGATTCGTGCATCCGCCGCGCCTGCTTCCGTATCGACATCGAAGTCGAGCAGCAGCGTCGCGGCGAAGCCGTCCTTCTTGGCCGGCGCAATCGTCATCATGATCGAACGCGCACTGCCAAGGCCGCTGCCACTGAGCAACTGCGCCGACGCACCAATCAACGACGATTGCAGGCGGCGACCGAGTCGTCGCCAATCTCCGTAGGCAAACAACGAACCCTTCGGCACATCGAGTCGCTTGCGCAGCGAACGGAAGCGAGGGTCGGCAGACAGAACGCGGCGCACGGGTTGCGCCGACGTGTGATTCGGCAGCGGCTCAAGCACCTCGCGCATGGCCGAGCCGTCGTTGCCGACGATGAGATCGTCACCGACCATCGCCAACTCAACGGTTTGGCCAACCTTGGCATCGCGAGGGCGCCCGCGATTGTTCTTCAGCGTGTAGGTTTGATGGCCACCAAGCTTGCGACTGGGAATGGCAAGTTGTGTCGTCTCTTCGAGCTTGGCCCGCAGGTTGCGGGCAAGCCCGGGACGCAAGCGAGCGCGCAGCACGAGCAGTGGCGTTCCTTGCCGCCCAACAATGCCGGTCATCGCCAGTTCAAGCTCGATCGCGCCTCGGCTGAGCATGCCGCGCACAAGCGACAACGCCTGGCTTCCACCACCTTGCTTGCCGCCACCAAAGACAGCGTCGAGGGACGGGTCGGCGAGCAGCTTGCGCACCGCGTTCTGCGGGGCACTCTCCTTCAGATTGCCAATGCTGCCAAGCGACACGTAGGCATAGGGAGCTTCGATGCTGTCGAGCAGCCGGGGGGAGCCTTTCGGCTGTGACTGACTCAAGACCGACTGCGACGTGATCCCGGAGACCATCAGGCCCGCGGCCAGCATCCAAGTCGTGGTCAGAAGTCGTCGCATCGCGGCGGACCCAAAGGCAACCATGGTGCCAACCAGAGATATTACTTTATGTGACTTCTAATAATTGGCTTACGTCTTCACAGTGGCTTGCACATGCGTGCGGGGACCGCCCATGTGTGCGGAACTCGCACACTCCAGTCACCACATCGGCAACTCAGTCCGACGCCGGCTTCTGCCTACTCGCCAGCTTGTCGTAAAGCGTACGCCGTCCGATGCCGAGCAGGCGCGCAGCCTCCGCCTTGTTGCCCCCAGCGCGCTCAAGCGCACGGTCGATGGCCCACTGCTCAAGTTGCGCCAGATCCGTCGGCGCCGACTGCACCGCGGGCTCCTCCACTTCCGGCGACAACCACTGCGCCCGCAACCCACCACCATCCGCTAGCGCCCAGACGCGCTGCAGCTCATTGCGCAGCTGACGCACGTTGCCCGGCCATTGGCGCGCCCGCAACGCCGTCAGGAACTCGGTCGACAATTCGGGCGGCGAGACGTTCTGTTCGGTTGCGAACTGCCGCACAAAGTGCTTCGCCAGGTCGACGAAGTCGTCGCCGCGCTCCCGCAAAGGCGGCAGGTGAACCGTGACCACCGCCAGGCGGAAGTAGAGGTCTTCGCGCAGGCGGCCGGTCTGGATCGCTTCACGTGGGTCGCGATTGGTCGCGGCGATCACCCGCACATCGATAGAGAACTCGCGATCGCTGCCGACGGGACGGACCTTCTGCTCCTCCAGCGCGCGCAACAACTTGGCCTGCAGGTCGAGGTCCATCTCGGTGACTTCATCCAAGAACAGCGTGCCCCCGGCAGCCTGGCGCAGCAGCCCTGGCCGTTCGCGATCCGCGCCAGTGAACGCGCCCTTGGTGTGGCCAAACAGTTCGCTGGCCAGCAGCTCACCCTGAATTGCGGCAGCGTTGATGCCGACAAACTGGCCGCGCCCACGGGCGCTCGCCTGGTGCAGGGCCCTCGCCGCCACTTCTTTGCCGGTGCCGCTCTCACCCGTCAGCAACACCGCAAGATCCGTGTCTGCGATGCGATCAAGCACGTGCATCGTGCGCAGCAAGGCCTGGGAATTGCCGACCATACTCGGCATTGCATGGCGCAGCTGGTCGCGACCAGGAACAGGAGCCGCGTCGGAGAGAGCGCGCGCCTGAGCCTCGACCGTCGCACGCAGGCCGACGTTCTGCTCGGTCAACTGCTCGCCCTGCGCCCGGTTCGCCTGCAGCAGACCGTGCAAGTGCAGCACGATGGCGCCCTGATCCGCAAATGCCATCAACCATGGTAAATCCTGCTCTCCGAAGGCTCCTGCCTGAAAGCGATGGTCCAGATACAACAAACCCAAGACCCGTTCGCCAACGCGCAGCGGCATGCATAGAACCGAGCGCAGGCGCAAATCGGCGACGCTCTGCGAGGCCGTCAGCACATCCGTTTGCGCGTCTTCACTGTAAAGGCCTTCCCCTTGGTCGAGCACACGCTGGGCAATCGTCGCCGAGATCTTGCGTTCGGGATTGGCGACCGGCTCGCGATCGAGACTGCGGGCGACCTCAACCCGAAAGCCCGGTTCCGCATCGGCGCGGGTAAGCAAGAAGCCGCGCTCCGCGCCAAACAATCGCACGGCTTCGTCGACCAGCACGGTCAACACCGCAGAGAGGCTGTCCGCCGTCGCCAACTGCCGATTCAAGCCGAGGATTGCCAACCAACGTTGCCGCTCACCGTCGTGCGCATCGCCTCGGAGACGCGCCAGGAAGTCGGTCCAGCGAGCCATCGCTAGCTAAGCGCCTCATGCAACGCGCGCAACACCATCTTCTCGGCGTGGTGTTCATGGCGCTTGAGGCCACCGCGCGACGTGATGGCCTCATGCAACACGGCCTCCACATCGGCGATCGCAACATCGTACAAGACTTCGGCGGCCAGCGCGGCGATCGCCATCGAGGCGGGACAGCCGCTCGCCCGCCACCGCACTTCCTGCAGATGGCCGTCGTTGGCGCGAACACTCATCTGCACCTGATCGCCACAGATCACGTGCTCCGCGAAGCCACTTGTTGCGTGCTCGCCGAGTAACTCGCCGACACCGTCGCCGCGCTCCAGCACTTTGCGCAAGCCGTCAGAAACCACGGTTTAGAATGGTCCGTTTGGCAAGGCCCGTTTGGCAGGGCCGAAGAAGCTCAGGGCTGATCACTGGTCGCCGAAGGCGCCTGCTGTTGTGGCCCAGCCACCGATCCGGCGTGGTCCAACCAGCTGAACTCGTCGATGAGGAAGTTGCACGAACCGAGCGTCAGCGCGGCCAGCAAGATCAGAGTGCGGCCCGCGTAGGTGAGTACGCTCGGGCGTTGGGGGCACGTGGGTTGAGAGCACAT
>JAPYTD010000065.1:0-11388 GCA_029936315.1 Planctomycetota bacterium | reverse complement strand
TGAGGAAGTCATGCGTCGATCTCGTCCTGAAACAGTTGTGCGAAGGATTCGCGACGGCGAACCAACCGGACTTGCTCGCCATCGACGAGCACTTCAGCTGAGCGGCGTCGTGAATTGTAGTTCGACGCCATGCTGGCACCGTACGCTCCAGCCGCCAAGACCGCCAGCAGGTCGCCACGATCACACCGCGGCAAGCTGCGGGCGCGACCGAGGAAATCGCCAGTTTCGCAAACCGGCCCGACCACGTCCACGGTGCGCAGCGCAGCGTTTGGGCGCTGTACCACCGGCACAATCGCATGTTCTGCCTGATACAGCGCCGGACGCATCAGGTCGTTCATCGCTGCATCGACGAGCAGGAACTCCGAACGGCCCTGCGATTTTTCGCCGAGCACCGACGTCACCAACACGCCTGCATCGCCCACGAGGAAGCGGCCGGGCTCGACGACCGGCCGCCAGGATCGTTGCTCAAGACGCGGCAACAACGCATCGGCGACCTCCGCGACGTCGAGTGCAGCGCCTTCGCCGTAGCTAATGCCAAAGCCACCACCGAGATCGTAATAGCGCACGCCATCAGAACGCTCCGAAGCGCCATCAACGAACTCCAAGACACGGTCCAAGGCCTGAACGTAGGGATCGACGGTGCGCAACTGACTGCCGAGATGCGCGTGGTAGCCGACCAGCTGCAACCACGGGTCGGCTACGATCTGCGCGACGACATCCTTAGCGCGATCGATCGCAACCCCGAACTTGTTCTCGTCCTTGCCGGTGCTGATGTAGGCATGCGTGTTGGCCTCGACGTTGGGATTGAGGCGCAGCGCCACCGCAACGGGCCTTTGCGCCGCAGCACCGGCGGCAGATAGCAAGGGCAGCTCGCACGACGACTCGACGTTGAAGAACAGTAGGCCGGCCGAAACCGCGGCCTCGACTTCCCACGACTGCTTGCCAACACCCGCGAACACCACCTGGTTGGTGGGCAGCTCGGCCGCATGCAGCCGTTCGAGTTCGCCACCGCTGACCAGGTCAAAACCACAGCCTTGCTCATGCAGTAGACGCAACACGCTGAGATTGGAATTCGCCTTTACCGCGTAGCAGATGTGCGCCTGCTCGCCAAAGGCCCTGCGCACGCGCTGCACCCGATCACGCATCGTCGCCGCGCTGTAGACGTAGAGCGGACTGCCAAAGCGCTCGACCAGGTCCGCGATCGCAACCTGCTCGCAATGCAGCTGGCCACCGCAATAGGCAAAGTCGGGCGATCCGGAACCGGGGCACGGGCCACTGCTTGCCGCACCTGTCATGCGTTCTGCCCGATCATGGTGCCGTTCGGTAGTCGTACACTGGCGGCTAGACTGGGCGGCTAGACCGCCGCAGTCGTCAGCTGCTGCTTCAGGCGATCGAGCACAGCGACGTGGATCTGGCAGATGCGCGACGCGGACAAGCGGAGGCGGCGCGCCACCTCACGTCCGGTCAATCCATCCAGGTAGTGTAGTTTCAACACCTTCCACTCGATCGGCTCGAGGTTCTTGCGCACCAGTTCCAGCAGTTCCTGGCGGGTAATCACATCGATCGGCGACTCGATTGCTTCGTCCGGGAGGTGCTCGAAGTGGTCTTCGCCGGACTCGTGCTCACGCCAGTGCACCGAGCGAATTACTTTGGATTCTGGGCAGCGCAGCAGCGCGTCCTCGCTGATTCCAAGCTCGTCGGCCAATTCGGAGTTGGTCGGCTCGCGCTCAAGCTCCATGCGCAGACGCGCGCTGGCAGCATCGCGTTCGCGCACCCGACGACGGAATAGTCGCGGCAAAAAGTCCATGTGCCGCAGTTCATCGAGCATCGCGCCACGCACTCGCTGACGCATGAACGCTTCGAACGAACTGCAGCGCTCGGGCTCGAAGGATGAGACCGCTTGCAACAAGCCCCACATGCCGGCGTGCGCAAGATCTTGCACGTCGACGTTGCGTGGCAGCTTGGTGACAAGCGTGTAGGCCATCGACTCGACGACGCTGCGATGACGCTCAACGACTTCGTTGAGAATCGCCCGCGAACGGCGCAAACGATACCTTTCAAGCAGTTGCTCGGTCGTTGCGCTCATCGGCACCCGATTCCGAGCAGTGGATGTGTCCGCTTGATTCGCTCGCGATCGCACAGCCTTTTGGGGCTCGGCTTTCGCAGGTGCGCGGCGTTTGCCTCGCACACGAGAGTCACCTGACGCTGGTTTGCCTACCATGTAGTACCTGGCAATGAGACTGATCCCTCACAGAGTTGAGCGGACCAGGCTCGCTGTCAAAGCGACGAGCGCGAAGGTCTTCACCGCTGCTCGCCCATGCATCACGTTGCTTCACTGAGTAGTGCTGCAACATGTGTCATGGAACTGCGGACAGCGAACCGTCACGCCAATTGCAAAGAAGCGAACGCGTACACGGTATCACGAACACTACATGCGGTGCAACGTCGTGTGTCGTGAACTTCAATACGAAGTTACGCGTCGACTTCGCGCACGTGGAGTTTCAGTCGCTTCATGATCGCGCGCTCTGCGTCACGCATGCGACGACGATCATCATCTTCGGCGTCATCGAAGCCGACCGTGTGCAAGATGCCGTGCACGATGTAGAGCG
This sequence comes from Planctomycetota bacterium, assembly GCA_029936315.1. Lineage (GTDB taxonomy): Bacteria > Planctomycetota > UBA1135 > UBA1135 > UBA2386. The sequence continues at coordinate 8,779 of JAPYTD010000065.1, read as the reverse complement.
CGACCTCTGCATCGATCGCATGACCCTCGCGGACTGCGACGCGCGTCGCAGTTTCCACACTGACGACGAGTTCTGCACCATTGTCCATCTCGAACGAGATCACGTCGGTCGGTGCCGGGTCCGAAAGGAACTTCTGGTGCAGTGCAGCGATCTCTTCGTCGTCGGTAAGCAGCAACGAAACTTCGAGTTCTGGACGCGCAACGTGCTCGCGCACAGCGGTCACAACTCTTTCGATCAACAGGCGTTCCGTACGCGGGTGGAACCGATCCGTGACCTCAAGCATCACGAATCAGAGTCGTTCTTCGAGTGCTTACGATCGTAGGCGTCGTAGGCCGTGACAATGCGACTGACGACCTGATGACGCACAATGTCGCCAACGCCAAGGCGCGAAATACCGACGCCATCCACGTTCTCAAGACGACGTAACGCATCGGCCAGACCCGAACGAACATTGCCCGGCAGATCGACCTGTGACGGGTCCCCCGTGACGACCATGCGGGAACCTTCTCCCAGACGAGTAAGGAACATAAGCATCTGCGGCACCGTCGTATTCTGAGCCTCATCGAGGATCACGAACGCCTGATTCAGGGTCCGGCCGCGCATGTACGCGAGCGGACAAACTTCTACAACTTCGCTCTCCAACCACCGCGCCCGCGTCCTGGGGTCGAGCAAGTCAGAAAGGGCGTCGTGCATCGGCCGCAGGTACGGATCGATCTTGGCCTGGAAATCCCCCGGCAAGAAGCCGAGCTTTTCACCGGCTTCGACGGCCGGACGAACCAGCACGAGGCGTCGCACGCCACCTTCCTTCATCGTCTCAATCGCCTTTGCGACAGCGAGGTAGGTCTTGCCGGTACCCGCTGGACCAACGCCAAAGACGACGTCGTGCTTGTCCATACACTCGAGATACTTCTGCTGGCCTTCCGTCCTGGCGCGCACCGCGTTCGACCCTGTTGGCCGCACCGGACGCTCTGGCTGAGGCTCGCCAGCTTCATTGAGCGACATGCCGAGCGTCTTGCGCAGCGCGATGGCTACATCTTGCGTCGATACTTTGTGCCCGGCGCGCATGCGGCGCAGACATTCTTCGATCACGCCCTGCACGACCCCCGCATGCACGGCATCGCCGAGCAACCGCACACTACCGTCGCGCGCCAGCACACTGATGCCGTGCAGTTCGCGGATCAGTCGCGCATTGCTGTCCAGTGGCCCGAGTAGCGTGCGTGCCTCGTCAACCGACTGCACTGCGATGCTGATATCCGCGTCACTCATTGCGTGCGAGTCTACGCGGGGAAGGCCGATAGATGCTCAGCGGTTGCGCAAATACCAGCGTCCGTCAATCCGCGTCAGCCGAACCGTGACTCGCCCTGCCACAGGACACCGGTTGGAACCTGTTCCGAAAACCCTGTGGCCCACTCGTGGTGTACGAACTCACGCCACTCGACAAACCACACGGTTTGCAGTGCATGACGGAGCGCCTCTAGCCCTGGGGGCATCAGCACTTCCCTGGGCACACAGTGCCAGCGCGTCGCAACCGCAATCACTCGACCGACGGCTACGCGATCAGAGCGCTTCCACCAAGTCTGCGACCCGCGCACCGATCACCGGGCCAAACTTGAAGCCGTGGCCCGAACACGCGGCGACAGCAACGATGCGTGCATCGAGTTCGCTGCGGACAACATGCAGTTCTTCACCCGGCGCGACGGCATAGAGGCAGTTCTCGACAGACAACACGTCGATGACCGGTGAGGTCAACCTGGCGCGTGCCAGCTCGGCGAGCGCGTCGCGGTCGATCGCGGCGGGCGTTGCGTTGGCGTCATCGGGGGCTCCCGTCGTGCGGTGATGCGCCAGCTTCAGGCCAGGCTTGCCAAACTCGGGTAGGCCATAAACAAAGTCCTCGGCGGTCTCGCCAATGCGGCACCACACGGGGAACGTGCCGACCTCGGTCGAGTGTTCGCCGGGCTCTACCTGCACGTAGCCGACTTGTTGCCGCAACGTCGTCAACGGCTGTGACCACTCGGGCAGCAACTCCCCCAACCAGGCTCCCGTGGCGACGACAACGGCGCGGGCGCGCAACGGCTCCAAATCCGTCTCGATTGTGACCGCGTCTCGACCCGCTTCGATTCGCTGTGCTGTGACCTCGGATCGGAACTCGACGTCGTGATCCGACAACCACTCGCGCAGGCCCGACATCGCTTCGCTGGCCGCCAAGACGCCTGCCGTGTGATCGAGCATCACCGCGTCGTGTTCTTCGAAACGCAGTAGCGGGAACCGCTGCTGTGCCTCGTGCCGTTCGATCTGCTCAACAGGCACACCCGCACCAAGTGTTGCCGCCAAGAAGTCGGCGAACAATCCCTTGGGCTGGCCAAAGAACACCCCCGGCGTGTCGGTAACCAGCGTGCGCCCAAGTTCCGCCGAGAGCAGCGGCCAGCTCGTGCGCTGCGCTTGCCGGGCCAGCTCCACGTAGCGCCGTTGGTGATACGACGAGCGCATGATACGCGCAGCGCCGTGCGACCCGCCGCGATCGTGGCCGACGGCGTAGCGGTCAAGCACGGTGACGTCGCGCCCGCGGCGGCGCAGTTCGAACGCCGAGCACAGGCCGTGGATGCCAGCTCCGAGAATGACGACGTCGTGCACGAACGCAGACGCTACCCGTCGGCGCACGGTCGTGCACCGTTGGTCGCGATCAGGTCAAGATGACGAGCACGACGAACCACGCACAAAACGAAAACAGCAGACTATCGACAAGGTCGAGGATGCCACCGTGCGCCGGCAGCAGGGCCGAGCTGTCCTTGGCGTTACAGCGTCGCTTCAGCAGCGACTCGATCAAGTCACCGGTCTGCGTCGTGAAGTTCAAGACGACTCCGGTCAGGATCGCGCCCCAGCCGGGCAGGTCGACGAGGCCGCCAAGCAGCCAGTCGTTAAGGAAGTAGGCCAGCGACACGGACGTGATGAGACTGCCGAGCGCACCTTCGATCGTCTTACCGGGACTGATGTGCGGGATCAGCTTGTGCTTGCCGAGCAGACGGCCAAAGCAGTAGCCGCCAATGTCGCCACCCTTGCAGATCAGCACGACATAGAGCAACGACGGCAGGCAACGAAAGCACGTGCCCATTGCCAGGTACATCGGCCACGCGATCATGATGAACCCGAGCAAGGTCGAGCCTTGGCGCTCGAGCCCTTGGTGCATGTCGCCGCGTGCAAGCGAACGCAGCGCCAACGGAAACAGCAGCAGCAGGGTGCCAATGACCAGTGGGTAGAGTTCGTGGTCGAGGTCGGCCCAACCAAACGCGAAGGCGCTGCCGAGCAGGATCGCGGTCGCGACCACAAGCGTTTGCTTGGCGACGGCAAAACCACCGCTGCGCAGCAGATTCGTGAACTCCCACGCAGCACCGATGCCGAGTAGTCCGAGCAAGCCGGCCGACAGAGCTCCTGCTTTGATGCCCGACGAACCTGACACATCGAGCCAGTAGATGCCGACGACGATCGCGAGCATCGTTGGCGCGAGCACCGCCCTCGTTCGCAAGTCGCTTGCCACCTAAGTCACCTTGCCAAACTTGCGCACGCGACGGCCGTATTCCCGGAACGCCTCGTGCAGTTGTTCTTTGCCAAAGTCCGGCCAGCAGATGTCGTGCACGTAGATCTCCGAGTAGCTGACTTGCCACAACAGGAAGTTGCTGATGCGCATCTCCCCGGCCGTGCGGATCAAGATGTCGGGATCCGGCAGAGACGGTTGGTAGAGCGCATTGTGGATCGCCTGCTCATCAATGGCATCGGCGGACAACTTGCCAGCCGCCACTTCGCGCGCCAACGTCTGCATCGCGTCAACCAGTTCTTGGCGACCGCCATAGCTGATCGCCAGACTCAAGCACATACCGTCGTTGTTGGCAGTTAGCCCGATGGACTCATCGAGTAGCTTGGTGACGTCCTTGCTGAGTCGGGCGCGCCGACCGGAGTGCAAAAGACGCACGTTGTTGTCCATCAGCGTGCCGCGCTCTTTGACCAGAAAGCGTTTCAGTAGCTTGAACAGCAGGTTGATCTCGTGCTTGGGCCTCGCCCAGTTCTCTTCGGAGAACGCATAAAGCACCAACGCCTTGACGCCAAGCTGCGCGCACTCAGTCACCGTGGTGCGCACGGCATCGATGCCGCGCTCGTGGCCGCGAATGCGTTCGAAGCCAGCATTATTCGCCCACCGCCCGTTGCCATCCATGATGACAGCAACGCTGCGCGGCACGACCATATCGTCGGATGAGCTTTGGCCCGATCCCTTACTCACTTGTCAGAACCTCTACTCACCGCTGGATGACCTGATCGCGTCCTGGGCCAACCGAAACGGTGCTGATGCGCATGCCAGTTTGCTCTTCGATCGCGGCGACGTAGTTCTTGGCGTTCTGCGGCAACTCGTCGAAATCCCGCACGTCACAGATGTTCTCGTCGAAGCCAGGCATCTCAACGAACTGCGGCTCGACGGTTTCGAGGTCGAACGCCGGCATGTCCAAGGTCTCCGTGCCATCAGCGAGGCGGTAGGCCGTCGCCATCTTCAGCGGGAACCCTTGCAGCACATCGAGGCTCGTCAACACAAGTTCTTTGGCACCTGAAATGCCACCGGAGTAGCGAACGGCAACGGTGTCGAACCAGCCAATGCGACGTGGCCGACCGGTCGTCGAACCGTATTCCTTGCCCGCCGCGCGCAATCGCTCGGCCGTGTCATCGTGCAACTCGGTCGGAAACGGACCCTCGCCGACGCGCGTCGCGTAGGCCTTGACGATGCCGATCGTGCGCATCTCATGCGGCGGCAGCCCGGTGCCGCTAAACGCGCCACCGGTGCTCGAGTGCGAGCTGGTGACGAATGGGTAGGTACCATGCTCAAGATCGAGCAGACAGCCTTGGGCACCTTCGAGCAGGATGCGCTTACCGGCGCTCTGAGCCCGCCGAAGTGCCAGCCCCGCATCGACGATGCCAGGGCGAAGCTTTTCGCCAACGGCGATCAGCTCGGCATACATCGAGTCGAAGTCGAGCAAATCGATGCCGGCCTGCGCAAACAGGGCGTTTTTCTGCTCGACCAACGCGGTCAACACCTTTCGCAGGGCTTCGGGACGAACCAGGTCGCCCACCCGCATACCGATGCGGCTGCAACGATCACTGTAGGCCGGACCAATGCCGCGACCGGTGGTGCCGATGCGACCACTGCCGCGACTCTGCTCGGCGAGTTGATCCTGCCTTTGATGCGCCCCGAGGATCACGTGGGCGCGTTCACTGACTAATAGATTGTCGCCAAGCTCGACGCGAAGCCCTCGCTTCTGCAGCTTCTCGATCTCATCGCACAGGTGAATCGGGTCGACCACGACGCCGTTCCCGATCACGTTCACGGCATGCGCGTGCACGATGCCAGAAGGCACCAGGTGCAATACGAGTTTGCCTTCGCCGGCGATTGCCGGCGGCAGCACGAGAGTGTGACCAGCGTTGTGGCCACCTCCAAAACGAACGACAAAGTCCGTCTCGGCGGCGAGGTAGTCAATGACTTTTCCCTTGCCTTCGTCACCCCAGAGGATGCCTATGACACAGGTTGTGGGCATGGTTCAGCGCGGAGGAAAAGGGCGGCGAGCATACCTGCTTACCCCCGTAACACCACGGAAGGTTGGAGAGACGAGCATGAGCCGAACGGATTCTGACCGCACCGCTGCCCTGGAGCTACTGACGCAGTTCCAACACCAAATCCTGCCAGGTGCCCTGCGCCGAGTGGCGACCTGGAAAAGCATCCCCCACCGACTGCTACAGGAGTGGCTGGATGACGTGGTGCAGGAGCTTGCAGTCGACTGCCTGCAGCATGCCAACGTGATCGTAAGGCTCCCGGAGCGGCAGCGGCACGCACGCTGGATGCGTCGCGCCGAGGCGGTGATCTACCACCTACGCCGGCACCTGAGCAAGCTGGCGACAAGCGTTGACGAGCCAGCGGTGGCCAGCTGGCGACACGAGCCCCAACCCGATGTGCATCTGCCCGCTCTCGTTGCGCTCAGCAACGGCCGCCCCAACGTGCTCGCCAGCATCCGCCAATCCGGGCAGGCGCGCCGGCACCTGCGCCAGCAACTCGACGATCTGGCGGCGCAGCTCGGCTGGGACGGCCAGCTCGAGTTCTGGCAGGCACGGGTCGTCGAAGCATTGACCGGGCTCGCCGCCGACCTGTTGTTAGAACAGCACGGCATCGTGCCGGTCAGCGCCCTGCCTCTGCCAGCACCCGAACGAAGACGTGCCCGACTGCGGCGGCTCGGGGAACGCTTCCCGGTGCAGCCATCGACGCGGGTGATCCGTTCGGTGCTGCGGCCATGGATTCGCCGCAACAAGCATCGCGAGTTGGGCGCGCGATCGCTGCTCGAACAGGCGGTGGCGCTCGGACCGGCCTCCGGCGCGGCCTGGTTGTGGCTGTTCGAAGCGTGCTGCCAAGAACGGGATGCTCCAGGCGCCATGCGAGCCATCTGGCAAGCGCGACGCTGCCAGGGGGTTTGCCGCGCTACCGTCGTGCTGGCGCGGGCACGGGTGTTCGAGTTGCGCGGCCGATTCGGCACAGGCATCAAGCTGCTGCGGCGCGTGCGCCGACGGTGGCCGCGAGAACATTCGATCGGCGCCGCGATCGCGATCGCCACGAACGACGCTCGTTAGCGGGGTGCCGCGGTCTTGCTCGCAGCATCGGCTTTGCCGACCACCGGCGCCTCCGGGTCCCGCAGCGATTCCCGCAGCAGTTCGGCCAGCTCGCGCTCGGCCTGATCGTCGCCGCGTGGCGCAGTCCAGTGTGGCACTCCGACGATTGGCACGGACAGCCGGCGCAGTTCGACGACGATCGCCAACGAATCCTGGTGGCTTGCATCGCGGAACACCGCAGCCCGCCGCTCGCCAACCGGGTCGGCAACGGGCTGCCAGCCGGTCTCGAGGCGAAAGCCGCTCGGATCGGCCTGGGTCAGCGTGCCATAACGGTTTAGCAGCACCGCGCGACAACGCTCGAAGGCATCAGGCGGCAGTTTATGCTCGAGGTCGAGCGGGTAGGGGCTGTAGCCGGTGGTGGCACACCCAGCCAAAGCACTGGCACACCCAGCCAAAGCAAACGCCAACAACCACGAGCAATCACGCCTTGCCATGACCGCCTCCTCCGGGTGTTGCCACCGTGATCACATCACCGGCAGCGAGTTCGAACGACGTCTTGGCCGGCAGCTTCTTGCGGCCTGAGCCACCGCGTTCGACAAACAAACGACCTTTTGCCCCAGCCTCGCCACCAGCGGCTCCAGGTGGACCATTGATGTGACGTTCACCGAGAAACGCACCGCGCAGCGGTGCCAGCACTTCGATTTCCTTTACCAGGCCATCGCCACCGCGATGCTTGCCGCCACCACCACTGCCACGGCGAATCGACAACGCGCGAATGCGAAGCGGCGCACGCTGTTCAAGCTCTTCGATCGGCGTGTTGCGGGTATTGGTCATGTGCGTTTGGATCGCGGACTGGCCATCGTGGCTGGCACTGGCGCCAGCACCGCCTGGCAACGTCTCGTAGCTAGCGAACTCACGGCCCGAACGGGTCAAGCCACCAAACGTCAGGTTGCTCATGGTTCCTGCTGACGCAGCTGGCACGCGCTTGGGAGCCGCCGACGACAGTGCCTGCAGGCAGACGTCGACGAGCCGCTGGCTGGTCTCGACGTTGCCGCCGGCAACGGGCGCCGGCGAATGTGGATCGACCAGGCTACCGGGCCGCGTCGCGAGTCGCAGCAACCGGAACAAACCGTCGTTGGTCGGCAAGCGACCAGGACACAGGCAGCGCAGCGAATAGACGCACGCGGCCATCACGATGCCGGGGTTGGCGTTGACGCCTCCCTGGGCCTGATCACAGGTTCGCGTCCAATCGAACTCGACGCGATCTTTGTGCATGCGCAGTACGAGATCGAGGCGCAACCGCTGCTCAGTGATGCCATCACCATCGAGGAAGTCGTGGGCGCGGTAGGTGCCGTTCTTGAGTGTCTGCAGCAGCGCGCGGCCAGCACGTTCGGTGTAGTCCATCAACGCCGACGTGGTCCTGCGAACAGTCGTTCTGCCGTGCTCGTCGACCATCGCATGCAAGCGTTGCTCGAGTTGTGCGAGGCTCGCTTCCTGGGCCGCAAGGTCGATCAGACGCTCGTCGGCACCGCGCACATTGCGGGACAACAGCCGCATCAGGTCGCTCTGCAGCTCTCCGCGCCGCCGCAAATGTACTGGCGGCAGCACAAGCCCTTCGGCAAACAAATCGCGTTCGATGCCCATCGAACCCGGCGTGGCACCTCCGATATCGGCGTGGTGCGCGCGGTTGACGACGAACCACTCGGGCTCCCTCGACTTCTTGGCCGCGCTGCCCTTGGCAAACACCGGCCGAACCATCGTCACATCCGGCAGGTGGGTGCCGCCGCAGTAGGGATCGTTGAGGATCGCGACGTCGCCTGGTTCTAACTCCAATTCCCGCCGCACCGCATGAACGGCCTCGCCAGCGCTGCCGAGATGAACCGGGATGTGCGCGGCTTGCGCAACCAGACGCGCCTTGCGATCGAAGACGGCGACCGAGTAGTCGGCGCGTTCTCGGATGTTGGGACTGATCGCGCTCAATCGCAGCCGCGCGCCAGCCTCTTCGCAGTAGGCCCCGAGCAGGTGATGGAACACCTCGAGTTTGACTGGATCGATCGCGGGATGCGCCACGCGATGCATCGTCGCGTTTTGGCAGCATCGTGCAAGCCATCGCAAACGAAAGCGGCCGCGCCTGGCAGCTCCGAGGAGC
>JAPYTD010000064.1 GCA_029936315.1 Planctomycetota bacterium | reverse complement strand
ATGGTCGGGCCGAGAGGATTTGAACCTCCGACCTACTGGTCCCAAACCAGCCGCGCTACCAAGCTGCGCCACGGCCCGACGAGGCGGCAGCGTAGCAACCTGCGCCACCGCTTACCAACCCGGAACCAATCATCTCCTAGTTCCCATCGCCACGATCTTCCGGTCGCAAATGCCTCCGGAAGTACCGCTCTAGCTTCACCAGGAAGTGCTTCCGATACACTCCCCGCAAGCCATGCAGTTGTTGCGGATACGGGAAGTAGTCCAACTGCACGCCAGCCGCCACACACGCATCGACGAACTTCAACGTGGGCCGGAGCGATGGCTTCCAGGCCAACAACGGCGAGGAGGGCGAGGATCAGGTGCGGCCGGGTCATGGCGACATCATTGCAGTGATTCGTCGCCAAAGTGACGGTTGGCCCGCGTCCACAAAAGACCCGTTGCACCGTGTCCGGACGTGCCGCAACATCGCGCCTGACTGTGATCCGTATCGCCACGTATTCGACTTCGGCTAGCTGCTCGGCACCTTTCTGGAGCGGGGTTCGATGAGCCAACGGGCGCGCCGCTTCGTGCACGTGTTCGCGACCTTCGGGGCCGGTGGCGCGCAGGTACGCGCGGTGCAATTGATGCACCACCTCGGAGACGAGTGTGAGCATGTTGTGATGGCGCTCGACGGCAACACCGATGCGCGCGCGATGCTCTCGCCAAGCACCAAGGTCACCTATGCGGACCAGCCCAAGGTTCGCGGCTTCCGGGCGATGCGACGCCACCAGATCGCTTGGCTGCGCGAACAGAACGCGGACCTCGTGCTGACCTACAACTGGGGTTCGATCGAGACGGTTGCTGCCGCGAAGAAGCTGTCTCTGCCGATCGTGCATCACGAAGATGGCTTTGGGCGCGAAGAAGCGAGCAAGCGGTTCTTGCGGCGCTCGCTGATGCGTCGGTGGTTGCTGCGGGGGCTACCCGTGATCGTGCCGTCTACCGTGTTGCAAGGCATCGCGGCGAAGGAGTGGCGGCTGCGCGATGCGAATGTGCACTTGCTGGCCAATGGTGTCGACCTGCAGCACTTCTCGGTGCGTGCCGAAGAACCGAGCAGCCTGGTCGTCGGCACGGTCGGCGGTCTAAGACCGGAGAAGGACCACGCCAATCTTTTGCGTGCGGTCGCGACGATGTCCGCGGATGTGTCGGTGTGCCTGGTGGGTTCGGGTTCGATGGAAGCGCAGCTGCGTGAGCAGGCCAGGCAACTCGGTTTGCAAGCTCGTGTCGAGTTTGCCGGCCAGACCAGCGACACCGCGCCGAGCTATCGTGGCTTCACGATCTTCGTGCTGAGTTCGTGCACGGAGCAGATGCCGATCGCGATGTTGGAAGGCATGGCGAGCGGGTTGGCAGTGGTGACGACCAACGTTGGTGATGTTGCGCAAATGCTGCCCAAGGAACAGCTCGACTACATCGTGCCGCGCGAAGACTCGGCGGCGTTGGCGCGGGCGATGACGTCGATGCTTGCTGATGCAAGCTTGCGCGCGAGGCTTGGGGCCGCCAATCGTCGCATCGTCGAACAGCGCTATGAGAGTGCTTCGTGCCTGGATCGGTTCTGTGCCGTCTATCGCCAGGCCGCACGCTAGCTCTCAGGTCATTGGCGCCTAGAACTTGCTGCGGTGCAGGTCGCACATGTTGGCCTGCCACGTTTCCCGAACAAAAGCAGGTCTGCCCGGTTTGCAGCGCGAGGGTCGCATTCGTCGCCGTGGTGGCTGCGTCGTTGCCCGTCCAGCCCTGCATCTCGGTGCCGCCAGGACCGGTGCCGATGGCCCACTCGTACTGAGAAATGCCAGTGGCAAGGGCGGTTGCATGACGGACCTGATCCTGGCCTGTGACGATTCGAGGGCGCCTCCCTGCCGGTTAGCAATGGCTCTCGCCCCCCTCCATCGCTAAGGTGTTCGGCCTCCAATGTCGCTCAACGACCTCGATATCGCTCGTTCCATCCCACTTCGTCCGCTGGCCGAAGTCGCTCGGGTCATGGGCCTGACGGCCGACGACCTTGAGCCCTATGGCCACACCAAGGCGAAGATCAAGCTCGACCGCCTGAAGCAGCCGGCCGACAAGCAAGGCAAGTACATCGTCGTCACGGCGATTACGCCGACGCCGCTCGGTGAAGGCAAGACGGTGCACACTGTCGGCATAAGCCAGGCGCTCAATCGCATCGGCAAGGGCACGTGTTGCGTGATCCGTCAGCCGTCGATGGGGCCTGTGTTTGGCATCAAGGGAGGTGCCGCTGGCGGTGGCTACTCCCAGGTCGTGCCGCCCGAAGAACTCAACCTGCACCTGACCGGTGATTTCCACGCGGTCACATCGGCGCACAACCTGTGCTCGGCGTTCCTCGATGCGCACCTGTTCCACGGCAACGACCTCAACATCGATCCGGAGCAGATCACGTGGCGCCGGGTCATCGACATGAACGATCGCGCGCTGCGCGAGATCGAAGTGGCCCACGGCGGTCCGAGGCATGATGGCAAGCGGGGCAACGGCACGCCACGTCGCACCGGCTTCGACATCACGTCGGCCAGTGAGATCATGGCGATCCTCGGTCTCGCGACGGACATCCATGACTTGCGTCGTCGCCTCGGCGCGATCGTCATTGGCTACAATCAGGACAACAAGCCGGTCACGGCTGAGCAACTCAAGGCTGCTGGCGCGATGTGCGCGATCCTCAAGGACGCGCTCAAGCCGACGTTGATGCAGACGCTCGAAGGAACGCCGGCGATCGTGCACACCGGACCGTTCGCAAACATCGCACACGGCAACTCGTCGATCGTCGCGGACCGCATCGCCTTGCGCGCTGCGGACTACGTCGTTACAGAAGCCGGCTTCGGGGCCGACATGGGCGCCGAAAAGTTCTTCGACATCAAGTGTCGGGCATCCGGCCTCAAGCCGGACGCGGCGCTGCTGGTCGCCACCGTGCGCGCCATCAAGGCGCACAGCGGCCGCTTCGAGATCAAGGCAGGCAAGCCATTGCCGGATGGTCTTGGCAAGGAAGACTTGGAGGCGTTGGCCGAAGGCGTCTGCAACCTCGAGAAGCAGATCGAGAACGTGCGTCAGTTCGGAGTGCCGGTGGTCGTTGCGATCAACGTGTTCCCGACCGACACCGAGAACGAGATCGAGTTCCTCAAGGAGAAGGCCTTGGCTGCTGGTGCTTCTGCTGCCCACGTGTCGACGCTGTTTGCCGAAGGTGGCAAGGGTGGCGAAGACCTGGCGCACGCGCTGGTCGCTGCCTGCGATGAGCCGAGCACGTTCAAGCTGCTCTACGAAGACGACGCGACCCTCAAGGAGAAGATTGAGGCGATCGCCACCAAGATCTACGGCGCCGAAGGCGTCGACTACGAAGAGGAAGCGGACAAGCAGCTCGCCAGGTTTGAGGAGAACGGCTTCGGTAAGCTGCCGATCTGCATGGCGAAGACACAGTACTCGCTGAGCCACGATCCGGCACTCAAGGGTCGTCCGACTGGATTCCGCTTCAAGGTGCGTGATGCGCGCGTTGCCGTGGGCGCCGGCTTTGTTTACCCGCTCGCTGGTTCGATCATGACGATGCCAGGCCTCGGCAAGACGCCGGCCGGCATGAATATGGACATCGACGAGAATGGCGACGTCGTTGGCATGCTGTAGGCGTCATGCCAAACGTGAAGCACTCCGCCACCGGGTTCCTGGCAAAGCTGGCTTGCTGCGCGGCACTGGCCGCGTGCGCCGGGGTCGCGAAACCTCTAGCTGAGTCAGCAGACGTAGAGCTGTTCGTGCTTGGCGTTGCGCAAGACGGTGGCCTGCCGCATCTCGGTTGTGATCGTGCTTGCTGCAAGAACGCGCGCGAGACTGGTCGTGTCGAATACCCGGCGTGCCTCGGCTTGGTGGATCGCCGCCACGAGCACGCCAAGCTACTCCTGGTTGAGGCCACTCCGCGGGTCGAAGAGCAGACCGCGTTGCTGCACAAGCTCGCCGATGTGCATGGGCGCGGTAGAACGCCGGTGGATGCCGTGATGGTGACGCACGCGCACATCGGCCATTACCTTGGCCTGGCGTTGTTTGGCCGCGAGGTCGTTGGCGCCAAGAATCTGCCGGTCTGGTGTTCGCCGCGCTTCGCGGCTTACCTGCGCGGCCACGGACCCTGGCAGCAGTTGGTCAAACTGGGTCAGATCGACGTGCGCGCGTTTGTCGTCGGGGAGTCGTTCGCGCCTTGGCCCGGTGTCTCGGTGCGCGCGATCGCCGTGCCGCACCGGGATGAGTTCTCGGACACGATGGCTTACGTGATCACGGGACCGAACCGCAGTGCCCTGTTTGTTCCCGATGTCGACGCCTGGGATCGCGCGCCGGGTTTGCTTGCCCAGTTGCTCGAGGGGGTCGAGGTCGCCTACCTCGACGGCACGTTCTACGACGGTAGCGAGCTGCCCGAGCGCGACCTCAGCGAGATCCGTCATCCGTTGATTACTGTAACGATGGACAAGCTCGCGGATGTTGCGGCGGCCCATCCAGGGCGCATCCGGTTTCTGCATCTCAACCACACCAACCCGGCACTGCACGATGCGGCGATTCGCGCATCGGTGCAGAAGCGTGGCTTTACGATCGCGGTGATGGGCGAGCGCTTCGCCCTGTGACCCCGGCGACCAGTGACACCGGCGACCAGTGACACCGGCGACCTGCTACTTCAGCAGCGCGACACGCACCAGGAACATCAGTTGCGGCCCCTTGGGGTTGGTGATGGCCAGCAACGCCGTGCCGCCGTCGGGCAGTTCGAGTCGCTGCTCTAGGTGCAGCAGGGTGCTGGCGGGAAGTTGAACCTTCACCTTGTTGTTGACGCCAATCGTGGTTTCGAACTCGGGGATGGGCTGTTCGACCTTGCGTTCAAGGTACTCGAAGGAGACGCCGAGCAGGTCCTTGGCGATCAGGCCGCAGGACGCGTCGATGCGCACTCCGTCCAGCAGAGTAGCGTGGATTGGGTAATAGCTGATCTTGTCTCCGATGGTCTGCACGGCGTAGTCCTTGATGTAGGAAATCTTGGTGCCGGTTTCGACCGTGGCGTTCGTCATCGGGTTTAGCAGCAGGCTCGGTGCCCGCAGCAATTCGACGCCCTTGGTATTCTTGGTGGCACGCAGAATCCGTGCGACTGCGGCGTCGTCAAGTAGCGCCTGGTAGCGATACGCACCGGCCGCCTCTGCTTGCGGCTCGACGCCCTGTTCTTTGAGCAGTGGTGGAACGATCTCGGCGAAGACCTTTGCCGAAACCCTGAACTGTTGGATCTCGAGCAGGATTTGGTGGGCGCCTTGCTCGATGTTGCGTTCCAGCAGGCCGGCAATCCAAGCTTGTTGTTCGGGACGCGCCAAGGCCACGAGGTAGCGACCAGACAACGACGAGATGTCCTCTTCGGCCGCGAGCGGTGGCTTCACGAAGGTCTTCGCGAAGGCCACGAGGCGCTGCATGCGTTCCTCGCGATCGGCGCGCTCGGCGGATGGCGTTTGGCCTGGGGTCTCGACGCGAATCAGCTTCTGCACGTCATGCATCTGCACGACGCGAGTGCTGTCGCCTGGGGCCGCCATCTTCTGGGCGCCCAGATGCGTTGAGCTGATGGCGAGTGCCATCGCGAGAACGGTTGCGGTCGTGGACATGCTGGCGCTCATCGGGTTAGTGGGGTCCTGGCGTGTTGCGCGAGGCGTTGGCTTTGCGTTCGCACGTTTGGGGCTCCAGGGACTTGACCACGTAGTCAGTCCTTACAGCCGGAGGCCCGCGGAAGTTGCAGGTTGGGGCAACTTTTGCGTCGCCCCCCGGCCAGAGCCCGAACGACGGCTGCTAAAGGGCCGCCTTGACTCGCGCGGCGACGGCATCCGGCGTGAAGCCAAAGTGGGCGGCGACGTCCTTGGCTGGCGCGCTGGCGCCGAAACCGCTCTGGCCGATGCAGCGGTCGAAGCGGCCGGTCAGTTGGCACCACCACTCGGGGCGGCCCATCTCGAGCGAGAACACTGCGGCGTCACCGAGCACCGATGCGATGTAGCCCTTGTCCTGCTCCTGGAACAGTTCGAGGCACGGCATCGACACAACGCGCGTTGGGATGCCTTCGCCCGAGAGCTGCTTGGCGGCCTCGACGGCCAGGCCAACTTCGGCACCGGTTGCAACGATGGTTGCCTTGGCGCCGGCTGCGTCGACGAGGGTGTAGCCGCCGCGCATGACGTCCTTGGACGTGAAGCTGTCGCCATGCGGCAGCACTGGCACGCTCTGACGCGTCAGCGACATCATCACCGGGCCGTCTTTGCGGGTCAGCGAGTGGGTCCAGGCGGCCGCGGTCTCGGGGCCATCGGCCGGGCGGAACACGTGCAGGTTCGGGATCGCGCGCAGCGTCGCGAGGTGCTCGACCGGTTGGTGGGTGGGGCCGTCTTCGCCGACCATCAAGCTGTCGTGCGTGAACACGAATGCACACGAGATCTTCATCAGCGACGCGAGGCGAATCGGCGTGCGCATGTAGTCGGCAAACACGAGGAACGTGCTGCCGGCCGGGAGGAAGCCGCCGAACAGCGAGATGCCGTTCATGACCGCGCCCATGGCGTGCTCGCGGATGCCGTAGTGCATCGTGCGACCGGTCAGGTTGTCCTTGAGGAACGAACCGTCGGCCTTGATGCGGGTCTTGGTGGAGCCATCGAGGTCGGCCGAACCACTGACCATCGCGGGCACCAACTCGGCTGCCTTTTGGATGACGGCGCCGGAGATGGCACGCGTGGCCTTTGCTTCGTTGCCGGCCGCCGCGGTCAGTTGCTCGAGCAGGTCACTTGGCGTTTCGCGGTTGCTGATTGCCTGCCACAGCTTGGCAGGTTCGGGGTTGGCCGCCTGCCATGACTGCATGTCCTTGTGCCACTGTTGGCGCAGCACTTCGTTGCTGGCCTTGGCGGCGCGGAACGCTTCGCGGGCGCGTTCGTCGACGTAGAAGTCTTCTTCAGGCATGCCAAGCGCTTTCTTGGTCAGCTTGATCTCATCGCCACCGAGCGGTGCGCCATGCACGTCGTGGCTGTCGGCCTTGTTGGGGCTGCCCTTGCCGATCGTGGTCTTGCAGCAGATCAAGGTCGGTTGCGTATTGCCGTTGGTCGCCGCAGCCAGCGCCTTGCGGATCGATTCGGTGTCGTGACCGTTGGCGCGCTGCACAGCCCAGCCTTGTGACTCGAAGCGCTTCTGAATGTCCTCGCTGGTCGCGAGGTCCGTGTGGCCTTCGATCGTGATGTGGTTGTCGTCCCACAAGCAGACCAGGTTGTTGAGGCCGAGGTGGCCTGCGATCGATGCGGCTTCATAGCAGATGCCTTCCATCAGGTCGCCGTCACCGACGGTGACAAACACGCGGCTGCCGACCAGCTCATTGCCGGTGCGAGCGACCGCCATCTTCGAAGCGATCGCCATGCCGACGGCGTTGCCGAAGCCTTGGCCGAGGGGTCCGGTCGTCGTCTCGACGCCGACCGTGTCGCCATACTCCGGGTGGCCGGGCGTCTTGCTATGCAGTTGGCGGAAGTTCTTGAGGTCGTCGATCGAGACCGGGTAGTCGGCGAGATGCAGCAACGAGTAGAGCAGCATCGAACCGTGGCCACCGGACAGCACGAAGCGGTCGCGGCCTTGCCACTCGGGTTCTTCGGGTGACCATCGCAGGAACTCCGTCCATAGCACGGCGGCGACTTCGGCCATGCCCATAGGCATGCCGGGGTGACCGGAGTTTGCCTTTTGCACGGCGTCCATGGCGAGGCCACGGATGGTGTTGGCGACGGGGGAAAGGTCCTGCGTAGTCGCGGTCATGTTGCCGCATGCTAACGGGTCATGCACAGCGGTTGAATGGCGAGCTTCGATGGCAACGTCGGCTCACCTGAGCACTCACCCTGTGGATGCTTGTGGAAAACATGGGGAGCAAGAGTGCCAGTGCGGTGCCGGGCTAGAATTGTGCTCTTCGTCGGCTGGGCGCGCTGCCTGTTGTTTTCGATGGCCCCTCGCCTGCTTCTCGTGCGTGGTGAGTAGCCGTGTGCCACCCGCTTTGCCACCGAGACTGGCGACGACTGTGTCGGTGTCGTGCCAGGACAGAAGCCAACACTCCTGCGCGAGTTACACGAGGCGCGTCATGAACACGCTGAAGCCGTCATCGACGTAGTCTGCGAATGCAGGGCAGCGCAGGAAATGGAACTTTGTGTAGAACGCGCGTGCTGCAGCGAAGTCGTCGGTCTTGCCGGTCTCGAGGCTGAGGCGCTCGTAGCCACGGTCGCGCGCGACCTTCATCATGTGTGCGAGCACCGCCGCTCCAACACCCTTGCGCAGGTGCGAGGTCGCGGTTCGCATCGACTTCAACTCGCCGTGCGCTTTGGTGAGTTCGCGCAGGGCGCCACAGCCTGCGAGTTCTTCGCCAATCCAGGCGCTCCACACCGTGATGTCCGGTTGGCGCAGGTCGTCGAGGTGCAGCGCGTGTACCGCGCCCTCGGGCGAGCTTTCGATGGCGGCGTTGCGGTGATGGCCCAACAGCTTGGCAATCTCTCGGCCGCTCAGGTCGTCCTGTCGGATCGTGAGTGCGTCATCGAGGCCCTTCATGGAAGGTCAATGTATCACGGTCGCGAGTCTGTTGGTTTGCTCGGGGCACATCACCAACGAACTCGAAGGGAACTCTTGGTCCCGGCACCGCACGAGCACCCTACCGACGTCTTGGAGTTAGTGGCCTTCTTGGACCATGTTGACGTTCCACGCGGGGATGGCAATTTTGATGGTGCCGTCTTGGGGGAGGCGTTCGAGAACGGATTGGCAGCCTAGGCGCGAGGTTAGGGCGACGTCGCGGGCCTTGTCGAGTTGGTCCTCTTCGTCTTCGCTGGCTTCGCGGAAGCAGTCGGCGCCTTGTAGGATCTTGACGTGGCAGGTGGAGCAGGCGCAGACGCCGCCGCAGGCGTGGTCGAGGTCGATGCCTTGCGCGAGCGCGGCGTCGAGAATCGACTCTCCGAGCGCGAGCTTGAGCTCTTTGTCGTTGTCTTGGATGGATACGCGCACGGTGCGGTCGGAACTCATTGCTGCTGTTCTTCCTTGAGGGCTTTGGTGACGGCGGCGCTGATGACGTCGTCGGCGATGGTGGTGGTGACCTTGGTCAGGTCATCGCTGGCGGACTTGAGCGCGTTGGGCTCGGCGTCGGCGTCGAGCAGCTTCTGCAGCGCTTTGACGGCCTTGTGTACGGCGAACGTCTGGTCGGGTGGTAGCTCGGCAATCTGCAGCGCCTTCTTGGTGCCGCGGACCATGGCCTCCGCTTTGGCGCGGGCTTCGATCTCTTCGCGCGCGATGTAGTCGTCCTGCGCGTGCTCGATCGACTCGATCATCATGCGGCGCACTTCGTCACGGGTCAGGCCGAACGTCGGCACGATCTGGATGCTCGCTTCGATCCCCGTGCGTTGTTCGCGCGCGGTGACCCGGAGCACGCCGTCGGCATCGACCAAGAAGGTCACGAGCACGCGCGGCAAGCCTGCGGGCAGTGGCGGAATGCCGCGTAGCTTGAACTCTCCGAGCAGGCGGCAGTCTTTGGACAGTTCGCGTTCGCCCTGATAGATCGCAAGCTCGACGGTGGTTTGGTCATCGACCCCGGTCGAGAACTCTTCGGACACGCTGGTCGGGATCGTACTGTTGCGCAGGATCAACTTCTGCACCGTGCCGCCGAGCGTCTCGATGCCGAGCGACAACGGAATGACGTCGAGCAGCAGCAGCGACTTGTCGTTGCCGGCCAGGATGTCGGCTTGGATCGCGGCGCCGAGTGCGACGGCTTGGTCGGGGTCGATCTCGGTGTGCGGTGGCTTGCCGGTCAGCGCCTCAAGGCGATTGCGAACCAGCGGCACGCGTGTGCTGCCACCGACCAGTACGATGTCGTCGATCTGGCTGAGTTCGAGACCTGCATCGCGCGCGGCACTCTTGACGCAGTCGAGCGTGCGTTGCACCAGCGGCGCGATTGCGGCTTCGAACTCGGCGCGCGTCACGGTCAGTTGCACTTCGCCGTGATCGCCGAGGTCGAGTTCGAGCGTCGCTTCGTCGTGTTCACTGAGCCGCATCTTCAGGCCCTCGGCGGCACTGAGAACGGCCTGCAGAACGTAAGGATCTTCGCTGCCTTTCTTGCTCGGCAACAGGTTGAGGATGCGTTGCGCAAGCAGCTGATCGAAGTCGTCGCCGCCAAGGTGCGTGTCGCCCTTGGTTGCCAGGACCCGGAAGATGCCGTCCTTGATGCGCAGGATCGAGACGTCGAACGTGCCGCCGCCGAGGTCGTAGACCAGCACCGTGCCGTCGTTGTTGCCGTCGAGCCCGTAGGCCAACGCGGCGGCGGTTGGTTCATTGAGGATGCGCAGGCACTCGAGTCCGGCCAACGCGGCCGCGTCCTTGGTGGCCTGGCGTTGCGCATCATCAAACCATGCCGGCACCGTCACCACGACTTCGCGCACGCTGTGTCCGAGAGCAAGCTCGGCAGTGGCCTTGATGTGCTTGAGCACCATCGCCGAGATGGCCTCCGGTGACAGTTCAAGGTCACCGATCTTGATGCGCGGCAAATCGCGTTCGCCGGCGATCACTTGGTAGGGGAGGTTGACGACGTCGCTGTGGCATTCGCTGGCCGAACGTCCAATCAGCCGCTTGACCGAGAAAACCGTGCGCTCCGGATGTTCAAGCCGCAGCGCCTTGGCTTCTGCGCCGACCAGCGTGCGGCCGTCGGGATGCAGGCAGACCATTGACGGCGTCAACGGATCTGCGTCAAGGTCTCGCAGAACACGCGGCGTCTTGCCGGCACGAACGGCCGCGAGGCTGTTGGTCGTGCCGAGGTCGATCCCGATGACGATGCGGGTGGTTTCTGTGCTGCTGGCAGATGCGTCGCTCACGACTTGGCCTCGAGATCGTGCAGAGCCTTCAGGTGGTAGTGGGATTGATGCACGCGTTTGGCGGCGGCGTCGAAGTCGCCGTTGTTGACATCCTTCTGCAACGCCGTGAAGTCGCTGTCGATCGCGGCCTGCAGCTTGTCGGTCAGTGCGGCTTGGCGATCGCTTTCAGCGAACGCGACCTCTTCGGCCAGTTCGAGCGCTGCCATCAGAAACATCGGGTCGAGCTTCTTGTTGCGCTCCAGAACACCTGCGCTTTCGGCTTCGAGCAACGCCCGCGCGCGTCGCCACGGATCACGCAGGATGTTCCACGCGTCGTTGATCTCAGCAGAACGCTGCAGAACCGCCGCGCAGTCGTCGGTCGTCTGCGCCCGGTTGTGGTCGGGATGGCACTCGCGGGACAGCTTGAGGTAGTGCATCTCAAGTTCCTGCTCGTCCAGGTCCAGGGTGCGGGAAACACCAAAGACCGCGAAGGCATCGGGGGCTGGGACGTTGAACACTCGTGAAACAGCTGGTGAAACGCTAGGCCGAGAATGACGTGCCACAACCGCACGTGCCGGACGCCAGTGGGTTCTTGAAGACGAAACCGCGGTCGAGCAGACCGTCGTTGAAGTCCAGTTCGGTGCCGCCCATGAAGAACTCACTTTTCTTGTCGACGACGACGTTGACGCCGTGTTGCGTAAACGTCAGGTCAAACTCGGTGGGGCCTTGTTGGTCGAAGTCGAGCACGTAGGTGAAGCCCGAGCAGCCGCCGCCTTTGGCGCCAAGGCGCACCCAGGTTGTTTCCTTGGAGAAGCCCTGCTCTTGGATCACACGTTGGATCTCCTTGGCAGCGCGCTCGGTCAGTTGCACGCCGCGCGTCGGCTTCTTGGCCTCTGCTTCAGCAGGAGCTTCTGCAGGCGTTGCTGGGGTTGTGTCTTTCGTCTCACTCACGAGTTTGCCTCTTCCTTGGCCAGCTTACCGTTCTTGCGTCTCCAATCGTTGATCGCCGCCTTGATCGCATCTTCGGCGAGCACGGAGCAGTGGATCTTGACTGGCGGCAGGGACAGCTCTTTGACGATTTGCGTGTTCTTGATCTCGGCTGCGGCATCGATGCTCGTGCCCTTTAGCCATTCGGTCGCCAGCGACGACGAAGCGATCGCCGAGCCGCAGCCGTAGGTCTTGAACTTCGCATCGATGATCTGGCCTTCATCAGAGACCTTGATCTGGAGCTTCATGACGTCGCCACACTCGGGGGCGCCGACGACGCCGGTGCCGACGTTGTCAGCGTCTTTGTCGAGTGAGCCGACGTTACGTGGGTTCTGGTAATGGTCGAGGACCTTGTCGCTGTAGGCCATGGTTGTTCTCTTGCTTGGGTTACGTGTTGGGTTGTGCGGGTGGGATTGTGGATGTTGCTTGGTGGCGGATCAGTGCGTCGTCCACTTGACCTGGCTGAGATCGACGCCTTCCTGAACCATCTCCCAAAGAGGCGACATCTCGCGCAGGCGCTTCACTTCGGTGATCAAGCGGTCCGCGGCGAAGTCGCATTCTTCTTGGGTCGTGAATCGACCCAGCGAGAATCGGATCGAGCTGTGTGCCAGTTCGTCGACGAGGCCAAGGCTCTTGAGTACGTAACTCGGCTCTAGGCTTGCCGAGGTGCACGCCGAACCCGACGAGACCGCTACTTCCTTGATGCCCATGAGCAGCGACTCGCCTTCCACGTAGGGGAACGAGATGTTGGTCATGTGTGGCAGACGGTTGTCGACGTCGCCGTTGAGCACGGCGTCCGGCAGTTCTTTGAGGATGCGGTCCTGCAGGCGCTCGCGAAGCGCCGACAGTCTGGCCATTTCGCTGACCATCTCTTCGCGGCAGATGCGGGCGGCTTCGCCGAGGCCGACGATGCCGGTGACGTTGAGTGTGCCCGAACGCATGCCGCGTTCATGGCCACCGCCGTCCATCTGCGACGTCAAGCGCACGCGCGGGTTCTTGCGGCGAACATAGAGCGCGCCAACACCCTTGGGGCCGTACATCTTGTGCGCCGACAACGACAGCAGGTCGACGTTGTCATCGAGCACGTTGAGCGGGGCTTTGCCGACTTGTTGCGTGGCGTCGGTGTGGAACAGTGTGCCCTTGGCCTTGCAGATGGCACCGATCTCGCGGATCGGGTGCATCGTGCCGATTTCGTTGTTGGCCGACATCAGCGACACCAGGATCGTCTTGTCGGTGATCGCCGCTTCGAGTGCCTTCAGGTCGATGTGGCCCTTGCCGTCGACTTCGAGCCAGGTGACTGTGTAGCCCTGCGTCTCGAGGTACTTCATCGGATCGAGCACTGCCTTGTGCTCCGTCACGCAAGTGATCAGGTGCTTGCCTTTCGCCTTGTACATCTCGGCGGTGCCTTTGATGGCCAGGTTGTTGGCTTCGGTCGAACCGCTCGTCCACAGGATCTCTTTGGCGTGCGCTCCGATCAGTTGGGCTACTTGCTCGCGGGCTTCATCGACGGCAGCTTCCGCCGTCCAGCCAAACGCGTGGCTGCGGCTCGCCGCGTTGCCAAACGTGTCGCTGAAGAACGGCAACATGCGTTCGACGACGCGTGGGTCGCACGGCGTGGTGGCACTATAGTCGAGATAGATCGGTGTCTTCATCAGTTCGGGCTGTCCGCAGTCGCGGAGGGTTTCACATCGGGGGTTGCTGCAGGAGTCGCTACAGGTTTCATCGAGCACAGTTCGTCGAGTCGGATCTCGGCGAACAGGGCGCTGATTCGTTGGTGCACGACGCGCATAGGTTGCTTGCTTGGGCAGAACGCGATCAGCGAGCAGTCGTGGGGGCCAGTGCCTTCCTTTCCCGCAGGCGCTTTCGCTTCGCCATTCGCAGGCAGAAACGAAAGCGGTTCGTGCGGCACACAGTCGACCAACACAAACTTGCCCTCGACGACTTCGAGGATTTGGCCTAGTGAGATCTCGCTCGGTGGGTGCGCGAGCCGGTAGCCGCCGCGCAGGCCGCGCACCGAGTCGAGCACGCCTTGGCGGGCGAACTCTTTGAGCAGGTTGGCGACGACGCTTTTGTTCAATCCGGCCTGCTTTGCGATCTCGTGGGCACTGACGACGCTGTCCTGGGCGGTACCACCCGGGAAGGCTCCTTGCCGGGCAATTGCACCCAGCAGGAACACGGCGTAATCGGCCTTTTTGGAGATTCGGAGCATGTCTTCGTTAGTCTGGCGGAAAGTAGACCCGATTTGGGGCTCATTCAATCATCGGGTCAAAAAAGCCCTGAATCCAGGCACATTTGAACCCACTATGCTGGTCTCAGGATTTCCGGCCCCATGCTAGATCACGAATTGCGCGCAACCCTCCTTGGCAACGGCTTCTACGGCCGCAACGCCGCTCCCTACACGGTTCTCGAAGTGAGTGGTCCGGATGCCGCGGAGTTCCTCCAGCGGCTGTGTACCCAGGACGTTCAGAACCTGGCGGAGGGGGTTGTGGTGCCCGCCGCGTTCCTCGATGCGAAGGGGAAATTGCAGGTCACCTCGCTCGTTTTACGTCGGGGCGACACGTTCTGGTTGGAGACCCACAGCGAGCAGGCGGCTCGGTTGCAGGAGTTGCTCGAGCGCTACCACTTCACCGAGAAGTTGAGCATCCGCAGCCATGAGTTTGGCGCGGTGCACGAAGTCGTGACGGCCGGAGGCGCACATGACTTTGTCGGTAGGTGCAGCTTTTCCGAGGAAGTCGCGGGACCCACGCTGTGCATCGAACGGCGTGGAGTGACGTTTACGCGGAGTCACGGTGGTGTCGTTGCGATCCGTGCGATCGCTGAGGGCTCGGCGGCAGGCGCTGCACCTGACGAAGAGGTGCCGCCCCAACCGATGTCCGACGAACTCGCCGAAGCGGCTCGCATGCTTGCCGGCTTCGTGCGGGTCGGTCTCGAAACCGAAGCGAGCACGTTGGCGCTTGAGGCGGACCTCGACGACCACTGCTCGACGACCAAGGGTTGCTACACCGGTCAGGAGATCGTTGCGCGCATCCACACGTACGGGCACGTCAATCGCAAGCTGTGTTTGTTGCGGTTGCCTTTGGGAGACACGATCACGGCGCCGGTCGCCTTGCATGAATGCGAAGACGACATTCCGGTTGGTCGCGTGATGCACGCCGTGTCCCTCGCCGAACAGGAGATGCGTCTAGGTCTCGGCTACTTGCCCAAGGACTTCCAGGCGATCGGCACGAAGTTGACGTTGGCGGGGGCGGGAGATGTCGAAGTCATCGGCTTCGAGGAAGCGCCTGTTGAGGAGCCGCCTGTTGATAGCTCGTCTGTTGATAAGCCGCCTACCGAGTAGCTACGACTTGGTCTTGCCCGCGTAGGCGATGACGACGTAGGTCGGCGCGTCGCGGCTCGTCACCGTCACCGCGTTCGCATCGTCTCTGGCAAACCATCGCGTGCTGTCGTTCGAGCCTTCGGTTCGCACGAACAACAACACTTCGTCACACGCGGGCATCGACGGAATGTCGGCAAGGCACAGCTCGGCGCCCGGCGGAATGATCGCTTCGTCAAGGCTGATGGTCGCCGCCTTGTAGCCTTCGCCGAAGATGCGTTCGATCGCGACATCGCCGACCCGTAACTTCTCAAAGCGGCGCGGTGGCAGGGACTCGGCGGCGTTCGCGAACGTCTCGGCAAGCCGCCACTCGCCGGTGCTTGGGTCAAACGATTTGCCGCTGCCTGCCATCGGCAACAGCGGCTTGTGACTGAGTGCTTCTTTGCCGGTGACTTCTGCGACCACAGGCTGGCGGGCGGAGACCATCAGGATCTCGCCATTGGGTCCGCCGCCGCCGACGCGGAACGGCGTGTTTGGTGGCAGGAACACCGCCATTGGGCGACCAGAGTACTCGGTGGTGCGCGCCCCACGCGCCGGCCAGCTCGTCGTGCCGGCCATCAGATCGAAGGTGCCGCGCAGCAGGACGACGGCGGTTTCGTGGGCGCCGGTCTCGATCGTGTCGACGTCTTCGGGGCGCCACAGCTGCAGGTGCTGTAGCCAGCGGGTGCCTGGTGTTGTTGCGGTCCGGAGGCGCGCAGAGCCGTCGGTCGTCTGCGTCAGTGGTGCGTCGGTCACTTGTTGCCTCCGCTGGCGTCCTTGTCGTGCGTTGCGAACTTGACCTCGGCGTCCTTCAGGATGTTCTCGCTCAATTGCTCGCTGTGCACGATGCGCAGGCGGCGAACCAGCTCCTCGTCATTCGGCACCGGTTCGGTATCGAGCACAGTGATGACGTAGCAGCCTTTCTTGGTGCGGATCGGCATGGACACCTCGGTCATCTTCATCTGGAAGGCCGCGTGGATCACAACAGCCGGAAGCTCGGGGCTGCTCTTGCGATGCCAGCCGACGTCACCGCCCTTGCGCTTGCTGTCGCCGTGCTCGCTCTCGATGCTCGCGGTCGTGGCGAAACCATCCTTGGCGATGCGTGCGCGCACCCGCTCCAGGTCCTTCATCGCCTCGTCGAAGGTGCGCGGGATGATCGCGTTGGGCTCCTTGAGCGCGCGCAGAAAGATCGCACCGATGCGGCGGCGTGGGCCGACCTCGACCATCACGTCCTCACGCTTCTCGGTTACTTCGGCCAGCAGCGCTTCGTCGGTGAACTTGGTGCGGGCCAGCTTGTCGAGCAGGATCTGCGAACGGAACACGCGCAGTTCGCGCAGCGACTCGACCGTCATGCCGATTGCCTTGAGGATCTGCTCCAGCGGCACGCCGCCCCGTTTCGAATTGGCCTTGGCCTGCTTGCGCCGCTCTGCGATGGCGCGGTCGAGGTCCGTATTGGTGATGCGCAGCGAATGCGCCGCGGCCATCGCCTCAATCGTCTCGAGGTAGACAACCTGCCGCACGAAGCGGTCGCGTTCGAAGTCTTCACTGGTGCGCAGCAGCAGGAAACCGAGGTCGATCAACGCCACGTTCTTCTTGCCGGCCATGGCGGCGGTGCCGATGGGTAGTTTGTCGGGATCGGTTTCGACTTTGCACCTCTCGCGGGCTTCGCGCAGCCACAGCTTGAGCATGTCGCCGCTGACCTTCTCATCCTCGGCGAGGCCCAGTTCGCGGCGCACCAATCGCTCTTGCGCGATCTGCACCGAAAGGTCTTCGAGCCACTGCTGTTCGCCGGTGTTGCGCACTGCGGCGAAGTCCTGCGGGCGACGCCCCGCGGCAATCAGCTGCTGCTTGAGTTTCTCCCAGAAGGCCTGCACCTCTGCCGTGCTCGGAGTCAGTCCCTTCTCTTTGGCGGCGGCTCGGGTCAGCAGCGCATCGACGAGCATCTCGCAAGCCTGCCGGCCACGTTCGTCGCGGCGCAGATGAAACGCCATCTCCAGCGCGACATCGGTGCGCGTGATGGTGGCCTCCTTACCGTTGAGCCGGTAGGTGGCGAGCACATCACTGGGTTCCTGGGGAACTGCCAGACACAGAACAAATAGGGGAGCGGTCGCGAACATAGAGGGGGTTGTGACGATACCAGATGCCTTTGGCTTCCCGATCGACTAGCCGCTCAATGCAGTCACAGCTCGGAAGTCACTGGGTAGCGTCGCCCTCGTGCGTGAGCCGAGCGAGCCACCACGGCTTGCGCCGTTACTCTGGCTTGCCAGGCACGTAGCCCTGGTCAAGCATGACCTTCTGGCCGTCGGCTCCCTGGATCCAGTCGAGGTACTTCTTGATGTGGCTGGTCGGCTCACCGTTTGTGTACATGTAGAGCGGGCCTGAGATCGCGTAGCTCTTGTCGAGCACCGTCTCAATCGTCGGCAGAACGGCCGGCTGGCCACTTTCGCTGACGATCGCAACGACACGTACGTCCTCGGTAGCGTAGCCGAGGCCGCTGTAGCCGATTGCGTTCTTTGACTGGGCGCACATGGTGACGACATTCTCCGCGCTGGTTTGGTTGATGCAGCGCGTTTTGAAGCTGCCGTCATTGCCAAGCACCAGATCGAGGAAGTACTCATGGGCGCCAGTGCTGTCTTCACGGCTGACGAGTACGACACTGTCGTCGGCGTCGCTGGTGCCGACACGGATACCGAGGTCCGACCAGCCGTTTGCTGTACCGCCGTCCCCGAACAGAGCCTTCAGTTGCGCGATGGTGAGCGACTTGATCGGGTTGTCCTTGTGCACAAAGATCGCGATGCCGGCGTAGCCGACGATATGCGCGATTGGCTTGACGTCGCTCTTCTTGGCAGCTTCGAGTTCCTTCTCGTTGAGCGGGCGGTTTGAGTTTGCGATGTCCAGCTCGCCGCGGATCAATGACGCGATCCCTCCACCGGATCCGCCGCCCGACACCGAGATGGCAATGCCCGCATGCGCGTCGCGGTAGGCTTGGGCGAGTGAGGTGGTCACCTCGAGCAGCGCATCGGAGCCCTGATGATTGATCTCTGTGTCGCCGCAGCTCTGCAGCATCACCAGGGGCAGGAAGAGCACGGTGCGTAGCTTCTTGATCACTTGATGGTTCCTATGGGCCGCGTGGACCCGGTGACAGGGAATCGCGGCTGTGTTGTCCGCGGTTCGCAATTGGTTGCAGTTTGTCCGAAGATGGTTGGCGTGCCGCGGGCTAGAACGCGACTTGCCACTGAAGGCGGAAGAGCCAGCCTTCGTCGCCGACGCGGTAGCCGGGACTAGAGCTGCTGGTCGGGGACCCGTCTAGCTTGGCGATGTCGATGCTTAGCTTGTTCAGGTGCGTGCCGTCGACGTAGTAGTTGATGCCAGCTGCGTATTCCCAGCTGTCGCCCATCGCTCCCTGCACGGACGAAACACGGAGGACCGGCTCGAGGGTCTTCTCGATGATCATGTAGCCGGCATCGACGTAGCCACCCCAATCGTAGTAGGAGGTGCGTGCCGCTGGACCCGCTGTCGTGCGCACGTCGTCTATCGAACGGAAGAAGAACTCAGTGTTGGCAGCGAAGCCAAGGTATTTGACGGCCACGTCGGCTGCTGCCATCTGGTAGGTGTAGTTGTCGATGGCCAGGCCCATTGGGTCACTGAGCTTCTTGCCGTTGCTGAGGCGAATCGATCCAGCTTCGTCGTTGGCAGGCCCCGCGTCGCCATCCGGAGCCAGGCCTTCATCCTGCTTCGTGTAGCTGGCCGACGTGCCGACGCGCACGGCGACCTTCTCGTGATGTTGCAGGTCGGCGTAGCCCTTGCCGTAGGGGGCGCCCAGGTCTTTCCAGAACGAGCCGGCGTAGACGAAGTTCGAGTCAATCTCCGACGGCTTCAGGTCGCCCGCCTTCAGGCCGTTGCCGACCATGACTCGGTAGTTGATGCCGCCGTACATCTTGCCGATCGCCCAAACACCGAGCGATCGGTCCGGCCGGAAGAACGTCGTCGCCAACGAGCGATCGATCAAGTGCGTGCGGGTCGAGCCACTGAGCCAATCGCGGGAGCCGGGCACATGCCCCTTGCCGATGTAAAGGCTGTGCTTCTCGGCGAAGTCATAGTTGACCCAGAAGTCTTGCAAGACCACGCGATGGTTGTCATCTGTGTCGGCGTCCAGGTTGACGTAGAAGTGCGCGTTCTTGTCGAAGATCGTGCCGCGGAACTCAAGGCGGCCACGCTCAATCTCGAAGTCCGTTCGGTTGGGGTTGACTACGGCCGCGTCCGTCCGTGAGTTGAAGCCCTGCAATCGGAGCTGTACCCGGCCTTTGACCTTCAGTTCGAATGGCGAGTCCGGGTTGGTCGAGCGCAGGCGCAAGCCGCCATCGTAGGAAGCCGTCAGCGGCAGGCCCTTCGGCTGTTGGAAGCTGGCGCCTGAGGAACTGTCAGAGTTCTGACTGGCTGCGTTCTGGGTGAGTTCGGCAATGCGCCGATCCTGAGCGTTGATGCGGAGCAGCAGCTCTTGCGTTGTCGGTGCTTGCGACGCGACGGGCGCGATCAGTAGCGCGATTGCAGCGAACCCGGCGCCGGGTGCGATGGTTGTGGAAGCAGTGGTCATGTTGGACGTTGGATGGTGCCTTGTGTTGGCTAGGCGAGCTCATGGAAGTGTGCCGTTACCGCGAGTCTGCATGGCTGTTCGCGGCAGGGCAAGCAAGCATGGAGAAGAACACCCTGCTGCAGGGAGTCGGTTTGGCGAGTCACAATCGCCACATAGAGTGCTGTGTCGAGCCCAAAATCGCGTGATGTGGGTTCTCGTCCGCAACTAGCCAGTCGTGCGCTTTGGCTTCGGTGAGCGATACCGAGCCACGGGGTCTCGCACGAACTCTTCGCCGCCCATCGAAACGAGTGGCGGCAAGCCGTCGGGGCCCAGGACTTCTCCTGGCGGGCGATGGCGGAAGCGTCGGCTCTGCCAGAACCACTGCTCGGGTACCTCCTTGATGGCCTCGCCGAGGGCGCGGTTGCAGCGCGTCGTAATCGCAACCAGGTCCTTCTCGCGATCGCCGGTGCCGTGGTCCTTGATGATGTCGAGTAGGCGCAGTCGGTAGCGCATGCGACCAACCCGGATGCAGGCGACGACCGCGATGGGGGCGCCGGTTGCCAGGTGTAGCAAAGCCGGCGTCGCCACCGAACGCGCTGCCGTGCCGAGGAACGGTGCGACGACCGCGCTGTGCTTGCCGCCGCCGTCGGCGAGGATGCCGATCGCGTCTTTGTCACGCAGGACCTTCTTCAACGTGTACATGACGTTCTTGCGGGCGACGACGACCTGGCCGGTGCGGGTGCGCATGTCACTCATCAGCCGATTGAGTGCCGGCAGTGGGCTCGGCCTGAAGATCGAGGTCAGGGGCAACCCGAGCAGTGCGCCGATGACGCCGGAGATATCCCAGACGCCAACGTGGCCGGTTGCGAAGATCAGGCCGTTGCCTTCATCGAACAACTCCTGGATCGGTGGGTACTCGTCGAGGATCCAATGCTTGTCCTTGTTATTGTCGTCAATGCGACGCATCCGGCACGAATCGACGAGCATCCAGCCGATGTGACGCGACCAGCGCCACAGGTGACGTTTGGGCCGAACCGCGCCAAGTTGGGAGCCTTCACGGAAGCCGATGCGCGTGTTGCTCCAATAGCCGCTGGAGCGCTTGCCAGCACGGTCGCGCAGGCTCCAGTAGAGGAACCACGGGATCGCGAACAGGTCCCCTATGAGATAGGCGAGCCAAGTTGGCAGGATCGCGATGACCCAAATGACGAATCTGAGGCAGCCCACGGCCGCGCGCTGCCACAGTGGCTCACGCGGTGCTTTGTCGGCTGGCTTTTCATTGGCTTCGTTCGTCATCGGGGGGTGCTGGTTGCGACGCAATGAAAAGGCAAAAGCCAGTGCGCGGCAACGCTGAGGTTGGAACCAAAGCTACTCGGATGCTCGCAGCACGTGTTGTGGGGTAGCACGGAGCCAACGAATAACACTTGCGATGGGCAGTGCTCTTGTCAGGATTCAACGATGAACGTTTTGGATGTGATGAGTAGAGAACCGCGCGCCGTGCGCACGGTGGACCGCCTCGATGAGGCCGCGCGCATACTTTGGGAACAGGACTGTGGCTTCGTGCCCGTTGTCGATGGCGCCCACACCCTGGTAGGTGTGCTGACGGACCGCGATCTGTGCATGGCGAGCTACACGCAGGCCAAGGCCGTCGCGAATGTGCCGGTGCTGGCCGTCATGGCTCGCGAACTGACGACTTGCCAGCCCGAGGATTCGTTGGCTGTTGCGATGGATAAGATGGCAGCTGCGCAGGTGCATCGCCTGCCGGTCGTCGATGTGCGCGGAGTGTTGGTTGGTGTGTTGTCGAGTAGCGACTTGATTCAGTTCGCTGCCGCGCGTCCGACTGCGATGGCCGCAGCCAAGGTGTTGGCTACGGTCGCGGCGATCACGAAGCCTCGCAGTGGCGGGCGTGATTTTTCCCAAACCAAGCCGGCAGTCCGCAAGAAGGGCCCAGCGAAGAACGTCGCGAAGAAGGCGGCTGCCAAGAAGCCTGCGAAGGCTGCCGCGAAGTCGAGCAAGGCCCGCGCCAAGCGGTAGGCGCCCGCTACTCGAGCGAGCTGAGAAGGATGCTCGGGGCTTCTGCTCCGAGCGTTCCAATGACCATCGCCTTGCGCCACACCTTGATCGCTGTGCGCACACTGTTGGTCGATGCTTTCGGATCTTTCAGGGTTGCGAGCACCTGTCGCTGCGCTTCGCCGTGACCGGCGGACAACAAGGCCTGCCAGCGACGTGGGTGTTGGGGCAGCTCTACGGGTTGGTCGAGCAGGCGGGCGAGCGCGGTCGGCGTGTCTTCGGCGCGTCGCAGTGCGCGCGCCAAAGACAGCAGCAGTTGCGGGTCGTTGGCGATACGGAACAGGTCGCGCAGCATGGGCCTCGCGCGCTTCTTGTCGCTGCGGCTGATTAGCTGGGCGGCCGCTGCGCGCGTGGTGATCGGAAGTTTGGCGTTGGCCGCGACCGAAACTGCATGGTCGATCAACTCCTTGGAAGGCGGCGCCAAGAAGCTGCTCATCATCGCTGCCATGCGCACCGGATTCCGTTCGACCAACAGGTGTTGTTCGAGAGCTCCGCGTGTTTTGGCTCCGCCGATGGACAGCATCGAAGCTAGTGCCTGACTGCATTCCTTCGGGTTCGAACTCTTGAGTGCCCGTGCTGCGATCTCCAGCGCCGGCAGATGCTGGTAACGGGTCAACGCCAACAGTGCGGCGGCTCGCAACTCTGGGTCGTCAGCACGTTCGGCGAGTGTGGCGAGTTCTTCGATCCACGGCTTGTTGTCGGCTGGCGGCCGACTCGCGAGCCACTTGACGATCGCGAGCCGTTCATCGGAAGAGCCGCGCCGCATCGTGCGCCGCAGGTCCTTGTCGGCGATGGTGCGATCGATCGGCAGTAGCAGTTGCAGCAGCAGCGCGCGCACCTTCGGCGACCGGTTGGCTTCGTTGTCAAACAGGATGCCCAGCGCACTGCGCTCGACGCGTTCGGGCCCCCTTGTCATGGCGAGCAGCAAGGCGACCAGGACATCGTGTTGGCGTTTCCAGCTGCCGCGCCCGAACAGCGGCAAGGTGCGCGCAATGGACGTATCCACCCGGTCGATTGGAGTGCATCCCAAAGCGAAGGCTGCGGTGACGCCGTCTTCGTTGACGCGGCCTTCCACCGAACGCAATTGCGACTCAAGGAAGCTGACCGCGGCCGGAGTGGCGAGCAAGCCGAGCGCCAGCATGCCGCGATGACGCGCTGCCGGGTCGGCGTCCTTCGCGATCTCGAGCAAAGTTGCCTCGTAACGCACAGCGCCACTCGCGGCGACGACGATTGCGGCCTCGCCGCGGGTCTCGGCGTCCGAACTGGCGAGCAGGGCGGTTGCGTCATTGGCAACCATGCGTTCGATACCGCTCGTGATCGGCGCTTGCGCGAAAGCGCTCAGTGCGCAACCGAGCACCATGGCCGCACTTCGCAAGGCCGCATCCAGGCCTGCGGAGGCGCTGGACCTGCGGCGTTCCAGGTTGCATTCGGTAGCAAGGGGTCGCTGATTCACAACTAGAGTATTGGTAGCGTAGTATGCCCGCCCTCACCGTAGTTTGGACCGCGGCTCGGGCCCTTGCAGCAAACCTACAGGTAGTAGGCGAACTGCGCCGGTGCCTGGAACAGAGCAAACACCGTTCCACTGTGCTTCTGTTTCCAACCCAGAACAAATCTAGTCGATGCGCGTTGCCATTCTTGATGCCTGGTCCGGAGTAGCCGGCGATATGTGGGTTGGCGCCATGCTCGATGCTGGCGCGCCGATGCAGGCGTTGCGCGAGGCCGTGCGGTCGCTGCAGTTGCCCGGTGTCTCGATTCGCGACGAAGCGGTCATGCGTTCGAGTCTGCGCGGCACGCACTTCTGCGTCGACCTTGGTGGGGCTGCCGAGCCCGGCGCCTTTGTGCCGCTGCGAACGGCTGCCCATACAGCGGTTCAACTGCCGCAATCGCAAGCCCACGAGCACCGGCGCCTGTCCGACATCGAGCGCATCGTCGGCAAGGCAGACTTGCCAGCCGAAGTGCATGAGAAGTGCCTCGCCGTCTACCGCGCCATCGCTGAGGTCGAGGCCGAGGCGCACGGCACGACGATCGACCACGTGCACTTCCACGAGGTCGGCGCCGAGGACACCATTGTCGACGTCGTCTGCGCGTGCCTGGCGACGCATTTGCTCGGCATCGAACGCATCTACGCCAACGGCATCGCGGTTGGCTCGGGCACGGTTCGTGCCGCGCACGGCATCCTGCCCGTTCCCGCGCCAGCGACCGCGGCCCTGTTGCGCGGCATTCCGGTGCGAACCGGTGGTCTCACGGGCGAACGCACGACGCCAACCGGTGCGGCGCTGTTGCGCACGCTCGGCTATGCCTTTGATGAGCCGGTTGCGCTCGAGATCGAAGCCATCGGTTACGGCGCTGGCACGCGCGACGATCCCGACGTTCCGAACCTGCTGCGCGTGATGGTGGGCGAGCTGAGCGAGCCATCGTCTGAGACCGATCTGTGCGAACTGCAGTGCCAGCTCGATACGGCGACTGGCGAGCAAGTCGGCTGGTTGCTCGAGGCCTTGCTACAGCGCGGCGCCGTCGATGCGTTCGCGACGCCGGTGACGATGAAGAAGGGCCGGCCGGGATTGTTGATCACCGTTCTTTGTGATGACGCGCGCAAGGCGAGCATCAGCGATCTGTTGCTCGAGGAGTCGACTTCGTTGGGAGTGCGCCAGCACCGGGTGGCGCGACGGGTGCTCGAGCGATGGCAGGAGACCCGCGCGACGGAGTTGGGCGACGT
Source organism: Planctomycetota bacterium (assembly GCA_029936315.1). Classification (GTDB taxonomy): domain Bacteria; phylum Planctomycetota; class UBA1135; order UBA1135; family UBA2386. The sequence goes on along the minus strand of JAPYTD010000064.1, from coordinate 736 downwards.
GGTCTTCAAGGTCGCGCGTCTGCCGTCGGGCCAGTTGCTGGCTCGGCCCGAAGACGATGAAGTGCGCCGCTTGACGCAACAGCATGATATTGGCCGTGCAGAAGTCCTGCGCCGACTTGTCGAAAAGGCGTAGGCCGATTTCGCTGTCGGGATCTGGCCGCCACAGATCAAGGTTCCGCTCTTGCCTGGCCTGCCCTGGGGTTTGGCGCACTGAAGCCAATGCAGTTGTGGCGCATGGCACGCCGGCAGTTACCTCCTAGATACACCTGCGCGGCGGCATTGCGCTCCAATCGCATGCTGCATGTGCCACACTGATGGCCGCTACGTCTTGTCTTGTGGCAATGACTTAAGGCCGAATCCATGCATACATCTACTCGCCGCGAGTTGGCGCAGCGTCTGTTTGGCACCGCTAGCAAACGTGCCGCGACGACTTCTCCGATCCTGACTCCGTCAGATGAAGCGTGGGGCAGGCAGCTGTTGGCGCGTGCGACGTTCGGCGCCAATCCGGAAGTTGTCGGGGACCTCGAAAATCTCGGCGCCGAGCAGTGGCTCGAACAGCAGTTGCATCCGGACACGATCAACGATTCGGATTGTGAGCAGGAGGTTGCCAACGTGTCGCCGAAGACCACTTCTGGCGCGGCGGACCTGCGCATGTTGACGAGGGCGCTCAAGTCGCGGCGGGAGTTGGCGTGGCGGATGACCTACTTCCTCAACAACCACTTCGCGACCTACCGGA
>JAPYTD010000063.1:23855-25498 GCA_029936315.1 Planctomycetota bacterium | reverse complement strand
CGCGAACCGCAGCATCCTTGGCCAACACCTTGTCGCGCTGCGCCTCTCGGTAGCCTACTAGTCTTTCGGCCAGATCTTCATCCGAGAGTGCCAGGATACGTGCAGCCAGCAAAGCCGCGTTCGTTGCGCCAGCCTTGCCTATTCCCAGAGTTCCAACCGGAACACCCGGCGGCATCATCGCAGTTGAAAGCAAGGCATCCTCGCCACGCAAAGCTCCGGCATCAATCGGAATACCAAGCACCGGCAGAAGTGAATGCGCGGCCAGAGCACCAGCAAGGTGCGCGGCCATACCCGCCCCTCCGATCAGTACCTTGACACCATTTGCTTGCGCAGATTGCGCGAATGCACAGGCTTCGTCCGGCGTACGGTGAGCTGAGAGGATCCGAACTTGATAACGGATCTCAAGCGAATCAAGGGTTGCGAACGCACCCTCCAGTGTCGGCAGATCCGAGTCCGAACCGAGGATAAAAGCGATAGGGCGATTACTCATCGGATCAGCCGCTCCTTGATCTTTTCGTAGGTCTGTGCGGTAGCCGCGACGATCTCTTCAGGCAAAGTTGGAGCTGGCGGCTCCTTGTTCCAGTCCGTGCCATTGAGGTAGTTCCGAAGGAACTGCTTATCGAAGGAAGTCGGCTCGCCACCTGGCTTGACCTCTTCGGCTGGCCAGAAACGGCTGCTATCTGGAGTTAGGCACTCATCAATCAGCATCAACTCCCCATTGAAGATGCCGAACTCGAACTTGGTATCCGCGATGACGATGCCCCGTTCCGCAGCGTAGTCACGGCCACGATGGTAGAGGGCCAAAGCTGCATCGCGAGCAGCCACAGCAATCTCCTCTCCGATCATCCCGACCACGACCTCGAAAGAGATCGGCTCATCATGACCGGACTCAGCCTTGGTACTCGGCGTTAGGATGGCAGGTTCGATCTGGCTGGCATGCTGCATACCCGATGGCAAGCTAACCCCAGAAACACAACCCTCTCTCTGGTAGTCCTTCCAGCCGCTACCCGTGAGATAGCCCCGAACGATCCACTCCACCGGCAGGGGTTCGGCTTTGTGGCAACGCATGACACGCCCACGCAAAAGGTCGCGATATTCATGCGGGACATCTTCCATCGCATCGACATCCGCGGTGATGAGATGGTGGGGCAGGATTTCTCCGAGTAGCTCGAACCACATGCACGAGAGTTCAGTCAGAACCCTTCCCTTGCCGGGAATCGGTTCGTCCATCACCACGTCAAAGGCAGAAATACGGTCACTGGTGACAAGCAAGAGGTCACCATCTAATTCGTAGAGTTCGCGAACCTTGCCGCTGCCAAGCTTTGTTGCGAAGGGCAGATCTACCGTTTGTAAGGAGGTATTCAAGATTCTGATGTCATGGCGACAAAGGCCGCCCAAGTTGTCCCAGAGAGATGTGATACTAAAAGGAGCCGGGATCGAAAGGTAGGGGGAGCCTTGGCGAACGCTGCAACGTCGGCCCGGTCCGCCTGTGTACCCAGGGCTTTGCGGACCCAGCCACGGCCGTCAAAAAGGCCTAACAGGGCTTAGCCCTTCTTGCCTTCGCTCAATTCCCGCACGAGGCCCTTCTTGATCTTCTTGTCGCCAGCCTTCTTGTCGCCAGCCTTCTTGTCGCCAGCCTTCTT
>JAPYTD010000063.1:17136-23755 GCA_029936315.1 Planctomycetota bacterium | reverse complement strand
CTTCTTGTCGCCAGCCTTCTTGTCGCCAGCCTTCTTGTCGCCAGCCTTCTTCCCACCACTCTTCTTGGGTTTCTGAACGACCTCGATCCACGTGCGCAGAATCTTCGGGCCGTCACGCAACCTACCTGAGCGCGAGCCGAGCTTCGCCAGAGCCTTCAACGTCGCCTGGCCTTCGACTACTTCGCCCCAGACCGTGTGCTTGCCATTGAGATGCGGCGTGGGCACAAACGTCAGGAAGAACTGTGAGCCATCGGTGTTCGGACCAGCGTTGGCCATGCTGAGCAGCCCAGGTTTGCTGTGCAGGCGACCACCCTTGAACTCCCCGGGCATGACATAGCCCGGCCTGCCGCTGCCCGTACCGGCTGGGCAAGCACCCTGAGCCATGAAGCCAGGGATGATGCGGTGGAAGTTGAGGCCGTCGTAAAAGCCCAAACGCGACAGGTAGATACCGCTCGACACGTGCATCGGCGCCGTGTCCTGGTAGTACCGGATCTTCATGGCGCCAACGGCCGTCTCGACGTGCCAGAAGTACTTCTTGTCCGCGCTGAAGGTCAGCAGCGGTGGCTTCGACAGCGTCTGCTTCCAACCGCGCTTGCTCTTGTTGATCTTCTTGCTCGCGAGGAACTTGTCCATCGCCATGATCGCCGGGTCGGCCTTGGTCGTTTTCGTGTCCGTAACCACGCCAGTGGGCTTCGCATCCTGCTTGGTCTTCTTCTCCTGAGCGGGAATGGCGGTAACAGCCGCGAGTAGCGGCACACAAACGAGAGTCATCAGGATCTTCATGGCCGGAATCATACGCCGAGCTGGCGCCATGGCGACCCCAAGCTGCTTCCAGATGTGCGCCAGAGGCCCTTCAGCCGTGCTTTCGGGCGAAAACGACCGACGATTTGGCGGCTACAGCTCGTTGCCCGCTTGCAGCCAGCGGTCAAGTAAGAGCAGCCCCGCCATCGACTGGCCATCGCCACACTCCTGGTTGAGCAGGGTGCTGCGAGCCGCCGCGATCGGCATGCGATGCACGCTGATCGCCTCGCTGGCCTCGAGTTCCTGCGGCACCTCGTGTAGCTGCCTCGCGAGGAAGAAGTGGCAGCGCTCGTTGGACACACCCTTGTACGGAGCGAACTGCCCCAATGGCGTCCAGTCATCGGCGAGCAAGCCCGCCTCTTCCCGCAGCTCGGCTTGCGCTACTTCGAGCGGCTGTTGGCCAACCTTCATGCCGCCGATGGGGAACTCCCACAGGTCGAGGCCAAGCAGGTAGCGGTGCACCTTGATCAACACCATCGTGCCGTCGTCGAACACCGGGATCGACGCGCAGCTGCCGGGCATGTCGACGTAGTAATACGTGCCCTCGCTGCCATCGCGCTGCACGTAGCGATCGCGGCAGTAGCGATGCCACGGGTTGTCGATGAGCACCTCACGATCGAGGCGGCGGAATGCGTCGTGTTCGCTCACCGACTGATCTGGAAAAAGAGTTGGCGGCGGTTGTCCGTTTCTTCGTAGAGCCACGGCCAGCCGAGGTCGAGCGCAATCGGCAACTCGAGGTACGGGATCTCGATGCGCAAGCCGATGCCCGAACTCGCCCGCATCTCGCGAAACGTCGGATCGTGCAACGAGCGACCGAGGAAGCCAACGTCGGTGAAGAGAACCCAGCGCAGCAGCTCGCGATCCTTCACCTCGCCTTCGAGGCGGGTAGCGACCAACGGGAAGTAGACTTCGAAACTCGACGTGTAGACGGCTTCGCCACCTAGCGGGCGACCGAACTGCGTGGGACCGGCGCCACGGTAATCAAAGCCACGTAGATCTGCGCCGCCCATACGGAAGCGCTCGGTCAAGAACACGTCGTCGCTGTCGGCAAACGCGTTGGCGAGCCCGAAGAAATGGCGCCAGTGGAACACGGTGCGGTGCCCCATCTCGTTCTCGGTCAGCGGCAAGTAGGCATCGGCACGATGGGTCAGTTTGCTCAGGCTTTCATTGCCGCCAAGTAGTCCACCGATCACCTCAAACGCCAGGTTGAGGTCGATGCCCGACGTCGGCCGCAACACATCATCGTAGTCGATGTAGCGAATGCTCAACCGCCCGCCACGCAACTCGTTGCTGCCCTCGGCGTCGTACGCGAGCCGCGTCGCATCCTGAGCCAACGTCTTGATCTCAACCGTCTCGTGGCGAATTGACGCGCCGACGTTGAAGAACTCGGTGAAGTTGCGCGACAGCCCAATTTCGCCACCGAGCGTGTCGGAGGTGTACCCCTCGACCGACCGACGCTGCAAACGGCGCGCGCTGACCCGCAACGCGTAAGTGTCGAGGTGATCGCCGAACACATCCGGCTCAACAAACCTCACCGAGCCCTGGCTCACGCGGCTACCCGGTGCGAGCAGCATCGACAGGTTCTGGCCGCCACCGTGGAACGCCTTCGCATCGAGAATCTCCTCAATGGCCGTGATCGGGTTGGCACTGCTCGGTGGGTTAAACAGGTCGAAGTTGCGCTTGTTGAACGTGATTTGCGCCTGCGCGCCCAAGCCTGTGCTGATGCCAACGCCCCAACGGAACTCGCCGGTTGGACCGTCCTGCACGTCGAGACCTAGATCCACGAGATTCGGATCGTCGAGCACCGGCTCAATCTGCAGGCGCGGGACGATTCCAGCACGCGGATCCTGGAAGTAGCGCGTGCTCTGGATGCGCCGCAACGCGCGCCGCACTTCGATCATGTTGATGCGCTCGCCTGGCAGGACCCGGAAGCGCCGACGAATCACCGCATCGCGGGTGAACCGGTTGCCGCGGATCACGACGTCGCGCAGGGTCTTCGGTGAGCCTTCGCTGACCTGAAAGATGATGTCAACTTCAGGAGTCTCGGCGTAGATCTCAAGCGGCGGAAACACCTGACAGCCCGAACCGGGAGACTGACGCATGCCGGGAAAGTGCACCGGCGGGTGGCCGCGTTTGCCGTAGAATTGCTCGATCGCCTCGCGGTCACGCTGCAGGCGGTTGTTGTCGTAGAACTCGCCAACCACCACCTTGAGCACCGCCTGGACTTCACCCGCCGGGTAGAGCGGCTGCCTGCCCACCGGCCCACCTTGCGGATTGACGTGCTGGACCTTGATCGAACGCACGCGGTAGCGCGGCCCTTCTACGACCACGAACGACAGGTCCACGCTGGTGCGATCTTCGGCGAAGCTGACGTCGGCGAGGTCGACAGTTGCTTCGAGGAAGCCACTACTGCGATAGAACAAGCGCAGGCGATCGAGGTCTTCTTCGAGGACTTCGCGACTGAAGGCGCCACCACCAAACAACCGGCCAGCTGGATCACTCTCGATGTGCGCATCGCGCACGAGGTATCTGCCGGTGCCAAACAAGCCGAGGATCGGATGCGCCGGGACCGAGCGATTGCCGACGAAGTCGACGTGGCGCACGGTCACCTTCGGGCCTTCTTCGATCAGGATGCGCAGCGTCTTGCGGGCACGATTCACGGTGCCCGCACCAGTTTCGGCTGGAGCAGCGTCCGCCCCGGCGCCAAGGTCCGCCGGCACATCGATCAGTTGGATGTTGCAGAACGCGTAGCCATCGCGGCGATACCGAGCGAGCAACAGCTTGCGCATGGCCTCAGCCTCGGTGCGCGTTGTGCGACGACCGGGGAAGTAGCCGATCAGTCCGTTGACGACGTCTTGGCCGATCTGCTCCAGACCGACGAACTCGACGTCTTCGTAGATCTCGATCTCCAGGTCGATCTGGTAGGTCACGACGATCCCGCCATCGACTTCTTCGGCGTAGGCGCGCACGACCAGACGGCGTTCCGACCAGAGGGTGGCACAATCTGCCGAAACCTTGCGCGGTTCGAACGCCTGGCCAACGCGGGTCTGCAAGCTGCGCACGATCGACTCGGACGACGCGGCGTCGAGCGGCGCCGTCGGCGGCGGCACTCCGGGCGGGCCAACCGGTGCGGCGGTCGGCTTGAGCACCTGGATCGAACGAACCGGCTTGCCGCTCATGGCTTGCACCGCACCTTCGTAGAACAGTTCGCCGCCGATGGTCGGCAGTGGCCGGTCGACGCGCCTTCCCGGTCCCTGTGGATTCTGGCCCTGTGGGTTCTGGCCCTGTGGACTTTGCGCGTTCTGGCCAGCTGGCGGCACGACAATCTGAGCGGCAAGGTCGCGGCCAAGCACCAAAAGGCTCAGGGCGAACGAGCACCCGACCACTGCGAGCAACGAGCGACTCATCTCCACAGCACACGAATAGCCGATACCACGCCGGTAGGCGGCTCGGTCACTGCATCGGTTCCGCTCTGCGCGTGTAATTTTCAAATCGCATGTACTCGCGGAAGAAGCGCAACACGACCTCTCCGACGGGTCCGTTGCGCTGTTTGGCGATGATGATCTGGGCAAGCCCCGCGTTCTCTTCGGTGGGTTTGAAGTAGTCGTCGCGGTGAAGCAAAATGATGACGTCAGCATCCTGCTCGATCGCTCCGGACTCGCGCAAGTCACTCATGCGCGGACGGTGATCATCGCGGTTTTCGACGTCACGATTCAACTGTGACAACGCAATCACTGGCACAGATAGTTCGCGAGCGATGCTCTTGAGGCCACGCGAGATGGCCGAAATTTCCTGCTGACGGCTCTCGAAACGGCCACCGCCGGTCATCAGCTGTAGGTAGTCGACAACCACCATCGAGATGTTGTGCTTCTGCTTCAGCCGGCGCGCCTTCGCCCGCAGCTGGGTGATCGAGATACCCGGCGTGTCGTCAACGAAAATCGGCGCCTCGTAGAGCTTGGCCGCCTCTTCCTGCAGCCGCTTATACTGCTGGTCCGTGATCCGCCCCTTACGCATGGCCGAGCCATCGATCTGGGAGCGGTTGCAGAGCATATTCTGGATGACCTGCTGGTTGGACATTTCGAGCGTGAAGAACGCGACGCCGGCGCCGTGGTTGGAGACGCGCTCCGTCAGATTGAGCGCGAACGTCGTCTTACCCATCGAAGGACGGGCCGCGATGATGATCAGCTCGCCGGCCTGCAGCCCGCCGGTCAGGTCGTCGAAGTCGTAGTAATCGGTCGCCAGACCCGTCAAACGCCCTTCTCGCTCACGCAAGCGATCGATGCGTTCAAAAGTCAACTGGAGCACGTCAGCGATGCTGACGGCGTCCCCGGACTTGTCCATGCCCGAAATCTCGAAGATCTGGCGCTCGGCTTCGTCGAGCAGCTCCTTGGCATCGCTCTCGTTGTCGTAGGCCTTGCGGGCAACGTCGAGGCAGGTGGCGAGCAGCTTGCGCGAGATCGCCTTCTCACGAACGATCTCGGCGTGATAGACGATGCCAGCGGCGGTGATCACGCCCTCCATCAAGTCCATCAGCTGCTCGTGCCCGCCGACCTCATCCAGGCGCCCTTCGCGCGACAGTTCTTCGCCGACCACGATCGGGTCGGTGGCGTGGCGATTATTGTAAGCCGAGATGATCGATGTGAAGATCGTCTCGTGCTTGGGCAAATAGAAGTCGTCGGGCTTCAAAAACGTCACATCGACGACCGCGTCGGGATGCAACAACAGCGCTCCGAGCACCGAGCGCTCGGCATCGAGGTTCTGGGGCACGCCCCGACCGTCAAAGCTCTTTTTTAAGTCCACCATCCGCTACCGACCATGGTGATTATCGCAGCCCGATCTGAGTGCAAGGGGGCGCCCTGTTGACACTCTGTGGACTGTTGTGAGTTGCCGTTGAATGGGTCGCGGAAACGCCGTCGGCCAAGGCGCTCCAGAACGAAGCGAGGTTTGGGCGCCTTTTTTTGGCGCCGGCTCATTTTTCGGGCGAGTCATTTCCGAGGCAGACGCGGCCGGGCGCCACCTCAAACGACCGGCATCAACTACGATCTTCATCGCCGGCCAGCAAGCCTCGATTCATCAACTCCTCGAGAACCTCGACCGCCAACTCGTAGTCAATGCGAAGCTTGCGCTGCAGCAGAGTGGCAGTTGTGCGGCGACCACGGCTGACGAGATCCATCGCCTCCAACAGCAAGTCCTCGTCGACGCGACTGGCGAACAACTTCTGCTGCTTGCTGGCCGCGGTTTCGCGCTCGCCCACCACGACGGGCGGCGTCGGCAGGGAGACCGGGGCAACTTGGTCGGGACGCGGGATCGACACGATCGAGCCGTCCGCCTCGCTAGACGCAGCGACTTCGGTGGCTTCGCTGGCGTCTTCCAACGCAGCTGCCGCAGCCTCAGCCTCACGGACCTCAACCTCACTGGCCGCGATCTCTGACGGTTCGGCTACCAATTCGGCGGACACGTCGTGCCAAGCGACGTTGTCATCAGCGACGCCGTTATCAACGACGACTTCGGCTTCGGCGTGTGCAACGTCCTCGACTTCTTCGTCGGCTTCCTCTTCGAGTTCTTCGTCTTCGAGGCCCTCTTCTTCGAACTCTGCATCGACCTCGCCGTCCTCTTCTTCGGACTCGTATTCGGCCTCTCCGAACTCTTCCTCTTCTTCGTGCTCTTCTTCGAGTTCGTCGCCCTCTTCTTCCTCTTCGTATTCTTCTTCCTCGCCTTCCTCGGACTCCTCTTCGCCTTCGGTTTCCTCGCCCTCTAGCTCGTCCTCGTCTTCATACTCGTCTTCGTCTTCGTCTTCGTCCTCGTCTTCGTCTTCGTC
>JAPYTD010000063.1:8386-17036 GCA_029936315.1 Planctomycetota bacterium | reverse complement strand
CTCGTCTTCGTCTTCGTCTTCGTCCTCGTCTTCGTCTTCGTCCTCGTCCTCGTCTTCATACTCGTCTTCGTCTTCGTCCTCGTGCTCTTCGTCGACCTCGACCTCTTCCGCATCCGCCAGCTGCGCTTCCGGCGAAGGAGCAACTGCGAGGGCCTCTTCAGCGACCTCATGCTCGACGGACATCAGCCCATTTGCTTCGGCACCGGGATCGTCGGCACCAGGAATCTCAGCACCAGTAGCTTCAGAATCGACGACAGCGGCATCGTCGTCGGCACCAAACAGTGCTTCCAACTCGGCCTTACCGATCAAGGGCCTACCGCTGCCCTTTTCCGGGATTGCGGCCGCCTCGACGGGCTCTGTGGGCGACGCAACAGGCGCAGGGCCGGCAACTTCTTCCGTGGAACGGCGCTCGGCACGCAACCGACGACGCTCCGCATAACTCAGGGCACGCGTCGGTTTGACGACCGCCGCTTCACCAGTCACATCCGACTCCGAACCGTCGTCTTCTTCGGTGTACCGCGCACCGCGGACTGCCAGAGGCGCGACCGACGGCACCTCGGCCACTGGTTCCACTATTTCCTCGACCGGAGCGTCGGTGACCGCAGCGCGCTCAGCCACCTCGATCGTCGCTGCGGCAGGGGTGGCGGCACCGAGCGCCGCGGGACGTACCGGCGCAGGCTCATCGAGTTGCGGCTCGTTGGCGATGCTCGACAGACCACGCAAGTGATCGGTCACGGCATCTTCCACGCCGACTTCAAAGTTAGTGGTCCTGCGATCGCGTTCAAACCACTCGGTGAAGAACCAATCCGTCGCCAACATCACCGACGCGAACATCGTCGGCCAGACCAATATGATGCTCGGCACGTAACCAATTCCGACCACCAGTCGGCTCGCGATCCAGGCGCCAAGCGACCCCGTGTGGGAATCCGCAGCCACGCCACCACTGCCAAGGTTGAAGAAGACGCCGAGCATCAGCGCCATCACCAGCAGCTTGCCGATGCGCACGACGGGCTTCTCAAGGATGCCGGTGAACAGCCAGATCGACGACCAGGCGAACACCATCAGGAAAAACACGATCGACGGCGCTAGACCAAAGACGTCGTAGAGGCCGATGACCGCGTGCTGTAGCAGACTGCCAGGCACGATCTCCGTGCGATGGAAGTGGCAATAGAACAGCGCCGAGATCGAGAACAGCGCGACACCTTGCGTCAGGAACGGCCACAGCCACTCCGCAACGGTGCGCGAGTGACGCGACTTGCTCAAGGCGACCGAATCGCCACCGAGTTGGGAATCAGAACCCAGCGTATTCACAGTCATTTGCCCCTCCCGGGCTGGTTCGCGGCACGTCCGACACCACCGGACGACGCGCAAGAGAATCTACTGTTGGTGCGGCCGACCTACAAGCAGTAGCGGCAGGGAACCCAACGCCTGGGCATACAACGCTGGCAAGAACGCCACCACGGAAGGGAATGCCGCGCGCCATCACGAAGTCGCGTCTTCCTCCTTACTCGCCGCCTGATCTACCCCCGGGTTGCAGCCATCTGGGTCGGAGCCATCTGGGGTCGAGAGATCGCTGTCAGGAGCCGGAATCTCAACGGCAGCCGAGGCTTCAACCGCGTCGCCCTCGGTCGGCGGCTCGCCTTCGAACTCGGCTTCGTCGTCCTCCACGTATTCGTATTCGTCCTCGTCTTCGGCAGCTTCCTCCGCTTCGCGGCGAGCCTGCCATTCTTCGAGGGTCAGCATGACCTCACGCGACCTCGAGCCGACAAACGGACCGACGATGCCATCGTCCTCCATGAGCTCGAGGAGGCGCGTTGCACGCGTGTAACCGACTGCCAGCGCTCGCTGTAGCAACGTTGCCGAACCACGCTGCTGGCCGACGATGACCTCAACCGCTTCGTAGTAGCGGTCATCCCGGTCCGCCGACGACGGCCGCGAGCTCGTCTGGCGTTGCGCCAAGTCCGGATTGAAGTCCGGCTGTTGGCCCTGGTCCTCAAGGTAGGAAACGACGGCCTCCATTTCCTCATCGGCAACGAACGTGCCCTGGGCACGCTGCAAGGCACCATTTGGCGGCATGAAGAGCATATCGCCATGGCCGAGCAACTTCTCGGCGCCGTTGGCGTCGAGAATGACGCGCGAATCGATGCGGCGGTTGACCTTGAAGGCGATCTGGCACGGCAGGTTGGCCTTGATGATGCCGGTGATGACGTCACTGCTCGGCCGCTGCGTCGCCAGGATGACGTGCATGCCGACGGCGCGCGATTTCTGCGCCAAGCGCTGGATCAGGTCTTCGACATCCTTTGATGCGACGTTCATCAAGTCGGCGAACTCGTCGATGACGATCACGATGTAGCTCAGGTAGACGCGATCCGGATCCGGATCGCGGCCCAGGCGCTTGGCCAACTCTTGTTGGCCGAGGCGGTTGTAGTTCTTGATGTGGTTGACGCCGGCGCCAAGCAGCATCGCGTAGCGGTTCTCCATTTCATCAACGGCCCACTGCAAGACGCCGGGCGCCTTCTTCATGTTGGTGACCACTTCGCAGCAGAGATGCGGCACCTTCTTGTAGGCCTGCAGCTCGACCATCTTCGGGTCGAGCAGGATCAGTTTGACCTGCTGCGGCGTACGCGTCATCAGGATCGAAAGCAGGATCGCATTGATGCAAACCGACTTGCCGGAGCCCGTCGTGCCCGCGATCAGCAGGTGCGGCATGCGCGCCAGGTCTTCGACGATCGGATTGCCGGCGACGTCCTTGCCGAGAAACAGCGGAATCGCGAGGTCGTCAGAGCGGCCAAACATGTCGAGCAGGTCTCGCATGTAGACCTTCTCGCGCTTTTCGTTGGGCACTTCGACGCCAACCGTGTCTTTGCCCGGGATTGGGGCAACCACCCGCACCGAGAAGGCCTTTAGCGCGGCCGCAAGGTCCGACTCGAAGCCGACGATCTTGTTGACGCGAATGCCCTCAGCCAACCGCAGCTCATACCGGGTGACGGCCGGCCCCACAGACGCAGCGACGACTGTCGCTTCGATCTTGAAGTGCGCCAGTTTGTTGACGATGGCAGCACCGCCCTTCTCAAGTGCTTCGGCAGTCGTGCCGAGATCGTTGGTCAACGGTTCCTGGAACAACTCAACAGGCGGGAACGGGTAGTCCGCGAACGGTAGATTGCTCTGCGCGGCGGGCTTCTTGCGCCTGCGCTTCGCTTTCGGCCGCACGATCAGGATGGGCTTCGGCTTCGGTGGCTCAGGTTCTGGCTCCGGCTTGGGCTCAGGCTCCGACAGGACGACCTCGGGCTGCGTCGCTTTGGCCTTACGCCGTGCACTAGTCCGACTACGAGTCTCGGACGGAAGCGGATCCTCGACCTCTTCTTCGTCTTCTTCTTCGTCTTCGTCTTCGTCCTCGTCCTCGTCGACCTCTTCTTCGTTTTCTTCTTCGTCTTCGTCTTCGTCCTCCTCGATCTCTTCTTCGTCGTCCTCGTCGACCTCTTCTTCGTCCTCGCCTTCTTCGACTTCCTCTTCGTCGTCCTCTTCTTCGTCGTCCTCGGCCTCTTCTTCGAACTCTTCGATCACGGCGTTGGGCTTGCGCCGACTGCGACCACGACGTAGCGCTTCCTCTGCCTCTTCCAGATCGGCAACCTCGCCAACGCCAACCGCGGTGGCAGCAACAGGACGATGCATGCGCCGCCAGAGCGGTTCAATCGCCGAAAAGGCGCGCAACAACAACTGTGAGAAGATCCACTCGGTCGCAATCAACAGCGACACCAAGGCCCCAAACCAGACCACCAACAATCGACCCGTGCCCCCGAACGCTGCATCGAGTTTGGGAGAGATGAAGGATCCGAAGACCCCGCCCGCGCCATACGGCGTCGAGGCAAAACCAGTCGCAGTGCCATCGCGACCCGCAAACACAATCGCCAGCATCGCCGCGAAGCAGACGCCACCGAGCACCTTGATCGTGACGCGCTCACAACGCCGCCCCAGAAACAGCATCAGGGCGAACGACAGCAACAACAGGAATGGCACCCAACCTGCGAGGCCAAGCGAACGGGTAAACCCGGCAGCCAGGTAGTAGCCGACCGCGCCACCGAGGTTCTGCATGCTGCCGGTCGGCGGCGGGCCATCGAGTTCGGCGAGGCGGAATGTAGCCAACGACAACATCGCGTAGAGCGAGAAGCCGCACAACGCCAGCGCCACGACCTCGCGCGCCCGCTGGGAAAGGCCGGGCAATGGCACATCTTCGGCCGGAACAAAGCGTGTGCCCCGCTTGGACTTCACCTCGTCCTGCTTATCTTGCTTCTTGCTCACATCGACTCCATTGCCATCCGTTGCCAGTCCATCAGTTACCAGATCATCCGTTGCCCTTCACGTTTGCTTAGGGGGGTCGCTCACGTCTCAGGGTGTATTTCTTGGGGTGCTTCCCCAGCGGGATTGCGGCTTTGCCACAACTCCACCGCCGCGTTCACCAGGTAGTCGGCCGCACGACGTTTGCCGCTGCGCGCCAAGCGTTGCTCGCGGCCATCGGCGTGGCACAACACGAACTCCGCCTCGTCACTGCCGATGGTGTCGTGCAAATTGACCACGACCGCATCGAGTTGCTTCGCAATGATCTTGCGCTTACCTCGTTCGATCGCCGCCGACATGCCGGCCGACACCGACTCGAGCGCGAATCCGAACACGACCCGGGAGCCCTTGTTCGCAGCCAGGCCCGCAACGATGTCGGGGTTGGGCACGAACTCGACATGGACATTGCCGGGCTGTCGCGCCGGTTTGCCGGATTGTCGCTCGGCCGGTCGCCAATCAGAAACTGCCGCCGCAGCGATCAGCACATCAGATGTCGCGAAAACGTCTTTGGCGGCCGTTTGCATCTGCAACGCAGACGTAACCGACACAATCTTGACACCTGCCGGCGGCGTCATCTCAACGGGCCCGAGCACGAGCGTTGCCTGATGCCCTGCTGCCATCGCGGCTTCGGCAAGGGCGCACCCCATGCGGCCCGAACTCGCGTTGCTCAGGAATCGCACATCGTCGAAGTATTCGCGAGTAGGACCCGCGGTGATCAAGATGCTTACCATGCCCCCGCTGCGCTCACGGCCCGCCCGGACCAGTATTGCAACGCGTCCTATCGTAGTAACACATGCTCGCGAGAGGAGAAAAAACAGTGAGGACTGCTAGGACATGCGTCGTAAGTTGGTCCACCCGATTAGCCTCTAACTTTGCCAACCCCCCGCTTCCTACCTCTAGTCGCCTTCCTCACCTTCGCAGCGTGTTACTCAGCAGAGGGTAACCGCGCCTGGGCTGACCGTGCTGTGTACGGCATCCTCGATAACGCCACCGAGAAGGTGCTTGGGGAAACCCGCGAGTTCGCCGTCGAACGGGCGATCGACACGCTGCGCAAGCGCTTGATGACCAGCCCGGAGCCCGTCAAGCTCACCTTGGCACAGGCGCTAGACGTGGCTGCCGAGAACAGCCGCGACTTCCAGCGCCAGAAGGAAGGCCTCTACCTGGCCGCCCTGAGTTTGACCGGGACGCTCAACGACTTCCGTCTGCGCTTCGGCGGCGGCGGCAGCGCCACTTCGGATGGCACCAGCGACATCACGAACGACGTTACGTTGTCTGAAGACCTCAGCGCCTCGGCATCGTCCGTCGTCGGCACCAGCGTGGTCGTCAACTTCGTCGAGACGTTCATGCGCTCGGTCATCAACGGCGGTCAGTTTGACGGCAGCTCGATCCTCAACCTGACGCTGACCCAGCCACTGCTGCGCGGCGCCGGCCGACACATCGCGCGCGAACCGCTGACGCAGTCGGAGCGCAACGTCATCTACGCGATCCGCGACTTCGAACGCTTCCGTTCACAGTTCGCCATCGACCTGGTCGCCGACTACTGGAATGTTGTCCAGCAGATGTCCGACCTCGAGAACGTCGAGGCGACCTACAACAGCCTGCGGCTGTCGCGCATCAAGGACGAAGAACTGCAGCTCGCCGGTCGACGCACGATCGTCGACCTCGGCCGCTCCAAGCAAAGTGAGTTCAGCGCCAACGCCCAACGAGTCCGCGCTAAGAATACGCTGGAGTCGACGCTCGACTCGTTCAAGCTGACCCTCGGCCTGCCAGTCACCGCAGTGATCGAACTCGACCCAGCCGAGCTCACCAAGCTGGTCGAGGAAGGCGTCGAGCCGGTCAAGCTCTCCGAGCAGCAAGCGCTCAGCCTGGCGCTCAGCCGCCGACTTGACTACCGGACCACGGTGGACGAAGTCGAGGACGTTGGCCGCCGCGTGCTGATTGCCGAAGACGCACTCAACTTTGGCCTCGACTTCACGGCCGCGATCAGCGTGCCATCCAGCCAAGGGTCGAGCCTTGACTTGGACTGGTCGAAGATCAATTGGTCAGCAGGAGTGGACCTTAATCTATTCCTCGACCGCATCCCGCTTCGCAACGCCTACCGCAGCCAACTGATCACGTTTGACGTGGCCCTACGCGCTCGCGAACAAGCCGAAGACCAACTCACGGCCAGCGTGCGCCGGTCGCTGCGTGACATCGGAGCGGCGCTCGACACGTTCAGTATCCAAACCGTCGCAGTCGAACTCGCTGGCAAGCGCGTCGAAGCTACGACGGACCTCTACGCAGCGGGTCGTGTGCCAGCACTCGACAAGCTCGACGCGCAGGACTCGTACCTGCAAGCCCAGCTCAACTACAACGCCGCAATCGTCAGCTACGCGATCGCGCGCCTGCAACTAATGAACAACCTGGAAGCCATTCACCTGCAATCGCAGGGACTGCGCTTCGACATGAGCCTACCGATGCCAAAGCCGGTGGCAGAGTAACCAAGACACATCAAGCCAATGAACATCCGTCGAACCACTTCCCAAACCGCACTGCTGCTCGCGAGCGTCGCAGTGTTTGCGGCTTGCGAATCTGAGAAGGCTCCAATCAACTCGCGCATCAACACCTACACGGTGAGTCGCGAGAACCTACCCATCAACGTCAAGGAAGGTGGCGAACTGGTTGCCGTCAACGAAACAGTGGTCAAGTCGTTGATCGAGGGCAACGCGACCATCCTGAGCTTGATGCCGGAAGGCACGCTAGTGAAGCCGGGCGACATGCTGGTCGAACTCGATGTCAGCGGCCTGACCGAAAAGCGCGCCCCCCAGAAGATCTTGGTCGAGAAGGCCGGCAACGAACTGGAGCAGGCAAAGACCGCGGCCAACATCCTTGAGAAGGAGCTGATCACCAAGAAGAACACTGCCGACTCGCAGCGGCAGATCGCCGAGATGGACCTCGAGAAACTGCTCGGCGCGACCGACGGTAAGGGCTCCGAAGGCCGCAACGCCGACATGGTCAAGCGCCTCCAAGAACTCGTCAGCCCGGCGGCGGCGACCGAACCATCGCCTACCGCCCCGGGGTCCACGGGACCTTCGCAAGCCAAAAAGCAACTCGTCGCGCAGGTGCACCCCCAGAACTACGCCGGTCTGGTCGCCAAGGTCACGACACTGCTCAAGGTTGAGGGCCAAGCAGGCGACCCACTGCAACGCGACATGGGCGACATGGCCAACCAGATCCTGCAACAGGCCGACCAGATCCGCCTCGCAATAGCCGACCTCAAGGTCAAGGAAGACACGTACATTCACAGTCGAAACCTCGCGGCCAAGGAGTTCATCACGCAGAACGAACTCGCTCGCGACGAACTCGCCTACCAGAGCCAGGCATCGAAGGTCACGATCGCGTGGAATGACCTCGAGATGCTAGTCAACTACACGCTGCGGAGCAGCAAGATCGAGCTGAAGCAAAACCTCGCCAACGCCGAACTCGAAGTCGAACGCGTCAAGGCGACCAACGAAGCAGAGCGCAGCAACTCGAAGTTCGACGTCAGCGCAAAGCAGGCTGAGTTTGAAGTCGCAACCGAACGACTGCAGAACCTTGAGAAGCAGATCCGCAACGCGATCATCTACTCACCGGGCAGCGGCCTCGTCGTCTACTCCAAGGTCTCACGTGGTCGCGGCGACAGCGAGCCGATCGAAGAAGGCACGAGCATTCGCGAACGTCAGTCGATCATCATCCTGCCGGACAACACCGAGCTGATGTGTGTGGTCAAGGTGCAGGAGGCAATGATCGACAAGGTCCGCGTCGGCATGCCGGCTCACATCAGCGCCGAAGTGCGCCCGAATGAAACCCTGACCGGCCACGTCAGCTACGTCGCACCGGTCGCCGACTCGGGGAGTCGCTGGGGCGGCAACGACAAGAAGGTCTACACGACCAAGATCCTGCTCGACCGCATCAACAAGGATGAGACCTTGAAGGCCGGCATGAAGGCTTCGGCAACGATCACCGTCGACACGGTCAGAAGCGTGCTGACGGCCCCCATCCAATCCGTTCGTCGCGATCGCGCCGTCAACTACGTCTGGAGGCAGACCGGAAAGGGGCCAGTCGCCGTTCAGGTTGCCGTTGGCGCCAACAACCAGGTGAAGGTCGAGATCACGTCAGGGCTCGCCGAAGGCGACGTCATCTACCGCACGCCGCCCGGGGGCCAGGCTGATCCCAAGTTTGACCAGCCAGCACTTCCGGAGGTTGCTCCGGCCAAGCCCAGAACAACGGGTAGTAGCGACGCCCCGCGCGTCGGCGCGGGCAACCGTGAGCGTGGCAACCGCGAAGGTGGCAACCG
>JAPYTD010000063.1:0-8286 GCA_029936315.1 Planctomycetota bacterium | reverse complement strand
GTGGCAACCGCGAAGGTGGCAACCGTGAGCGTGGCAACCGCGAAGATGGCGGCCGCCGCGCCAACCGGTCGCGCAAGAAGTACTCCGAGATGAGCCCAGAGGAGCTCTCCTCCAGCAAGGATCGACTCGCGAGCACGGCAGATCGCATGAGTGGCATGCTCAGCGGAGAGAACCTCAGGAAGTACAACAAATCCGTGCAGGACATCGTCACGGCGATCGAGTCCAACGAACTAGTCGAGGCGGACCGCCTGCAAGCGGTCATGACGGCGACCATTCGAAAGGCCATGAGTGGAACGCGCAACCGCGGTGAAGGTGGCGACAACCGCAGCAACCGAGACCACAGCAGCCGCAACGGCGGAGAGTAGCGGCGTGACCGACCCCTCAAGCAACAGCGATGACATCATCGCTGAGTTCGTCGATGTGCACCGTCACTACCAGATGGGTGACGACCTCGTGCGCGCGCTCAACGGCGTGTCGATGCAGGTGCGCCGAGGCGACTACCTGACGATCATGGGGCGCTCGGGCTCGGGCAAGAGCACGATGCTCAACCTGCTTGGCTGTCTAGACCGCCCAACTACCGGCGAGTACCGAATCGGCGGTCGCGACGTCAGCCAGCTAAGTGACGACGCCCTGTCCGATGTGCGCGGCACCGAGATCGGCTTCATCTTTCAGTCGTTCAATCTGATCCCGCAATTGACGGTGCTCGAGAACCTCGAAGTGCCGCTGTTCTACCAAGGCCGCGTCGGCGCCGAATCGCGCAAGAAGGCGAAGTACCTCGCCGACCGGGTTGGCCTTGGCCAACGACTTGGGCACCGGCCCCTCGAACTCTCCGGCGGGCAGCAGCAGCGCGTGGCGATTGCTCGCGCACTGATGAATGACCCACTGTTCCTGCTCGCCGACGAAGCGACCGGCAACCTCGATTCCAACACCGAAGCAGAGATCCTCAACCTGTTCGACGACATCCGCGCGAAGGACGGCATCACGATCGTCATGGTCACCCACAACCCGATCGTCGCGGCGCGTGCCGATCGCGCGCTCTGGCTCAAGGATGGCGAAGTCGAAAAACTCGTCGAGAACGGCAACCAGGCGGTCGTCGCAGGAGAGCACGCATGATTCGCGACGGTTGGCGCATCGTGCGCCTCGGCCTAAAGAGCCTGCTGGTGCACAAGCTGCGCAGTTCGCTCACGACCGCCGGCATCCTGTTTGGCGTCGCATCCGTCATCGCCATGCTTGCAGTTGGCGAGGGTGCCAAGCGCGAA
This sequence comes from Planctomycetota bacterium, assembly GCA_029936315.1. GTDB lineage: Bacteria > Planctomycetota > UBA1135 > UBA1135 > UBA2386. Next base: position 7,027 of record JAPYTD010000063.1, on the reverse strand, counting down.
GCGCTGGAGCGCTTCCGCGACATGGGTGTCTCCAACCTGATCGCGCGCTCCAAGCGGCCAGCCGAAACCCAGTCCAGCAGTGAGCAGAGCAGTTGGACGGCGCTCGCCTACGGTCTGCTCTACAGCGAGGCGGACCTGATCCAGGCGTCCATCCCATCGGCCGTAGTTGTGCGCATCCGCGAAATCAAGCGGCCGATGATGCGCGGCGAGTACTTCCACACGTCCATCATCGTTGGCACCGAGCCAAAGTTCCTCGGCGTCACCAACATGGAAGTTCGAGAAGGACGCTGGCTGGCGTCCATCGACAACAAGCGACTGGCCAACGTGTGCGTGCTCGGCGCGACCCTGGCACGAATCCTGTTCCCGTTGGAGAACCCAATGGACCAGACCGTGCTGGTCGCCGGTAACGATCGCTACCGCGTCGTCGGCATCCTCAGGGAACAGGGCCGAACCGCCGGTGCCGGCAGCACGCCCTACGACGAATGCATGTTCGTGCCGATCAACACCTCACGGCGGCGCTTCGGCGAACAGGTGACCACGCGATCTGGTGGCTCGTTCTCGCGTGAACGCATCGAACTCAACGAGGTCAAGGTCCAGATGCCGAGCTCGGATGACGTTCCAGACGGCGCAAGCATCCTTCGAGACCTGCTCGACGAAAACCACAAGAACCAAAGCGACGTAGTCGTCACTGTGCCCCTCGAATTGCTGCGGCAGGAAGAGGAGAGCAAACGCATGTTCAACATCGTGCTCGCGGTCATCGCGTCGATCAGCCTGCTTGTCGGCGGCATCGGCATCATGAACGTGATGCTCGCCACCGTGACGGAGCGCACGCGTGAGATCGGCATCCGCCGCGCCCTCGGCGCCAAGAAGAAGCACATCATCCAGCAGTTCCTCGTCGAGGCGGGTGTGCTGTCGGCACTCGGTGGCCTCGTTGGCGTCACCGTCGGCATCGCCTTGCCGCAATTGATTACTTACTGGTTCGATCAGACGACCCACACCCTGCCGCAACACGTCCTACTGGCATTCGGCATCTCGGCTGGAGTCGGCCTCGTGTTCGGCATCTACCCGGCGTGGCGCGCAGCCAACATGGATCCGGTGGACGCTCTGCGCCACGAGTAGAGCTGGGTCACGAGTAGGGCGTCACTCAACCGCGACGATCGCGCCCTTCGCGATCTGCACCAATTCATCTGGGGCAACACCATTCGCAAGCAACGCATCCAGTCCCGCGTCGCCGTCCTCGTAGGCGGCAGCCGCCATGCGCACGACGGCGATCACCGACAGCGGCCCTGCGTGGCGGCGAAGGTATCGATCCCGCTGACCACCGGGTAACCATCGATCACGAGTCGCTCATCGACAAGCTAGAGGCTCAGCCAGTCTTCGCAGCTACCCAGGTCACACACCGCAACCTGCGCCGCACGTGCGGCCTGTTCTTGCTCGGCTTCGCTGCCTGCCCGGCACGCCTCAAGCAGAGACCAGAGCGGAGCGACTACCGTTTGCATCGTCAGGCCTGCTGGCCGACGTGCTTCTCGACCAACTCAATCAACTCGTCCGGTTCGAAGGGCTTGCGGAAGTAGTCCGCCGCGCCCATCTCCGCGCTCTTCTGATGGCCGCGAGTATGCTCACGAGCCGTGAAGATCACCACGGGGATGCCAGAGGTGTCGGTGCCCCGCTTTAGTCGCGTCAGCGTCTCCCAACCATCGATGCCCGGCATCATGATGTCGAGCAAGATCAAGTCCGGTTTCTGGGTCCGAGCGCTGTTGATCCCGTCCTCGCCGTTGGTCGCAGACTCGACGCGGAAGCCCGCTGCTTCCAACACCATCTGGGTGGAGACGATGATCAGTTTCTCGTCTTCGATAATCAGAACGGTTCTTTGCATCAGAGGAGCCTCGATCGGTCACTCGCACCGTCAATCACCAGCCCAGAATGTCCGGGTTGATAGATCGGGAGCATGAAAGAGAAATCGGCACCCTGGCCCAGCTGACTGGAGACCTCAATGCGGCTTCCGTGCGCTTCGACAATGCCGCGCGTCACAAAAAGGCCCAGACCTGCGCCGCCATGGTGGCGGGTCAACGGATCTTCGACCTGGAAGAATTTCTCAAAGATCCGTCGCTGGTAGCGAGGGTCAATACCTATGCCGTCGTCACTGACGTGGAAACGTACACCGTCTCCTTCCTGGACCACGGACACCGTCACCCGACCATCGTCGCAGGCGAACTTGACGGCGTTCTCGATCAGTGCCTGGCACGCGCGGCGCAGATCGGATCGATCTGCAAACAAGCTTTGCTCGCTGACGTCGTTTTCGATCACCAGTTCGATGCGACGATCGCGGGCCGGCTGCTCGAACGGCAGCAACATGCCGGCGAAGAAGTCCGCAATCGTGACGACCTCGCGATCCTGGCCGTAGTCCTCCGATTCGAGGTTGCCCAGGTTGATCAACTTGTCGATCTGATGCTCAAGCCGGACCGACTGCTCGCGCATCGACTCACAGACGCGCTCCTGACGATTGTTGAGGCCGCCAAGCGTGCCCTTCGCCAGCATGGTCGCAAACGTCTTGATGCCCGTCAGCGGCGTGCGCAGCTCGTGCGCGACGATGGACAGATACTGATTCTTGAGCTGGTCAGTCTTGAACTCCGCCGTGATATCGCGAAGCACCGTCAGCGTGCCTGCCGGATGGCCGCGATAATCGTGCACGCGGCTGGTCATGCACTTGATGTAGAGCAGGTCCTGCTCGGTGTCGTGGACCTCGACCGTTCGGAACAACTCCTTCTGCCCTTCCATCAGCCCATGGTCCTCGATCAGGGCGTCCAGAAGCTCGTGCAGTCCCTGCATCTCGGCAATCGGCCTACCGATGGCGACAAAGGACTTCATGCCCAGCAAGTCCTCGGCACACGGGTTCATCAGAGTGACGTTGCCGTCACGATCGACGAAGACGATGCCGTCCATGATGTTGGTGATGATGGTCATCATACGAGACAGGTCGAGATAGAAGGTCTCTTGCGATTCCTGGAACTTCGCGGCCTGTTGCCTACATCGACGGCGAAGATCCTCGGACTGGACTCGCCAACGCTCTGCTTCGCCGCGGGCTCGGCCACGCGACTCCATGCGCGTGCGCAAGCGATCCAGCAATCTCGGCGCAGCGGCGCTCGAGTCGACCGTCGAAATGACTCCAAGCGCAGACAGGCTCATGGCCTGTTCGTAGTGCGCCGGGCCGGGCGTGCCGTCAACTGCAAGCACAAGTTCGACCTCGTGGTCCTGGCAGCGCTCGTGCAGCAGCTGCGCTTCGTCGCCAGCAAACGCCAGTTCCACGACGAGTGCGTGGTTGCCCCCGGCAGTCAGGGCCGAGTAGGCAGCCTCCACGGAGGCGACGACGGCTGCGTTCGACCCCGCTTCGGCAAACCACTGCTGCCATCGGACAGCTTTGGCATTGCTTGCCAGAATCAGGATATTCGTAGTCATCGCCATGCTCCGCAAAACCGGGCAAGGGAGGATCGGCCCGACGCTCGTCGGGCCCGTAGACGAGTAGCGATCAGCCAGCGTGCTAGCTAGTTGCCGTTCTTGATCGCCTGAAGCGCGTCGTCTTCCTTGTCGTAGATCGCCAGGTGCTTCGAGATGCGCATGATCTCGAAGATCTTGACGATGAACGGCTTGATGTTGCTCAGGTAGAGCTTGCAGTTCCGCGACGACGTCACGTTATTGGCCACGATGATGAGGCCGACACCGCACGAGTCGATGATCTTGACGTTGTCGAGGTTGAGCACGAAGTGCGAGCACCCCTCTTCGATCTTCGTGTTGATCGTCTCCTTCAACGATTCCTTCAGTGAGTCCGTGACATAGAAGTTCAGGCTCCTGTCGTTGAACGAAATGATGACAGTCTTGTCGTCCTTAAGGGCGGTGACCGACAGACCCTGACTCTTCTTCCCAACGATTTCCATTGCGTACCTCGGTGTGCGCTTGCCCGGTTTGGTGGCGGCGCTGGACAATCCATCGGCCTCGAAGGTCGCAGAAATTGAGCTAGTGATCGAATTTGATGCACCAGTGAAACTGGCCCTACTGACCATTCAGCCGCTCAGAGTCCGGCCGGTGGTGCTCAGTCCCCGTCAGCACTGGACTGTTGGCCCGTTGCGGCCGCACGATCCAACGTATTATCTATGCGGGATTTAGAACTACCTACTGCCGGGACCAAGGGGGCCTCAGGCGGGATCGGGCCGGGGGGCAGCTGAGTTTGCCCGCTCTCGCGGGTGGCCGCCGCGCTGTCGCCATTCTCAGCAAACCGCTCGTTTGGTCGAGTTGCCGCATCATCACTCGCATAACGGAACGCGATGTTGGATCGACCGATGCTCGTCAACAGGGCCGCCGTCTTGTGGATGCCCAACTGATACGCCTTGTTGGCCACACTGGTCACCGACCGGCCCAAGGCGCGCGCCACCGCCAGGTTGTCCTGATCCGGATAGAGCTTGCGCAACTGCTCCACCTCGTCCGTAGTCCAGCGGGGCATCGACGAGCGCTTGCCCGTATTGCCCGGTCTCTTGCTGGATGAATTGCCGTCCGACTGCGCCACCAACGCCGCAGCCAGTGCTGCGCCTTGGCGGGCTCGTGCGCTGCTAACCTGCGCGGCTTGGAAGCGTTTGTCCTTGGCCAGGCAGAGACCCTTCGCCGCCACTGCAATCTCGGTGCGGCTGCGCATCAACGAGACCTCCAAGTCGGCGTCCGTGCGTGTCCCGTAGAGCTTCTTGAGCAGCCGCAACTCGGTGCGCGTCCACTGGCCTTCCACAAACCGTTGACGCAGCTGGCTCGCTCGCCGGCGAACCTCAGACGTCGGCCTACCCAACATCGGCGCCAACAAGCGCAGTTCGACCGCACCCCAAGCTTGGCGCAGCTGCCAGTCATCGCTCTCAGTCCAGGCTCCCTTGCGCGTCGGAACACGTAACAGGTCGAGCGCCTTGCGCAAGACGCTGTCAGCCGAACGACGCAGGAGCAACGCAGTTTGTTCTACGCCGCGGTTCGGCAACAACAAACGCAGCCGCTCCAACTCCTGCACGGACCAATTGCCGCGCCGCAAGCGCAATCGACTCATGCCGGTGCGCCCCCGAAGGTGTCGTCGCTAGGACTGCGCAACTGGGCGGCCCAACGCGGCTGGATCTCTTGGTGCACCAAGTCGCGAATCTGGGAAGTCGCACGCATCGCCAACGCCCGTGTCGCCAGATCACGGCACTCGTCGAGCGAGAAACTGCGCACCATCAACTTCACGCGCGGCAAGAACACCGGCGCCATCGACAGTTCGCGGAAACCGAGCCCGATCAGCAACGGAGTAAACCAGTGGTCTCCAGCGATCTCCCCGCAGATCGAGGCGCTCTTGCCAGATGCCAGGGCGGCCTCGGCAATCTGCGACAGCACCCGTAACACGCCCGGATGGAACGGGTCGTACATCTTGGCGACGCGTTGGTTGTCGCGGTCCACGGCTAGCAGGTATTGCACCAGGTCGTTGGTGCCAACGGACACGAAGTCGACCACTTCCAAGATTTCGGGCAGCACCGGCACCAATACCGGCACTTCGACCATGATGCCCAGCTCGATCTGCGCATCGTAAGCGACGTCATTGGCGCGCAAGTCCGCCGTCAACTGATCCAACACCTCGCGACACCGCACGACTTCCGAACGCGTCGTGATCATCGGCAGCAGAATGCGCGCATGGCCGAGCGCACTGGCACGCAGGATCGCGCGCAGTTGCGTGTAGAGAATGTCGGGCCAGGCCAAGCACAACCGGATGCCACGCCAACCGAGCACTGGATTGCGCTCTTCCGGCATCTGGAAGTAGCCCAGCGGCTTGTCGCCGCCGACATCCAGCGTGCGGAAGGTGACCGGCTTGCCGTCGGCGCTCTCCACCGCGCGCAAGTACATCGCGACCTGCTCTTCTTCGGTCGGAAACTGCCGGCGCTCCATGAACGCAAACTCAGTGCGGAACAACCCGATGCCCGCCATCGTGTCGAGTTCAAGGGCTTCAAGATCCTGCACGCCTTCGACGTTGGCCATCAGCCGCACACTGGTGCCGTCCGGCGTGACCGATGGTTGGAAGCGCAGCTCGGAGATGCGGGAATCGACGGACTGTTGTTCGCTGAGACGTCGCTCGTAGTCGGCGAGTTCCTCGATCGTCGGATCAAGCAGCACGATGCCGGCATCCCCATCCAGGATCGCCATGGCACCGCTGGTGGTCTCCTGCATGAAGCCGTCGACACCGACGATAGCCGGGATGCCAAGAGAACGTGCCAGGATGGCGCCGTGCGAATACTTGCCGCCGTGCGCCGTGACGATACCGCGGATGTGGGCACGATCGAGAATGCCCGCGTCGCTGGGCAAGAACTCGTCAGCGGCAAACAAGTAGTCCGCTCCATCCGCGATGTACTTTTGCCGGCCGATCGCGACCAAGGCACCGACCAACTGACGACCAATGTCCCTGAGGTCCGCAGCACGCTCACGCATCGCCACGTTATCCATCGCATCGAACACGCCTTCGTAGCGGGCGATCACTCGTTGCAAGGCAACCTCGAGGTTGGCCTGTCGCTCGGTTACTTCGTCTTCGACATCCTTGCGGAACGTCTTGTCGTGCAGGATGGCCAGCTGCGCGTCGTAGATCCGCACGTCGTGCTTGCCAATCGCACCGGCCAGTTCCTTCTGCAGATCGAGCAGACTCTCTGTGACGGTTTCGATCGCGCCCGATAGCCGTCCGATCTCAGCCGCCACATCCTCTTCCGCAACCGTGTAGATCGGGATCTGATCGAGCGTCGTGTGGAAGTGCACAACGGCCGCAATCGCAATCCCTGGAGCCGCTGCTGTGCCTTTGAGTTTACGAGACATCGGTGGCATGAGTTTTTCGGGCACCGTGCCGCACTTTGCAACACACCTACTTCATCTGGAGGCCTGATGAGCCGATCAGTCGATACAGATCGACAAAGCATTGACCATGAACAGATCCACCGATACGCGCAACTCCGGAGGGGACTTGCCTAGTTTCCTTGCCAATAGCCAAGAC
>JAPYTD010000153.1 GCA_029936315.1 Planctomycetota bacterium | reverse complement strand
GAACATGGGCCGGTCGTTGCGGGAGTTCCTGTGGCCGATCCAGGAGTTCGTCGCGACGAATCGTGACGATCCCGAGATGGCGCCGTTCACGAAACCGCTGCACCAAGGCGTGCGCGGCCTGCAACAACTGACGATGTTGATGATGACCAAAGGCGCGGGCGACCCGTACTTCCCCGCGGCCGGCGCGACCGAGTTCACGCGGTTCTTCGGCCACGTCGTGCTCGCCTCGATGTGGGCGCGGATCGTCAAGGTCTGCCTGCCGAAGCGCGACGAAGACCCGTTCTACGCGGCGAAGATCGCGACTGCGCGCGTGTTCTTCGATCGCGTCTATCCGGAGACCCTGGCGCTGGCCGCCAAGGTGCAGGCCGGCCACCGTAGCTTGACCGAGTACCCCGAGGAGATGATGTGAACGCTGATTTGCGAAGCCTGAACGGCAAGACTCTGTTTGTCACCGGCGCCAGTCGCGGTATCGGTCGCGCGATCGCGTTGCGCGCCGCGGCCGATGGCGCCAACGTCGCGATCGTCGCGAAGACCGCGACGCCGCACCCGAAACTCGAAGGCACGATCCACTCGGTGGCTGAAGAAGTCGAAGCTGCCGGCGGTCACGCGATCGCGTGCCAAGCCGATCTGCGAGATGACAACGCTGTTCGCCTCGCCGTCGAGCGCACGGTCGAGCAGTTCGGCCGAATCGACATCTTGGTCAACAACGCGAGCGCAATCAGCCTGACCGGCACCCTCGATACGCCGATGAAGCGCTTCGACTTGATGCACGACATCAACGCGCGTGGTTCGTTTCTGTGCTCCCAGCTCTGCATCCCGCATCTACGCACCGCCGACAACCCGCACATCCTCAACCTGTCGCCGCCGCTCGTCATGCACAGTAAGTGGTTTCGCGGCCACGCGGCCTACACCCTCGCCAAGTACGCGATGAGCGTCTGGGTGCTCGGCATGTCGGCGGAGTTCGCCGCCGATGGGATCGCGGTCAACGCGCTCTGGCCGCGCACCGTCATCGCGACCGCTGCCGTGCGCATGCTCGGTGGCAGCGCACTCGCGAATGCGGCGCGGCAGCCGTCGATCGTGGCGGATGCAGCGCACGCGATCCTGACGCGCGACAGCCGGGAGTTCACCGGCAACTTCTGCATCGACGAGGACGTGCTCCGCGAAACCGGTGTAACCGACTTCGATCCGTATGCGGTGAACGTTGGGGCGCCGTTGATCGACGACCTGTTCCTGGATTGAACATGAGCAATTCGCAGCAGTTGACGAGCGCACGGCTGACGATTGCCGCGACCTTGTCGTCTGCTGTGCTGCTGGCCGCGTCGATGCTGTGCTATCCCGGCGGCGACCGGTTCGACGCGTCGGGCACGGGTTATCGATTCTGGCACAACTTCATGTGCGACCTGTTGATGACGCGCGCGTGGAACGGCGAGCCCAACGCAGTCGGCCCAATGCTGGCGCTGCTCAGCGCGCTCGTGATCATGGTCGGTGGATTCTTGCCGCTGTCGTTCTGTTGTCGGCGCCTTGCATGGTTCGCGAAAGCGACCGGCCTGATGTCCACCGCGGCTGCACTGTTTATGTGCGTGCAGGTCATCTTCGATCTGCCGATCGACCACGGCACGATCGTGCTGGTGTTCGCACTGTGTTCATTGCTGGCCAGCGTTCCGGTGTTGCGCGAATTGCGCGCGACCGAGTCGGCGAAGATCCCACGAGTCGCGGGGTGGCTGGTGTTCGCCATCGCGAGTGTCACCGGCGTGTTCTTCGCACTGACGGAATGGGGCGTGCTGGACGTGACTCCGCTGTTGCCGAGCGCGCAGAAGATCCTCTGGATAGCGACGATCACGTGGCTCGTGTTGACGGCACGGAGTCCTCGTGGCGACGGGTCAGCGGATCAACGCACCACGTACTTGGTGTAGCGATAGTTTGATTCGAGCGTCAACGTCAGCATCGCGGTGCTGTAGACGCGACCGCCATCTACCCCCCAGACACCGACGGGATCCCACGACCCGGCTAGGTTCTTGCTCTGGAGTGCGTCGTGCTGATTTGGCAGAACGGCCACCACCAAGCGGCGTTGCCATTTGTCCCAATACTCACCGCCCATCTGGAACATGGCGTGGCTCGCCCAGTACCAATAGTAGTGATCGATACTGCCTTGCTCCCAACTCCAAACCGGTGGCTTTGCCTTGATGAGATCGGCGGCAGCCGTCATGACCGGCTTGTCCTTGGGATCTTGCCCCAGGAAAAGTCGGCAGAACAAACCAACGGCGGTGATCGCCTCGCCTTCAGTAACGGGAAAGCGCGTCGCATGGTCACCCGGATGCCGAGAACTGCGCTCGCCTTTCTTGGTGTAACCGTGACGACCAGTTTGGTCGGAAACTTCATCCAGCCACTTAGCACACGCCGAAAGCGCCTTATCGTTGACCTTCAAGCCCATGTGGTCGCCCGTCTTGTAGGCCATGATTGCCCAGCCGGTAATCGACGTATCGTTGTCGCCATCTTGGGGCTGGTAGCGCCAGACACGGTCCGCATTGCGATGCGACTCAAGGTAATCCAGCGCACGCTGAACATTGGGCCGGAGCAACTTATATCCCGATAGCCCATATGCCTCACACATCGCATAGGTAGCGATGGCGTGGTCGTAGCAGAAATCGTGTGAAGCGTCGGATCCGAACAGGCCGTTCTCTTGTTGCTGCGAACGCAACCAAACGACAGCCTTCTTGACAACGTTCTTGTAGGGGCCCGAACGTAGGGTGTTGCCGTCGCCAAGGAATGCCAACAGCGCGAGGCCGGTAACGCCTACGTCATGCACAGGATTGCCAGCTCCGTCGCAAGCCGCGCCCTCCGTATCGTGCTTCATGAATTGATCGCAGTCCCACTTGCCATCCTCATCCTGATGATTCTTCAACCACTCAAGTCCAGCCCCAACGCCATCGGCTAGCTGCTTTTGCAAGCGATACCTGCGGTCGGAGTAGCGGCCAGAGGTATCACTGGGCCGACCCAATCTCACTGGTGTCGTCCACGCCTCGCGCGCTGTGAGCGGCCCCGCAACACGCATGCGGACGCGATAGAGCGATGTCCGCGCCGTGACATAGAGGTCGCGGCGCACGTTTCCGCCAAACGCGATGTTCGCGGGCACCTCAGGCAAGGCAATCGTCGCGAGATGTGTGCCGGTCGGCGAGTAGATCCGAACACCATCACGAGCTGCGGTGTAGATGTTGCCGAGCTTATCGCAACGGATTCCATCTGCTCCGCCCTTGAGCCAAAACACCGGCTCGCCAAGGGTGAGGTCTGGCTGCACAACGAAGGCCCCGACGCGCTGCTTGCTACCGCTATCGGCAATGTACAGCGTATCGCCGGCAGGCGACAAGCAAATGCCATTGGGCATATCGAAGTCGCGTTGCACAATCGCTAGATCGCCTGTCCTCGCATTGAGCCGGTAGACGAAATTGCCAGCCTGCTCCTTCTTGCGTCCACGCAAGCCATAGGTCGGGTCGGTAAACCAAATCGTGCCGTCGCGGCCCACATCCACGTCGTTCGGCGAGTTCAACAACTTGCCGTCGTAGCTTGAGGCAAGCACCGTGACCTGACCGTTAGCCTCGTATCGCACCACGTTGCGCCCCGCGTGCTGACATGAGATCAGCCGGCCCCTTTGGTCAATGGTGTTGCCATTGCTCTGCTTGCTGTCGCGCCACTCCACCACGCCGTCCTTCTCACTCCAGCGCAGCAGCTTGCCGCGCGGAATGTCCGAGAACACCAGCTCCTTCCGGTCGCCGAGCCACACTGGCCCCTCGACAAATTGCATATCGCCACCAAGCTTCTCAATCTCGACGTCGGCGGCGACCAACTTTTTGCCATCCGGCTGATGGAACGTGACCTGCGCTGGCAAAGCAGCACCAAGAAATCCGAGGACAATCAGGAGGTTACGAATCATGTGATGCTGTTGGGCAAGAGGTGAGACGTGCAACATTACTGGTCGGGTGAGTCGA
>JAPYTD010000062.1 GCA_029936315.1 Planctomycetota bacterium | reverse complement strand
GATCTTCTGGGCGCCGAGGTCCTTGCTGCGGCGGGTGCTCGGCATCGGCACCGATAGCTCGCCGCGCAGGTATTGGCCCGTCAATGAAGCGGGAGTCTCGCGTACTTCGGCAGGCGTGCCGGATGCGACGATTTCGCCACCATGCACGCCAGCTTGTGGCCCAACATCGACGAGGAAGTCGCTGCGCAACATGGTCTCTTCGTCATGTTCGACCACGACCACGGTGTTGCCACGATCGCGCAGCGCCTCGAGGGTCTTAAGCAGGCGTTGTTGATCCCGCGCGTGCAGGCCGATGCTAGGCTCGTCGAGCACATACAGGATGCCGCGCAGGCCGGCGCCAACCTGAGCCGCCAGCCGGATGCGCTGCGACTCGCCACCGGACAGCGTTTTTGCGCGCCGCGACAGAGTCAGGTAGCCGAGGCCGACATCGGCGAGAAACACCAGGCGGCGCTCGATCTCGATCACGATGTCGCAACCGATCTTCTTGGCGTTGCCGGTCAACTTGATGGCCTGTACCCATGCGAGCGCCTTGTCGACCGTCTGGTCGAGCACCTCGGGCAACGATTGGCCCTGAAAGCTCACCGCACGGGCGGCGGCGGAAAGACGCGATCCCTCACAATCGGGGCAGCTCGTCGACGCCCGGAAGCGGTCGAGGTGGCGTGCCCGCGAAGGCCGGTAGACGTTCTCAAGATGCCCGAGCACGCCTGGGAACGCGATGCGGTCGCTGCCCGACGACGTGAACAGCTGGCTCTTGCGCTGCCATGAGAACTCAAACTTCTGCTTGCCCGAGCCGCGCAGCACGATCTTCTGCGCGCTCTTCTTCAGCTTCTTCCACGGCGTGTCGACGCTGAACTTGAAGGCCTTGGCCACCGCCGCCAGATGATCAATGGTCAGGCGGCCGTAAACGATGCGCCCCTGATCGGTGAAAACGTGCAGCGCGCCGTCACGGATCGACTTGTCGGGATCGTTGACGAGTAGGTCCGGCACGAATCCAAAGGTCTCGCCGAGGCCGTCGCAGCGCGAGCACGCGCCGATCGGGCTGTTGAACGAGAACAACCGCGGTTCCATCTCCGGCAAGGCACCGTGTCCGTTCGGACAGCTGCGTTGCGTCGAGAACAACCGGTCGTTCTCGCCCTTCGCATCGACGATCACGCACAGGCCATCGCCCAGTTGCACCGCTTGCTCGACGGCCTCGGCGACCCGCGAGCGCACGTTCTTGCGGATGGTCAAACGATCGATGATCAGTTCGATGTTGTGGTAGGCGTAGCGTTCCAGCTGGATGTCTTCATCGAGCCTTCGCACGACTCCGTCGATGCGTGCCCGAACGAAACCCTTCTGCGCCCACTCAACCAGTTCTTTGCGGTACTCGCCTTTGCGTTCGCGCACGACGGGTGCCAGCACCATCGCGGCCAGCCCCGTGTGTTCGACCAGGATGCTGTCCACGATGCGATCCGGTGACCAAGATTCGATCTGCGCGCCACAATCGGGGCAGCTCGGCTCGCCCAGTCGCGACCACAACAGCCGCATGAAGTCGAGCGTCTCGGTCAGCGTGCCAACCGTCGAGCGCGCCGAGTGGCTGGTCGATTTTTGGTCAATCGAAACCGTCGGTGACAGGCCTTCGACCATGTCGACCTTGGGCTTCTCCATGCGCCCCAGAAACTGACGCGCATACGAGCTGAGGCTCTCAAGGAAGCGGCGCTGTCCTTCCTGGTAGATCGTGTGGTAGGCCAGGCTCGACTTACCCGAACCGGACACACCCGTGAACGTCGTCAGCGTGTCGCGGGGGAATGACAGGTCGACGCCCTTCAAGTTGTGCTCACGCGCCCCCTTGACGACGACGTGCGTCACCCCGATTGCTGGCGCAGCGGAGGTCTTGGCGGCAGGCCGTCCGGTCTTGGCGGCAGGGCGACGGGCCTTGGCGGGCTTCCGAGGGGTCTTTTTTGAGTTCGTGGCCAACTTGCGGACCCCTCAGTATAGCGGGTGGGGTCCGGTTGGCCAGCGCCAGAACAACCTCGTGGCACAAGCCTTCACCACGAACTAGGCTGCGCCCATGAGCCTTGATTCTGACAATCCGGATGACGGCGGCCCGTCGGGCCTGCTTCCAGTAGGCTCTCAAGGCCCTGAGGCCGAGCGGGATCTGCTGGTCGTGATCCGGCTCAGCAACCGCCAAATGGGCACCAACGAGGAGCGCGATGAGATCGCGCTAATGACCGAGCAACTCGCTGCGGCGGTGCAGGAGGCCGGCCTCGGCGAATACGACGGCGATGAACACGGCGGCGGGGAGTGCATCCTGTTCTTCTGCGGCCCGGATGAAATGGCCTTGATCGGATTCCTGCGGCCGTTGCTCCAGCGCACACCGTTCGGGCGTGGCGCCCACTTTGTGCGTCTCGTCGAGGCGCACGATGGCGAGATGACGCGCGAGAAGGTTCCGGTCTAGGCGCGATCCTCTCTCTGGTCTCTTTTCTCGGGCTTGTTGCTCAGCATGCCGCGCAGTTCGTCGTGCACCCGACCGTTGCTCGCGAGCACCGAATCCCCGAACAACCAGTTGTCGCCATTGTCGAAATCGGTCACGACTCCTCCAGCCTCGCGAACAAGGATGGCGCCCGCGGCAACGTCGTAGGGCGCCAGGTAGCGTTCCCAGTAGCCGTCGTATTGACCGCTGGCGACCAGGCACAGATCGAGCTCTGCCGAACCGAGGCGGCGCAGGTCGCGACAGTGCGGCAGGATGCGGGCGAGGTTGCCGGTGTTGTCGTCGCGTCCCGGTTCGTTGCGATTGTAGGAGAAGCCAGTCGCGAGCAGCGCGTCGGCAAACTCACTTGTGCCCGACACCGACAGTTTCTGCTCGCGACCATCTTGGTAGCGACGGACTGCCCCCCCGCCGGCACTGGCGACAAACGTTTCGCCTAGGGCTGGCGCGTGCACGACACCAACAACTGGCGTGCCCTGATAGGCGAGCGCAATCGCGACGCAGTAGAACGGGATGCCGTGCACGAAGTTGGTCGTGCCATCGAGTGGGTCCACGATCCAGAGCCAATCCGACTCGTTACTCGGCTTGCCTTGCGTCGTCAGCACGCCCTCTTCGGCGAGCACACCGTGTTCGGGAAACGCTGCTTGCAGCCCGCTCACGACGATGTGCTCGGCGGCGCGGTCGGCGGCGGTCACGAGTTCTCGACGGCGCCCCTTGGACTCGCTGACGACCGGCGAACGCCGATGCTGAAGCAGTTCGTCGCCGGCCAGGCGGGCCAGGCGTTCGGCGAGCGTGACATACGGGGTGTAGTCGTGGCCCATCAGTTGCTACCGATACCGGCGACGGCTGTGACGATGTGTTCCTGGATGCGCTTGAGGTGCTTGTTGAGGCCGTTGCGGCCGCGGTCGTAGTTCATCAAGATCGAGAACCATCGCACCTTGCCGTCTGGGAGTTCGACGAAGCCAGACAGCGACGATGCACCGCGAATCCAGCCGGTCTTGGCGCGAACGAGACCGACCAGTTTGCTGCCTTGGAATCGGTCTTCGAGTGTGCCGGTCTGGCCGGCGACGGCGAGCGAGCCGTGCAGCAACGCGCCGTGCGCGCCGCCGATGCTCTTCAGCATGGTCACGAGCATCAAGCCAGGCGTGACCCGGTTCTCCTTGGACAAGCCGGAGCCATCGACAATGCGTACGCCATCGGGCATCACGCCGACCAGCTTGGTGATCTGGTCGTGCAGCGCTTCGCGGCCGCCTTGCAAGCTGCCGTCGTTGTTGGTGTGGGCACCGAGCACGCGCATGCACTGCTCCGCGGCAAAGTTGGACGAGTCTTCGAGCATGCGGCGCAACGCTGGTGCCAAGCCGGTGCGATGCTCGTAGATGACCCCGAGCGAGGTCTTGCCCGCCGCAGGATCGATGCGCACCCCAGCGAGCTTGAGGTGGTGGATCAACGTGTCGCGGAACCATCGCTCCGGATCGTTCATCGCCGTCGTGATCTCTACCCGCGGCGACTTCTTGTAGAACTTGCCGCGCACCTTGATCGCGTCGCCCTGATCGATTGCACCGTAGACGGCGCCCTTCATTGCGCTGACTTCGGCGATCGATCCGCGGATGGGGTAACCGGAGGTTGGCGCAACCAGTCGCACCTTGGCTCTGGCCCCACCGCTGCGTTGGATGCTCATGACGAACGTGCCCTGCTCGAGCACGAATGCGCCGGTTGGTGCACAGTAGTACGTGTATAGCTGGTTCTTGGGCCACGTCGGCGGTCGCGCCGGACCGACAAACGTGCCGGCAACCAAGCGCACGGAGCGGATGCGTTGCAGGCCGCGGCTGCGCAGTGCCTCGATGACCCTGGCAAATACCTTGGCTGGATCGTCGTCGGTGCCACGCAACCAATTCGGATCGCCGCTCGCTTCGACCAGCAACTCACCGTTGGCAACGCGGAAGACCGTGCGGAACTCGAAGTCCGGCCCCAGGCCGTGCAAGACTCCAGCTGCGGTCAGCAACTTCATGTTGCTCGCTGGGGTAAACGCCTCGGCGACGCGGTGGCGGTAGAGCACGCGACCGTTGGCATCGCTGATGGCGACCCCTGTGCGGACCGCCCGGGCCTCGGCATCGGCCACGGCGCGCTCCAGAGCAGCCAGCTGCGGCAAAGCGGTGGCGAAGCTCGGGGTGCAAAGCGCTGCAGCGAGTACCAGCGCCGGCGAGACACACAGTTGCATAGCAGTTACGGATACAGCACCACACGATGCATCGCCAGAGTGAGTCTGACCGGCTAGTGTTCTGCAATGTTCGTCGCCACCGTGCTCTGGGCAGTTGCCGCTACCCTCTCTCCACAAGATCCCCCCATCCAGACACTGCTCGTGTCCGGAGCCAACAACCACGATTGGAAGTGGACGTCGCCGGCGATCGCCGCCGTGCTTGAGGAGAGCGGCCGGTTCGACGTCACCATCACCTACGACCCGGGCCAGGACCTGCCGTCGGTCGCCGAGCAGCACGCCGCGGGCAAGCTCGATCTAATCGTGCTCGATTACAACGGCCGACGCTGGGGCGAGGCGGCAGAAGCGGCGTTCTTGCAAGCTGTGCAGGCGGGCTGTGGGGTCACCATCATTCACGCCGCCGACAATGCCTTTACCGGCTGGCACGAATACGAAATCATGGTGGGGCTGTTGTGGCGCAAAGGCACCGGCCACGGTCGCTATCACCCGTTTGATGTGGTTGTCGTCGATCACAACCACCCGATCACGCGCGGCATGAGCGATCTGCGTATGCATCCAGACGAGCTCTACCATCGCCTCAAGCACACAGAAGGTGCGCAGTACCAAGTGTTGATGAGTGCCTTCAGCGACCCGAAGACCGGCGGCACCAACCGTCACGAGCCAATGGTTACTGCGAGCAATTTTGGCAAGGGCCGCGTGTTCCATACGCCGCTCGGCCATGTCTGGAAAAACAATGTGCCGTCGCATGCGACCTGGCATGACCCGCAGCTGCGCATGCTGGTGGCTCGCGGCAGTGAGTGGGCCGCGACGGGCAAGGTGACGCTGTCGCCGACGCCGCTCAACCGGTTGCACGAAACCGAGAAGAAGCAGGGCTTCGTGTCGCTGTTCGACGGCAAGACCATCGAACACTGGACGGGCTACAAGAAGGACACAATGCCCGCCAAGGGCTGGGTGGTACGCGATGCGGCCATTGTGCACGAAGCCAAGGGCGGCGGCGGCGACCTGGTCTCACGCGAGATGTACGGCGACTTCGACTTCCGGTTCTCATTCCGCATCTCTGAGCGCGGCAACTCGGGCGTCATGTGGCACGTCACAGACGTTGGCAAGCAGACCTACTTCAGTGGTCCGGAATACCAGGTGATTGATGATGCCGGTGCCAAGCCGGGCGGACGCCACGCCGTCGGTGCGCTCTATGATCTGATCGCCGCAAAGGGCAAGACCGTGCGGCCCGCCGGCTCTTGGAACGAAGGCCGTTTGGTCGTGAAGAACGGGCGTTTGCAGCACTACCTAAACGGCGCGAAGGTCGTCGATACGCCGTGTGCCGGGCCCGAGTGGCTGAAGATGATCAAGAACAGCAAGTTCAAGAACTGGCCGTTTGGCAGCGCCAAGCAGGGACGTATGGCGCTGCAGGATCATGGTGACGAAGTTGCCTACCGGAACCTGCGCATCAAGAAGCTGTAGGTCTTGCGCTCGGGCTAGTGGCCGATGGTCGTCGCGACCCGGTTGCTGATCGTGATGCCGAGCGGGTTCGACAAGTCGAGCACCGCGGCCTGGCTGTGCAGCGTCGTGCCGAGCAAGCTGACGTTGTCCGGCACAAACACGGTCCACGTCGCGCGGCCAACCGCGTCGGCAAACTGAAAGACCGTGTCGAGGTAGGACACTTCGAGCGTGCAGCCGATCGCGCCAAATGGCGTAAGGTCGATCGAGGTTGCGGCCAGGCCGATGACGTGGAAGGCAAACCCGGTGTTGCCGAGGTTGGCGCCTTCGATCGAGTAGGTGGTTCCCAAAAACGCTGCTTCGAGCACCTGAGGCATACCCACCGGCAGGTTGCTCATGGCAAGCCCGAGTGTGCGGCCGCCGCAACCGCCGGCAAAGACCGTCGCCGACGACGAGGCGCGAGTTTGCAGGTCGAGGTAGTAGCTGCCGGGTTGGCTGCCAACGATGCCGCGCACGGCAACGTGGTGGAAGCCGCCCGCAATGCGCACATCGATCGCCTGGTCCCACTCTGACGTATCGCTGGCGAAGAACGGCCCGGCGACGTAGTTGGGCGGCGTACCGCCATCAAACAGATAAACCGCAAGATCCTCGGCTGGCATGCCGACGTGGTTGGCGGTGCCCGTAAGGCGAATGCGCAGCACGTTGTCGCCGAATGCCAGGATGCGCCAAAAATCCCAGTCGCCGGTGTGGCCCGTCGACGAGAGGTCGCCGTTGCAACGCACCGGCAACAACACGTTGGTCGCGGTTCCGCCGGTGCGCGGATCGTTATTCTCCGGGCCCTCGTTGGTCGTCAGCGGTGTACTGATCGTCATGGCTGGTTCGCAGCGCACATCGAGCAGGTAGCTACCGCTGCTGGCAGCATTTGGCCCCGCCGTGATGGCCGCGAAGTAGGTGCCGGCCGGCAGGCCCTTGGCGAACAGGTCGGAGTAATAGCCCGTGCCAAAGCCGTCGTCGTTGGCACGCAGAGCACCGCCGGTGCTGTCGAGCAACGTCAGCACGGTATCGCCGATCTGGTTGCTCCAAGTTGGACCTGTTGCCATCCGGAGGTCGGTCGGGGCGGCCAACACGATCCGGAACCAATCTTCATCAACGTTTGAGGAAAGCGTGCCCAACGCCTCCTGGCCGCACGGCAAGAACGTCGCCGAAATGGTGCTCGCATTGGGTTCGCTCGCCTCTGCGACGCGCTGCGCTGCCATTGGCGAGAGCAGCCCAGCGATGGCGACCAGTACGGAGAGGCGAGACATTGCGCTGCTGAGCTTACCCGGTTCTTGCGGGCGAGGCGATGCCGCTGCAGAACGCGAGGCTGGCAGTCGAACAGTTTGGCTGGACGGATAGCATTCGCAGGACCACATGAGCAGCCAATCGAAGCCGAACATGAAGCGCCCCGGCAACACCATCGCGATCAATGGACTCGGTCGCATGGGCCGTTTGTTTCTCCGAACCGCAGTCGCCAACGATCTGAACGTCGTCTGCTGCAATGAGCCGAACGGAGATCCGGAGAGCCTCGCACTCGGCTTGGAGTTCGACTCGGTGCATGGCCGCTACGAGCAACCGGTAAGCGAACAGGACGGCGACCTCGTGGTTGGCGAGCAGCGCATCGCGCTTACCCAGCACAGTTCGTTTGCCAAGCTGCCGTGGGCCGAACACAAGATCGACATCGTCGTCGACTGCAGCGGTCAGCTCCGTCAACGCGAACAATGCCAACCGCACCTCAAAGCCGGAGCTCGGCGCGTGTTGGTTTCGAACCCAGTCAAGGATGTGCCCAACCTCGTCTATGGCGTCAACCACCAGAGTTGTGCGTTCGCCGACGAAACGATTGTCACGGCAGCCTCGTGCACAACCAACTGCCTCGCGCCAGTCGTGCGCGTGCTGCACGATGCGATCGGGATCGAACGCGGCATGGTCACGACGTTGCACAACCCAACCAATACGCAGGTGGTCGTCGACCGCCCCCACAACGACGTTCGTCGGGCGCGTTCGGCGCTGGTCAATCTGATTCCGACCTCGACCAATTCCGCAACGGCAGTGACGCTGATCGTGCCCGAGCTCGCCGGCAGGCTCGACAGCATCGCGGTTCGCGTTCCAGTGCTGAATGCATCGCTGACGGACTGCTCGTTCTCAATGCTCAAAGACACCACGGTCGAAGAAGTACATGCGGCGCTGCAAGCCGCGGCAGATGGTGGCATGCGTGGCGTGCTCGGGTTCGAGACGCGCCCCCTGGTCAGCTCGGACTTCGTAAACGATGCCCGCAGCGGCATCGTCGATGCTGGCTGCACGCGAGTCGTCGACAAGCGTCTGGTCAAGGTCATGATCTGGTACGACAACGAATGGGGCTACGTGAACCGCATGGTTGACCTCGTTCGCTGCATGCAACAAGCATGAGCACCGGCACCAATCTGCGCGGCTACTTGCTGGTCACACTGTGTTACTGGGTGTTCACGCTCAGCGACGGAGCCCTGCGCATGTTGGTGCTGCTCCACCTGCACGAACAGGGTGAGACTGCCTGGGCGCTGGCCTTGATGCTGGTGCCATACGAAGTCGCAGGAGTGATCACCAACCTGCTGGGTGGCTTCCTCGGGGCGCGGTTCGGACTCAAGACCCCGATGATCCTCGGGTTGCTGCTGCAGGCGTTGGCGTGTGCCTTGCTGAGTGTCGATAGCGCCCAGCTCACGATCGCCTATGTGATGATGACGCAGGTCTTGTCTGGGGTCGCCAAAGACCTCGTCAAGACGAGCGCCAAGAGCTACGTGAAGCAACTTGCACCGGAGCACTCGAGCGTCGGGTTGTTCAGCCTCATTGCGTGGATGACCGGCAGCAAGAACACGATGAAGGGCCTCGGCTTCTTCCTCGGGGGAGCGCTGCTCAGCACCTTTGGCTTCCAGAACACCAACTGGGGTTTGGCCACCGCGCTAGCTGGCATGGCCATGCTTGGGCTGTGGACAGTCAAACCACGGCCCGGTCGCCCATCGGCGAGTCTGGCCGGTTTGTTTCGCCACGATCGCAGCATCCTGTGGCTGAGCTTTGCGCGCACGTTCTTGTTTGGCTCACGGGACGCGTGGTTTGCCGTGGCGTTGCCGCTCTATCTCGTATCGCATGCTTGGAGCCACCCAGCAGTCGGAGGCTTCCTGGCGGCCTGGGTCATCGTCTACGGCATCGTGCAGGCAGCCACGCCGCGCATCGTCAAGCCTGCTTCGGTGCCAGCTGGCACCAAGGCCGTGTTGTATTGCACCGCGCTGTTGCTGCTGCCCCTCGCCGCTACCGCGACGTTGGTCTGGCTGGAAGTGCAACCGGTGTTGGCCTTGGTCGTCGGCCTGTGCGCTTACGGCGTCTTGTTCGCAATCAGCAGTAGCCTGCACAGTTGGCTGATTGTCGCCCTCAATCCCGATGAGCGAACGTCCGAACGCGTCGGCTTCTACTACGCAGCCAATGCTCTCGGCCGGTTGCTCGGCACCCTCGCATCCGGATGGCTGTTCTACTGCGCAACGTCCCCGGAGAACGGGCTTGCGGCCTGCATGCTGGCATCGCTCGTGGCGGTCATTTTCGCATCCATCGGCACGGCATTCCTGCATCGTCACGGGACCGGACCTGACACAGCCTGAACAACTTCGGAATTAGTTCGCGACCAGCTTTTGCACCAAGTCGTAGGGCAGGTTGCCACCACAAACGACGATCGCCGCCCGTCGCCCGCACAGTTCCGTATCGGCCCGACACGCCGCGATCGCAACGCCCACTGCTCCTTCCACCAGCAGGTGCTGGTGCACGAGCGCGTCCCGCATGGCTTGTTCGATCGCAGGCTCGTCGACATCGATGTAGCGATCGACCAATTCGCGACACAATTCGAAGGTGATGGCGCCCGGCTCGACCCCGCCGGCCGTGCTGTCCGACCAGGTTGGCCCGCACGGCACGTCAACGATCGCGCCACGCCGCACACACTCCGCCATCGCCGGCGACGCCGTTGGCGAGCAGGCAACGAACTCGACCTGCGGGGCAATGCTCTTTGCGTAGGCGGCCATGCCGCTGATCAGGCCACCACCTCCGAGGGCTACGTAGACGACTTCAACCTCGGGCCAGTCCGTCAGCAGCTCGTGCGCAACCGTACCTTGCCCTGCGATCACGATCGCATCGTTGTAGGGCGACACGTAGAGCTGTGCTTCCTGATCCGCGACGCCGCGCGCATGCTGCTCGGTCAGCACGCAGTCGCTGCCATGAACGTGCACCGTGGCTCCGTAGCGACGAATCGCATCCTGCTTCCTGGCCGGGGTGGTCTCGGGCACGAACACCGTTGCCGGCACACTCAGCTGGTGCGCCGCCGCGGCGAGACCGAGGCCGTGGTTGCCGGAGGATGCGGTGACGACGCCGCGGCTGCGTTGCTCGTCGGTCAGACTGTAGAGCACATTGCTGGCGCCGCGCAGTTTGAACGAACCGGTGTGCTGAACGTTCTCGAGCTTCCAGCGAATGTCCGCCGAAAGCTCGTCAGACATCGAGGCACACGGCACCAAAGGCGTGTGCAAGACATGGTCCTGCAGTCGTTGCCGGGCGACCAGGACTTCGCGGGCGACTTCGGCCGCCGAGGGAGCGCGGTGCATGCGCGGACTAGCCGCCGCTTGTCCCGGACGGGATTGGCGTTCCCTCTGGAACTGGGGTGCGCGTGCCGGCCGGTTGGGAGAACGAACCCCCGAGCGATTCAAACGTCACGCTCTCGCCAAGTTGCAGCTGGATGCGAGCGCCGCACCACTGCACCTCGGTGTCCTTAGTGCTCTTGCAGGTGACCTTGTCACCATCGTGTTCGAGGCGCGTGTCGCCGGGAGTCAGTCCAGCCAATGTCGCAGCGGTAGGCGGCGACAAGAAGAACGTGACGCGATGGTTCGGCGCGATCCGGGTCTCGCCGAAGGCGTGTTTCCAGATGATGTCGACGCCACCTAGATTGGCCATTGTTGCCCGACCACCGTACCAACCAGGCTCGTCGACGCGGCGAATCTCGACCAGCGGCGGCCTCTCGGGATCTGCAACTGCGGGCATGCCGAACAAACCGATCAGCCCCGCGACCGGAGCCGGATCCGAGGGAACCATCTCGATCGTCGAACCGTCCGGCAGGGAGAAGCGATTGGTGCGCGCAATACACGTCAGGCGCAACCAAGACAACTCGTCGAACTGCACGTGCACCGTTTCGGCGTCGAGCTTGACGAGCTTCATCGTGGTCACGCCACGCGTTTCGATACGGGTCGTGCGCTCCAACAAAACCTCGAACGCAGCAGTGCCGCGTGACTGCACGGTTGCACCGACCGCCAGCGCGGCGAACTTGTCGTAAAAGAACAGCGGCACGAACGGCTCGCCATCGGCCTCCCGGTGCCAGACCCGGCCTTCCTGGCTGATCAGTAGCCCTAGCGTGAGATCAAACGGCAGAGGCTTCTTTGCCTGCGTGCGCACCCACGCCGGCCATCCCGGCGGCTCTGGCTCGGCTCGCGGCAGCGGCACGAACAGCGACGTCGCGGCGTTGGGATCGCCGGCAGCCTGGTTGGCTGGCAGCGGGTAGTTGCCGTAGCCCGGCAAGCGTGCCGGAAATATCGGAAAGCCCGAGAACTGGGGGGGCGTCGGGCGTGACCAGATCGAGGTGAACTCGTCGGGGCCACCCTGGCCGCCACCTTGCGGCGAGACGCCGTTGAGCAGCTGACCTGACAGGTTGGGTTGCTGGATCGGTAAGATCAAGCCAGACTGTGTGCCCGGCTGCGTGACCGGTTTCTGGACTACTGGTGGCTGGCCAACTGGGATCTGGGTCGCCGCCTTCGCGACGAACAGTCCCACCGCCAGGGCCATGCCAACCAACGCCCTCGATGTGCCTTCGCAATTGCGTTTGCTCATAGTTCTCCGATCGGCAGAAAGAACGACTCGTACTTGTCGAGAAACGCCGATGTGAGCACTTTTCGCGCCGCCACGGCATCCGCCAACGGCACGTCGACAATCTCGCCCGCCTGCATGGCTGCCATTCTACCGAACTTCTTCTCAAGCACGAGCCGCGCGGCGCGCGCCCCCAGGCGCAGGGCAAAGATACGGTCAAATGCCAGCGGTTTGCCAGCTCTCTGCAGGTGTCCGAGCACTAGTGATCGAGCATCCCACCTGAGTTTGGCTGCCACCTTTTGGGCGAGCAATTCGGCCACGCCACCAACCTGGTAGTTGCCCCACTCATCCCTTTCAGACGGCGACAGGCATTCGCCGTCCTCGTAGACGCGGGTGCCTTCCGCGACGGCGATGATGGCGTGGCGGGCACCACCATTGCGAACCTGCTCAAGCCGTTGGCACAGCGCTTCGATGTGGGCATCGCGTTCGGGCACCAGAATGCCCTCGGCTCCCGCCGCGACCCCCGCATACGCGGTGATCCAACCGGCGTGACGGCCCATGCACTCCACCACCATCACCCGACTGTGCGACTCGGCGGTGCTGCGCAGATCGTCCATCGCCCGCGTGGCAACTTCGACTGCCGAGAAGAAGCCGAAGGTGAAGTCAGTCGCGTCGAGGTCGTTGTCGATCGTCTTCGGAATGCCAACCACCGGCACCTGATGCTCTTGGAACAACCTGTTCGCCGCGCCCAGCGTGCCCTCGCCGCCAATCGCAACCAACGCATCGAGTCGGTGCCGCTTGATCGTTGCCAATACCTTGGGCACCATCACGTCCGGATCGCGATACGGATAGGCGTCGCTGCTACCGAGCAGGGTGCCGCCGTGCACGAGTAGGTGTTGGAAGTTCCAGTTCTTGATGTCGCGCGTGTCATCTTCGAGCATACCGCGCCAGCCATCGGCGAATCCGATCAACTCGGCATCAGCCTCCACCAGCCGCCGACCGAGTCCGCAAATCGCCGCATTGAGACCCGGTGCATCACCGCCGCCGGTCAGCACTCCGACGCGAACCGTCATGAACGGCCACCGCCATCGCTTGGCTCGTCGTCGATAGGATACTGCGGCCCGCGGAAGTTCATGGGGTCTTCGGGTTCGGGAGGCTCGGGTGCGTTCTTATCGAGCTTGCCAAGGAAGCCCTGGAACTCGAGTTCCAATTCGGCCTTGGCGCCTTCTGCGAGCCTCACGAGTTCTGAGAAACGATCCAGCAACGCGTGCCGCAAGCGTTGGCTCCCAGCCAGGTGGTTCTGGCCCTCGGCGCAATGGAACTGGCCGGTGATTGCGACGCGTTTGCTCGTCGGCAACTGCACCTGCACCCGCAGCCGAGTGATCTCCGGCAACGCTTCGCCAGCGAGTCGCATGCCGGTTTCGATGGCTTCGCGCGCCACCCGCACCGGACCGCCGGAGGTTTCGCTAACGATCCAATGGCTTGGCACCGTGCGGGTGCGTCTACGCACCAGCCACGAGAAGTTCCACAACAGCAACCCGACGCTGCCCAAGAACCCGAGCCATGCCGCCGGAGTTTGCAGCGGCACGATCATCGCGCGGTTGCTGCCGCTGATCGCCTGGCTGGTTGGGCCGAGGTCGGTACCGAGCACGCTTGGTTGCAGGAAGGTTGCGATCCACAGTCCAGCAATGACGTTTGCGACGGTGAGATTGGTCACCAACAGCATGCGTTCGGACCAGCGTCGCTTTGCAGCCATCAGCGTTGCAGCACTACCTTGGTGTGAAGTAACGGTCGATGAAGCCGGTATCGACGTCGCCGTTACAGAAGTCCGAATGGTCGAGGATGCGCAAGAACAGCGGTGCCGTCGTGGCGATGCCTTCTATCTGCAGCTCCGCCAGAGCTCGCTTGGCTACCGCGATGGCCTGCTTGCGCGTTCGACGGTGCACGATCAACTTGCCGACCATCGAGTCATAGTGCGGCGGCACTGTGTAGCCCTGGTAGACGTGGCTATCCCAACGCACACCCGGGCCTGCCGGTGGCACGAACGTCTTGATCTTGCCCGGTGACGGCTTGAAGTTTTGGTCCGGGTCTTCGGCGTTGATGCGGAACTCGATCGCATGGCCGCGCATCTCGATGTCTTCCTGCCGGAACGACAATGGCTCGCCGGCTGCCACCAGAATCATCTCGCGGATCAGGTCCGTATCGGTGACGGCCTCGGTGACTGGGTGCTCAACCTGGATGCGCGAGTTGATCTCGATGAAGTAGAAGTTGTTGTCCTTGTCGAGCAAGAACTCAACCGTGCCGGCCGAGTAGTAATTGGCAACCTTGGCCAGACGGATCGCCGCTTCGCCCATCGCCTTGCGCGTATCTTCGTCGAGCACCGGGCACGGGCTCTCCTCGATCAGCTTCTGGTGCCGACGTTGCAGCGAGCAGTCGCGTTCGCCGAGGTGCACCACGTTGCCGTGGGTATCACCGATGATCTGGATCTCGACGTGGCGCGGCTTGTCGACGAACTTCTCGAGGTACACCGTCGAGTTGTTGAACGCACTTTCCGCTTCACTGCGGGCCGAATGAAATCCGGTGACCAGGCTCGGGTCGTTGTGCGCGACGCGCATGCCGCGACCACCGCCACCGGCCGCTGCCTTGATCAACACCGGGAAGCCGATCTCGCGCGCAATGCGCAGCGCGTCGTGTTCGTTGTCGACCGGGCCATCAGAACCCGGCACACACGGCACGTTGGCCTTGGCCGCGAGTGCCTTGGCTGCGACCTTGTCGCCACAATCGGTGATCGCCTGGGCAGACGGGCCGATGAACTTGATGTTGCAGCTTTGGCAAACCTCGGCGAAGTGTGCGTTCTCCGACAAGAACCCGTAGCCAGGGTGGATCGCCTCGACGTCGGCAATCTCGGCCGCCGCGATGATCGCTGGAATGTTGAGGTAGCTCATGCTGCTCGACGCCGGACCAATGCAGATGGTCTCGTCGGCGTAGCGCAGATGCAGGCTGTCACGATCGGCCTCGGAGTAGACGGCGACCGTCTCGATGCCGAGGTCCTTGCACGCGCGAAGGATGCGCAGCGCGATCTCGCCACGATTGGCGACCAGGATGCGATGGAACATCGATTTGACTCAGCGAATGAGGAACATCGGCTGGCCGAACTCGACCGGCTCACCGTTCTTGACGAGGACTTCGAGGATCTCGAAATCGCGTTCCGCCTTGATCTCGTTCATCACCTTCATCGCCTCGATGATGCACAAGGTCGTGTCCGAGGTCACGCGATCGCCGACCTTGGCGAACGGCTCGGCGTCCGGCGAGGCGGATTGGTAGTAGGTGCCAAGCATCGGCGACTTGAACAATTCCCCTTGTGGCTCCGCCACGGCCGGTTCCGCTGCGCCGGCCGTGGCGGCGGCCGCGCCAGCTGCCGGTGCCGCGATGGCCATCTGCGGAGCTGCCGCATAGGTCACCGCTTGTGGCTCGGTGCGACGGACGCGCCAGCGCGCGCCGCCCTCTTCGAGTTCGACCTCGACGACATCCCGCGCGACCATCATGTCGACAAGGCGTTCTAGCTGTGCCAGACGATCTTCACCGGCCGACTTGCGGCTGGCCCTTGCCTTGGCAGCCTTCGGCCTTGGCTTGGCGGCCTTGGCAGCAGGCTTGGCCTTAGAGGCCGCCTTGCGACGGGCGGCAGGCTTCTTCCGGGTCTTAGACTTTTTGCTCTTGGAACGCTTCGCGGCCATCGATTGTGTTTCTTGGGCAGGTGGATCCTGCCTGAGGGCTGGCAAGCAAAGGGGTTCGGGCGACCGGAATCTACAGTGATGTCTTCTGGCCCGTCACTTTACGACCCCCTCAGAACTGCTTTGAGCACTCAGAGTGCTTCGGCGATCTGCACGGCGTTGAGCGCCGCCCCCTTCTTGAGTTGGTCGCCAACGAGCCAAAACGTCAGCCCGGGTTCGAACACCCGGCCGCGCCGCACCCGCCCCACTGCGACTTCATCGCGGCCGGCGTATTCAATCGGCATCGGGTAGCGCGCGTTGGCAGGATCATCGAGAAGTTCGAGGCCCGGCGTCGCGGCGAACAATTGCTGCGCGTCCGCCACCGACAGCTCGCGCTGCAAATGTACTTGGACCGATTCACTGTGGCACCGCGCGACGGGCACGCGCACGCAAGTCGCGTCGACTTTGAGCTCCGGCAACGCCAGGATCTTCTGCACTTCGAACAGCATCTTGTCTTCTTCGCGCGTGAAGCCGTCCGGCATGAACACGTCGACATGCGGGAACAAATTGAACGCCAACGACTGTGCCAACGCGTCCGGTTTAGGCGGCTGCTCGCCAGCGAGCACGGCGCGAGTAGCCCGGTGCAATTCGTCCATCGCACGCTGCCCCGCTCCGGACGCTGCTTGGTACGTCGACACCACCACCGACCGCAAACCGACCGCTTGGTGTAGCGGCTGCAGCGCCAGCACGAGGATGATGGTCGAGCAGTTGGGGTTGGCGATGATGCCTTGATGTCCCGCCAAGGCCGCTCGGTTGACCTCCGGCACCACCAACGGCACATCGTGCTGCATGCGGAACGCCGAGCTATTGTCGATCACGACGGCACCGGCGTCGACGGCCTTCGGCGCAAACTTGCGCGAGATCTCCCCGCCTGCGGAGAAGAACACTACATCGACGTCGCCGAACGAGTCATCGGCGAGCGCCTGGACGACGTGTTGTTCGCCGCGAAACGTCAGCTTCTGCCCGGCAGAGCGCGGCGATGCGAGTAGCTTGATCGAGCCCATCGAGAACTCGCGCTCAGCGAGCACGCGCAGGAACTCATGACCAACGGCGCCAGTCGCGCCAACAATTGCTATGCGGGGTGCACTCATGCGGAATCGCTGCGATCGACACCTGAACCATCCAGGTCGTCACCGCTACGCGATGCAGGTTGTCGTTCGTAGGTGCCCGATTTGCCACCCGATTTGTGCAGCAACCGCACTTGTTCGATGACCGCACCACGGCAGCGCGCCTTGACCATGTCGTAGACTGTCAGCGCAGCGACACTCGCCGCAGTCATCGCTTCCATCTCGACCCCGGTGCCAGACACCGTTGCGGCTTCGGCCGTAATGCGCACCGCATCGCTGCCGTGTGGAGCAAACGACACGCCGGCGTGGCTGAGTGCCAGCGAATGGCACAAGGGGATCAGGCGCGAGGTCTCCTTGGCGGCTTGCATGCCGGCGATGCGCGCCACTGCCAGCGCTTCGCCCTTGGGTAGATCGCCGGCGAACAGCAAGGCGCAGGTTTCGTCGTCGAGGCGGATGATCGCTTCGGCAACCGCGCGCCGAGCGGTGGCGGCTTTCTCCCCGACGTCAACCATATTGGCCTGGCCGCGCGCATCGACGTGGGTCAGACCGGGCGCCGGCTCGGCGGGTTGAGGCTCGTGTTTTGGGTTCGTGCTCACAGGATGGAGCCTACGCCGGGTATGGAGACCGGGCACTGGCAAATCATACCTGAGCCTGCCCGCCTGGATTGGCTTGGATTGGCTTGGCCCGACTCCCTCAGGTCCCGCCGGGCCCAGATGCCGGTGGGGATTCTGACCATGATCTATGCCCCGATCTGGCTGCCATAACACAACTTAGGCCACAGGACGCGGGGCTCGCCTGCAACCCCACTGCGGCTCACGCGCACCAATCCCTATGCCGACAGGTCGGGAAGTCCACGCCCCTACCGGGGTCTGAGCACGCGTCCGCGGACTCGCGCGAGGAGTTTTGGCCGGTAGCACCTGGGGCAGATGGTCTGCCCCGGGGCCTGGCGCTACCGGAAATCCGTTCGGCAACTGGTGCGCGTGCACTTATAGACATGGAGGCGCGGTGCTTGCACCGGGCACGTTGTCCGTCATCCGTTCTGTTTCGAGACTCGCGAACTGCCTGCGTCGCGGATTTCACCAGACCCTGTAGCGGCCTGTTTTTCATTGCCTCGCGCCGTGGCGAATGCCGATTCAGGAGCTGGATCAGGACGGAATGTTCTGACTCAAATGCAACTGGAAGCACAACATGCGAAACGTCTTCACGGCGCCGTCCCCTTTCTTCGCCAACTTTGGACTCTCGGCCGTTTGCCTGACCACGGCCTGCCTGACGATTCTCGCTGGCTCCGCCCATGCGCAGGAGCTGCAGGCACGAGTCGCCGCGGTGCTGGCGCAGGCTGAAGTCGTCGAGCCAGCGGAGCTGTATCCGTTGTCCGACGAGCTGGCTGATGTCGCGCCCGATCGCAACCTCGATGGCTACCGCACGGCGGTCATGGCGACTGCTGGCAAGAGCAAGAACCATCGCCAGCGTCTCTGCGCGGCGCTCGCGTTGGCGCAATTGAAGGACGACACGACCTTCGCCAAAGACCTGATCGCGCTGCTCACTCCAGTCGCCACCGACGGCGATGACTTTGAGCGCTCCGCGGCCCTGTCGGTGCTCGGCGAAGAACGCCTGTTCAACGTTCGCCTGCTGACAAAGGTGCGCAAGCTGGTGCGCGAGCAATGTGAGAACGAACTGGTCGCGCCGCGCGTTCGCATCGAAGCGGCGTTGTCGCTGTGGAAGGTCGGCAACAACAAAGAACTTGAGACTGCCAAGAACGTGCTCGAGCAGTTCTTGCAGTCGACCGACCGCGACCTGCAACAACGAGGTGCTTTGGCGTTGGCCGAGATCAACACCGAAGGTGGCAAGGCGTGGCAGATCCTGCGCGAGATTCGCGACCAGCCGACTGACGCCGGCCGACGTGCGGCGCTGTACTTGAAGCAGTCCGAGCAACGCCGCGAATGGGACGCGCAGATGCGCGCCGTGATGAAGCAACTCGGTCCGAATGCCGAGCAGGCCTCGGATGGATACGCGGTGCTCGACGAACTGCGCCACCGCATTCGCATCCAACACATCCGCGGCAGCGACATCAGCAACGAAGAGATGGTGGAGTACGCTGCCAAGGGCATGCTGCGAGGGCTCGATCCGCACAGCACGTTCTTCACGAGCCAGGAGTTTCAGCGCTTTTACTTTGACCTCAACCGCGAGTACGGCGGCATTGGCGCGTTCGTCAACTTCGACCAGGACGGCGACTTCTCGATCGTGCGCCCGATCTACTCAGGCCCCGCGTATGCGGCCGGTCTGCGCAGTGGCGACAAGATCCTCGAGATCGATGGCTGGGAGACCAACGGCCACACTTCCGAGGAGATCATCAAGAGGCTGAAGGGCCGCCCGGACACGCTGGTGAGCATGAAGTTCTTCCGGCCGGGCTTTCAGGAGCCGCAGGACCTGTCGGTCACGCGTCGTCAGATCTCGGTGCCCACCGTCAACTACGCGATGGTGCCCGGCGACATCGGCTACATCGAGCTGATCAACTTCAGCGCCAACATCTCGGACGAACTGCAGACTGCTCTGCGCGACCTGGTCTCGAAGGGTGCCAAGGGCGTCGTGCTCGACGTGCGCAACAACACCGGCGGCTTCCTGACGCAAGCCCGCGACGTGGTCGAGCAGTTCATCGAAGGCAAAGCGCTGGTCGTCTACACCGAAGGCCCGAACGAGCCACGCCGCTCATACTCGACCGATCCACGCCGTCGCCAGGTTTGCAAGCTGCCGCTTGTCGTGTTGACCAACCGCTTGTCCGCTTCGGCGAGTGAGATTGTCGCCGGTGCCTTCCAGGACCTCGACCGCGCCAAGATCATTGGCAAACGTTCGTTCGGCAAGGGCAGCGTGCAGAACATGTTCCCGCTCGCGACCAGCCCGCAGGAATCGTTTGAAGACCTCAATGGCGACCGCGCCTGGCAGGAAGGCGAGCCCTACGTCGACCGCAACAGCAACGGCGTCTACGACCCAGGCGCGCACATCAAGCTGACGGTCGCCAAGTACTACTTGCCGAGTGGCCGCTGCCCGCACCGTGAGTTCGACAAGGACGGCCGCATCGTCGATCCCCTGTGGGGTGTGCGTCCCGACATCGAGATTGAAGTGCTTGAGAACAAGCCCGAGGACGCGTGGAAGAGCAGCGCCGTGTTCGCGATCCTGAAGACCGCGAAGATCCGTGAATACGTCAAGAACGGGATTGAGAACAACCAGGAGCTGTTCCGCCAACTCGCCGAGGGCGACGACGGCGACCCGCAGCGTTACCCCGAGTTTGACGAGTTCTTCAAGGGTCTCGACACCAAGCTGAGCAAAGATGATGTGCGTCGTTGGGTTCGCTACGAAGTGCGCGACCAGATCAGTGACCTACGCGGTGCGGTCTACCCGGGCCAACGCGCGCTTGGCGACGCCCAAGAGGATGCGCAGCTGCAAGAGGCCATTCGTCAGTTGATGAAGACCGATGGCCGCGACATCCGCGACGTGGCAGCCCTGAAGAACGTCTTCAAGATCAGCTTCGACGACAAGAAGACGGCCAAGGCCGCCGAGCAGCGCAAGTAAGAAGCACCTGTCCCCGAGGCGCCTCGTTTCGCCAACTGTCGTCATGCGCATTTTGCTAGCAACGACCTTGCTCGCCGCCGTCGCCTCGCCTCAGCAGCCGACCGGATCTCCGGCGGCTGCCGAAGTACCGACCTTCACCGAACACATCGCACCGATCGTGTTCTCGTCGTGTACTCGCTGCCACCGCCCTGGCGAAGCGGGTCCGTTTTCGCTGCAGAACTACCGCGACGTCAAGAAACGCGCGCGCAACCTGCTGTCGGTCATCGAAGACCGCATCATGCCGCCGTGGCACCCGGCCAAGGACTACGGCCACTTCCGCAACGAGATGCGGCTGTCGGACGTCGAGATTGCCCGCTTCCGCGCATGGCTCGAAGCCGGCTGTCCCGAAGGGCCCCAAGACAAGCTGCCGAAGTTGCCGGAGTTCCCGCCCGGCTGGCAACTCGGAGAACCCGACTTGATCGTCAAGACCTCGGCCGCCTACCCCCTGCCCGCTGCCGGCCGCGATGTCTACCGCAGCTTTTCACTGCCCGTCGATCTACCCGAAGACAAGTGGCTGACCGCGATCGAAGTACGTCCTGGCGATCGTGAAGTGCTGCACCACGTCTTGATCTTCGTCGATGCCAAGAAGCAAGGTCGGGTACTCGAAGGCAAGGATGGCAAACCGGGCTTCCGCCATCGTCGCGCCAGCCGTTCGCCGATGATTGCCGGCTGGGCAGTCGGCGGGCAACCCGAGCACCTTCCCGAGGGTCTTGCGATCAAGGTACCGAAGGGTTGCGACCTGATCCTGCAGAGTCATCTGCACCCGTCGGGTCGCAACACCGAAGAGCAGACGACGATCGGTCTCTACTTCTCCGACGAACCACCGAAGCGCTCGTTGGTATCGATCCAGCTACCGCCGTTCTTCGGCTTCTTCGCTGGACTGAATATTCCTGCCGGCGAACCAGACTTCGTGCTGAAGGACTCGTTTGAGCTACCGTGCGATGTCGACGCGATGACGATCGGTGGCCACGCCCACATGCTGTGTCGCTCGATGAAGATGCACGCGGTGTTGCCAGACGGCAAGCACGTGCCCTTGCTGCACATCCCCGAGTGGGATTTCGATTGGCAGAGCCGCTACACGTTCGCCCAGCCAGTGCGGTTGCCGAAGGGCGCGGTCGTGCATGCGGAGCTGCATTACGACAACAGCAGCAACAACCCAGTGAATCCGAACGCACCGCCCAAACGGGTGCGATGGGGTCGGGAGACCAAGGATGAGATGGGCAGCGTGACGCTGTTGGTCGTGCCGAGGCACGCAGCGGACCTGAGAAAGCTGCGGCGTTCCATTCGCGAGCAAGCACGCCCTCGCCGCAGAGGCCGGCCACGCTGAGTCCGATGACGTACCAACGGATACGAACGGCGCCCCTGGTTTTCCTGCTGGTGCTCGTCACTTGTACGGCCCCCACTGCCGACCCCTCAGTCGGCTTGTTGCCCCAAACCGTCTACGATTCCTCCGGCCAACCTCACCAGCCGCTGCAGGTCTCTGGCGATTCGGTGCACGTACTGATTTTCACCAGCCACGAGTGCCCCATCGCCAAGGGCTACTCGCCGACCTTGCGCGCCCTTGCCGATGGCTGGCGCGCCCAGAACCGGGTGCGGCTGTTCCTGGTGCACGTCGACCCCGACCTGACACCAGAGGCCGCCCGGGAGCACACCGCGGCCTACGATCTACCCGGCACCGTGGTAATGGATCCAAGGCAGGGCCTGGCGCGCCGATGCGGCGCCACCATCACGCCTGAGGCCGTGATCTGCACCGCCCAGGGCATCGCCTACCGGGGCCGGATCGACGACCAGTGGCGCAAATTGGGCAGCCGAGCTCCGGCAGCGAGCCGGAATGACCTGCGCGACGCCGTTGGGGCAGTTCTGGCGGGTAAGAGCGTGCCGAAACCGCACCCCCAGGCGGTCGGCTGCCTGCTGCCCGAGCCGCGTCGGGACGGCTGAAAGAACCGGCCTATTTGCGAAACTCAAGCATTCGGCCCGGCGCGGGTTCCCAAAGTGCCCTAAGGTAGTTTTCACTAGCTAGTGGGTTGTCAGTGAGGTCGACACCCAATAGATAGTGGCTCCCTACGGCGTAAGTCTCTTTCGTCCCACTGCCAGAAGCCCAGTTCTGCAGCCCTGTGGTTCTCCACAATCGTGGTCTTTCCACAAGGGTTGTTGCACCCCGGGAACGGTAGCTGAGGCGGGACGGCTGGCTGTGGGACCCGGTTCGTTGGTCGCGGATCGGGCAACGTTCTCTCACAGTCAGTTGCTTCCCGAACCGTGTCGCGTTGCCGGCCCCGGATCGCCCCGTCCCCGATCTCCCGATCGGACCTGGGTCGTCCGGTCGTCGCTGCTGGTGTCTCCACATCAGATTGCATCGCTCCGCACGGTCGCACGCCCGAAACCATGCACTTCGGACCGTGTCAGCCATCGGGTCGCACCTAGCCGTGAATCTCAGTCCGCCAGCTACCCCATGTAGCTGGTCAAAGTTAGTCAGGCAGGTCCTCGCGGCAGCAAGGAGGATCGGTCACACGCGCAGGTCGGTTTGGTCGCCGGCCTGGATGTTCAGGAGGAACTCACGTGAAGATCAGTCGGCGGTTCACGGTCAAGGGCAAGTCGCCCTACGAAGGCATTCCATTCACGAAGCGGGACTCTGAGATCCGCAACACCAACGGTTCGCTCGTCTTCGAGGCGCGCGACATTGACGTCCCCAATCATTGGAGCCAGGTCGCCATCGACATCCTGGCACAGAAGTACTTCCGCAAAGCGGGGGTGCCTCAAGTTGACGGCGAAGGCGCACCAGTTCTTGACGACGCGGGTAGCCCCGTGCTCGGCGGCGAGAGCGATGCCCGTCAGGTTTTCCACCGTCTCGCCGGCTGCTGGCGTCATTGGGGTGAGAAACACGGCTACTTCGACAGCGCCGACGATGCGCAAGCGTTCGAAGACGAACTGAGCCACATGTTGGCCGCGCAACACGCCGCGCCCAACTCGCCCCAGTGGTTTAACACCGGCCTGCACTTCAAGTACGGCATCACTGGCCCTGCCCAGGGTCACTGGTTTGTCGACGACCAAAGCCAGACTGTTGGCGGCGGTGGCCGCGGCTCGAAGGCCGAAGGCAACAACAAAAAGACGACTGAGAGGGCCGCCAAGAACGCGGCCGAGCAGGCCATTAACAAGTCTGGGCCACAACTCAAGAAGAGCAGCAGCGCCTACGAGCGGCCGCAGCCGCACGCGTGCTTCATCCAGTCCGTCACCGACGACCTTGTCGGCGATGGCGGCATCATGGACTTGTGGACGCGCGAAGCCCGCCTGTTCAAGTATGGCTCGGGCACTGGCAGCAACTTCTCCCAATTGCGCGGCGAGAACGAGCCGCTCTCAGGCGGCGGCAAGAGCTCCGGCCTGATGAGCTTCTTGCGCATCGGTGACCGCGCGGCCGGCGCCATCAAGTCCGGCGGCACAACCCGTCGCGCTGCCAAGATGGTCTGCCTCGACCTCGACCACCCCGACATCGAGACGTTTGTCAGCTGGAAGGTCAACGAAGAGCAAAAGGTCGCCGCCCTGGTGACCGGCAGCAAGATCATCAAGCAGCACCTCAACGCCGTCATCAATGCCTGCCACCTAAGAGAGGCGGACCAGCAAGAGGGACACGACCCGGACGGCGGCACGATCACGACGATCACTGATCCGCGTGAAAACCCGGCGTTGCATGCGGCCCTGCAGCAAGCCCGCACGGCGCAGGTGCCCGAGAACTACCTGCAGCGCTGCCTGCAACTCGGCGGCCAAGGCCTGCGCGCAGTCGATATCACCGAGTACACGACCGACTGGGATGGCGAGGCTTACTCGACCGTCAGCGGCCAGAACTCGAACAACTCGATTCGTATCCCGAACGAGTTCTTCCGCGCCGTCGACGAAAACGGCAAGTGGCGACTGATCCGCCGCACCGACCGCGGCGTCGCCAAGGAGATCGACGCGAACGAGCTGTGGGACAAGGTGTCCTACTCGGCTTGGGCCTGTGCCGACCCGGGTGTGCAGTACGACACGACGATCAACGAGTGGCACACGTGCCCGGTTGACGGTCGCATCAACGCGAGCAACCCGTGCTCGGAGTACATGTTCCTCGACGACACGGCCTGCAACCTGGCGTCGATCAACCTGACGAACTTCCTCAGCGAGGAGGGCTCGTTCGACCTTGAGGGTTACAAGCACGCGATTCGCCTGTGGACCATCGTGCTTGAGGTCAGCGTGTTGATGGCGAGCTTCCCGAGCCGGACCATCGCGCAGTTGTCGTACGACTTCCGCACGCTCGGCCTTGGCTACGCCAACCTCGGCACGATCCTGATGCGTCTCGGCATCCCCTACGACTGCGAGAAGGCCTACTCGATCGCCGGCGCGCTGTCGGCGGTGTTGACCGGTGAGGCCTACGCCACGTCGGCGGAACTGTCGAAGGAACTCGGCAGCTTCCCGAAGTATGACCAGAACGAAGAGGCCATGCTGCGCGTTATTCGCAACCACCGTCGCGCCGCCTACAACGCGACCGAGAGCGAATACGAAGACCTGTCGATCACGCCACGCGGCATCGATCCGCAACTGTGCCCGGCACAACTGCTCGAGTCCGCCCGCGAGTGCTGGGATCGCGCCCTCGTGCTCGGCGAAAAACACGGCTACCGCAACGCGCAGGTCACGTGCATCGCGCCGACCGGCACGATCGGCCTGTTGATGGATTGCGATACGACTGGCGTCGAGCCGGACTTTGCGTTGGTCAAGTTCAAGAAGCTCGCCGGTGGCGGCTACTTCAAGATCGCCAACCAGAGCATCGCACCCGCCCTCAAGAACCTCGGCTACACAGCCTCGCAGATTGACGACATCGTCACCTACGTCGTCGGGCGCAAGACGCTCGCCGGGGCGCCGGGCATCAACCACGAGTCGCTACAAGCCAAGGGTTTTGACGATGCCGCGCTGAAGAACCTCGAAGGCGCCCTTGAGAGTGCGTTCGACATCAGTTTCGCATTCAACAAGGGAATCCTCGGCGAGGAGTTCCTGACTGCGAAGCTCGGTCTGACCCACGAGCAGCTCTCCGATTGGAACTTCAACCTGCTTGAGCACCTCGGCTTCAACCGGGCCGAGATCCAAAAAGCCACCGACTACGTTTGTGGCTCGATGACCGTCGAGGGTGCGCCGCACCTGAAGGACAAGCACCTGCCGGTGTTCGACTGTGCCAACCGGTGCGGCCGCAAGGGCAAGCGCTACATCGCATACGAGGCGCACCTCTACATGATGGCTGCCGCGCAACCGTTTATCAGCGGTGCGATCAGCAAGACCATCAACATGCCCGTCGACGCAGAGATCTCGGACGTCAAGCGTGCCTACCGTCTCGGCAGCGAACTGATGTTGAAGGCCGTCGCGCTCTACCGTGATGGTTCGAAACTGAGCCAGCCGCTGAGTGCAACCCACGACGACGACGAGAACCAGGTGACCACATCGATGGCCGCTTCGAGCGACGTCCAGGCACTGGCGGAACGCATAACCGAGCGAGTAGTGCACCGCTATATCGCCAAGCGTCGCCGCCTTCCGGGCCGCCGCGCCGGTTACACCCAGAAAGCCAACGTTGGTGGCCACAAGATCTACCTACGCACCGGGGAATACGAAGACGGCACGGTCGGCGAGATCTTCCTCGACATGCACAAGGAAG
>JAPYTD010000152.1 GCA_029936315.1 Planctomycetota bacterium | reverse complement strand
TCGATGAGGTTGAAGTTCTCAGCTCAAACTGATCGCCGGGCCACTGCCCGCGTGATTCCCCGCCGCTGTTGCGGCAGCCGAGCGCGCGAGAGTGCGCCACGTTTGATGGCCGCCGAACTTGAACGAGTTTGCCCCTCTTGACCACTCAAGCCCCTTCAGGGACCATCCCTGCGTGAGGCAGGTCTACCAATACGATCCGGTGGTGGGATACAAGTTCATCCCCGAGTTAAAGGCTCGTTTGCGCCATGTAGGTGGCGGCTACCTGGTCAAGACCAACAAGGCCGGGTTTCAGAGCGATCGCGAGTTCCTGGGGCCGAAGAACCCCGAGACCCGACGCATTTTGCTCTTTGGTGACTCGTTCACTGCTGGTGAAGGCG
Source organism: Planctomycetota bacterium (assembly GCA_029936315.1). Taxonomy (GTDB): domain Bacteria; phylum Planctomycetota; class UBA1135; order UBA1135; family UBA2386. The sequence continues at coordinate 3,716 of JAPYTD010000152.1, read as the reverse complement.
TCTCGAATGGCTTTCGTTACAGCGATTGCCTTGAGCGCATGCTGCCGGGTTTGGAAATCTACAACTACGGATTGCCGGCCAGTGGCACGGACCAGCACTACCTCCTCTACCAGAACTACGCCAAGGACATTGATCACGACCTTGTGATCATCGCTGTCTTCGTCGAGAACATCCGCCGAGTCGCTTCCCGCTATCGCAGGTGGTTCGATGGACGCGGCAATCCGGTCGTGTATGCCAAGCCGTACTACCAGATCTCCGATACCGGAGAGCTGGAGCTATGCGGCGTGCCGCCGCAGAAGGCTCCGATCGCAGAGGGGGAGCTTGAGGCCTCCGAGCGGCAGTTTGTCGCGGCGACCGAGCGATTCCCGACCTTGAAGAAGATGCTCAAGTGGGGGCAGCAGAACCGTCTGCTTTCGGGTGCGCTTGCCAATCAGGACATAAAGGATCGCCTGCTCAAGCTAGTCGGCTATCAACCCATCAAGGAATACGACAATCCCAACAACCGGGATTGGTTGGTGATGCGGGCGATTCTCGAACAGTGGATTCGCAATCACGATCGCCCTGTCGTGGTGATGCCGATTCCACTGTTTCATCACGTCGCCGAAATCGCGAACCCGAGCTCGTATCAGGCCCGGTTGCGCGAAGCTGCAGCGAGCGCCGGCGGCCATTACTTCGACCCACTGGAGGGGATGAAGCGCTCAAGCATCGCAGCCTGTCGTGAGATGTTCTTCGAAGATGCTCACCTGAACAAAGAAGGACATCGGATCTTGGCCGCGAGCGCGGCGCCCGAGCTCAGCAGCCTTCTCAAGATGCAGTTGGTCGAAGGATAAGCCGTGTCAAAACTGATTCTCGGGATCTCAGCGTTCTATCACGACTCGGCGGCTGCACTGGTCCGCGGCTCGACCATCGTTGCTGCCGCGCAAGAAGAGCGGTTTACTCGCGTCAAGCACGACCCTCGTTTTCCGGTTCACGCGATCAACTACTGCGTCGAAGAAGCCGGGATCGAGCCCGATGAAATCGACGCGATCGTCTTCTACGACAAGCCCCTGCTGACTTGGGATCGCGTCGTCAAGAACTGCATTTTTGCTGGCCCAGCTGGCGAAGAGCAGTTCGTGCAGGCAACCAATTCCATTCTCGGCATCAAGATGTGGGTGGAAGATCAGGTCAAAGCGGCACTCGGTACCGTTGGGCGTGTGGGGCGTGTGTTATTCACCGAGCACCACATGGCGCACGCTGCTTCGGCGTTCTACCCATCACCGTTTGAGGATGCTGCGATCCTGACGCTGGATGGCGTTGGCGAGTGGGCGACGACAACTCTCGGCAAAGGCCAGGGCAACGAAGTCCAAATCCTGCAAGAGGTCCGCTACCCGCATTCGTTGGGTTTGCTCTACAGCGCGGTCACCTACTTCTGTGGGTTTAGAGTCAACTCTGGCGAATACAAGCTGATGGGATTGGCGCCATATGGGCAGCCGACGTACGCCGATCGGATTCGAGACAATCTGATCGATGTTCGTCCGGACGGCTCCTATCGCCTCAACCTGGACTACTTCGGCTACATCGACGGCATGGTGATGACGTCGACCAAGTTCGAGGAACTGTTTGAAGGCCCTCCCCGTGAACCTGAGTCGCAGATCACTCGCCGAGAGATGGACCTCGCTGCTTCGATCCAAGTGGTGTTGACCGAAGTCGTGCTTGCGATCGCGAAGAACGCGCGCAAGGTCACAGGCAGTCGCAACCTGGTCATGGCCGGTGGGGTCGCGCTCAACTGCGTTGCGAACGGCGCGCTTCTGCGGGAGAAAGTGTTCGACTCAATCTGGATCCAGCCTGCAGCCGGTGACGCTGGCGGAGCCCTGGGAGCTGCACTTCTGACGGCGCATCAGTACTTCGACCTCCCTCGCACCGTCTCAGCCGATGGATTCGATTCGCAGCGCGGTACCTACATCGGTCCGCAGTTTTCGACTCACGAGATCCGCGCCTTCTTGGACCGGCATGACTATCCACATCAGCGAATCCCTGACGATGGAGAGCGCGCCAAGGAGATTGCCAAGACCCTGGCTGCTGGCAAGGTCGCCGGCTTCTTCGCGGGACGCATGGAGTTTGGTCCGCGGTCTCTTGGCGGTCGTTCCATCCTCGGAGACCCTCGCGCGGCCGATACGCAGCGAGTGATGAACTTGAAGATCAAGTATCGCGAGTCGTTTCGTCCTTTCGCGCCTTCGGTGCTGGAGGAGGAGGTTGCGGACTACTTCGAAATCGACAGCGACAGTCCCTATATGCTGATGGTTGCGCCGGTGCACGAGGATCGTCGCCTGCCATTCGATCTTGCGACGGTCGACGCGGCGGGCGGCGACATGCTGGAGGCGGTGAATCAGCCGAGGTCAGACATTCCGGCGATTACGCACGTCGACTACAGTGCCCGCGTGCAGACGGTGTCGAAGCGAACCAATCCGCACTTCCACGATGTCATTCGCGAGTTCAAGGCGCTGACGGGCATCGGGGTCGTCGTCAATACGTCGTTCAACGTGCGGGGCGAACCCATCGTCTGCACGCCGAATGACGCCTATCTGTGTTTTATGCGCACCGAGATGGATCTTCTGGTCTTGGGCGATTACCTGTTGCGAAAAGGCGATCAGCCCGCGCTGAGCAACGACGAAGATTGGCGGAATCGGTACGGCAATGACTAAACCAGCGATCAAACCGGGCATCGAGAAGCAGATCCGCAAGGTCTTCAAGCGCGACCTGATGAAGATATCTGACTTCTGTCAGCGAGAGGGGATACAGGTCATGGCCTCAAGCCCCGACCCCAACATGGAGTCGTACTACACAACTCCGGCAACCAGGAAGATGAGTAAGGCCAACTTCGAAACGGGGGGGGCGACCGATGCCGAGGACTTGGAGACGAACCTGCGCTCGCTGTGGGCCGTAGATCCGTGTCCTCACTTCACTGTTCTGGCCACTCACGTCGCAAAGATCGCGCAGTCGCTGCGTGCTATCGAGGGCCAGTCGTCGGAGTTGTCTCAGTTCGTCTATGTGATGTACTAACCGTGGCAGTTAGAAGGGGCATGGTCAAGGCAGCGGTCAAGAGAGTCGTCAAGAGGCTGATCGACAACCGCTTGGTGTATTACCGTGTCGCCAAGGGGCCGACGAGCGTGCTGTTGACGTTCGATGACGGCCCTCACCCCGAGATCACTCCTAAGGTCCTGGACCTGCTGGACGAGCACGGCGCGAAGGCTGTGTTCTTCGTGATCGGCGCGCATGCCGAGAAGGAACCGGAGCTGGTCCGTGAGATCCACCGGCGTGGTCATTGCATCGGCAACCACACGTATTCGCATCTGAACGACTACCGCGATGGTGCCTATTCCATCAAGCAGTACGTCGGCGAGATCGTGCGTTGTCAGCAACTGATCCGTGAGATCAGCGGGGCGGAAACCAGCCTGTTCCGCCCGCCTCGAGGCGAGATCAATCTAAAGACGCTCTACGCGACGAAGCGTACTGGTCACCGCCTGATCCACTGGTCGCTGGAGGGTGGCGAGTGGGCCGATCGAGAGAACGAATCTGGGGCGTTCATTGCCGACTTCGTGGTGCGGACGGTTCAGCCGCGCGACATCGTGTTGCTGCACGATGACAACGAGAAGACGGTCGAAGTGCTCCAGACTCTGTTGCCACGAGCGGCAGAACTTCGATTGGATCTGTGCCGCAATTCGCTCGTCAACGCCTGA
>JAPYTD010000061.1:19192-26831 GCA_029936315.1 Planctomycetota bacterium | reverse complement strand
GCAGCCGATCACTCTTCAGAATCGTGGAACGTCTCGGTCGACTCCCACAACGCCTCGGTGCGGTCGATGCGATCGCGCGCCTGGTCCTGCAGCTGGCCGGCGACCTGCGCGACCAACATCTCGGCGACAACCACCGCCGGAACGGACGAGTCAAAAGGACCGATGCCCGGCACCTGAAGTTCGCACCAGTTCTCGGTCAGGGCCGCGAGCGGTGACAGCGGCCCATCAGTGATCGCCACAATGGCGACTCCGTGCTCGGCCAGACTTCGTGTGGCAGCCACGCAATGACGCCGGTAGCGCGCGAAGTCGAAGACCACTGCCGCATCTCCGGGCGCCGCGCCACTCAGGTCGCGCGCACTCGCATGCTCTTCGATCCAATGCACTCCTGACCGGATCATCGACATGCCGCTGTGCAGCACCCGGGCACCGGCCTGAGACGTCTCGCCCGACAAGACCCACACGTTGCGCGCACGCACGATGGGCTCAGCAAGCCGCGCGAGGCGATCCTCGTCGAGCGATGCGAACGCCTTCGAAACGGCGTCTTCCACGGCCGCACGAGCCGGCTCCACGGCCCCCTCCAGGTGCCGGATGCGCTCGCTGGGCCGCGCCAACCGCCCAGACATGACCTCCCGAATGCGCGTTTGCAGGTCCGAGTAGCCCTTGAACCCCAATTTGGCTGCGAAGCGCACCACCGACGGCCGACTGGTTCCGATGCGGGCCGCCAGGTCCGACACGCTACCAAACGCGAGCAGGGTCGGGTCCGCGAGCACCGCTTCCGCCAGCAGACGCTCGGTCGGCGTCAACCGCTCGCTACACGATGCAATAAGGTCCGATAGGAACATGGGATGGAACAAGGCTGTTCATCATGGTACATTATCCATCCACTGATATCCATCCGGTTACAGCCAGCAGGCTGATCGCCTTTGGCTGCGGCTTACTTCGCCTCTCTCCCGAACGATCTCATGACCTCCGCCCAACCCCACCTCCCGACCAGCCGGGAGCAAGCCTTCCTCGACGTCGTCGAGAACCCCAAGTACGAGCGCGACAGCATCAACGGCCTCAAGCCGTTCTTCGACAACAAGGCGCCGGCCGACATCATGGCCTTCTACACGCCCGAAGAACTCGCGGCGCTGAAGGCACTGAAGGGCACCGATCGCGACGTCGAGAAGCGCATGCCGGTCAAGCTGACGCGGCACTACTTCGAACTCGCGACCAAGAGCAAGAGCATCCAGAAGCTCGTCAAGGCGAGCCCAGAAGAGACGGAGAGCCTCGAAGGTGCCGAGGACCCGGGCAACCAGATGGACTACAGCCCGGTCGAAGGGCTACTGCACAAGTATGAGCTCGGCCTGATGTATGTCGTGCCCACCTGCTCGGCACACTGCCGCTTCTGCTACCGCGAAGAGTTGATCGGCCGCAAGGAGATCAAGCGTCAGGACGGCACAGTCAAGAAGAAGGGCATGGCCCAGGTCGACGAGGTCACAACCTACATCCGCGCGCACAACAAGCTCGTCGCCGACAACGGCGGACGCCACCCGGAAACGGGTCGCGAGAAGCTGCGCGAGATCCTGATGTCGGGCGGTGACCCGATGGTGCTCACCAACGCGAAACTCGCTGCTTGGCTCGGTGCACTGGCAGAAGCCGGCATCGAGTCGATCCGCATCGGCACCAAGGAGATGGCCTTCTACCCCGATCGCTTCGACGACTCGTTCCTCGCGATGCTGGACCGTTTTCACGAAGCCTACCCGGACGTCGGTCTGCGCCTGATGGTGCACTTCAACCACCCCGACGAGTTCCTGCTCAAGGACGACAACGGCAACTACATCGAAAAGGCCAGCGGCGTCTACGAGTGGCACCCGCGCAGCTGGAAGGCCATGGCGGGCCTCGTCAAGCGCGGCTGGGTTGCGATCGAGAACCAGTCACCGATCATCAAGGGAGTCAACGACGACGCGGACGCGCTGCGCATCATGCAACGCGCGCTCAAGCGCGTCGGCGCGAACAACCACTACTTCTTCTGCGGCCGCGACATCGTGGCGCACAAGACGTTCAACGTGCCGATCGAAACAGCCTGGGAGATCCTGAACGAATCGCAAAAGGGCCTGTCCGGCGTCGAGACGCATGCGCGTCTGTCGATCACGCACTACCTGGGCAAGACCGAGGTCGTCGCCGTGACCAACGCTCCGATGCCGGGCGTGCCGGGCACCGAGAACGGCGTGGTGATCTTCAAACTGCTGCGCAGCGCCGCCGACGCACGCCACCGCGGCAAGGTCTGCATCGTGGCCCGCAACCCTGATGCAATCTGGTTTGACGGCTACGCCGACCGCGTCATCTTCGACGAAGCCGGCTTGTTCAACTACGCACGCGTACAAGCCAAATGATCGACAAGCAAGTAGCAGGCCTCGAAGAGGCCGTCGCCAACATCTTTGACGGTGCCACAGTCATGATCGGCGGCTTCGGCGAAGCTGGCAGCCCGATCGAATTGATCCACGCCCTGATCGATCAAGGCGCGACAGATCTCACGGTCGTGAACAACAACACGGGCAGTGGTGAAGTCGGACTGGCCGCGCTGATAAAGTCCGGCCGCGTCGCCAAGATGATCTGCTCGTATCCACGCACGCAGAACTCGACGGTGTTCCCGAAACTCTACGCCAGCGGTCGAACCACGCTCGAACTCGTGCCGCAGGGCACCCTTGCCGAACGCATCCGAGCAGGCGGCGCCGGCATCCCGGCGTTCTACACTGCGACATCGGTGCACACGCCGCTAGCAGAAGGTAAGGAGCAACGCACATTCGGCAAACGCGACTACGTGCTCGAGCACGGCCTTCCCGGTGACTTCGCCCTGATCAAGGCGACCAAGGCCGACCGCTACGGCAACCTGGTCTTCAACAAAACCGCGCGCAACTTTGCACCACTGATGGCGACCGCGTGCAAGGTCACATCCGTGCAGGTTGCCAGCATCGTCGCGGCCGGCGAACTGGATCCCGAAGCGATCGTCACTCCAGGAGTGTTCGTCAACCGCGTCGTGCAAGTCAAGAACCCCAAGTTCGAATCCGAACTGGTTGCCGCAGGCAGGAGCTACCCATGAGCGCTGATCAGGCAAAGGTCGGGCTGACGCGTGAGCAGATGGCACAGCGCGTCGCCGTCGACATTCCAAACGGTTCGTACGTCAACCTCGGCATCGGCATCCCCGAGTTGATCGCGAAGTACGTGCCCGAAGGCCGCGAACTGATCTACCACACCGAGAACGGCCTGCTCGGCATGGGGCCTTCGCCCGAACCCGGCCAGGGCCACCCGGAGCTGATCAACGCTGGCAAGCGCCAAGTGACAGCGATCGATGGCGCCTGCTACTTCCACCACGCGGACAGCTTCGTGATGATCCGTGGCGGCCACATCGACCTCTGCGTGCTCGGCGCACTGCAGGTCGCGCAGAACGGTGACCTCGCCAACTGGTCGACCGGTGCGCCAAACGCGATTCCCGCAGTCGGCGGCGCAATGGACCTGGTCGCAGGTGTGCGCAAGATCTGGGTCGTCACCCAGCACTGCACCAAGCACGGCGATCCCAAACTCGTCGAAGCGTGCACATACCCCCTGACGGGCAAGGGCGTCGTCACGCGCATCTACACCGAACTGAGTGTGCTCGACGTGACCCCCCAAGGTCTGCAGCTCGTCGAATTGAGCCCCGGCGTGACGTTCGAATACGTGCAGCAACACACCGGCGCCAAGGTGCTGCCCATAGCGAGCGACACGGGAGCTTCGCGTGGCTGAGTCCAGCAAGAGCCAGCGGCTCTACGACCGGGCGTGCAAAATCCTGCCAGGCGGCGTCAGCCGCAACACCCTGTTGCGCAAGCCGCACCCGCTCTACGCCGATTTCGGCAAGGGCTGCCGCATCACCGACATCGAAGGCGTCGAGCGCATCGACTTCGCCAACAACATGGCGTCGCTGATCCACGGCCACGCCCACCCAGCGATCGTCGAGGCTGTCAGCAAGCAGCTGGCGCGCGGCAGCGCGTTCACCATGGCGACCGAAGTCGAGGTCGAGTTCGCCGAAGCACTATGCAAACGCAACGCGGCGTTCGACAAGCTGCGGTTCGTGAACTCGGGCACCGAGGCCGTGATGGCGGCGATCAAGGCTTCGCGCGCCTTCACCGGCCGCCCAAAAATCGCGAAGATCGAAGGCGCCTACCACGGCCAGTATGACTACGCCGAAGTGAGTCAGATGCCCGACCCGGCTCGCTGGGGCGATCGCGACCACCCCAACAGCGTGCCGGTCGCGCATGGCACGCCAGCCTCCGCGCTCGACGACGTCATCGTCGTGCCGTGCAACCAACCGGAACTCGCCACATCGATCCTCGACGAACACGCCGACGAGATCGCCTGCGTGCTGATCGACCCGATGGCACACCGCGTCGGATTGCGGCCAACCAATGCCGACTTCCTGACCGCGATGCGTCGCTGGACAGAAGCCAACGGCGCCCTGCTCGTCTTCGACGAGGTGATCACCTTCCGCTGTGAGTACGGCGGCGCGCAGAGCTGGTATGACATCGCCCCAGACCTGACGGCACTGGGCAAAGTCATCGGCGGCGGCTTCCCGGTCGGCGCAATCGTCGGGCGAGAGCAGGTCATGGACGTCATGAACCCACTCAACAAGAAGCTGCTATTCCCGCATTCGGGCACGTTTTCAGCCAATCCGGTCACCGTCACCGCCGGGCTGGTTGCGATGGAACTGTTCGACAAAGAGGCCGTACGCCGCGTAAACACGCTGACGAAGCGCGCGATGACGGGCATCGAAGCCGCCATCGAGCGAACCGGAGTGCGCGCCTGCGTCACCGGTGGCGGCTCGATGTTCCGCGTGCATCTCAAGGAACGCGCACCGCTCAACTACCGCGACGCGTTCTTGAACCCAGATGAGAGCCGCCAGCTGCTGGTGCTGCTCGACCATCTATTCGACAGCGGCTTCATGATGATCAACACCTGCTCCGGCGCCGTGTCGACCGCCATGGGCGAAGCCGAGATCGACGCCTTGGTCGCCGCCATCGAGACCGGTTTCGGCAAGCTGCAGCAGCACGCTTAGCCCTGCTGGTGCAACCCCGCCCTAGCCGCAAATTGGGCCGAGCCTACTTGGGTTGCTCGGATTTCATGTCCACCGGGGGCGGCAACTCGATCAGCCACTCGCCGACCTTGCCGAACTCAGCGTCAAACGAACGCTCGAGTACGTATTCGTCGGTAGACTCAGTCATGCCGCGATGAATCCGGGTTGCGCCGCCTTTCACCTTGAGATCGACCGGGCCTGGAGGAACGAAGAAGCGCACCGGCTGGGACACCCCAATGATCCCGAATCCGGGGTTCTCGTGGGCCCCATTGCCGAAGAGCGCCATGGTGAAATCAGGCACGTTGTCCTGTGAAGCGGCGATCGCTACGTGGGAGGCTGATGGACTACGGCCCTCGTGCATCGTGAACCGCGCACGTATCTCCACCACATCCACCGATTGGTCGACGACCGCCTGGTCCAATGCCGCGACCTCGCATGGTTCTTCCACCTTGGCGAGTGTGATTCCCGTCGCCGAGTCCACAACCTCCAGGGTGTACTCGCCCGGAGCCAAGGCGATCGAGTAACGGCCCGTCGAATCGACCAGCGACCACCGGGAGCCACACAGTTCCTCGGGGAGCACGTGGTCGCCATGCCTTGGCGCACGCTTTGCGACCACTACGAATCTAGCCGCTGGCGCTTTCACGCCCTTGACCTTGATCACGCCGGTGATGGTTCCCGGTGCGTGCTCGGCCAGGTCGACTGCCAGGTCGAGATCGGCCTCGCCAATGCGCGCCCTCGCCACCCAGACGGCAATCGCAGCACCCTGTCGCAGGCCGCCGGGAATCAGCAGGAGCAGCTTCTCGGTCGCTGCCGCGCGATGAGGAAGGGAGAAGCTGCCTTCGTGCAACGGCACAGCTTCCTGGTGACGCGCGCTTCCGTCTTGCAGCATCCGTGCTCGAGTGAGCCAATGGTCGCTCCGCCTCGGGCCGCCGCCTTTGCCAACCAAGAGCACCTTGCATCCCAGCGGCAACTTTGCGCCCGACACCTTGCCCGTCACGGTCACGCCACGGGGCAACGCTACATCCGCATCAGCAACCTGCTCGGAGGTCTTGACCCTGACAAGCAGGGTTGCATTCGCCGTGCCGGTGGACCATCGCGCTAGAACTTGATAGCTGCCTGCCGACAGATCCGAAAACTCGTAGCGCCCGTCTCTGCCGGTCACGACGAATATCTCTGTAGCCCGCGGCGACGATCCCGGCGGTTTCTTGCCTCGCAACTCACACGTAACGCGGGCGCCGGCAACTGGGTCGCCGGATGCGGCATCGAGCACCTTGCCGCGAATCGCGGCGCTACGAGTGAGCTCGATAACGACGTCCTTGCCCGCTTGAAATGCGACCTCGGCATTGAAGGCCGGGGCATAACCCGCGGCCACAACGTGCACGGCCCCCAGGTCGTCATCCTTCGACGGACCTTGCAGGCTCAATCGGCCGTCCTCGTGCGACGGCCTTGCCATGATTCGAAGCACGGCTTTTAAGTCGTCGTTGATCTTGTCATCCCCGCCCAACCAAAACCGAGCGCCCAACCAAAGCACCGCCCCCCGAATCTCTGGGATCGCTTTCTTGGTCACCGCATCGACGGCGCGGATGACGAACCCCCCTTTCGGCTGACCATTCTCGCGACGGACCTCGACTCCCTCGGCAGGACCATCGAGTAGTTCGCTCTGAGCAATCACTCCCCTGTAGTTGTCATACGCTGTCACACGAAACCGACCTGGCTTGCTGACACCGATCCGAAACCGTCCACCGGCTGTCGAGGGATAACCATCCGTGGCATCTCCAAACTCGTGGCTGATCATCACTGCACCCTCGAGCGGTTGACCGAGTTCATCCACAACCTGTCCTTCGACAAAGCCGCTCGGTCGGAGCCGAACATCGAGCGGACTACCCAGGTCCACGCTACCAAAGAAGTGGGTGTAGTAGCCGTCAGCCTCAATCCTGAGGTTCATCGCACTCGCGAAGACACCTGGCAGCGTGAACACGCCGCGCGCATTGCTCAACGCTTCGCTACCGAAACTGGTCTTCATCCAACTACCGTTGACGAATCCGTCTTGCGAGCGAATTCGGGCACCGGCCATCGGCTTCCCTTGCTCGTCGCGAATGCGTCCGCTCAGCGTGTGCCCATCGTCCAGGCGCAACTCGCCAAGATCCAAATGCGTCTTGACCTTTAGCTCCGGGAAGATGGAGTAGAACGGGTGGGAGTACCGTACGGCAGTTTTGCCGCGAGCTGCAACGAGCAATGAGGACACTTGCGTATGCGACAGCGGCGGTATCTTGGCGACAAACAAGATCGTTCCGTCGGCAGCCGATCTGGCGTCGGGGTCGGTGAGGGCTTTTGCCGTGGTCACTTCGCCGAGAACACCAACGACGACACCAGCGCTCTCAATCGGCTCGCCCTTGGCATCGCAAACGCGCATACGAATCGTAACGGAGACGTCAGGAGCGTTCTCAACCCGCTGCTGAGCAACCAGTGAGGTCGAGGCAAGCAACACTCCCAAGGCAATACATCCGTAGCGCATGCTGCCAACGTAGCGCCAAAGCCCAGTCGTTGTCATCG
>JAPYTD010000061.1:0-19092 GCA_029936315.1 Planctomycetota bacterium | reverse complement strand
CGCGCTGCTGCGCGTTCGTAGTAGCCTGCCACCGCCCGCACCAGGATGCGACGCACCGCAGAGAGCGCCGCCGGATCGTGCGCACATACAAACCGCACGCGATACGGCAACGACAACACCCACTGCTGCACCGGCGCAGCCAGCAGTTCTGGGTGGCGCACGCCGCTGCTTGTTTTTCCCATACTCGGGGGATGCGCGTGACATCTCTAGCTCAAGCTGTCTAGGCTGCGATACCGAACCCAATCTGAAACCCAGAGGTCTAGACGCCATGTGGAAACGAGTTCTCCCTCTCGCCGTTCTTCTCAGCACCCTGTCAGTCGGGTGCGTCTTTGAACCCACCCCACAAAATCACCGCCCCCACACAGTCGCCGCCGTGCTGTTCTCGATCAACCCGAACGTGGCTCGCAGCGTCGGTGCCCCAGACACGTTCCACGGCTACCCGATCCTGGGCAAACTCGAGGTGAGAGGCGACGACAAGGCCGAACTGCTGAGCGCCATGGCCAAAGGCCAGGCGGACAAGCCGGAACACGGGGCCAAGTGCTTCATCCCACGCCATGGACTGCGACTGACGAAAGCAGGGGACTCTCAGGATTACGTAATCTGCTTCCAGTGCAATTACATCGACACGGTCCAGGACGGTGAGAAGAGCACCAGAGACACCATCGACGACGCGCCTCGGGTCGTGTTCAACCGCATCCTGAGCGAAGCACGGATCCCGATCGCGCAATAGACGACCGGTCGCGGATCGTAGCGAGTCTGGATCCTGGATCGCTGCGAGCAGCGGGCTCCGCCGTCCTCCCGCACGCCACCTACCTGGACGATGCGGAACTCTCGCTTGACGTTGCCCAACGGTCGCCGCGGCCCCCTCAACAGTCCGCGGCTGAGTCTCAGTTCACCACTACCCAGCTTTCACCATCGGTGCCAGTCCTGTTGGCGGCGATCGTCCCACCGATATTCGTCTCGGTAGGTAGGAAGGCCGCCATTGCCTTCGGAGGCCGTGAGGAGCCGCTGTACTTGGTCACGCTGTTACGCGAAGCCAGCACTACGCCGGACTGGTTGATGAATAGCGCACTCTGGCCAGCGAAGGCTGGCCACGCGTAGCAGCACCAGAGCACTTCGGCATGGCCCGGATCGACACCATTGTCATTGGTGACGTCACCACCGGCCTCGTCTTCGGCGATACCAGCAGCGGCCGTGCTCGGCAGGAACATCTGGAAGTAGTATCCCGAGCGGCCAACGCGCGCGGCAGCGATGTTACCGAAGGCGGCCGAGAGCACTGGCGGAGTGATGGACTGGGTGCTGCCACGGATGGCGGTGCGACCCGACAGTTCGCCGAAGTAGCCGTATTCACCTTGGCCATTGTTGTTGGTGTCGATGACACCCGATGCCTGGCACTGCGATTGAGCGGACAAGACATACCGCAAGGTGGCGATTGCACTCGACCTATTCAATATAGCCATCCTCCCAGGCGCACAGGCTTTCAGGCTTGTCGACGGCTGGAACACCACGAGGCACACACCGGACGAGGCAAGGACGGCGACGACTACGCCGATAATCGTGAACCGTTGCATGTCGTAGTGATCGTCCACACGGGGTGTGGACCTGAAGCGCTCCGAGCGGTGGCGCCGCCGGATCGTGCGCACATGCAAAGGCACCTCATCCCAGGACCCAGAGGGCCGGGATCTTCGCCGGGTCGAGGTTGAACCAGCTGTACAACGCGGGGATCTTCATGAACATCGCGAGCACGAACAACACCAACGTCAAGAGCGTGTAGAGAAAGAACCCGCGCTCCTTGTAGAGCCGCTCGGGCGTCTGCACCGGGCTGTTCTCCTTCAGACCGAGATGCAGATAGTACGCGAACACACCCGCGACGAACGGTGCGCAGAGGATGAGTTCGATCTTGTAGCGCACCATGAACACGCCCGCGGAAAGCGAGCATGCCGCCACGTAGAAGAACATGCTGACGAGCAGGTTGTCCTCGTTGTAGTGCGCGAAGGATCGCCGATAGTTCGCGGCCCGGGTTCGATCGCCGATCAGCCGATACTCGGCGAATCGCTTCGTAGCCATGAAGAACGCCCCGAGCGCCCAGTATGACAGGAGCAGAGACAAGGACGGCAGGCGATCGTCGATCAACGCAAACCAGCCGAGCAGCAGCCGGATGGGATTGTTGAGCGATTCGGTCAACACGTCGACGTATGGGATCTCCTTCAGGCGGATCGGTGGAACGTTGTAGAGCGTCCCCATGATCCAGAATCCGATCAAGGTGAGCGTGAAGGGCAAGTTGACCATGCCGCCCAGCGCCACGCCGGCGCCCATCAGCAAGAGCCACTCGGCGTATGCAATCGGAATGCTGATCAGGCCCGCGGCCACTGGCCGCGTCCGCTTGATCGGGTGCTGCCGATCGGTCGGGCCATCGAGGATCTCGTTGAGCACGTAGTTGCTCGAGGCGACCAGGCACGTCGCGAGGATCGCGAGTCCGAGCTTCGACAGGATCGCCACGGTCGTGAGGTCGGGCTCGGCGAACACCGCCACGATCACGCCGAGCACCATGAACAGGTTCTTGAACCAGTGGTCCAGGCGAGCGATCTCGACGTATGGCTTGATGGTCCTCATTGCTCGCAGCGTAGCTGGTAGAGCCTCAACTCGCGGAACGCCTTTTCCTCGATCACGACCACCCGCGGATCGTCGAGCAGCCTGACTGCGGGTGGCTTGGCGTGGCCGTGTACGAGCAGCCAGAACTCGGTCGGTATCGGAGACCGCTGCAGCGGATCGTGCTTCGACAGCTCCCGGATCGCGAGCCGCATGCCCTCTTCCGCCGCCTCCAGCCGCGCCGCGTAGTTGGTCAGAGACGAAGCGATCGCTGCCTGGATCTGTTCGCCGAACAACCCATCGGTCCCAAAGACCTGTTTCGCCCGCGATTCGAGCTTCTCGATCTTGTCGTTATTCTGCTCGAATTGCTTCACCTCCTGCATGCGTCGGTCGTAGTAGGTCAACGCAGTAGGCGAAACGTAGTCGGAGTACAACAGGACCGTTCGATCGGTCCCATCCAGTTCCTCCCCGAGCATCGCAGCCGCACCGCGCCAATCCGGGTTCGGTTTGTAGACGGTCCAGTCGTCGCTGTGCTTGAAGTACGCAGCCAATACGACGATGGCCGCAACCGCAGCAACGCCTGCGACGGTGCGTGCGACGATCGCGTTGCGCCAACCGGTCAGGCCAGCCGCAAGGAGGACGAGGAAGAACGGGAGCGCCGGGAGTGCGCTCCGCTCGATGTATGTCTGGTCGAGACCGATGAGCGTCAAGCCCAGGAGACACGCGGGCAGGACCATGAGGTAGACGACGAGGTGCAGGCCAGCCGGCGAGGTCGGAGTCGGTTTGCAGGTCGTGAGTCGCCAGACCCCGCGGAGCACGGCCGCCACCGCGCCAATCTGCAAGATGACGAGCAGCCACTCGCCTGTAGCGCTCGCCTGCCCCCTCGGATTCAGGCTCTCGCCGGTCAGAAACCACTCGAACCCGAGGCGCCATAGCTCGTACCCATAAAAGGGTCCCATGTGCGGCATCCCCGTGCGCAACCCGAAGAAGTACGCCTTCGCGCCCACGTAGAGGGCGAACAGGGCGAGCACGATCGCGCTGCACGCGCTCACGCGGCCGCGGTTCTCGGACTTGTGCAGAACCGCGAAGAGCGAAAACACCAGCGGAAACACCGCCAGGTAGTAGTGCGTGAACACGACGCAACCGAGCGTGAACAGATAGAGCAGCGTCCATCCCCATCGCCGCGGCCCAATCAGCAGGTGGGAAAACGACACCACGCACGCCAGGAGCATGAAGATGTTCGTCGAGTACGGTCGCGCCTCCTGCGAATACCAGATTCCGACTGGCGATACCGCGAGCAGGAACGCCGCCATCAGACCGGTGGAAGGACCGACGAACATCACGCCGAGCCGCCATATCAGCACCACGCTGCCGAGGCCACAGAGCAAAGCCGGCATGCGCAACCACACCTCGCCGTCACCGACGAGCGCGTTCCAGAAGTGCATGAAGACGAAGTAGGCCGGCGGGTGGATGTCGGTGGCGAGCGTCTTGACGAGCACGATCGCGTCACCGCAGAAGAGGTTCGACGTCAACAACTCGTCGAGCCAGACGCTCTCGGTGTAGCCCGGGAGCCGAACGGCCAGCGCAAGGCAGAGAACGAGCAGCAGCCACAGTCTCCTGGGCCGCGGAACTGCCGGTGCGAGCGGTGTGTCAGCGGCTTCGTTCACGGAGTGGCTCGGCGGAGTCGGCGCACAATGGCGTCAAGACGAGAGGAACAGGCCCGAGAAGAGGAACACGCCCGAGAACAATACCCCCTGAACCCCGTTTCGGCGCGCAATGGCGTGAGAAACGGACCTGAACGATTCGCCTGTCGTGCAACAACCCGCTAGCGATCCAGCAGGTAGGTGACGATGGCCTGGCGAGTCTCCTCGTCGAGGTGCCCGAATCCCGGCATGCGCGCGCGCGGGTTGTCGAATCGAGGCTCCTTGAGATGGTGGCGCAGCCACACGCGCACGCGCTCGTCACCCTTCGCCGCGAGCACTTCGCGCAGCCGCGGACGCTGCTCGACCAAGAAGGTCTGCTCCGACTTCAGCAGATCTTCTACTTCGGCGATGTAGCCGCGGGCCTCGAGACGTTTGCGACCCGTGCGCCGGAAGTGAGTCAAGTCCGGACCCTCGGAGCCGCCCACTCCCTCTAGGCGATGGCAGACGGCGCACAGATGGCCGAAGAAGACGCGGCCTCGCTCGAGTGGCGTCTGCGCGCTGAGTGCCGCCGAATCGTCGACGGCGAGCCCCTTGGTGGCCTCGGACGGCACGACCTTCCAGACCGAGCCAGCGCCCTCGGGCTTGGTGCCGTCGGTCGATCCGAAGAAGTCGGTGAAGTAGAGGCCGTCCGGTCCCTCGGCAAGCCCGAGCACGGTCATGCGGTCGTTGCCGATGTTCTGAACGAGCGGCGCGGGAACACCCGAGAGCAGGCGCTGTTTCAAACCAAGTTCGAACTCCAGGATCATCTTCGAGTGGTTGCGACCGACGATCGTCGGCGGACCGTAGCAGGCCACGTACATGCGGTTCGCTGTGTTCTCGCCGAGCACCGGCTGGCGGAGGAACGTGATGCCGCACGGCGAAACCGACGGCTTCCAGCTGAACAGCGCGTTGGTCAGCATGCTCTCCTCGGAGCCGTCCCAACCGTAGCCGGCGCCAGCCGCGAGCCGTATCAAGCGGTCGGTCGCCTTGCCGTTATCGACGGCGAAGAACTGCCCCCCGACCGGGTCCACGTCGAAGTCAAACACGTTGCGAACGCCGTAGACCCACACGTAGCTACGCGGTCCCGTCGGATCATCGGGATCGAAGAAGGGGTTGTCGGCGCAGGCCGACCCATCGAGTTCGCACCGCAGGATCTTGCCACCGAAGTGGTTGAGGTCGAGGCTGAGCCGCGCGTTCTCGGCGTCGCCGACCGAGATGTACAGTTTGCCATCGCTACCGATCGACGCCTGCTGGACCTGGTTGGAAGGTGCCGTGAACTGCTTGAGATCCAGCAGTGTGTGCACGCGTTCAGCGCGCCGGCCGCCCGCCTCGCTGACCAAACGCAGGATGCGATTGCTGAACAGGCCGCGCTCATCGTCGAGGTAGGCCGCCGTGACGATGAGATCCTCGCTGCCGGGTACGAGCATGAGGCCGCTGAGGCCGGACTCGTCGCTCTTGGCCTGGGGGATCGGGTCGAAGTTGATCAGGCCGTCTTGGTAGGTCTTCCATTCGCCGCTGCGCGTCATGTACTTGACGGTGCCGTGGAGTTCGTTGACGTAGAAGATCGGCGCGTCCGGCTCGGGACCGGGATTCGGGACGAACGCAAGGTTCACCGGGTAGGTCAAACCGGACGCGACACGGATCACGTCATAGCCTGGGCGCACCTTCCATTTCGGGTGCGTCGGCGAGGTGACGCCGCGCCAGTCACCCGCGGCAAAGGCGCTCTTAAGCCCGAAGGCGTAACGATCTCTCAGGTCCTCGCGCATGCCGAGCCCGACGAGCACGCGATTGACGAGCCGCTCGCCCGGCTTTTGGTAGAGCAGGTAGAGCATGCCGGCGCCGCCGACGGCGACGCCGAGCGCGACCGCAAGAACAATCAGGATCAGGGTCCTACGTCGCATGGTTGGGATTCGAAAGCAGCGGTGTAGGTCAATGTTTGCAGTGATTCTCGTCGGCCGGCGACACCGAGCGGAACCAGAACAGCTTGCGCACGAGCAGTGGCAGCGGCTCGGACAACTTCGGGTCATCGCCGCAACGCTGCACACGATACTCAACGCCGCCGCGGCGGTAAGTCACCGACGTGTCGGGACGATACAGCAGGTATCGCCGGAACTCCAACCAGACCTTCTTCAGGCGCCGTTGGCCGAGATCGGTCAGGTGCGCGTCGGATGACTCAACGATCTCGACGAGATCGTCCTGTAGGTCGAACACCTGGATGGCCGGCGGCACGATCAGGTGGTTCCACTCGTCCCCTTCGGTCTGCAGGTTGCTGAACATGGCGAACGAGTGCTCGGTCTTGAGGCCGAGATACGGGCTGGCCCCGTTTAGGAACACGACGAAGACGATGAACGTTCCGGCCATGCGCACCGGGGTGGAGAGCCGCTGCGGCGCGGGTGTTGCCGTCGCGCTGGCAACGGGGCGCCGACAAGCAATCAGCACGCCGATCGCCGCGATCGTGACGACGAACCAGATCGCGTGGAACGGCACGTGGAGCATCACGTACTTGTCGCGATGCGACCAACCGAGGGCCGGCGACAAGACGGCGAGGCCGATGACCACCGCGACGGCGGCGACGCTGACAATCGGGGCCCGCGAAAAGCCAGCCACACGCCGGCACGCCGCGCCGATGCGCGGATGTCGCTTGGCAAACGCGACCAGACGCGCCGGAAAATCGCTCGGCAGGAACACGGCGTAGAACACCAATGCGACCGCGGAGAAGTCGTGGTAGCCGTTTACACCGAGCGCGAGGTGGAAGATCGTGCCGCCCACGATCGTGGCGTAGCGCGTTCTCCGAATCAGAAGCAGGATCGGCAGCCCGCCCTCGATCAGGAGCACACCGTACATCGAGACGTACTTCGCCCAATCTCCGGTCGGCACGACGGCCACCTTGGCGGCGAGCTTGAGCAAGTGGTCGGCGGCACAACTCAAGCTGGGATCGAAGTAGGAGACGTTGATCTTGTGGAACGTCGCGAAGAAATACACGACCACGATTTGCGCCCGCACGAAGGGCGCTATACGCGCGTACCACTCATCCGTAGACCGCGGCCGGCCACCGAGCAACGCGGCAAGCACCGTGAGCGCGGCGAATGCGAGCATCATCCAGTGATTGACGACGATCGGCAGTTGCCAGGCGAAGCAGATCAACTGCGCCGCGAGGAGGAACGCAAAGCGTGGGATCGACCCCGGGCGCAACAGGGTCAGGACCGCCGCGGCGTTGAGCACGACGTATGGCAGAGCGTCGATGCGACAGAAATGCGTCTGGTGAATGACGATTCCGGCGGCCCACAGGAACGACAGGATCACGAACATGGTTGAGTCACGCAACAATGCGAGCTCACAAGCTCGACAAACGACAATCCAGCGCGCAGCGAGCGCGGTAGCATACACGCCCTGCCGCCTCGCCCACACCCGTCTCGGTCGACTCAGCGTCCGACATGAAACACATCCCTGTACTCGACGGAATCCGCGGACTCGCGATCCTTCTGGTCCTCCTGCGGCACGCCAGCCACCACATCGACAAGGGCGGCTCGTTCATCGACTCGCTCTTCTTTACGGTCACGGAAAGGGGCTGGGTCGGCGTCGACCTGTTCTTTGTGCTGTCCGGTTTCCTGATTACCGGCATCCTGTGCAAGGCTAAGGGGAGAGCAGGCTACTTCAAGGACTTCTATGCCCGCCGCGTGTTGCGGATCTTTCCGGCGTACTACGCCGTACTCGTGATCTTCTTCGTCGTCCTGCCAATGATCCCAGTCCTGAGCTGGTATGTCGCGGGTTCCTCGCACGATCAGATCTGGTTCTGGACCTACCTGACCAATCTCCGCGTCGCGGAACGCGGTTCGTTCTATCCGGAACTGATCCCGAACGTGCTCTGGTCGCTGGCGATCGAAGAGCAGTTCTATCTGGCGTGGCCTCTCGTCGTCTACTTTTGCTCGCGCCGCACCGTGCTGCGCATCTGCGTGTCGTTGCTGGTGCTGGCGGTCGCACTCCGCATCGGGATGGTGCTCAGCGACTTCTCCGAGACATCGGTGCGCATCTTCACATTGACGCGCATCGACGGACTCGCGGTCGGGTCGCTGCTGGCGATCGTCGCGCAGGGCGGGATGGCCGTAGCCGCGCGGCGATTCCGATGGATCGGTCTTTTGGCGTTCGTGCTTCTCATCTGGGTGATGTTCGGGCTGGACACGATCCCACGCGAGTTCCAAGCACTCGCAAACACGCTTCGGTTTACGACGATCGCGCTGGTGTTCGGTGCACTGATCGCCATTGTCGCCACGGCACGCGAGGGCAGCCTGCTAAACCGCTTCTTCTCGGCGTGGTGGCTCCAGCAGCTGGGCAAGTACAGCTACGCGATCTACCTGTGGCACGGCCCGATGTATGCGTTGGTCGATAGCCAGCTCTTCGACAAGAACAGCGGCCCGTTGATTCTGGACTCCGCGATCCCGCGATGGACGGCCTACGTGATCGTCGCCGGGCTGGCGTCGGTTCTCGCAGCGCTCATCAGCTGGCATCTCATGGAGAAGCACTTCCTGAAGCTCAAGCGCTACTTCCCATCCGGGGCGGCGACGCCACCCTCGTCGAAGGCGAACGACTCGAGTCCGAGCGAGTCGGCGGGGCCGACGTCAAAGCACGGCAGCAAGGAACCGTAGCAATCCCCCACCTCGGTTCGTTGCCGATCGTGCGAGGCGGGGCCCGGTACGATCTACATGGAGTTGCATGAGATCGGCGCGCCTACCGCAGCAAGTCGAGCGCGATCCACGGCTGGGCGTTGGCCTGAGCCAGGACCGAAGTGCTGGCGTTGGCGCGCATGCGGTCGCGCGTCCATGCCGCGGTTTCGCTGGCATGGTCTGTGTCCAGCAGCCGCGACAGCGCCATGCTGCCAAGTTCGCGCTCCCGCCCCAACGCTCCGCCCACGTGTAGTAGCGACGGCCACCCCGACGCCGCTTGCCGGGCCGATGTGATACACGTTGCTTCTGCGAACGTTGGTCAACAGACTCCGCGGCAACTTCCTCGATGCGCGCGTCCTCCGCACAGCCATCGCCGACGTCGCCCGTAGTAACCTGCCACCGCGCGCACCAGGATGCGCCGCACCGCACCAAGTGCTGCCACAACGCACTCGAAACTCGCTCATTGTCGTGTGCCTGTCTGCGCCCCTTCATTATATTCTCCATTCCTGCGATGCATGAAATCTTCCAGATCGCCACCACCCTTGCCGCCGGAGTCTTGGCTACTTCGATTGCCGTAGCGCAGACTGGTCGCACCGTGTCGGTTCTCGCTCCTCCGCAAGTGGGCCAGTCGGCAACGTTCGAGATGCACTACCCCATCGCGGCATCGGGGCGGATCAACTTCTTCCTGCTCACCCCACACACACCGCTCGTTCAGCAGATTCCGATTCCCGGTTTCACTTCTAGCGGGAGCTTGCGAATTGACCCCACGGCGATTCTGGGCAACTTCGTGACGATTCTCGACAACACCGGCGTGACCAGCGTCGCGGTGCCCATCCCGAATGTGCCGTCGGCCGCCGGCTTTGCTCTGGACACACAGACGCTTGATGCCGACTTCACAATTGGCGACCTTGCCTGGTCAGACAACGACGTCGAATCGGTCGTGGTGCCGGCTGCCCTTTCGGTTGACCTTGTGATCTTTGCGGGTCAATCAAATGCAGATGGTCGCGAGGTCATCGCAAACCTGCCAAGCGCAACCGAGATATTCTATAATATGGGCAGAGGCAACTTGAATATCTACTACAAACCCGCACAACGCACGAGCGCGACTGTTACCGCTGAGTCCTTTGCCGATAACGGCGCTTGGTGGACGCTAAGTGATGTTCATAATGCAGGTAATGCCGAAACACACCAAGTCATAGGTTTTGCAGGCTCTAACGTTGCCACTCAAACAGCTGCATTATTCGGCCCTGAGCTGGCTTTTGGTCAAAAATACTTTGAGCACTACGGTGCGAACATAGAAGTGCGTATTCTGAAAGCTGCGGTTGGGAACTCTAGCATTAACAACGAGTGGGACACAGAAAACGCAGGGCCTGGTAGCCTGTGGTCGTACTTTACAACATATATCTATAACCCTGCCGTTGCAGATATTGTTGCAGAGGGCAAAAGCGTTGGGCGTATCTTCTTTATCTGGATTCAAGGGCAAGCTGATGCAGCCTCTTCTGGTCAAGCCAATGACTACGAGAACCAACTTGGTTACCTATACAACCGTGTTGATAATGAACTAACTGCTGGAACTGGTGTTACAATTATCGATATCGGGATACCCTTTGCCACTAGCGGAACCTCAAACGGAGGAGTTGTTGAAGCAGCAAAAGCCGCAGTAGCAGCAAGTAGAAGTAATGTGCATTATTTCCCCGCAGATGGTTCCAGCATCTATCCTGAATATGGTGTCCGCACTGGCGACACAATACATTTTAGTGGTGCTGGATACGATGACATGATGGAAGATGTGGTTGGGTGGTTTATTGCAAACGATCTACCCTTCTTGATCAGCGCGCCTGCCATATCAGGCACAGCCGCAATAGGGGAAACCCTGACCACCACAGACGGCACGTGGCGCAATGGCACTACATTTACTTACCGATGGAAACGTAATGGGAGTAAGATATCAGGTGCGACATCATCGACCTTTGTCATAACGGACCCTGGCAACCACAAGTGTGAAATAACACCTGTTCAACCGGGCGCGTACCCCGCAACAAGTAACACGATTATTGTGACATCAGCATACACCACACCCGCTGATGCATCGTCGCAAGCTAGCTTGGCAATGCGATTGCTTGCCGGGTGCTCCAAGCCACAAGCCCGAGAGCTGCCCAGCAGCACTGCGAGCGGCAACCCGTCTGCGGATTGCAGCGCACTAAGCGCATTCGCTCGCTCTTCAACCGCGTGAGCGCGCGCAACGAAAAGCCATCGAGGTCCACGCAAGCGGCAGCCGTGTATCGCCCGGTGTCTATACCGCTCGATTGACGGTCGACGGCGAGCGGAGTTGGCAGCGGCGACAGCAGAAGCGCAGGAGGCTGGAGGAGCGTTACGCGGAAAGGTGCACCGCTAGGTATTCCTTTCCGCATCGACGATAGCGGCACTACAGTCCTTTGGTTGTCCGAGCACGACAAACCGGGGTCTGAGACGTCGCGCCTGGTGGCAGCGGCGCGTGAGGGCGACCATCTGGCGCTCGACGACCTCTATGCCCGCCACCAGGGTCGGCTGTTGAACTTCCTTCGTGCCAGCATGGCCGGCAGATCGGCGCAGGGATTCAGCGCTGAGGATGTCCTGCAAGAGACTTTGCTCGAATCAGCGCGCAAGATCGCCGGGTTCGAGCCGCGCGGCCGGGCTTCGTTCTATCGTTGGCTGGTTGCGATCGCGCAATTCAAGCTGACCGAGGCAGCGCGCGCCCAGGGCGCCAAGAAGCGTGCGGGCGCGCCGCTCGACGAGTCCGTGGCTGGCAGCCAGACCAGCCCAAGCGGGCAATTGATGCGGGGCGAACGGCGCGACGGCCTACTGCAAGCGCTGGCCGAACTGCCCGATCGGCAGGCGGATGCGGTGCGCATGCGGTATCTCAAGGGCCAGAGCGTGGTGGAGGTGGCTGGGCAACTCGAATGCAGCGAATCGGCCGTCAAGGCGCTGGTTTCGCGCGGAATGGCCGAGTTGGCTAGCCGACTCGGCCAAAATTTCTAATTTGCAGCGAGACCACGGCGTGGTTCACGGCCATCTGATGGTGGAGGCCAGACCATGAATCTTGAAGACATCCAGGACCGGATCCTCGAACAGCTGCACGAGGGCGAACCCATCGACCGCGCCGCGCTGCTCTCCAAGCACGAGGAACATGCCGATGCGCTCAGGCAGTTCTTCGGCGTGCTCGACATCATGGAGGCCGAAGTCCCGGGCCAAGAGGATGCCCCGACCAGGCTCGGTGAGTTTCGTATCGTGCGCGAGATCGGTCGTGGCGGCATGGGCATCGTGTTCGAGGCCGAGCAGACCAGCCTTAAGAGGCGAGTAGCCCTCAAGGTGCTGCCCACGGCGTTGCGCTCCGACCGGCGGTTGCTGGCGCGCTTCCGTCGCGAGGCCGAGGCGGCCGCGCGCCTGCGTCACCCGAACATCGTGCCGGTCTACAGCATCGGTCAGGCCGGCAACGCACCGTTCTTCGCCATGGAGATGGTGTCCGGTCAGTCGCTCGCAGAGGCGCTCGACGAGCGCCGCGCTGATCGGGACAGCGGCTTGCCGCAGGATGTTGGCGACTATCAGAGTGAGTGTGTCGAAATCGTCGGCCAACTAGCGGATGCGCTCGCCTACGCGCACAGTCAGGGCATCTTGCACCGTGACGTAAAGCCAGCCAATGTCCTGCTCGAGGTCGATGGCACGCCACGTCTCACCGATTTCGGGCTGGCTATCGATCTCGAAGCGTCGAGCTTGACGGTTATGGGGGAGGTCTTGGGTTCACCGCGTTACATGAGTCCCGAGCAGGCGTTTCGGTGCGAGAAGCCTCTCGATGCCCGCACCGACGTCTACTCACTTGGCGTGACGCTCTACGAGATGCTGACGCTGCGTCTGCCCTACCAAGGCACCACCACGAGCGAACTGCTCGCGGCACTCAGTACAGGTGAGGTTGTGTCGCCCCGCGAGTTCGGCATCGAACTGCCAGAAGGGCTTGAACGCGTGCTGATGCGCGCGTTGTGTCGTGACCTCGACGAGCGCTATGCCGGCGTCGCTGAGTTTGCCGAGGACCTGCGCGCGGCCTTGCAGGGACGCTCGGCGAAGCCTCGGCGCCGCCTGCCCTATCCGCGGTTGACCGCCGTGCTCGTCGTGCTCACAATTCTGGTCAGCTGGGTAGGGACCGACATGTGGATGACCGGCGGCGAGTTTAGGGCTACTCGTAGGGTCTGGCAGGCCATCTGGGGCGACGGTATCGAGCGGATCAGCTGGGAGCAGGTCGAGGCGCTCGCCGATGGCGAACCGCAGCCTGACGAGGTCATGGACCTGTTGTTTCAGCCGAGCGTCAAGGTGCGACCCGTCTTGGTACGGAATGCGCCGTTCCGTGTCCGGGGCAATATCACGGTGACCGGATCGGGAGTGTCGGGATTGGCTTTTCCTGCTACAGGTTCGAGCCAGATCGGCATCGTCTGCCTGCTCGAGTATTCGGTCAACGGCAGCGAATGGCGGTACCCTGATCCGTGCCGCGTCGAGTTGTCCGATGTGGCACTCCGTAGCACTTGCCAAAACACGAGATTCATAGGCTACAACGGCAACGGCTACTTTGACGGTCTACAGGAGCGTGATTCGTTGCGCCTACAGCACCGCATCACAATTCGGGTGTTCCGCCTCAAGGAAGGACAGCAGGTGCAGGAAAGCCAGCCGCTCAGCTTTGTGCCAGGCCAGTTCCCGTTCGATATCGAGAGCGGCACGTGCCGGCAATGGACTCTGCCCGAGCAACTCGTCTTCTGCTACGACGACTTTCCCGCCGACTTTCCGGAGGCGCTGTCGGATCCCGCGCTGCGGGATGTGGCGCATCGCTCGCTTCTGCCTGGCCACCTGTCGTTCGACGCAGTGCGAAGCACCGATTCCTTGTTCATGACGCTATTTTATCCGGATGGCGGTGGGGATGAGCTCGTACCGCTGGCTGGAAATCTCGATTTGTTGATGCCCGGCAGCGAGGAGGTCATTGCCTCGGTCCCTTGGCGGAGCCGACGTGAGCACGACCTATCCTGCTCGATTGGATTTCGCATGCCATTTGCCCCTGGTCAGTCACAAGCCCACCAGCGGTTCATGCTCGCGTTGTCCGGGGGAGACCTGCAAGAGGTTCGTCTTGTTTTGCGGCCTTCGCGCGCCGTGGCGCTGGATTATGAGCATTCGCGCTACTGGGCGGAGCCTGTCGAGGTGACGGTGCCTGTTCGCAAGCTGGAGGACTTCTACAAGTAAGGCGATGTTGAGGTGCTTAGACGTTGGCTAGGAGCGCCACGAGCGCTCACGCCCGCTACTGGCCAGTCGCTGCTCGAACTTGAAAGTCCGCGAGATTGAGCTAGGGAGCAAGATCGAGTCCCTCGCCTCCGAACATGTCTTCGGCAAGGGTGCCCCAGCATCAGCGCGTGCCGTCAACATGACGTCGCTGCGCGGCCGCGTGGTTATCCTCTAATACTGGGCGACTTGGTGACGACCGTGTTTGGGTGCCGTGCCGCACCTGACACAACTGATGGAAGAGCTAGCCGACGAGCCAGTGAGCCTGCTGATAGTCACCGACGAGAAGGTCAATAAGATTGGTAAGTTCGTCGAGACTTTCCTACCAATCGCAACTCGGTGAAACGCAATCAAGGCAACGGCACTTGATCGTTACAACCCGAGCAGAACGAGCGTAGCCCCATCGTTAGACTTCTCATTCTCGCCAAGAGTCTCGGTCCATTCGGATCATTCGCTAACTGCTCTGCTGACCTTTTCATGGCTGCATCCCGCGTGATGTCGGTGCTGTACAGAGAAGCAGGCCCAACCACTACAACTCCCATGCACTCGTACGCTTTGTGTTCTCGCCCGTCGTCTCCTTACGCGCCAACGCTGGCGGTGATCCTCTTGTTCGCTGGTGCCGCTTCGGCGCAGGTCGTGCTGGCTCCCGGTTCATTGATGTCGCCCATTGGCATCATTGCCGATCACCAAGATCAATTGTGGATCGGAGAATCAGGTGACGGCACTGGCAACACTGGCAGGGTCTCCCGATACAACCCGACGACTGGTGCCTTGCAGACACAGTTGGTGGGCTTTCCATCAGAGTTGATAGAGGGCCAGCCAACGGGCGTTCACCACCTCGCATGGGATCCTCAAAACGCCTTCGCCTTGAACATCGCGCTTGGCGGAACGAATGGTCACTTGCAGACGTGGGACGTCAGCACTGGCACCTTGATACCGGGTGAAGACTACGACGTCAGGAGCTATGCGATCGCGCAGGGATTACCTGCAGGTGCGGGGCAGCCGGACTCCAACATCTATTCAGTGGCAGTAGATGCTGCCGGCGATCACTACGTTGTAGACGCTGGGGCCAACGCCATCATCAAGGTCGATGCCGCGGGCAGCATGTCGGTATTCGCGCAGTTCCCTAACTTCCCGTCGCTTGGTCCTCCGTACATTGGCCAACAAGCCGTGCCCACCAAGATATTGTTGGATGGTGCTGGTGGATTCTGGGTCTGCAACCTCACGGGCGGTCCTTTCTTCGCTGGAGTCGCCAGCGTCTTCCATGTGGATTCCGCCGGTGTTGTGCTTCCTGTGCAAACTGGCTTCACCACCTTGGTTGATATGGCAATCGATCCAACTGACGGCAACCTCGTAGTGCTCAGTTGGGGGCAGTTCGATCTGCAGTTGGGCAACTTTGTTCCCTTCACGGGCACGATCACCAAGCTCACGAACACGGGTACAAGCGAAATCGCGAGTGGCCTGATGCTGCCGACGGGCATGGCCTACACCAGCAATGGAGATCTGTACGTGCACTCATATGCGATGGGTAGCCTTGAGAAGATCCCATCGGCCAATGCGACTTCCTACGGCTCAGGTTGTGGTTCGCCCGCCTTGGAGATGTTGCCAACCGGGATGCCCGTGATCGGTGGTTTCGCGGCGGCTGCGATCCAAAACGCTCCAGGTCCGCCGGCCATTGGGGCCGTGGCACTCGGCTTCAGCAACACTTCGAGCATGGGTAACAGCTTGCCTATAGATCTGACCAGCTTCGGAATGGCTGGCTGCCAGTTGTGGCAGAGCGGCGAAGTGGTCGGGTTGCTCGTGACGCCCAACCTCGGCTCCATGCTCCAGTTCAGCACCGCGATTCCGAACGACCCTCTGCTGGTTGGCCTGCACTTCTACACCCAGGCATTCTGTGTTGCGTCGGGTCAAAATGCGTTGGGGGTCATTGTCAGCAATGGAGTCGATTGGAGAATCGGCAATCCATAGCTGGCAGCATGGGTGTAGGTCATTCAAACTGCGGCTCAGGCTTGCACTTCCAACCCCACCCCAAAGCCACAAACGCCCCGCACTATTAAGTGCAGGGCGTTGTTATTCCGAAGTGGCTCCCCGAGCTGTACGGGTTTGCTAACTCTTGGGGGAAAGCAAGCGCAACTCGGCTACACCGCGCACGGTTCCTACCGACCTGCGACGCGGCGCACTGCCTCGCGGCTACCGCCGCCCACTCAGCCACCGACGACGAGGTCGATGGCGTTGGTAAGCTCGATCACTCCGAAACCCAACGACGCGGCCTGCACGCTCAGTTGCAACCCGACGATCGCATTGTCGTAGGGCAAGGGCACCGCGAACGTTCCTGGCGTGGTGAACAGCTCGCTGAAGACCGTCACCGATGGATCTATCAACAGCGTGCCGAACGGCGACGGCGCGTTGAGCTGGGTCGTCGAGACGACCAGGAAATCCATGATCGCGGAGGGGAAGAACGCGCTGTGGTCGACCACAGGATCCCAGACCGCGCCGATGCGCGGCGCAGTGGCACCGGGGAGCAGCGCGTTGGGGTTCGGAGGCGAACCAAGCCGAACCGTCATGACGGGCGCGACGCCTGTCGGGCACGTGGTCTCCCAGTCCTCGATGATGCTCTTCACCAGCGTGCCTGACGCCGTCAGCTCACTCGCAGACCAGCCGCCGTTGGGGTCGACCCCGGGGACCAGCGCCGACGCCGCCTCCTGCTTGTCGTTGAGCGCCCAGTTGCAGTGGCTGATCTTGTGCTCGCAGAGGAACTGCATCCACTCGCTGACAGACTGGTAGGCCACGCTGCCTGTCGCTCCGGCGTTGACCGTGCCCCACTCCGTGACGAACAGCGGGATGCCGTTGTTGAGCGCCACCAGCGCCTTCTGCCTGAGCGACGCGGTATGGGTCTCGGCGTAGAAGTGGAGCGTGTAGGCGATATTGGCCCGGCCGGTGATCGGGTCCTGCGAGGCGACATCCACGTCCTGCGACCACGTCGGGCTGCCCACGATGATCAGGTTGTCCGGGTCGATCGCACGGATGGCGTCGATGACGTTCTCGGCGTAGGGCTTGACGGTGTTGGACCAGCTGACGCCAGCGAGCGGCTCGTTGTAGACCTCGTAGATGACGTTCGGGAGGTGCCCGAACTGGGTCGCCATGTCGGTGAAGAACGTGATCGCCGCCACTTTATGATCCTCCGCGTGGTGGGAGTGCCAGTCGATGATCACGTAGATGCCTTCTTGGATTGCCGCGTTGACCACGGTCTCGACCTTGGCCTTGTTGCTCGGATCCTGCAGGTAACCGCCCGGGTGCTCGACGCCCATCGCGGCGCGGATGACCTCGATTCCCCAGTCGGCGCGCGCCCACTGGACGGCCGCAGCGTTGTAGAACGCCTCGCCTCCCCAGCCGGTGTTGCTCCAGAAGAGCGACATGCCGGCGAGGCTCACCGAATTGCCCGAGCTATCGACGATCCGGTTGCCGGAGACCGAGAGGTGCCCGTGCTGCTGCACGGGCGTCTGGGCGCACAAGGCTCCGGTGAGCAACAAGGCCACGCAGCGGCACGAACAGACGATGGGGAGTATAGAGTGTAGGTAATTCAAGCAGCGGTCCGGCCCCCCCGAACCCCACAATCCCACCCCTGCGGGAATGCGTCAACCCGCACGCTGACGGGCCTCGAGTCCAGCCAATCCGCCCAAATCAGCGACTCACAGACACACCGCTCCCCAGACCGGAGCGGTCGAGAAAGCGTTCGAGGGACGCACGCCCTCGATGGCAAGGCGATCGAGGTTCGGGGTCTGAGCCCCGTGCGTCCCATAGCACCCGAGTTGAGGCCGAGGGCGCGAGTTGTATTTCACCGCGTACCCAGCCGAGCCCCGTCACTGACCTTCGGGCGAACCAGACAGTTACGGACTTCTGCGATCATCGTAGCGAGCCGGTACGGCTTCTGGACGAAACCCGTCACGGCCAGCCCATCGAATCGGGCGGTGACCTCCTCGACACCAAACCCTGAGCACAGCACGATAGGGATGTCAGGAGTGATCCTGCGGAGTTCCATCAGAGTCTCCTTGCCGTTCATGCCAGGCATGGAATAGTCCAGCACTACCAGCCTGACCTCGGCAGACATCTCCCTGTAGATGGCCAGCCCGTCGGCGCCACTCGCGGCAGTCAGGACCTTCAGTCCCTCCATCGAGAGCATCTGCTCGACCATATTGAGCACGGTTTTCTCATCGTCGATGACCAGGATCGTTCCCTCCAGATTGCCCTGGGGCTCGACGCTCAGCGTCTCTTGCGAAGCCTCTTCCGCCAATGGGAACACCAGTCGGAAGGTGGTCCCCACCCCGCGCTTGCTCTGCACGTCGATCCCGCCCGCGTGGCCGCGAACGATGCCCAACAGGGCAGCAAGACCCAGTCCCCGCCCTTCGAGTTTGGTCGTGAAGAATGGATCGAAGACCTTGGCAAGAGTCGCTTCGTCCATGCCGTCGCCGTCGTCACGAACCTCCAGGAAGACGTGGGGACCCGCCGACAAGTCCATTGCAGTAAAGCGTGAGTAGCGGTCATCCCCAGCGATCACCGTTTCGAATCCGGTGGAAATCGCCACCTGCCCAGCCCTGTCGCCGATGGCCTCGGCGCCGTTGATGGCGAGGTTCATGATCAGGCGTTGCATCTGACCAGCGTCGGCGTCGACAAACGTCGGCTTCTCGGAGAGTTCCGTGTTCAGTTGCACTTGCTTGGGAAGACCCGCCTGCAGTAGGGAGACGTTTTCCTGGACGAGCACACTCAGGTCGGTGGCCAGGATGTTCAAGTGCCCCCGTCCCGAATAAGCCAGCATCTGCCTGGCGAGGTCGGCGGCACCTTCGGCCCCCTGCATGGCGCGCTCGATGTTG
>JAPYTD010000060.1:12358-26901 GCA_029936315.1 Planctomycetota bacterium | reverse complement strand
GCCACCGCCACTGCGGTAACCGCCGCCGCCGCCGCCGCCACCGCCGCCGCCACCAAAGTCCTGGCGGGGCTGGGCTTCGTTCACGCGAAGTGGACGTCCGTCAACTTCGGCGCCGTTCATCGCTTCCACGGCACTTGCCGCGTCTTCTTCGGTTGTCATCTCGACGAACGCGAAGCCGCGGCTGCGGCCCGTGTCACGCTCGAGCATGATCTTCACATCAGCGACTTCTCTGCCGTCGCTGCCAAAGGCGTCCCTCAGACCATCTTCCGTGGTCTGGAAGGAGAGGTTGCCTACGTACAGTCTCTTACCCATCGATTTCTAACGATCACTTCACCCTTTGGCTATCACATCACATCACTGGCCAAAGGGGGAAGGCCATCGATGCATCCAAAAAAATGCGCAACTCTCTTACTCCTTCCCAACTGATCAGCAGGGAAGGCAAACCCAGATACGGGCCTGAAGGGAGGAACGCAGACCCGCGAACCTTCCTCTACCGAGCCCTTTGGCGCAAGCGGGCCAGCGAATTTCGTCACTTCAGACCCACATTGCACCCCGCCGGGGTGCGGGCACGGAAAGTGCTTTGGCAAAAGGGCCAAGCAGATCTTGCGCTGACGTCGGCGGCTTGCTCGAACTGCTCCCCGGCGTGTCGGAGTGGCGCGCCGCCCTCCGGATCATGCAATACGGTTTCGTCCTAGACCAACGTCGCTGCATCGGCTGCCACGCCTGCACCGTCGCCTGCAAGTCCGAAAACGATGTGCCGCTCGGGGACTTCCGCACCTGGGTCAAATACACCGAGGTTGGCCAATTCCCTTCGGTGAAGAGGCACTTTGCGGTGCTCCGTTGCAACCAGTGCACCGATGCTCCGTGCGTGACGGTGTGCCCGGTCACGGCCCTGCACAAACGTCCAGACGGCATCGTCGACCTCGACAAGGACATCTGCATTGGCTGCAAGGCGTGCATGCAGGCTTGCCCCTACGACGCGCTGGCGCTCAACGAAGAGACCGGCGGCGCCGAAAAATGTCACTTCTGCGCGCACCGTGTGGAACAGAACCTGAAGCCCGCCTGTGAAGTCGTGTGCCCAGAAACGGCGATCATCAGCGGCGACCTGCACGACCCCGAGAGCCCGGTGAGCAAGATCCTCGCCGAGGTCGGTGGCTCGACCGTGCGCCGCCCCGAGCAAGGCACCGGCCCCAACGTGTTCTACCTCGGTGCCCACGAAGCCTCCCTCGAGCCGGGCACCGCGCACGAAGAGGACATGTACATCTGGAGCGATCGTCGCGAGCCGAAGGTCGATCTGCCGGAAGCCGATCGCCAAGCGCTGCAACGCGACGATGCGCGGGTGGTGCTGGACGTCAACCACAAGGTGCATTGGGGCTGGAAGGTTTCGGCGTATCTGCTGACCAAGGGCATCGCGGCCGGCGCCGCCATGTGGGCGCCGTTCATGGCGACCGCCGGCGTCGGGTCGGACTTCGCACGCAACTACCTGCCCGAACTGATCGCACTGTTCTTTCTAGTCGTCACGAACGTGCTGCTCGTGCTCGACCTGAAGCGGCCAAAGCTGTTTCTGACGATCGTGCTGCGACCGAACACCAAGAGCTGGCTCGTCAAGGGCGCCTATGTGTTGATGGCGTTTGGCGCGATCACGACGACGATCATCGCCGCGCGCCTGCTCGGCTGGCACGGAGTCGCCGACACCTTGCGCTGGCTGAACGTAGTCGCGGCATCGATGACCGCCGCCTACACCGCATTCTTGTTCGCACAGTGCGAAGGCCGCGACCTATGGCAAAACACGCGCCTTCTACTGCCGCACCTGCTGGTGCAGGCACTGTGCGTCGGTGGCGCGGTGTTGCTGCCGTTCCTGCCTGATGCAAAGCTCGCGATCGCCGTTGCCGTGCTCGCAGTCGCGCACCACTTGTGTGGCCTGATCGAGCGCTTCGGCAAGCACGACACGCACAACGCCAAGATGGCCGCAGCGCTGATGCCTGGCGTCAAAATGTGGCGCGGTTCGGGCCTGTCGGCGTTCTACTTCGGCATGAGCACGACGACGATCGCGGCGCTGCTGGGGGTCATGCTGGTCACTAGTGGTGCGGCCAACCCAGCCGCCTTGGTGTTCTGTGCGGTGCTTGGGCACGTCGGCCTGTTCCTCTACGAACAAGCTTACATTCGCGCCGGCCAGCTGCCGCCGTTGGCGTAGCTACGCGGCTCTCTCGCCAGCACGTCCCTAGTGGCTCGCCAGCCCCCGACATGACGCGGCTGTTGCAAGTGGGCAACACGGTCACAGTGCGTAATCGCTACGCTTGCCTGCCTCCCACGTCCCCAACCAGCGAGTCCCAAACTCATGTTCCGCCTGACCCTCGCACTCCTTGCAACGCTTTCCCTGCTCACGACCGTGCTAGCCCAGCGCGGCCGACGCAACGTGGAGCCGCCCCAGCTCAAGCACTTCAACTTCGAAGCGTGGGACTTCGACACGGACAAGGCGCGCAACGGCGAAGCGAGTTACTACATCTACCTGCCGAAGACGCACGACCACGCCGTCAACAAGAACCGCAAGTTCCCGTGGATCTTGTGGCTGCCCGGCTTCGGAGGCCCGAACGACTTCCAGGGTCGCGGCGGTGCCGAGACGCTCGATCGCATGCGCGCACAAAAGAAGCTGCCGGAGCTCGCGCTGGTGGTGTTTCGTGCGCCGGGTCGCGGCCGTTCGACCTACATGAATGGCGAGAGCATCGGCGATGTCGAAGACATGCTGGTGCAAGATCTCGTCAAGCACGTCGAAGGCAAGTTCCGCCTCAGCAGCAAACGCGAGCACCGCGCCGTCATGGGTGTCAGCGCCGGTGGTTTTGGCGCGATGAAGATCGCGATGCGTCACCCCAATGTCTTCGGCGCCGTCGCGACGCATTCGGCGGCGATCCTGCCGGCCGATCCTGCGGACCTCGCCGGTTCTGCCGAAAGCACCGTCATGCGCGTCTTGCGCGGCGGCCTGCGCGAGCAACTCGGCGACCCGATCGACAAGGACAAGTGGGCGCAACAGATGCCGATGGCTCTGGTCGCGCTGAAGAAGCCCAAGGACTTCATGGGTCTGCAGATCTACTTCGACGCCGGCACCGATGATCACTACGGCTTCTTCGAGCCAAACGTGGAACTTGCCGCGGCGATGAAGAAGAACGGCCACAAGCACTTCTTCCGCGCAGTCGAAGAAGGTGGCCACGCGTGGAGCAGCGACAAGATGATCGCGAACCTCGAGCATTCGTTCTACTTCGTGGGCCTGGCGCTGTCCGGCAAGGACGCCACCGCCGCGATGACGCCGAAGAAGCCAGACGGTGAGCACAAAGACGCCGACAAGTAGCTACTACTGCAACACCCCATGCGCGCCGTCATCGCTTTCGTTGCCATCCTCGTGGTCGGTGGCGTGCTCTATTCGTTCCTGGGTGACGGAGACGACATCGCACCGCCGAGCAATGACTCCGAAATCGGGCAGGAACGCCAGCCGAACCAGCCCGAGCGCGCCACGGCCAATCGCGAGAACGTGACGCCGGCGCCCTCGGCCGACGACGACCCGAAGGCCTCGCAGCCCAACGACGACGAAAGCCCGCCAAACGTGATCGAAGCGCCGCCGGTCGACATCACCGTCGTGCTCGACGTGCGCAACGTCGTCACGCGCTCCCCCATCGAGGCGTTCCGCTGGCGCTTCGTGCGGCGAGGGGACATTCTGCGCGGCGAGTCAGCCGAGAGCGTGGCCATGCTCGGGTTGCCGCGCGCAGTCGTCGGAAATCTCCTGGTCGAAGCCGAGGGCATGCAGCCGTTCTCGCTACTGGCGTTCGTGACCCCGACGGCAAACGAGCCCCAAAAACACATCGACGTGTTCCTGACGCCAAGGCCAACTGGCCAAGGCATCACGCTGATGGTCAAGGACCTCGACCGCCAGCCGATTCCGCATGTGCGCGTCGACGCGTTCAAACTCGATGTGACCAACAAGGAATCGGGCTGGGACCTCGGCCAACCGATCTGGGCGCGTCGCACCGACGCCGAAGACGGCGTCTACCAACTGCCGTCGCTGCCACCTGGCGACTACGGCATCGTGCTGGTCGCGACCGACGAAGAAGGCAACCCGCTGGCGCTCGCCTCGTACCGCCAGACGTTCACGCTCAATGGCAGCAACGGTTTCCTCGAAGACGTGCCGCTCGAACCGGCGTGTGCGCTGACCCTTGACCTGTTCGATGGCAGCAACGCGCCGTTTGATCCAAAGGTCCATGGCAAGACCTCCATCAGCCTCAACCAGATCGGTCAGGTCGGGATCCAACGCAAGTGGACGGCCAAGGCTGACAAGAGCGGCACGGTCAGCCAGGCCAACGCCGTGGCCGGCAAGGGCAGCGTCTGGCTTGACCAGCCAGTCGCCCCCGGAACCTACCTGCTCGAAATCTTCGTCAACAACGATCCGCGGGTCAGTTCTACTCTGGTGCTACGGCCAGAGCAGCAGACCGAGATCCTCTACATCCGTTAGCAGCAGGCACGCGGTCTAACGGACTGCTAGCGAAAGCAGCGCGCGACCAGCGCAGTCCACCCGGTCTGGTGCGATGCACCACAACCGCGGCCAGTGTCGCCGTCGAAGAACTCGTAGAACCAAACCAGGTCCTTGTAGTGCGGGTCACTGCGGAAGCGCTCGTCGCCGCCGGCGAACGGTCGGTTGCCGTTCTCATCGCTACGGAACAACGTGGTCAGTCGGCGCGCCAGTTCGTCGGCGGCCTGCTGCAAGGTGATCCAATTGCCGGATCTCGTCGGGCACTCAACCAAAAACTCTTCGCCGTAGAAGCGGCCGTAGCGTTCGAGAGCCTCGATCAGGAGGAAATTGATCGGGAACCAGATCGGCCCGCGCCAATTGCTGTTGCCGCCGAACATGTGCGTGCGGCTTTCACCGGGCGTGTAGTCAACGCGGTATTCATCCTCGCCGTGCATGAACACGAACGGTTCCTTCTCGTGCACTTTCGATAACGAGCGGATGCCGTGCGGCGACAAGAACTCGTCCTCGTCGAGCATGTAGCGCAGCACGCGCTCCAGCTGTTCGCGAGACGGGATCGCCAGCAGGGCCTTGGCATCATCGCCCGCACCAGTGAAGGCGAGTCGCGCAGCCAGTTCGGGTCGGTTCTTCAAGAACCACCGCATGCGCTTGTCAAAGCCCGGCAGCGACTTGAGGCCCGCCAGCGGCAACACTTCGACAGCACAGATCGGCAGCAGCCCGACCAACGAACGGATGCGCAGCCGTTCGGCACCATCGCCTTCGTGGATCTGGTCGTAGTAGAAGCCATCGTCTTCGTCCCACAAACCGGTGCCGCCAAGGGTGTTCATGGCGTGCGAGATCGACGCAAAGTGCTCAAAGAACTTCGACGCGACATCTTGGTAGGCCGGCGAATCCTTGGACAGCTCCAGCGCGATGCTCAGCATCGTCGCGCAGTAGAACGCCATCCACGCCGTGCCGTCGGCCTGCTCAAGGTGGCCACCAGTCGGCAACGGCTGGCTGCGATCGAACACGCCGATGTTATCCAGACCGAGGAAGCCGCCACCAAACACGTGTTTGCCATTGAGGTCCTTCTGGTTGACCCACCACGTGAAGTTGATCATCAACTTGTGGAACGCGCGCTGCAGGAACAGCACATCGCGTTCACCACGCGGTGCGGTCATCTTGTAGACCCGCCAACAAGCCCACGCGTGCACCGGCGGGTTGACGTCGTGGAAGGCAAACTCATACGCCGGGATCTGGCCGTTCGGGGCCATGTACCACTCGCGCAAGAACAACATGAGTTGGTGCTTGGCGAATTCCTTGTCGATGAGCGCGAACGGGATCATGTGGAACGCGGTGTCCCACGCTGCATACCACGGGTATTCCCAGTTGTCCGGCATCGACAACACGTCGCGGTTGTAGAGGTGCGAGAAATCCGAATTGCGACCGTTGTTGCGCGACTTCGGCGGCTTCGGCTGTGCTGGGTCCCCTTCGAGCCAGGCGCCAACGTCATACCAGTAAAACTGCTTGGACCAGATCAGGCCGGCGTAGGCCTGACGCTGGATGCGCGCTGCTTCTTCGTCCGCTTTGGCACCGATCACGTCGGCATAAAACTCATCCGCTTCGCCGCGCCGCTGCGCAACCATTTCGTCGAACGCCGCCCCAAACTCGTCGCCGCCTTGCCCCAGACAACGCAAGTGCAGCTTCACCTGACGGGACTCGCCAGCCGGGATCGTCAGCACCGTATGAAACGCGACCTTGCTCCCGGAACGGCCCTTGGCCAGGCAATCCGGCTCACCATCGACGATGTGCTTGTGGAACGCATCCGTGTAGCGATCCTCGGGCTCACCAATGCCGAACAAGCGCTGTGAGTTGGTGTCGTTCTCCGTGGCCAGGATGCCGCGGTACTCGCCGTCGAACGAATCGAGCGACAGAGTCATTGCCGGCAGGTCGGCACCGTTGGCAACCACGGTGC
This sequence comes from Planctomycetota bacterium, assembly GCA_029936315.1. GTDB lineage: Bacteria > Planctomycetota > UBA1135 > UBA1135 > UBA2386. Next base: position 20,434 of record JAPYTD010000060.1, on the reverse strand, counting down.
GATCGCCCTCCGGTGTAATGCGCCCGCGGCCCCAATAGCCTTCGCCGCTACGGCCCCACGACCACGTGTTGCGGAACCACAACTGCGGCAGCACGTGCAAGCGCGCCTCCTCCGGGCCACGGTTGTGCACCGTAAGAACGACCGCAATGCTCTCGGCGGCAAACTTCGCGTAGCACACCTCGACATCGAAATAGCGGTTCTGGTCGAAGACCCCGGTATCACGAAGTTCGTACTCCGGCTCTTCGCGAGTGCGTGCGGCGTTGGTCTTCTTCAGGTCCTCGTAGGGGAACTCAGCCTGCGGATACTTGTAGAGGGCGCGCAACCATGCCGCCGTCGGCAGGCCGTCGAGGTAGAAGTACTCCTCCTTCACATCCTCGCCGTGGTTGCCTTCGGGCCCGGTCAAGCCGAACAGCCGCTCCTTCAGATACGGGTCCCGCTCGTTCCACAGTGCGAACGCGAAGCACAACCGGCCCTGACGGTCGGTGATGCCGAGCAGACCGTCTTCCCCCCAGCGATAGGCGCGGCTGCGGGCATGTTCGTGTGGCAGATATCCCCAGCAGTTGCCGTCGGCGGAGTAGTCCTCACGCACCGTGCCCCACTGTCGTTCGGACAAGTACGGCCCCCATCGCTGCCAGTTCTGCTCGCGGCGTTTGTTGTGCTCCAGACGCACGCGTTCGGCGTTCGCAGATTCTGCCATTGCAAGCGGTGTAACCGCTCGCGCGCCCGAAGGCATCCCTAGAGATGCAGAGCCGCGCGAAAGTGCTTGGGCGCTTCTGACGAAAAACGCAACCGATCGCCGGTCACTGGATGCGGCAACGCCAATTCGGCGGCATGTAGCAAGAACACGCCGTGGCCAAGTTCCACCTTGGAGCCATAGCGACGATCGCCCAAAATCGGGTGTCCGATGTGGGCGAGGTGGGCGCGTATCTGGTGGGTGCGACCCGTGTGCAAGGTCAGCTTGACCAGCGCGCAGTCGCTACCCTGCTTGCGCACCTCGTAGTCGGTGCGCGCATGCTTGCCGCGCTCGTGCACAGATACCTTGGGTTGGTGTTGGCGCGCGTTCTCGCGCAACAGCAGCGGCACATCGATCGTGCCCGTCGGCGGTGTCAGCACCCCAGCCACGACTGCGACGTAGCCCTTGGCGACCTGATTTGTGCGAAAGGCATCCGGCAAGGCGCGCGCCGCCGCGGGTGACAAGCCAATGGCAAGCAGCCCGGAGGTGCCACGATCGAGACGGTGGGCAGGTGCCGGGCGGAAGGTCGCCGTGCGCACGCCGAACGGTTGCGCATCGAGCCACGTCAGCAGGTTGTGCTCGTTGCCGGAGCCCGGCTGTGCCGCCAACCCGGCCGGCTTGTCGACGACAAGCAAATCATCGTCTTGGTGCACGATGCGCGGTGCTAGCCCACCCACTTTGCTGGCGGGCGTCGCCGACGTCGCGGGCGCCAACGAAGACGGCAAGGTCACCCGCATGCCAGCGACCACCCGCAGGTTCTGCTTGGCCTTCTTGCCGTCGATGCGAATATGGCCGACGCGCAACATTCTGAAGATGGCGCCGAGCGGGGTGTCCGGCAGCAGCTTGCGCAGGTATCGATCGAGCCGCTGGCCATCTTCAGCCGTGGTCAACTCGATCTCGTGCATGCCCTCATGCAAGCCACTTGCCAAAGCGTTGGCAATGTTTGCGAAGGTTTCCGTCGATCACTCGACGCCCGGGAAGGCTTTGCCCGCCTCACTTCTTCGGCAAGACAATCTTGGCCGGCAGCTTCTCGCCGGCCTTGATGAAGCGCATCGAGATCGAGTTCACGCAATGCCGCGTATTCCTCTCAGTCAGGCGCTCGCCGTGGAACACGTGGCCGAGGTGGCCCTTGCAGTTGCTGCAGACGATCTCGGTGCGCGTCATGCCTGCACTGAGGTCGTCGTGACGGTTGACCGCGCCATCGATCTCCAAATCGAAACTCGGCCAGCCGCAGTTTGAGTGGAACTTGTCCTTGCTGCGGTAGAGCTCGGCGTTGCATTGGCGGCAGATGTAGGTGCCGTCATCCGAGGTATCGGTGTATTCCCCGACGCCCATGGCTTCGGTGCCTTTCTGCTGGATGACGTAAGCCTCTTGCTCGTTCAGCTTGTTGTAGGTCATTGCCGGTTGGCTCTCGGGTTGCTGCTTGGTCTTGGCGTCTGGTTTCATCGCAGCGCCAGAGGGTTCTTGCGAGCCCGGATCCGTGTTCGGCACCGAGGGCACGGGGTTACGGCAGGAGACCAATGCCATCGCCGCGATCAGCGGCAGGATCAAGTAACGCATGATGTAAACTCTGCATGCATCGCGCCACGGGGTGCGACACGAGCGACCATGTTACGACGCCGTCGCGCCAAGGTAACGAGGGACCTTCAGAACTCTGGCTCCGGTCACTTGGGGTCGAGCCGAACTTGCCCGCCAGGATCGCGCACGACCGTCGCCGCACCGCTCTGGCGCTTGGTCACGTAACCCTCAATGACGAAATTTGTGGGCTTATCGTTCTCGACGTAGTGCAGCTGCAACTGGCCATCCCCTTCGAACCACACATCGCGCACCTCCTCCGAGTTTGCCGCGATCGAACTTCGCGGAGCAATCATGCCAGTGCTCATCAACTGCACCTCCAGCCACGGCGTCTCGGACTGGTTGCGCAGCGTGACCCGGTAGCGGGTCGCCCGCGACACGCCCTCCAAGGCACAAAAGAACGTGACCGGCAGATTGGCGATCGCCAGCACACTGATCATGACCGTGTTGCGCACGTTCGGAGTTTGCGAGTAGCCGCGCAGCAAGACGAACGGCACGAACATCGCAATCGCGACTCCCAGCACGAGACAGCCGTAGCCGAGGTATAGCAGCGGCTGCGCACCAAACACGGTCCACGCGCCCAACCCTGCGAGCCCGGCCAACATCGGCATCGTCGCCAGCCGCAGCGCCAACTGCTGCTGGCGATTCATCGGCGCTTGCGAGTTGTGGCTACCGTGTACGCGAGCACCGTTCGGGAGCGACGACGCGGTCACGCCTTCTCCAACCTGGCGCCAGCCGCGGCGTCGACGATCTTCCAGCCAGCCGCGCCAATCTCGTCGCGGATCTGGTCGGCCGTCGCCCAGTCCTTGCTGGCTTTGGCTACCTTGCGCTTGGCGAGCAACGCCACCAACTCGGGAGGCGCATCGCTCGCTACCGGTTCGTCACCAAACACCGCCAGCACATCTTCGAAGCGCGCAAACGCCAACAGCGCCTGCTTCGCGCCATCGACGCTCGCCTCGGACTTGTTGCACGCAGCCACGAAGTCGAACGTCGCCGCCAGCGCCTCGGAGACGTTGAGGTCATCCTGCATCGAGGCCGTAAAGTTGTCGTGCGCGGCCTGGATCACATCCTTCAAGTCATCGCCACCAGCCCGCTCTTCGCCCTCACGGATTCGCACCAGCCGCTTGCGGGCTTCGGCCACGCGAGCGATTGCCTTGCGCGCTTCGTCCAGGCCATGCAACGTGAAGTTGAGCGACTGTCGGTACTGCACCCGCGTCAGCGCGTAGCGCAGCTCGATGCCCGTGTAGCCCTTGGCGAGAATGTCCGACACGGTGAAGAAGTTGCCGAGGCTCTTCGACATCTTGGTGTTGTCGACCAGCAAGTGGCGCGCGTGCATCCAGATGCCGACGAAGCGTTCGCCTGTGTGCGCCTCGGTTTGGGCAATCTCACACTCGTGGTGCGGGAACACGTTGTCTTCACCACCGGTGTGGATATCGATGCTACGACCGAGGTAGTGCATCGACATCGCGGAGCACTCGATGTGCCAACCCGGGAAACCGCGTTGGCCGCCTGTGAACGGACCGTCCCACTGCATCTGATGCTGGTCGTCGACCTTCCATAGGGCGAAGTCGCGCGGGTCCTTCTTCTCCTTGTTGACCGCGACCCGAGCGCCGGCCTCGAGTTCGTCGAGCACCTTGCCGGATAGCTTGCCGTAGGCCGGGAACTTGCCGACCTCGAAGTAGACGTTGCCGTTGACTTCGTAGGCGACGCCCTTCTTGAGCAGGTCCTCGATGATCTCCCCCATCTGCTCGATGAAGTCGGTCGCCCGCGGCATGTGGTGCGGCAACCGCACGTTCAGCTGCTCCTGGCAAGTCTGGAATTCCTCGGTGTACTGCTTGGCGATATCCCACGCAGTGCGGCCCGTGCGCTTGCTCTCGGCCTCCATCTTGTCTTCGCCGCCCTCGACGTCGTCGAGCGTCAGGTGGCCAACGTCCGTGATGTTCATCACCTGCGTGACTTCGTAGCCCTGATCCTCGAGGAAGCGCCGCAGCACATCCGCGAACAAGAAACTGCGAAAGTTGCCGATGTGGGGCGAGCTGTAGACCGTCGGACCACAGTTGTACATCGTCACCTTGCCGGCGACGATTGGCCGCAGATCCTCAAGTTGACGGGTGAATGAGTTGTGCAGACGAATCGGCATGTGCTGGAAGAGTCGCAGAGGTCTCGATCGGGCGCAACCTCGCCGCTACAAGGATCAACAGTGCACGGGCCGGATAACTCAGACAGCTTGCCGCCAACCGCGCTGCCGCTACCTACGCGGCAGGTCGACGACCGGTTCGAATTGCTGCAAACAGTGGGCAGTGGGTCCTCTGGCACCGTCTATCGCGCCAAGCTGCTAAAGCCCTACAAGGACCTGCCGGCGGGCACAGAGGTCGCCATCAAGTTCCTGCGCCCGGAGCTGGCGGCCAACCAAAAGGCCCAGGCGCGCATGTTTGCCGAGGGCAAGCTCGGCCAGCTGCTGCAAAACGACAACGTCGCCGAGGTCTACGGCGTCGAGACGGCCGAGCTGCTGGGCATCGAGACGATCTATCTGATCATGCAGTTCGTGCAGGGCACCACCCTGCGCGCCATGCTGCAACGCACCGGCTCGCCGGTCGAAGACTTGACCAGGCGTCTCGGCGCCGATGCCGCCCGCGGTTTGTCGGCGCTGCACCGCCGCGGTCTGGTGCACAGGGACGTCAAGCCCGAGAACCTGATCCTGACGCCGGACAGCGAGCTGAAGATCGTCGACCTCGGTCTGGCGCGACCATTCGGGGAAATCGGCGGCGGCTCGTCTGGCAATTCCAGTTCCAGCCCACCCACCAGTTCGCTCGGGTCGAGCAGCACCTCAAGCGCTCGTTCGTCCGGCTTCGGCCTCGCCGGCAGCGTCGCCTACAGCGCCCCCGAGATCCTGCGCGGCGAAGCCTCGGGACCGCGCAGCGATCTCTACGCTCTCGGCATCGTGCTCTACGAAGTCACGACCGGGCAGCATCCGTTCGCAGATGCGAGCACGCCGGACGAGATGATGCACGCGCATCTCTACCGGTTGCCACCGCTGCCATCGCATCTGCGGCCGCGCGTGTCGCCGTTGCTTGAGCAAGTCTTGCTCGACCTGCTCAAGAAGAGTCCCGAAGACCGACCGCGCAGCGCCGCCGATGTTGCGCGCATGCTCGAACAGGGCGAACGTTCGGACTACTGGCAGAAGCATGAAGCCAAGGCGCCGGTGCTCGCCAGCAGCCGCCGCCTGTTGCGCATGCGCCGCCCCGCCGAAGCAGCGTTTGTCGGCCGGCGCACCGAGTCGGCGCGCCTCGATGCCGCGATGGCTGCGGCGCGCATTGGCAAGGGTCGCGTGCTCGCCGTCGTTGCCCCCGAAAGCACGGGCCGCCGCCGCCTGCTCGATGAAGCGATGCAACGCTGGCTCGACAGCAACGAACCGCCTCGCTACCTCGGCGGCGACGCCGATTCGGGACTTGGCCACGGCGAACCGTTCGCCAGTTCGCTGCTCGACTTGTTGCTGCGCGGCGACGATCGCCACAGCCCCAACGCCCGCGCCCGCGCTGCCGCTGGCGCGATCGAACGCTTCGCACTCAACACACCGGATGCGCAAGCCCTGACCGCCGTCGCGTTCGGCGACAGCAGCGAACCGTCTGAAGTGCGCGCCAAACGCATGGTTGCGGCCTTCTTGCTGCTGCCGACCAAGCGCCGGGCCTTGGTCTTGCGCGTCGACCACGCCGACGAACTGGACACCAGTGGCCGGCTCGTGCTGCAGCAGCTGGTCAACGCAGCCCCAAGCAACCGACTGCTCGTATTGCTGGCGGCGGGCCCCGATACGACACTGGTCGACGAAGAACACCGGCTCCAACTGTCCGGCCTCGAACAGCGCGCATTCCGGGCGTTTGGCCGCTCGCTGTTTCGTTCGCCGGTGCCAACGCACGTCGACCGGTTCTTGGATGCCGCCCACCAAGTCCTCAGCGGCCTGCCCGGCAGCCTGCTCGAAGCGCTCGATTTTCGCCTCGAACGCGGTGAATTGCGCGGCCGGGTCGGGCACTACCACGGCCTCGATCACGATGCCCAACCGCGCCCGGCGCCGCGCCACGTCGAACGCTTCCAAAGCCGCGTGCGAACGTTGTTGCCCGAGCAACGCACGACGTTGGCGGCGGCGGCCGTGCTCGGCGACCGTTGTTCGATCGCCGAACTGTCGGCGCTGATCCTCAAACCCGAACTGTCGCTACTCGAAACGCTGTCGCTGTTCCGCGGCCGCATCGTGCGCGCCCAAGCCGGCGAAGTGAGCTTCCGCCATCGCGACTTCCGGCAGGCGCTGCTGCGCGGCACGCCCCCCGAAGAAGTGCAGCGCCTGCACGCCGCGGCCGCGTCGTTGCTCGATGCCCGCGGCGCCAAGCCGTTGATCGTCGGCATGCACCGTTCGCAAGCGCTCGACCACGAGGGTTGCCTTGACCCGTTGCTGCATGCCCTCGAAAGCCGCGTGCGCGCCGGCTCCCAACGCACGTCGCTCCGCCTGGTCGGTCGCATCGCCGTGCACCTGCGCCACGTCGAAGACACCGACGAGAACCGGCAGCGGCGGTTGCGCTTCCTGCTGTTGGCAGGTCAGGCGCAACAGAGCGCCAACCTGGCGGACAAGGCGACGCGGTCGTTCCGCAACGCCGAGCGGCTGGCGCGCGGCACAGAGAGCCTCAGCGCGTCGGCGGCAGCACGCATCGGCCTGGCAAACGGTGACCTCAACGCGGGCCGCATGCTCTCGGCGATCACGCTACTCGAAACGGTGCACGACGATCTGTCCGACTACCAGCGCCACGCGCGAACCGAAGCAACCGAAGCGTTGGCCGCTCAGGCGCACGCATTGCACGGCCGCATCCTGCTGTATCTCGGCCAGGCCGCCGACTGCATGAAGCACCTGCTTGCCGCCAAGAAGCGCGTGCCGCCCGAACCCGAAGACCTGCGTTGCCACATCTGGATCGACCTCGCCCGCGCCGAGGGACTCGCCCATCGTTATGCGACGGCGATGCGCACACTCGGAGAAATCGAACGCACCCATCCAGTTCGCCACTTCCCGCGCGCCCGCCTACGCTTCCACCTCTATCGCGGCCAGACCCGCTTGATGCTCGGCGACCCGCACGCGGCGCAAGACCTGCGACTGGCGCGCGATGAGGCCGAGCAACTCGCGCTACCGGTCTACGGCGCGCGCGCCGCGTTGCTGATGGGCGAACGAGACTACTGGCGCGGCCAAGACGACCAGGCGCGTGAGTGGTTTGAGCAAGCCGTCGAGTTGGCTCACGACGCCAACGACCTGCTCGGTGCTGCCGTCGCCCGCTGCCATCGCATCCGACTCGGCGCCATCGACAGCAAACTTGCAGCCCAAGTCGAACATCTGGACCTGCCCGAACTGCGAGCGGCGTGGCTGCTCGCAATGGCGGGTGCCGGCAAACCCGTGCCCGACACATCGATGCAGATCGAAGAGTTGCTAACCAACTCGGATCTGCCGCTGGCTCTGCACCTGCGCGCCCTGAAGTTGGTCGAGCGTCCAGCATCCGCACGCTCGCTGGTGCGATCCATCAGCGAACGCTTGCCACAGCGATCGATGCGGCAACGTTTCCTCTCGTTCTGGCAGGACAAGGCGCGCGTTTGATCATGCAGCGCATGCAGGCCGCCGATGGCATCGGCACGCATGTCCAGGGCATAGTCGGGCAAAAGCCTAGCCCTGCACGCACCCGCCTTGCGTAGACCTGCACAAGTGCCTAGGTCTCGCCCACTCATCGGGTTGCTGCTGCTCG
>JAPYTD010000060.1:0-12258 GCA_029936315.1 Planctomycetota bacterium | reverse complement strand
TCGAAACGTGGATGGGTTTGGGTAGCTACGAGGCAATTGCAGTTACGCCTGAGGGGTATGAGGCGCGCGCTACGCTGCACTACCTAGGCGGCGCCGATCAAGTTGGCGGCATGGACCCGTCCGTAATGCGAGTTGTGCCCCGATAGCCCTTCTCGGCCGGCCGCGCCCGGTACGAGTTGCCAAGTTGCGACATCCACAGCGCAGGTGTACGCAAACACACGCTGAGCGCACCGCGTAAGCTCCCCCCGGAGCGCCCACTCCGAAGAACTCTAATGCTGCAGACCTCCTTGCGCGTCACGGCCCTTGCCGTGCTCTCGATCAGCCCCCCACTACTGACGCACGTCCAGGCTCAAGAGTCGGCGTTTTCCAGTAGCGCGGTCGAACAACTCGCCTGGCGCCACCTTGGCCCGGCCAATCCGATGGGTCGCATGACCGACATCGCGGTGCATGATGATCGCCAGAGCACCTGGTTTGTCGGCACCGCCGGCGGCGGCGTCTGGCGCACCAAGAATGCCGGCACGACCTGGGACAATGTCTTCAACCAATTCGGTTCGGTCTCGATCGGCGACGTCGCCATCGCACCGAGTAACCCCGATGTAATCTGGGTCGGCACCGGCGAAGAGAATGGCCGCAACTCGGTGCAATGGGGCGACGGCATCTACAAGTCGCTCGACGGCGGCGCGACGTGGCAACACATGGGACTGCGTGAATCGTTCCAGATCGGCCACATTGAAATCCATCCGACCAACCCCGACATCGTATTCGTCGGCGCGCTCGGCCGCCTGTGGGGTGACAACGAAGAACGCGGCGTCTACCGCACCAAGGACGGCGGCAAGACGTGGGAGCGCGTGCTCTACCTCGACGACAAGACCGGCTGCATCGACGTGCGCGTGCATCCACACGATCCGATGACGGTGTTCGCTTGCATGTATGAACGCAAGCGCGACCGCTTCGACGGCAACGATCCGATCGTGCGTTTCGGCAAGCACAGTGGTCTCTACAAGAGCATCGACGGTGGCGAGAACTGGAACCAGCTGAGCGAAGGCCTGCCTTCCTGCACGTGGGGTCGCAGCGGCATCGACTTGCTCGCCAGCAACCCGGACACGATCTTCGCGATCATCGAGACCGAACGCAGCGGTTGGCAGAAGGGCGACCGCAAGGATCGCATCAGTTCCGACCCACCGGAGGACGACGCGCGAGGCCGTCAGGGTCGTCAGGGCAATCCGGGTCGCGCCCGGCAAGGCCGCGCGGCGCGTGGTTCCGCCGTCATGGGCATCGGAACAGAAGGTGAGGATGGTGGCGAAGGCAAGCTCGGTGCCGTGTTGACCACCATTACCGAGAACGGTCCCGCCGAGAAGCTCGGCCTCAAGGCTGGTGACCGCATCATCACGATCGACGACGAGCCCCTGAAGACCTACGCCGACTTGACCGAGATCGTCAGGGACTCGCGCGCCCGCCAGAAGGTCAAGATCACCTACGTGCGCGATGGCGCCGAAACCGAAATCGAACTCACATTCGACGAACGCCCCAACCGACTGCTGCGCGCTGCGGGCCGCCCCAATGGCCCCTACTCGGGCCGCTTGTTCGGCCAAAACGCCAACAAGCAAAAGTACCAGGGCGAACTCGGCTACGAAACCGGCGGCATCTTCCGCAGTGACGACCGGGGCGCCACTTGGACGCGACTCAACAGCCTGACGGAGCGGCCGTTCTACTACTCGGTAATCCGCGTCGACCCGCGCAACCCTGACAACATCTACTGCGTCGGCACCAGCTTCTGGGGATCCACGGATGCGGGCGAGAAGTTCGAGGCAATCCACCGCGGCATCCACGTCGACTTCCACGGCATCTGGGTCGACCCGGATGACAGTGACCACATCGTCGCGGTCTGCGACGGTGGTGTCAACGAGACCTACGACCGCGGCCGCTCGTGGCAAGTGCACAAGGGCTTCTCTGCCGCGCAGTTCTACGACTGCGATGCCGACAACGCCGTGCCCTACAACGTCATCGGCGGTCTGCAGGACAACGGCACCTGGGTCGTTCCGTCGCGGACGCGTTTCCGCGACGGCATCACGGTTGCGGACTGCATCAAGATCTATAGCGGCGACGGCTTTGGTGCGCAGGCGGATCCGCTGGAACCGCACCTCGTGTTCGCCACCAGCCAGAACGGTTCGGCTGGCCTGGTCGACACGCGCTCAGGCCGCACCGTGCGATTGCAACGCGGCGCCGTGCCATCCGGCAACCGCGCCCGCTTCAATTGGGACTCACCGTTCATCCTGTCGCCGCACAATCGACTGACGCTGTTCCACGCCGGCAACCACGTCTACCGCGGAGAACGCTACAGCTACCTCGACAACCGGGGGTCGCGCCGCGACCAGGGTCCGATGCAGAACGAACGCAGCATGCGCATGACCTGCATCTCGCCAGCACTCGGCGCCACCGACAAGGGCACCGCCACGGCCATCGCCGAGAGCCCGCTGAAGCAAGGCCTGCTCTACGTCGGCACCGATGACGGCGCGCTGTGGCGCACCGACAACGGCGGTACCGATTGGCAGCGAATCGACGCGAACCTGCCGACCGACGAACTGCTCTACGTGTCGGACATCGTGCCTTCCAACTTCAAGGAAGCCCGCGTCTACGTGACGCTTGACGGCCACCGCAGCGACAACTTCAAGACGCACGTGTTCATCAGCGACAACCACGGCGAGACCTTCTACGACATCGGCGACACGCTGCCGGGTGACGAAGTCTGCTACGCGTTCGCTGAAGACCCGCGAAACGTTGACCTGCTGTTCCTCGGCACCGAGCGAGGCGCCTGGGCGTCACTCGATCGCGGCTACAATTGGCTGCGATTGAACAACGGCCTGCCGACAGCATCCGTGCGCGAGCTAGTCATCCAGGATCGCGACAGCGACCTGGTCGCCGGCACCCACGGCCGCGGCATCGTAGTGCTCGACATCGAAGGCCTGCGCCAACTCACCGACAACATCGCCGACAACGACGCGCACCTGTTCGACGTGCAGCCGGCCTACCTGTGGCAACTCGGCAGCCGCGGCTTCCAGGGCCACAAGCAATTCAAGGCCAATAATCCGAGCTACGGTGCGACGTTCTATCTGTGGTTACGGGAGGAGCCAACAGACAAACCGGTGCTGACGATCCACGACATCACCGGCAAGGAGATTGCCAAGGTCACAGGTAAGGCGGTGCAAGGCCTGCAACCAATCCAGTGGTCGGCGCGCATCGGCCGCAGCCTGGCAAAAGCAGGCACCTACTCGGTGCGCTTGCAGGGAGACGACGACAACAAGAAGTCGTTCGAACTGCGAGCCGATCCCAAGCTAGCCACTTCGGGCAACCAGACCCAACCCGCCAACAACCGCTGAGGACCACCCGATGACTAGCAACAACTACTTCCTCACTGTTGGTGCCCTGCTGACTCTGGCTGCGGCAACAGAAGCCCAGACGACCGAACAGGATCACCTGCGTGACAACGTGCTGGCGCAACTTCGCTGGCGCGAACTCGGCCCCGTGCAAAGCGGTGGTCGCATCGTCGACATCGCCGTCAACCCGAACCGCCCGCAGGATTACTGGCTGGCGTCGGCAAGCGGTGGGATCTGGCACACGACCAACAACGGTCTGACGTTCTCGGCGCAGTTCCAGAACGAACACTCGATCTCGATCGGCGACATCTGCGTCGCGCCGAGCAACCCCGACGTGCTCTACGTCGGCACCGGCGAAGCCAACAATCAACGCAGCTCGTTCTGGGGCAACGGCGTCTACAAGTCGACCGATGCCGGCAAGACCTGGACACACATGGGTCTCGACGGCACCGAGCACATCGGCCGCATCGTGGTGCACCCCGAAGACGAGAACATCGCCTACGTCGCGGCGCTCGGTGCGCTCTACAAAAGCAACGAGCAGCGCGGCCTTTACAAGACGACCGACGGTGGCAAGAGCTGGCAGCGTGTGCACCACGTCAGCGACAAGGTCGGTTTCGTCGATGTCATCATGCACCCGCAGAAGCCGACGACGGTGTTTGCGGTGTCGTATGAACGCAGCCGCCGCGCTTGGACGTTTAACGAAGGCGGTCCGGGCTCGCGCCTGTGGCGTTCGGAAGACGCCGGCGCGACGTGGTCTCGCATGAGCAACGGTCTGCCGGACGGCAACCTCGGCCGCATCGGCATCGACTCGTTCCGCAAGAACGGTAACGTGCTCTACGTTGCGATCGAAAACCTCAACCCTGTCGGCCAGCCAACCAAGCCCGCGACCAATCCCTCGGGGGACGAAGGCGATCGCGACAACGGCGGTCGCGACGAGCGCGAATTGACGGCCGAGATCCTGGCCGACCCGGTGGCGCGCGACGAGTGGTTTGCCGGCCCCGAAGAGGCGCAGGATCCGCGCCGACGCGCCCGCGGCCGCAAGGTTGGCGGCGAGATCTACCGCAGTGACGATGGCGGCGACTCCTGGTTCAAGACCAACAAGTCCTCCATCGGCGGCCGCCCCGGTTACTACTACGGCCAAGTTCGCATCGATCCGAACGACGCCGACACGCTCTACGTATTGTCGGTGCCGGTCTACAGCAGCAAGGACGGCGGCAAGAACTGGACGCCGGGTGCACGCGGCCGAGGTGGCCGTGGTGGTGCTGAACGTGGCGGCGGCGCTCGTCGCCCAACCTCGTTTGGCGCCAGCCTGCACGTCGACCACCACGCACTGTGGATCGACCCGGCCAACAGTGACCACTGCCTGCTCGGCAATGATGGCGGTATCTCGGTGACTTGGGACCAGGGCAAGAACTGGGATCACCTCACCCACATTCCGATCCTGCAGTACTACGCAATCGGTGTCGACACGAAGACGCCGTACAACATCTACGGCGGTCTGCAGGACAACGGCAGCTGGGGCTTTCCGATCCACGGCAAGACGTCAGCGGGCCTCGAAGCACTGGACGCGACCAAGATCAGCGGCGGCGACGGCTTCTACTGCGTCGTCGACCCGAGCGACAACGACGTCGTCTACGCCGAGTCGCAGTTCGGCGGCATGTCGCGCAAGAACCTGCGCACCGGCGCGAGCAAATCGATCAAGCCACGCGCCAGCAAGGGCCAAGGCCGACTGCGCTTCAACTGGATGACCCCGATCGTGATCTCGCCGCACGCGCCGCACACGGTCTATACGGGCAGCCAATTCCTGCACCGTTCGCGCAACCGCGGCGACAAGTGGACGACGATCAGCAAAGACCTAAGCACCAACAACGCCGACAAACTGCGCGGCAACGTGCCACACTGCACGATCACGACCATCAGCGAATCGCCGATCACCGAGGGCATGCTGTGGGTCGGCACCGACGACGGCAACGTCTGGCTGAGCAAGGACGGCGGTGGCCGCTGGCAGGACCTGAGCGATCGCTTCCCCGAAGCCGTGCAGAACCTGTGGGTATCGCGCGTAGAGGCGTCGAGCCACGATGACGAGACTGCGTTCGTCAGCTTTACCGGTTTCCGCGAAGACATCCGCGGCGCGTTCGTATTCCGCACCGACGACGGCGGCGAAACCTGGTTATCGATCGCAAACGACTTGCCCAGCGAGCCGATCAACGTCGTGCGCCAACACCCGCGCAATGAGAACGTGCTGCTGGTCGGGACCGAGATGCACGCCTACGTCTCGATCGACGACGGTGCGCATTGGTTCCCACTCGGTCACAATCTGCCACGCGTCGCCGTGCATGACTTGCTCGTGCATCCAGTGCACGCTCATGTGATCGCCGGCACCCACGGCCGCGGCATCTGGGCCATGGACGCCACCGCACTCGAGGCCCTCAATGCAGGCGCGCTCAACCAACCGTTACTGGCGCTGCCGCCGAGTGACGGCGTGATGCTGCGCGGCCGCATCGACCGGGGTTACGTTGGCGCGCGCGAGTGGCGAGCACCAAACCCGTTCACGACGGCGACGTTCCGCTACATGCTATCGCGGGACAGCGACACAAACGTTCTGGTCGAGGTGCTCGACGCCACCGGTGACGTCGTTTGGCAAAGCGATGGCCCCAAAGAGGCTGGCTACCACGAAGTCCGTTGGGGCGGTGGCGCGCGCGGCCGCGGCCGCGGTGGCTTCCAGCGCTTCACCGGACGCCGGGGCGGGCGCGGCGGCCAACGCGCCGGCAACTACGCAGTGCGCATCTCGCGCGGCGACGACTCGACGACCCAAGCCTTCACCGTGCACAACCGGGCCCCGGCAACGTCGGCTCTCGGCCAAAACCCGGGCGAAGAACGCAGCGACGAAGAAGAGGGCGAGCACGAGAGCGGCCGCCGCTAGCTCACGACCTTCGACGAAAGGCATAATCCTGTGCCGGGCACAGGACTGTGCTCTTAGTCCATGACGAAGTCTTCGAACGAGCCGCCTTCGTCTTCGACTTCGTAGTCGCCGAGCATCACGGCCTGCATCTCGCCCATCATCTCGATGCGCATGATTGCCTCTTGCTGCTTTGGCAAGGCGGTAGCGAAGCCGTCGACGTCGAGGTGCTCGGCCGTCATGTCGTTGAGCGCGTAGAGCGCCAGGCGGGCGGCGTTGAGGGCTGCGAGCCACGCGTTGACGTGCTCGTCGGGCACCAGCAACACCGAGTTGGTGTCGTCGGGCATCTTGCGAAGGCCATCGAGGTCGCGACGTACGAGCTGGGCTCGCGACATGAACAGCCGTTCTAGCTCGGGTACGGCGTGCTGACGCCAGTGCTCTTCGTCTTCTTCGACTTCGCAGGTCTCCGGCAACAGACGGTCGCGCACGCGCGTATCCGAGCTCTCGATCAGCATCGGAACGCCCTTAAGGGTCTCAACCGCCGCCGGCGTCAAGTCGCCGAACAGGAAGCCCTCATTTACACGTGCGGCCCACATGCTCACCGCGACCCCTCTCGCGGTATGTCTAGAGTCTGTGGCACGACTTGGACCACAACCTCGGTCTCATGGGCACGATCAGACATCGACCTTCTCCATGCTGGTCAGGAGGTGGTGCGCCTGCAACTTCTGCGCATACATCTCGGCCTGCTCACGGGCGCCGGTCCAGACGATCGAACGGCCACTCTTGTGCACTTCCATCATCAGCCGGTTCGCCTTGCTGACGCTGTAGCCAAACACCTTGATGAATACCTTCGTGACGTAGTTCTGCAACGTTACCGGGTCGTCGTGCACGATGACGCTCCACGGCGTCGCCAGCGACGTCTTCGGTTTCGTCTTGGTAGCCGTCTTCTCTTTGGTTGCCGGGCGCGCCATGGGTGCCGCCAATGTAACGCGCCGGGGCGCGTTGTCCTAGACGGCGCTTCTGCGCTCAGAGCTGCTCGATGTGCAATCGGTTCTCGCCGAACATCGGGATCACCAGACAGTTGCGTTTCGGGTCGTAGCAAAGGTCTGCCGCTTGCTCCAATCGCACGGGCAATGCGGTGGCCCCTCCGGTCACAGCGAACCGATAGATTGCGTTGCCCTGCCACGACGTGCTGTACCACACCGGCGACGAACTTTTGTTGCCGCCATCTCCATCCGTGCCTACCGCCGCCGCCTCGACCCGCACCAGGCCGTCCAGCTTGGCGTGCGGGGCCTTGCCGAGGTCCGTGCGCGTGCCGCGATAGTCGATCTGGTAGAACGTGCCATCGCGCCAACTGACAACGTAGAGGCCGGCTTTCTGGGCACTGATGCCGCTCGGCTGGCCGAGTTCCACGCCCTTGACCAAGGCACTGACCTGGCCATCCACCGCCACCTTCCAGATCGCATCCGTGCCGGTCGGCGCAAACTTCGCATCGAGCCCGGAGTCAGAGCAATAGACGCTGCCATCAGGGCCAGCGGTGACGTCGTTGAGGAAGGTCGCACCGGCAATCGCGACCTCACCCATCGGCGCTCCCGAGTTGCGGTCGAACTTGCGCAGCACATCAATGTCCGACACCCACAGCACATCGCCAACGATCGCCATGCCCATGGGTGCGTTGAGTGTCACACCGGTCTGGTCTGCCGAGATCCACGCGGTGCGGGTGCCGTCTTCGGGGGACACGCGCAGGATGAAGCCGTTGTCGTCCTTGTCGACCGGCGCGCCATGGATGTTGCTGACGAGGTAGACATCGGCCACGTCGTCGTAGCAGACACATTCGGGCGTCGCGAAGTCCGGCTGCGGGCCATTGCCGCAACTCGCTACAACAAACGACGCCAACAGCACCAGCCCGAGCGCGTATCGAGAGCGTTGCATCAGAAGGTCTCCTTGACGCCACCCATCTTCAGGATGGTCCGCCACTCGTGTTTTTCTACCGGTTGCACCGACAAACGACTGCCCCGTTGCAGCAGCACCATGTCTGACAACTCGCTTTGGTCCTTCATCATGTCGCGCGTAATCGGTTCCTGCGTTTTGGCCACATAGCCGATGTCGACGACGAACCAACGAGGATCGGCTGGGTCGCTGCTTTCGTCGTAGTAGTGATCCGAACTGTCGAACTGGGTCGGATCGGGGTAGCCCTCCTTGACAACCTTGGCGATGCCAACGACCGCCATCGGCTTGGCATTGCTGTGATAGAACAGCACACCGTCACCGAGCAAGATCTCGTCGCGCAGCAGGTTGCGCGCCTGGTAGTTGCGCACCCCACTCCAGAACGTGCGCTTGTCCTGCTTGAGCTGGTCGATGCTGTAACTTTCGGGTTCGGACTTGAACAGCCAATACCGGCGCGGGCGCTTACCCTTCGCGGACGTCTTCTTGCTAGCCATGCGCCGGCCACCATAGGCAGGCGGCGTGTGTTTTTCTTCTCGTTCCACTCAGGAACGGGTCCAGCCCTACTGCCACATGGCGCGCAGCGAGTTGGAGTCGAGTTTGCTCAGCTCAAGGCCGACCGGCTCCTCGCTGCGACTCTTGGCAATCAGCGGCTTGCCTTCGCGATCCCAGATCTTGATGAGCCCAAGAACGTCGCCAGTCCCGCGCTTCAGTTCGATCTGCCAATCGGGGTCGCCAAAGCCCTCGCGCATGTCGATCGCGGTCTTACCAAAGAAGTCCCGCAGCACATCGGTGGCGAAGTCGCCAACCTCGTTGCGATTGCCCTCGGCCCCCTCAAGCACCCATCCATCCGGTGTCATCTTGAACTTGCGAGTCTTGCCATCCTTGTGGGCCAACTCGACGCGCTCAATGATCGCCGGCTGCCTGAGGATCTGCTTGTCACAGTAGATCGCCCAGGCGCGCTGCAACGTTTCGAGTGCCTGCTTCGGCACGATCGCGATGTTATCCAGCTCATCGGAACGGCAGCAGTAGACCATCGCCTGCAGCTGACCTTCCACCATCGCCTCCGGCGCATCGCCGCCGAACCACAGCGTATTGAGTGTCTTGCTGCGGACTCGACGCGTCGTGACCATCCAGCGCTTCTCGTTCATGCCGTAGCGCGGATCGTTGGCACGTGGACGCACACCATGCTCGGTGACGAAGGCCCGGGCGACGAGTCGATGCAAGGCATGCGCCGACTCGTTGACCGGCGTCGCGCGCACGTTGTAGTCAATCGGCTCAAGCATGCGCCACGGGTTGGTCTGCGACTTGCGGAGCAATCGAATGCGATCGCCACGCCCCTGACCGGGATCGATAATCAGTTCGACCAACTCTTCGAACGTGCTCTCGCCCATCGGCACCAGGATGCGCGCGCGCAAGTCGTCGACCGCGTTGACGAACACCTGGCTGAACTGCTGGTTGCTGCTCGTGAAGACGTGGCCACGCCTGGGCAGGTGGCCGTAGATCTGGCCCTGCTCGAGCCAGAGTTTCGCCTTCTCTTCGCCAAACACGCCGTTGACCGTCACCTCGATATCTGGGTCGCCTTCCGGCGGCTGGATGACACCGGGCTGGAAGTGGTCGACCCGCAACGCGCAGACGGCCGTGACGAAGCGCTGGGCGGCAACGGGGTCGGCGCGGCCCGTGACCGGTTCCAATAGGTGCCACTCGCCATCGATGCGTTTGACGTGAATCGGCTCGCGCACGCCCTGGGCGTTGGCCATCACGACGCGCAGTTCGTTGGCGTTTGCATGCGCGTGCCGGAAGACCTGACGCTCGCGCATGTCGTCAAGGCTGACGTTCATCGTCTCAAGCAGGCTGCGGCCGCCTTCCCAGATCTTGCCGTGCACGCGCAGAAAGCGCGTGTCGCCCAGCGGGCCGACCGCGCCGACCTCGATCTCAAGGCGCGCATCGTCTTCTTCCCACTCGATGATCAGCTTCAGCTTGGGCGGCGACAGGCCAGTCTTGGCACGATCCTCTTCCGTGTCCTCGAACTTGGTGGCGTGCATCATCGCCGTATCCCAGCTGTAGACCATCGGCTTCAGGTAGGCGATCGACGCCAGATCACGGATCGGCTCCTTGATCTCAAAGCGCCCGTCTTCGGCATGGCCCAACTCAATCGCCGGCAGATCATGGAACTGCCAGCGGATGCGCTTCGCGGTTGCCATCGAGCGCCCCTCGAGAACGGCGGCTTCGTTGGTTACCTCGACGGGCGGGGTCTGGTCGGTGAAGTACAGAACGCCACCGAGTGACGCTGCGACCAACAACAGGATGAGGATTGCCTTGGCACTCATGATCATTCTCCTCGGTGCATCGTTCGGTGCATCGCTGCCCTAGTGGCGACGACGCCACCACATGAACAAGCCCATCAGCAAGAACGCGCCGGGCACATAGCCGATGAGCAACCAGCGGATGCGGCTGAGTTGCGGCGGCCCGATGTCGACGCTCTTCGCGGTGTAGTGCGAGGTTGCGATATCCAGCAGCACCTTTCGCTCCGTCATCCAGTTACAGATATTGAGCGCGAGGTCGCCGAAGTGCGGGAACGCTTTGTTGTTGCAGAACGCGCCCGCAATGATGACGGCACGGCCAACGCGTACGTCACTATTGACGCCCTCGTCCAGCTCGGGATCCAACTCGCAAGCGATGCCAACGACGTGCGGGTGCAGTCCGCCTACAGGGGAGCGGAAATCCGGTCGGCCACCCGCGCTGCGCGCGAGCCATGCTTCCGGCCCCGTGGCCAAGAGTTCTTCAATGCGAACGTTCTTTGGGCGATCCCGACGTTGGCGCACCCATCGGCCCATGAACACTTCCATCGCCCGGCCAGCCTCTGCCATGCGCCGGGTAGTCGGATGCAACCGATTCATCTTCAGGCTCAGCCGCGCCACTGCGTCGGTGCCATCCATACTGCCGCCGCCACGGCTATTAGGAATGCGATGAAAGACCGGTGACGGACTGACTTCGTAGCCCAGCAATTCGCCGAGCTTGCCGCCCGACGGGTTCATGTCGGGCGTTGCCGCCCAACCGTAGTTGACGAACAAGCGGCCCCCGCGCCGAAGGTAGGCGTGCAGGGACTCTGCATCGCGCGGCAGGAATTCCTTGGTCGGTTCGATGCACATCACCATGTCGGCATCGGCTGGCACGCCACCTTGATCGCGCAGGTTCAGATTCCGCACATCGAAGCCGCTCAGCGTCATCGCCTCGATCAACCGACTGTAGTCGAGGTCCGAGTTCATGAACTTGACCATCAACGAGTGGCCCTTGATCACGTAGACGACTGGGTTGCCCTGCACAAGCAGACCCTTGAGCGCCGAGCTGATCGCCTGCTCGCCCTGAAAGTCCTTGAGGACTGGCAGCGATGGCTGGCCGCCTGGCGCGCCCGTCGGGGCATTGCCGCCCATGTCGATGACCGCGAGATCAGACACCATCGACAGCTTGCGGAAGCGGCGCTCCTTGCCCTTTTGCCGCACCGCGACGACCAGCGATTCGGTGTCGGCCGCCGTGTAGGTGAAGGCCTGCGCAGCTTCGCGATATGCCGTGGGATCCTTGTAGGCATCCTGGTAGATGACCTTGACGCTCTCACCACCAATCGCCGCGTAGCGACGCAACAGCATCGTGGTCAAGTCGACCAACTTGCCCCGGATCGCCATCACCTGCGCATGCCGCTCATCGCGTGGCACGCCGCCAAACTCGCCGCGGAACACATGGAACTCGACCTCCGCCTGCTCGGCACGCAAGTCGCGCAACACATCCTTGGTCGCGGGACTCACCGTGTTGATGCGTTGCGGGGTCAGGTCGATCAGCGCGCGCAACGCCGGCCGCGACGCGACCCAAACGAGCAGCACCCATACCACCAGCATCAAGACGGCTGAGACCGCCAAGTTGGTCCAAATGCCAAAGCGGCGCAAGTTCATGCCATCCTCCGCGACGTCAGGCTGGTCCAGGTCAAGAACAGGAAGAAGCCGATGCCTCCGATGTAGAACGCAACCTGGCTCGTGTCGATCAAGC
>JAPYTD010000059.1 GCA_029936315.1 Planctomycetota bacterium | reverse complement strand
GCGCAGAGCCTGACCGGCTTCGGCTTCGGATCAACGCTTCTGTTCGTGCTATTGGGCACGGTCCTGACCGTCGCTGTCCAGTCTTCGTCCGCGTCCACCGCAATCACGCTGACCATGGTCGCCAAGGGCTGGATCGACCTCGACCTGGCAGCCGCGATGATCCTCGGGGAGAACATCGGCACAACGATCACGGCGCAGATCGCGGCGATCGGCGCCAACCGCAACGCGCGTCGGGTCGCTACGTTCCATACCTTGTTCAACGTGATCGGCGTCATCTGGATGCTGATCGCCATGCCGCTCGTGCTCACCCTGATCCGCAAGATCATCAACGGCGATGCCGAAACCGACATGCTGGTTGCGACCACCCAGGTGGCGCTGTTCCACACGATGTTCAACGTCACCAACACGGCGGTGTTGATCGGCTTCGTCAGCAAACTGGAAGCGCTCGTGTTGCGCTTCGTGCCAATTCGCGACGACGAAGGCGAGAGCACGCACCTGGAGTTCTTGGAGACGGGCCTGCTCGGCACACCCGAGCTCGCGGGCGTCGAAGTCCGCCGCGGCGTCGAGCAGATGGTCAAGATCTGCCGCGATGCGTTTGCCAACGTTACCGAGGTCATCACCAACCCCGACACCCGCCTTGGCAGCTTGGTCGAAGACATCTGGCGTGAGGAACAGAAGACCGATGAGATGGAACTCGAAATCATCGAGTTCTGCTCGAAGTGGGCTCGATCGGGCACCTCAGAACGGGTCGGCCGTGACGTCGCTCGCTTCCTTGAGATGGCCAACGACATCGAGCGCATCGGCGACCACTGCACCAACCTCGTACTGCTGGCACAACGCCGCTTCGACAAGGGCTTCTCGTTCGACGACGGCGCCCAAAAAGAACTCGCCAGCATGGCATCGGCGGTCGGCAAGTTCCTCGATATGACGATCGACTACCTGCGAAACCCCGAGACCATCGACATGGCCTCCACCAAGGTGCTCGAGCAGAAGATCAACCGCCAACGGGACGAGAGCCGCCAAAGCGAAGCCAACCGCGTCAAGCAAGCCGACTACGATCTGCGCCGCGGCCTGCTCTACCTCGACATGATGACCAACATGGAGAAGATCGGGGACTACTGCTGGAACGTCGTCAAGATGATGCAGAAGTCACACAACGACGACCACTAGCGGACCGGGCGCACGGAATGGCACCTGTCCGGTCGACGAAATCGTGCCGCAGGCGCTGCGAACTCCCGGGCTAACGCTTCAGCTACCGCTTCTTCGCGATCTTCAGCTTGTCGATCTTGGCCCTCGTCTTGATCGACTCCTCGCTGCGCGTCATGGACTTGCTGATTGCCTTGAGGCCCATGCCCTTTCCTACGAGCTGGCGGAGCTTCGCGACTTCGGAAGGAGTCCATGCCTGGCGATGCCGTTCGAAGTGTTCCGTCATAGTTGGTCCTGCGCACCCACTCCATGGAACGAGCCGCGGTTCGGCTGCCTCAAGCGAGTGATTGATGTCGTAGCCGTCGCCGTGCTTTGGCGCACGGGGAATCCACCGAACACCCACGCGGAAGGTGGCCGTCATCGCCAGCCATTCGTGGATCCTGCCCAGCGCGTGCACCGTAAAGCGAAGATGTTCCAGCACGTCACCGCACAGAACCAGATCGAAACTGCCGGGTTCCAGTTCAGGAAGTGACGCGGTCTCTACATCCGCAACCATTGCGTTGCTGATGCTGCGCACCCGTCATGCTTCGACGAGGCCGTTGCTGCCCGAGCAATCCTGCGGAACCGCAGTCATCGTTCACCAGCGCGGTGTCGGCAGCGATGCTGGCAGGTGTGTCGATTGCCACAGAGGATTACCACACGGGATCCCCTGACCGGATCCCATCACGCAATGCCGACCGAAGGTGTCCGGCGACCCCGGACAGAGGCCGGCCGACGGAAGGATTTTTGTAGATCCTTTCCCCCTCGCCCACATCACTTTACCGTCCGCTGCCGCTCCCCCTCGGTCCGTTCCCTCGCACGCATATGACCTCAGTCTCAGCCGCGCCCCGCTCCGGCTTCGGGAAAACTCAACGCCGCGACAAGTGGTGGCTGAAGCCCGTGATGGTGTTCTTCGGTCTGTCCATGTTTGTGGTCTATTCGACTTGGGCTGCGTTCCAGGGCGACCACTACACGCACGGTCCGTACCTGTCACCGTTCTACTCACCCGAGCTGTTTGGCGACTCGCCGCACGCGTGGTTTGGACCACAGCCAGGTTGGTGGCCGAGTTGGATGCCGTTCTCGCCGGCGTTGCTCATTCTGTGGGCGCCGGGAGGCTTCCGCTTCACCTGCTACTACTACCGCGGCGCCTACTACAAGTCGTTCTGGGCGGACCCACCGGCGTGCGCCGTTAGCGAGGGCCGCAAGAAGTATCTCGGTGAGAACTCGCTGCCGCTGATCCTGCAAAACGTGCATCGCTACTTCCTCTACATCGCGATCGCGTTCTTGTTCGTGCTGTCCTACGACGCCTACCTCGGCTTCTGGTTCACCGCGGCCGATGGCACCGAGGAGTTTGGCATCGCCATCGGCACGTTGGTGCTGATCGTCAACGTCATCTTCCTGTCGGGCTACACGCTCGGCTGCCACAGCTTCCGCCACCTCGTCGGTGGCATACTCAACGTGTTCTCAAAGAACCCGCTGCGTAAGAAGTGCTTCGACTGCGTGACGTGCCTCAACGTGAAACACCAACTGTTCGCCTGGCTATCGCTGTTCTGGGTCGGGTTCACGGACGTCTATGTGCGCCTGTGTTCGCACGGTGTTTGGACCGATTTGAGGATCCTCTAAATGGTCGAGTTCAAGACCCATGAGCACGACGTGCTCGTCATCGGCGCCGGTGGTGCCGGCCTGCGCGCCGCCATCGAGGCCTCTGCGCAAGGCGTCACCGTCGGCCTTGTCTGCAAGTCGCTGCTCGGCAAGGCGCACACCGTCATGGCCGAAGGCGGCATGGCAGCGTCACTCGCCAACGTCGACTCGCGCGACAACTGGCAGGTGCACTTCGCCGACACGATGCGCGGCGGGCAATACGTCAACCACTGGCGCATGGCACAACTGCACGCGCAAGAAGCGCCGGTATGCGTCAACGAGTTGGAATCGTGGGGCGCGGTGTTTGACCGCACCAAGGACGGCCGCATTCTGCAGCGCAACTTCGGCGGCCATCGCTACCCGCGACTGGCTCACGTCGGCGACCGCACCGGCCTCGAGATGATCCGCACACTGCAGGATCACGGCGTACACCAAGGCATCGACGTGCACCACGAATGCACGATCATCAGACTGTTCAAGGACGGGGAACGCACCGTTGCCGCACTCGGCTACGACCGCGAAAAGGGCCGCTTCCGGCTGTTCCGCGCCGGTGCAATCGTGATCGCGACGGGCGGCATCGGGCGCGCGTTCCAGGTCACCAGCAACAGCTGGGAATACACCGGCGACGGCCACACGTTGGCCTACGACTCCGGCGCCGAGTTGATCGACATGGAATACGTGCAGTTCCATCCAACCGGCATGGTCTGGCCACCAAGTGTTCGCGGCATCCTGGTCACTGAGGGCGTGCGCGGCGAGGGCGGCGTGCTGCGCAACTCCGAAGGCAAGCGCTTCATGTTCGACGACATTCCGGACAACTACAAAGCCCAGACGGCGAGCGATCCGGAAGAAGGCTGGCGCTACACGCAGGGCGACAAGGACGCACGGCGGCCGCCCGAGTTGCTGACGCGCGACCACGTCGCACGCTGCATCATGAACGAGGTCAAGGCCGGCCGCGGCAGCCCACATGGCGGCGTTTACCTCGACATCGCCTGGATCAAGGAGAAGCTCAAAGACGCCGAACAGCGCATCAAGAAGAAGCTGCCGAGCATGTATCACCAGTTCAAGGAGCTGGCTGGCATCGACATCACCAAGGAAGCGATGGAAGTCGGCCCGACGACGCACTACGTCATGGGCGGCATCCGCGTCGACCCGGACACGCAGCAGTCCTCGGTACCTGGTTTGTTTGCTGCAGGCGAATGCGCGGCCGGCTTGCACGGCGCCAACCGCCTCGGAGGCAACTCTCTCAGCGACCTCCTGGTGTTTGGCAAGCGCGCCGGCGAATACGCTGCGAAGTTCGCCAAAGAGAACAGCGGCGGCAAGGTGGCCGATGCAGAAATACAGGATGCCATTACCGAAGCCCTGTCGTCACTCGAGCGACAGGAGACCGGTGGTGAGAACCCGTATGAGATTCAGTTCGCCTTGCAAAAGGACATGCAGGCCCTCGTCGGCATCGTGCGCAAGCAAGACGAGATGGACAATGCAATCGACATTGTCGACGGCTACCGCAAGCGTGCGCAGAAGGTCGCCGTGCACGGCAGCCGCGAGTACAACCCGGGTTGGCACACCGCCATGGATCTACACAACCTGCTGACGGTGTCAGAAGCCATTGCGCGTTCGGCTGGCAGCCGCCCCGAAAGCCGCGGCGGCCACTTCCGCGAGGACTTCCCTGACAAGGACGAGAAGTTCGGCAAGCTGACGACAGTCGTCAATAAGGGCTCCGACGGCAGCATGCAGTTGCGTCACGATCCCGTGGCGCAATGGCCCGACGAACTGCAGACCATCATCGACGAGAACCAGAAATGACCGAAGTAACGTTTCGACTCTGGCGCGGCGATAAGTCGGGCGGCGAGTTCAAGGACTACCAGACCGACGTCACGGAAGGCATGGTGGTGCTCGACGCGATCCACCAGGTACAAGCTGAATCGGCCGGCGATCTGGCGGTGCGATGGAACTGCAAGGCCGGCAAGTGCGGCTCGTGTTCCGCAGAGATCAACGGCAACCCGCGCCTCATGTGCATGACAAGATGCAGCGACATCCCACTGGATGAGCCTGTCACCGTGCAACCGATGAAGGCCTTCCCCGTGATCCGCGATCTCGTCAGCGACGTGTCCTGGAATTACGAGGTCAAGCAGCGCATCAAGCCATTCAAGCCGCGCAAGCCCGACAACGCCGACGGCACGTGGACGGTGCACCAAGAAGACATCGATCGCGTGCAGGAGTTCCGCAAGTGCATCGAGTGCTTCCTGTGCCAGGACGTTTGCCACGTACTGCGCGAACACAGCAAGCACGACGAGTTCATCGGCCCGCGCTACTTCGTCTATACGGCGGCGCTGGAGATGCACCCGCTCGATACGGAAGACCGCCTGCCCGAAGTCAAAGAGGCCTACGGCGTCGGCTACTGCAACATCACCAAGTGTTGCACGGTGGTCTGCCCCGAGCACATCACCATTACGGACAACGCGATCATCCCGATCAAGGAACGCGTCGTGGATCGATTCTACGACCCACTCAAACGCCTCTTCCGCAAGTTGTTCGCCAAGAGCTAACGTCCACAAATTAAGATAGAGGCCCGTGACACCCCACGAAATCAAGCCGCTGACATCCGCCGCGATCGGCAACGCACTCGACAAGGCCAACCGCTATCGATTGTTAAACGAACCGGGTGTGAGCGAAAGCATCTGCCGGGACATCCTGTTGGCCGACGCGAGTCACACAGAAGCCCAGAAGGTCTTGCTGCTGTCGCTGACGGACATGTTCGTGCGCGGCTTGACCAAGCGATTCGACGAAGCCATCGCGTTGGCAAAGTCACTTCCCGATTCCTACGAACAGGTCTACTACATCGGCATCATTTACGAGCGCCGCGCCAAAGCCCACTACCGCAGCGGCACGCCCGGCTGTGGCGCACTTGCCTACCCCTGGTTTGAAAAGGCGATGACGAAGTTCGCCGAAGCCGAGGAGTTGCGGTCCGAAGGCAACGACGATGCCCTGCTGCGCTGGAACAACTGCGTGCGGCGCATACAGGCCAATGACAACCTGCGGCCCGAGCACGCCCCCGAAGACATCGCACCGCAACTCGGCGAGTAGTACGGCCTTGCCGGGCTGCTTTCGCTGAGATCTGGCATCCGCAACCGATCACGCGTCAGATAGCGTGAATCCTCCGCGCGCGACTGAAACAGGCTCTCATGATCACCAGCCTCGCCTCGACCGTCTTGCTGCTCGTTTCTGCGCTGCCGTGCCAAGCTGGGCGCGGCGAGCCGCAGCCACCGGCTCCCACGTTCGACTACGACGTGCTCATCCTCGACGGCACTGTCTACAGCGGCGCCGACGAACAACCGACGATCACCGACGTCGGGATCCGCGGCGACCGCGTCGTGGCGATCGGCGACTTGAACGGCAACAGCGCGGCGCGGCGCATCGACGCAACCGGGATGATCGTGTGCCCTGGCTTCATCGACCTGCACAACCACGGCGACAAACAAGTGTTCTCGAAGCGACTGCGACAAAACACCTGCTACCTGACGCAAGGCTGCACGACGATCGTGACCGGCAACTGCGGTGGCGGTGCGCTGGACGTCAAGCGGTTCTTCGAGCGACTGGACAAACAAGGCTGTGGCGTCAACGTCGCCCACCTCATTCCACAGGGCACATTGCGCGAAAAGGCGATGGGCGGCAGCTTCCGACGGCCGCCGACTGCAAGAGAGTTAGACAAGATGCGCGCCCTCGCCGAACAGGGCATGGCAGCCGGTGCCTTCGGCATGTCCACCGGTCTGATCTACACGCCCGGTGCGTATGCAAAGATCGACGAGATCGCCGCGATCGCCAAAGTGGTCGCACAGTACGGCGGCCTCTACGCCAGCCACATCCGCAGCGAAGGTGCCGGCCTACTTGATGCCGTCGCAGAAGCCATCGAGATCGGTCAACGCGCGGGCTGCGCCGTGCACCTATCGCACTTCAAGGCGTCCAAGCCACCGAACTGGGGCAAGGTCAAACAATCCTGCGCAATGGTCGAGAAGGCGCGCGCTGCTGGCCGCAGCGTGACGTGCGACCAGTATCCGTACCGCGCATCTAGCACGTCGCTGGCAGCGCTGACGATTCCGACCTGGGCGAGGGAAGGGTCCAACAAGCAACTGATCAAGCGCATCGATGCTGCCGACACCGGTGCCCGGATCCGCAAAGCGATCGCCAAGAGCCTGAAGCAACGCGGCGGCGCCGATCAGATCCTGATCGCTCACTTCCGGAAGAACCCGAAGTGGAACGGCATGAACCTGCAGGACGCCGCGGCCGCAGCCGGCGTCGACCCGGTCGATCTGGTTGTGCAGATCCAGCGCGGCGGCGGTTGTTCCGCCGTTGCGTTTAGCATGTGCGACGAAGACGTCGAGTACATCATGCGCAAGCCGTACGTCGCCACCGCATCCGACGGCTCCAGCAAGATGGCTGGCCCAACGCGCCCGCACCCCCGATCCTACGGCACGTTCTCCCGCAAGGTCGGTCACTACGCGATCGAGAAGAAGGTCATCCCGCTGCTGCAGGCGATTCGTTCGAGCAGCGGACTACCGGCCGACATCCTCGGCATCGACGACCGTGGCTACCTACGAACAGGCACCTACGCCGACGTCATCGTGTTTGACCCGGCAAGGATCCGCGATCGCGCCACCTTCGTCGATCCACACCAGCACTCGGTCGGTGTGCTTTGGGTGTTGGTGAACGGCAAGGTGGCGGTCGCAAACGAGAAGCCCACCGGCAGCATGAATGGTCGCGTCGTCCGGCGACCACAGAAGTAACCTGGCTCTACTTGTGATCCTGGATTCGCCGGTTGAGCCGGAACCGGGCCGGATCGGATAGCGGCGCGATCCACCCCAGCGCCTCGAGTTTCTCGCGCACCGCGATGGCAGCAACGAGGTTGCCCAGTGGCCCCATGTGGACCTGGTCGAGCAGCATCGACTTCTTATGTTCCGCCTGGCCAGCGATGAGCGACTTGCGGAGGTTCATGAATGCGTAACCAATTTCCGGCGCCCACGATGCCAATGCCAATTCCGTATCCTTGGGCCAACGCGGCGATGGCATAGCGACGACCAAGAGCTTGGCGCCAGCACCATTGGCAGACGCCTGCATTCGCGTGAGCAACGCCTTGCTCAGCATCAGCAAGTCCTCGTTGTTCGCGAGATCATCCAAGGCGGTAAAGCGCCCGCGCAGGCGACTACCTACGAAGTAGGCTAGATAGCTCCACGGTTTTTCTTCGGTGTCTTCGCCGAGAATCTCTGCGAAGGTCGGGATCGGCATGTTGGTCAGGCGGAGGCGCCCATCCTCGAGCACGAACCGCGGCTTGGCGTAGTCGCGGAACGCCAAACCGTTGCGCATGACATCCTCCACGAAGAAGCCGACGATGACGATGTCGGGGGTGTACGCGAGCCCTGCCTCTTCGAGCACCAAGAGTTGCTGGTCAGTCCCGTAGCCGCCGATGGCGAGATTGAACACCTCGGATTGATCCAGCTGGATTTCGAGTTGTGCCGGCCACGTGTCTCGATTGGCGACCCCTTCGCCAAACGTCAGAGAATCCCCCACGGCCACGATGCGAGTCGTGTTCGCCGGCTTCGCGACAGGGAAGTCTCGGTCCGCACGCCAGCCTTGCGCGTTGGTCGTGACCGCCGGATAGTCGCCAACCTTGTATGCCTGCAAGTCCGGCTTGAGCGCCCAGCCCAGCCGCGGGTCATAGCGGTTGTAGCCATGGTAGATATCGACGCCTTTGTTTTGGTGACGCTCGATCCACAGTCGGCGCCACTCTTCACTCGTCGCCCCGAAGGTGATGTGGGTCGGGGAGCCTACGAAGAAGTAGTAGGTCCGGAACGCAATCTCCGCGACCAGCAGGGTCATCACAACTGCCACGGCAGAGAGCAGCAGTTTGGCTCGTAAACTGCGCTTGCGCGGAGCACCGCTTGCGTGAACTTTGGCTGCCTCCGTCGGAGCCCCACCCTGATTGCGCTGGCCTCGGTTCCGCCGCTTGGTCATTGCGCGGATCGTATCGCGCTGATTTCCGTTCGCACGTTCGCCCTTTGAGGAAGCATGTCGAATCCGGCCCGCCCAGCGATCCCACGACGGCTTCGTCGATAGCGTTTGCCTGACTGGCGCAAATGGCTACTTGTTCTTGGCGGGCCTCAAGAAGAGCTGCGGGCGGCGCAAACACCGATCTAGCACTTAGGCTTAGCCCCCATGCTGACCTTGCAACTCCGCCACCTGGCTTTCGCACTCGCGTTCCCCATCACGACTGCGGTGGCCCAGGACAACGTCGCGAAGCGCCCCAACATCGTCGTGATTCTTGCCGACGACATGGGCTACTCAGATATCGGCTGCTATGGCGCCGAAATCGAAACGCCGCAACTCGACGCGCTCGCGGCGAACGGCTTGCGACTGACGCAGTTTTACAACGGTGCACGCTGCTGCCCGACTCGCGCGTCCCTTCTAACTGGGCTCTATGCGCACCAGACTGGAGTCGGTTGGATGGTCGACAGCAAACCCGGCGGAAAAGGCTACCGAGGCGATTTGAATGATCAGTGCGTCACCATCGCTGAAGTCCTACGCGGGGCTGGCTACCGCAACTACGCTGCCGGCAAGTGGCATGTCACGCCGCTGAAGAGAGAGAAAGGCCAACTCCGCCGGCACAACTGGCCATTGCAGCGCGGCTTCGATCGTCACTACGGCACCATCCACGGAGCTGGCAGCCTGTGGGACCCGAACACCTTGGTGCGCGGCAACAAGCTGATCTCACCCTACGCCGACGAAGAGTACCAACCTGAAGATGGCTTCTTCTACACCGACGCCATCTCTGATCATGCCGCGAAGTTCGTGCGCGAGCATCACGAGAAAGACGGGCAGCAGCCGTTCTTTCTCTACGTCGCCTACACGGCAGCTCACTGGCCAATGCACGCACGCGAACGTGATATCGCGAAGTATCGCGGCCGCTATGCAAAGGGCTTCGCGGCCGTGCGCGCGGCTCGCCTCAAGAAGCAGGTAGAGCTGGGCGTGATCGATGAACATTGGCCGCTCACGAAGCCGCCTGGATCCTGGGAAAAGGTTAAAGACCAACCGTTTGAAGAGCGCTGCATGGAAGTCTACGCGGCCATGGTCGACTCGATGGACCAAGGCATTGGCCGGATTGTCTCGGCGCTCCGTGAGACCGGTGAGTTGGACAACACGCTGATCCTCTACCTGCAAGACAACGGCGGCTGTGCCGAGGCCTACGGACGCGGCAAGAACGCAACGACACGCGTCGCCAAGCCAAGCTTGCCGCCGATGCCTGCTGCCGCGCTTCAAACCGGCATGATTCCCAAGCAAACGCGCGACGGCTACCCGGTACGACTGGGCTATGGGGTGATGCCCGGAGCAGCTGACACCTACGTCGCCTATGGACGCGACTGGGCAAACGTCAGCAACACTCCGTTCCGAATGTACAAGCACTGGGTGCATGAAGGCGGCATCGCAACCCCGCTCATCGCCCACTGGCCGGCAGGCATTGCAGGCAAGGGCACTATCAGGCACGACATCACCCACCTGATTGACGTGATGGCAACGGCAATCGACCTCGGCCAGGCCAAGTATCCCAGCCAGCGCAATGGCACCAAGACGGTGCCACCCGAAGGTGTCAGTATGCGTTCCGCATTTGAGAACCGCGACCGCATGGCGCAACGCACCTTGTTCTTCGAACACGAGGGCAATCGCGCGGCTCGCGATGGCCAATGGAAGCTGGTTGCTCGCGGCCCTCGCGGAGTCTGGCAACTGCACGACATGCAGACGGACCGGGTCGAAGCGAGCAATGTCGCAGCAGAACACCCAGAGATCACGGCTGGACTGATTGCTGCCTGGGAAGCTTGGGCGAAGCGCTGCGACGTGTTGCCGTGGCCTTACCAGCATCCCTACGAGTCACGGCTGTAGGCCGGTTGCGGCCAAGCATCGCAAAACCAAGAACAGACTCGTACTGTCCTGGCGTGAAGATCTACATCTCTGCAGACATGGAGGGAGTGGCCGGAGTGGTCACCGACGCCCAACTCGGCCCCGAGGGCTTCGCCTGGCGAGACGCGTGCGAACTCTACACCGAGGAAGTCCTGGCCGTGATCGACGAGCTTCGCTCCGCAGGCGCCACGGATATCACCGTCAGCGACTCACACGGCACTGGCCTAAACCTGAAGATCGAACGCATGCCCGCAGGAGTGCGCTTGGTGCAGTCCTGGCCACGGCGGCTCGGCATGATGGAAGGTATCGATGCCTCGTATGACGGAGCCATCCTACTGGGCTACCACGCGGGCTCGCATAACCCGCGCGGCGTGAGAGCCCATACCATGTCGAGCGCCAACGTGTTCGATGTCGCCCTGAACGGCGCCAAGGTGTGTGAGGCGGAGTTGAGCGGCTACATCGCGGCTCACTTCAAGGTGCCGATCTTGATGCTCAGTGGCGACGACGCAATCTGCGCGGAGATTGCCGCCAGCTTGCCAGAATGCGAAACGGCTGTGGTCAAGCACGCAATCTCCTACCACAGCGCGGACTCCCTGACGCCAGCGGATGCGATCGGGGTCTTGCGGACCGCAACGCGGCGTGCGATCGACCGACGCAGCGAAATCCAGCCGCGCGCTCTGACCGGCGCCGTCACGATGGACATCACGTTCAAGAACCACCGACCTACGGAACTGCTCGCGTACCTCCCGAACGTAGAGCAGCTCGATGCCCACCGCGTGCGCTTCGTCGGCCAGGACATCACAGAAGTCTCGAGCTTCTTCGAGTTCGCCCTCAACTACTCACCAGACCTCAAGCCGTAGCACAGACGTCGCCCATGCTCATCAAGATCGCTGTCACCGCACTCGACAAATCGCCGTTCCTGCGGCGGCTGCTGTGGCGATGGTGGTATGGCCGCTTGGCGAAGAAATGCACCCAGCCGTCATGGACGTTCATGAACTATGGCTACGAGCCAGAGTCCGGATCTGCGCCGATCCCCCTCGACTCCGAGCACGAAGCTGACCGACTGTGCATACAGTTGTACGAACAGGTGGTCGGCAAGGTGGACCTCGAAGGTCGAGACGTGCTCGAGGTCGGCTCTGGTCGCGGTGGCGGAGCTCGCTATCTCGCACTTGCGCATCGACCGACCAGCTACACGGGTGTCGATTTCTCGAAAGGCGCCATCAAACTGTGCCGCCGAACTCACGGCGAAGTCGCGAATCTTGCATTCCTCACCGGCGATGCGGAAGACCTGCCGCTAGACGAGGCATCCTGCGACGTTGTGATCAATGTCGAGAGCAGCCACTGCTATGGCAACATCGACAAGTTCTTCCGTGAGGTCACGCGCGTACTGCGGCCGAACGGATACTTCGCCTACGCGGACTTCCGATCCGCAGATGAAATGAAAGAGCTAGCAGTCACGCTAGCCGCACTTCCTGGCTACAGACTGATCGAATCCGTCGACATCACGGCGAAGGTCGTCGCGGCACTCGCGAGCGACGATGCACGCAAGCGCCAACTGATCCAGGAGATCGTGCCGTCGCGCCTCCGGCACATCTTCGGCGAGTTTGCCGGACTCAGCGGGGGGCGCATGCACACCAACCTGCAAGATCGTGAGATGGTCTACCATCGCTTCTTGCTTCAGAAGCACTAATGGTAGGACGCAATGTCGTGTGTCGCGACCTCGACGACGCCATCGCGTGCGGTCTACGATCCGACCGGTCGCAATTGGGCCACGGCCTTCGACCCTCTCACATCCCGCAGTGCAACCGAGATCCAGTCGGCCTCGTTCTCGGCAGCGACATGGAGCACGAAGTGGTGCGTCCCCTTGGACAGGTCGAGGCGTGCGTTGCCACGACGAAAGCGAAGTTCCTCACGGTTCTGCCACACTCGCACGTTCTCGTTATTCTTGAGCCGCAAGCTCACTAGCCCTTTGGTGGTCACTTCGATGGCGAAGCGCATGACGCGCTCGCCGCCATCGAACACCGAGGTGTCGTCCAGAGGGATCTGGCCGTTGACCAACGCGAAAGCCGGGCGCCATTGGAACCGCGACGGGTTCTCGACGGCGGCTTCGGGATCGAGCGGATCGGCTTCTGACCCTCCCGGGATGAGCACCTCGAACGAGCGCACGAAACCAGCAGTGCGCGAGCTGAAGCGACCTGGCTTGCCCAGTTGCGCCATGAACGCGACGAGGTGTGAGAACTCCTCCGGCTGCAAAGATGCGGTCAATCCGGGCGGCATCATCGAGACTGGCGAGATGAACTTCGACTGCACCTGATCGCTGCGCAGGGAGTGCGTCTTGCCCGCGGCATCACGCAGGACGAGCGTGCCATCGGCATCCCCGGCCAGAGATCCGGCGAAGGAGCGTCCATCGTTCATCGTGATGACGGTCATGTGGTGGCCTTCCTTGATCTTCGCGTTGGGGTTGAGCAAGGACTCGATGATGTAGTCCACCGGAGCACTCGCGCCGAGGCTGACCAAGTCTGGGCCGATCGAAGAACCAGCACCGCCAATCGCGTGGCAGGTCACGCAGGCCAACGCCGAACGTCGGTAGATGCGCTCCCCGATCACTGGGTTGCCACGGGCGGCGACCTGGGCGACAGCCTGTGCCATGCCCGCTCTGTTGAGACGCTGCTTCATCGGTGCGAGCCCACCGGCCCGCGAGAGCATGCGCACATGCTCGCCGAGGTCGCGACCAGATGTCGTCGCGCGCTGCACACCGGCCTGCGCGATGCGGCGAGGCACCGTCTTGCCGTCGAGCGCCGCGCCCAACGCTGCTGGGCCTTCCTTTTCCCGATAGAACGCATCGAATACCGGGCCTGGGTCCGTGGTCTCGGGCAGACCCTTGAACAAGGAGACGGCCATCGATCCGGCAGCGGTACGATCCACACGCACCAGATTGGCCAGAGCACCGATACGAAACTCCGGGCTGTGGTGGTCTCGGACGAGGCCCTGCAACGCCATGACCGCGGTATCGCCGCCGATGTCGCCAATCGCTCCGATAGCGACCAGACCATCATTCTTGCTTGAGGACGAAGCAACCGCTTGGAGCGCACCGATCGAGGGCACGACCTGCAACCGACCAGCCAGACGTGCGGCCGCCACGAGCACGTCGCCCTGAGACGATTCGATGACGCGCACAAGCGGCTGGAGATCGCCGTCCGGTCGCACGCCACGATCCGCGACGGCATCGGTCATGGCCGCATAGACGCGGGCCCGTATGGCCGCGGGTAACGCATCACCATTGACCA
This sequence comes from Planctomycetota bacterium, assembly GCA_029936315.1. GTDB lineage: Bacteria > Planctomycetota > UBA1135 > UBA1135 > UBA2386. The sequence continues at coordinate 12,963 of JAPYTD010000059.1, read as the reverse complement.
GCTCGAACAAGGATCCAGTTTGCTGGCTATCGCCGTGCCTGGCGATCAACAGCAGAACATCATCACGATCAGCTTGGGGTATCTCGCCGGCCTGTAGGGCCGCGAACAGACCGCCGAGGGGCTCCGTATTGCCGGTCGCCTTGATCGCGTAGGCGACGTGCGCAACGCTGCCGCCAAACGCGGTGGCACCCGCCCACTGCTCTTCCAATTCACGCAGTGTCAGCACCAGGGCGTAGTCCAGCACCTTGTCCATCGGCCGGTCCAACACCAAGACGGCAAGTTCGGCGGCGCGCACGCTATGCAAATCGCGCAACCCATGCAGGGCTTCCAGGCGAACGCGCGGATGAGGATCCTCGACGGCTGCGGCCAGCATCTCGACCGCGTTTGGAAGTTGGTCGAGCCAATGGCGGCCAACGCGAATCGCAGCCGCGCGAACCCGAGCATCGTCGGCAGTCAGGCAACGCTGCAGGACGTCACGCTCGACGCGGTGCAGACCAACGTGGAGCCAGAGCGCATGCAAACGCAGCGCCTCGGCGTGCTCTCCCTCTAGTCCGCGCTCCCAGTCGAGCACCGGTGCCAACACATCGTGGCCTCGCTCGATCAGTACGCGCTTGCTCATGCTCACGACCCAGGGCTCGGGCGATTCGAGATTCTTGAGCAACTGAGCCACGGTCGCTGAACGGATTGGCGGAGCTTTCAGCGGCGGCTTGCCCTTGGCACTGATCCGCCAGATGCGCCCGTTCTCGTGGTCGCGGCGATCATCGCGAAAGTCCACCTCGCCATGTTGGATGATCACGTTGCACCAATCCGCGACATAGATGGCGCCATCCGGCCCCATCTTGATGTCCACAGGCCGAAACGCACTGTCCTTGCCCAGTGGATCGTAGCGGCGACTCTCGGCACCGATCAGCTCAACGCTGCGTTTGGATGCGTAGCCAGATTCGTTGTCGCTGAGTTGAAAACTAACAGTGCGATGACCACGGAAATCGTTGGTCGCAAGCAAGCCGCGATACGCCTCGGGCAGATGGGTCCCGGACAAGATCTCCAAGCCGCAGAGCTTGGGCTGGCCCGGGTTCATGCCCCTCAGTACATGTCGAGTCCCGTACGCGTTCACCCCGGCCACGCCGGGGAAGATGTAGTTGATCCCGTGGCCACCGGCTCCATCCGTAGCGAAGGACTGGCCGAAGGCATCCATGTCGTGGCCCCAAGAATTCGTGAGCCCCTTGCTCACGACACGCATGCGACCGGTCCGTGGTTCGAACTGCCAGATGCCACCTGCCATGAGCCGCGAAACCCCCCACGGCGTCTCCACGTGGCTGTGGATGTAGATCGCTTGGTTGAAGTACATCAACCCGTCCTGCCCCCACCGTGGCGTGTGCAGGATGTGATGAGTGTCCTCGGTCCCGAAACCCGACATGACGATGCGCTTCTCGTCGGCTTTGTCGTCGCCGTCGGTGTCGACGAGGTGCAGCAGCTCCGTCGAGTTGGCAACGTAGACGCCACCATCGCCAGGCAAGACCAGAGTTGGAATCAACAAGTCCTCGGCGAAGACCGTGCTCTTGTCAGCCTTGCCGTCGCCGTCCAGGTCTTCGAGTATCAGGATGCGATCGATCGCACGATGACCTGGTTTGACATGCGGGTACATTGGTGCGGACGCAACCCAAAGCCGACCCCGAGCGTCCCAATTCATGTTGGTCGGATTGACGACCATCGGCTCCGCGGCGAAGAGGGAGACTTCCAAATCCTTGGGCACCCTGAACGTCTCGCGTTCCCTGACCGGCTCGCCCACATACTCGTGGCCCTTCGAGTTGACGCCCAGGCCGGCATTGGTGACAGGCGTGAAGACGGGCTTCTCGCCGACTGCTATCGCCATCGCCGCCGTTTGGATTTGCGAGTCAAGCTGCTCGACGTAGCTTGCGAAGTCCGCTAGCTCGACGGCATTCTGGCCCTGTTCGTGTTTGCGAAAGCCGAGTAGGTACGTCGTGTTCTGCGGCCGCCAGTAGTGAAAGAACTGTTCGTTCTTGGCGATGACCGCGCGACGTAGCGCACCGCTGCCCGTCGTCTGGATCACCGACTTGCCGAAAGCCTGCACGAGCACTTCGGCCGTCTCTTGGTAGCCCCTCGGCGTCAGATGGATGCTGTTGGATGTCCAGTGCTGGCCGGTCGGTGCACGCACCGTGGCAAAGAGATCGATGAAGCCGGCGTGACGCTCTGCGGCCAGGCCCTCAATCACAGCCGTGTAGCGAGCCAGCTCCTTGTTGTGCTCGACGGGATTCGGGTAGGGCGACGCAAATGCTTCCTGCCTGATTGGCGACAGCAGAATGAACCGCGCCTTGGTTCGCTCCGCGAGATCATCCATCAGCTGGCTCAACCCGGCACGAAAGTCCTCGACTCCTTCCTCCCCATCCCAAGCTGCATTCGCGCCATAGCCGAGCAAGATCACCGTTGGCTTGGCCGTTGCCACTTGCTCGAGCAGCAGACCATAGCCTTCCTTCGGCTTGAAGTAGCCGCGCGACGCGCCAGCAATCGTGTCGCCAGACCAGCCGAAGTTGCGGAATACCAGTCGGGCCTCAGGATGACTCAGCAGCAGGGCCGTTTCGATGTAGCCGCCGTCGGCTTCCCGTTCGATGAACGTATTGCCGATCATCGCCACGCGGTCATTGGCACGCAGTTCGGGCGCGACCTGCTGATCACTGGTTGATTGAGGTGCGAGTAGCAAGCCCGTGAGCAGCAGCGAGGTGATTGGCACAAGAGGAAAGTGCGATCCCGGCGTCGGAAGCGCAAGCCCTCAGGGCGGCCGCGCTCAGAACAGTGGCCCAAGACGCGACCCGCGTCGCACCGGGACTGTGCGTGCCATCATTCGATGCCAGCGGCGGTCCGTGACCGGTACCGGCTCGGCAACCCCGCGATCGATGCCGGCGTTGCCAGCTAGGTGCGGCAAGGAGAAGTGGTCCGCGACCCTATTACCGTCGATTACACGGCCGTCGATTACGTCGGTGCCTCACCCGATATTGGCGCCCGACAGTTGGGACTCGACGGCTTAGGATCGACGTCCAGAGAGACGCCGATGCGCAAGACAATCCCACTACTCGCCCTCTTGATCACCCTGGCCTTGCAGGTGCCGGCCCGAGCTCAACATGAGCATTGTGATGTCGTCATCTACGGCGGCACATCGGCTGCGATCATCGCCGCTGTGCAGGTTCGCAAGATGGGTAAGACGGTCATCGTCGTCAGCCCGGACACGCATCTCGGCGGACTCTCGGCGAGCGGCCTGGGCTGGACCGACGGTGGTGACAAGAGAGCCATCGGCGGTCTGTCTCGGCGATTCTACCAGCGGATCCAAAAGCACTACGCCGAGCCGCAGGCTTGGCGCCAGCAGACCGCCGCGCAGTACCGCCACTATCGGCCGGAGAGTGACGCAATGTGGGTCTTCGAACCGCACGTAGCCGAGAAGGTGTTCGAGCAACTCGTCGCAGATTGCAACCTCCGCATCGATCGTGATCAATGGCTCGATCGCTCCAACGGCGTCGAGCGATCCGGCGATCGAATCCTCTCGATCACGACGCTGACCGGCAGGACATACCGCGCGGCGATGTTCATCGACGCGACCTACGAGGGCGACTTGATGGCCGCAGCCGGCGTCGAGTATCGGGTCGGACGCGAAGCGAATCGTGTGTACGGCGAAACCCTCAACGGGGTGCAGACACGCAACGCCCGCTCACACCAGTTCCGGAACAAGATCGATCCCTACGTGACTGCTGGCGACCCATCCAGCGGTCTCCTGCCGCGCGTGCATGCGGGCGGACCAGGTGAAGAGGGCAGCGGAGACCATCGCGTTCAGGCCTACAACTACCGGATGTGTTTGACGAACGCCGCGTCCAATCGCGTGCCGTTTGCCAAGCCAAGTGACTACGACGCGAAGCAGTATGAGCTGCTGCTTCGCGCGGTGCAGGCCGGGTCGCGTCACATCTTTGGCAAGTTCGATCCTGCCCCCAATCGAAAGACCGACACCAACAACAGTGGGTCGTTCTCCACCGACAACATCGGGATGAACTATGACTATCCTGAAGCCTCCTACGAGCGGCGTCGGGAGATCCTGGAGGAGCACCGCACATACCAAAAGGGCTACCTGTATTTCCTCGCCAACGATGCACGCGTACCCGAGGACGTTCGCAAGAAGATGAGTCAGTGGGGCCTGGCAAAGGATGAGTTCGTCGACAACGGTCACTGGCCGCATCAGATCTACGTGCGCGAAGCGCGACGCATGGTCGGCGAAACCGTCGTCACCGAATTGCACCTCAAGCGCATCAAACCAACACCGAAGCCCATCGGTATGGGGTCCTACAACATGGACTCGCACCACGTGCAGCGCTACGTCGCCAAGGATGACGATGGCAGGGCATACGTACGCAACGAGGGTGACATCCAGATCAACCCTGGCGGCCCCTACGCGATCGACTATGGCGCAATCGTGCCGAAGAAGGGCCAGGCGGCGAACCTCTTGGTAGCCGTCGCCATCTCCAGTTCGCACATCGCCTACGGTTCCATCCGCATGGAGCCGGTGTTCATGATTCTCGGCCAGTCAGCCGCGACCGCCGCGGTGCTCGCCATCGAGGCAGACATCGCGGTGCAGGATCTTCCCTATCAGAAACTCCGGTCGAGGTTGCTCGCCGATGGGCAAGTGCTGGAACTCGCACCGAAGCCACCTGCTCCACGAGAACGCCGGACCATCGACCCGGGATGGGATCCGAAGGAGCTGCTCGGAATCGTGGTCGACGACACCGATGCGAAACTCGAGGGCACCTGGGTCGACTCAACTGCGATCGCACCCTACGTGGGCGCGGGCTACAGGCACGATCGCAACAGCGCCAACGGCAAGTCGAAGGCGGTCTTCACCCTCAAGGTGCAGAAGGCTGGCAGCTACAAGATTCGGCTGCTCTACCCCCATCACGTTTCGCGAGCATCCAACATCCCGGTGACCATTCGTATCAACGGCGAAACGCACCCGCTGCCGCTCGATCAACGCAGCCCCCCGGTCTGGTGGGGTCCTTACAACGTGAGCGACTCGATCGTGGTCACTGTGACCAACGCAGGCACAAACGAACACGTGGTCATCGATGCTGCGCAGGCTGTTCGGATCGAGTGAATTGCCGCGAACTGCGTTGAGCCCGCAACCGGCGCATCATCTTCGTTAGCCGGAGCAGGTTACTTGTCGCGGCCCACGGCAAGCTTGGCCTTCGCCTCGGAGCGCCACTCCGTGTGAATCGGCCGCATGACTCCGAACGTCTTGGTCGAATCCAGCGTGGTCAACACGATCTGCGCCTCACCACAAACTGCCTGCAAACGCACATAGCCGTAGGCGCGCGGCTTGAGCTTCTTGAGCTTCTCGTTCGCAGTGAGAACCTTCTTGGCTGCCTGCTTGAGCAACAGGGTTGCGAGCTTCTTGTGGGCAACTCCCCGGTCAGGCCCCGACCACTGCTGTGCATACGCGCGACACTTCGCCTCGACGTCGAAGCTGTACTTCATGCCGACATCAAGAAGTGGCTTCAACATCTCGGCTGACGCAGGGTGCTCGGGGTAGGCGGTGACGAACTCGGCCAGCCCTTCACGCAGTTTGGCAAACGCTCCGTAGTTGATGACCTGATGCGAACACGCATCTGCCTCGACCTGCAATCCGCGGGCGCGCGAACGCACAGGATCCTTCGCATGCTCGCTAGCCGTTGCCAAGAACCTGGCCACGCGCATCTGGCCGACACCTTGCAGCGCCTTCAGCTTTGCCTGCAACGCAGCGAACGCCTTATCGGAGCCATGCGAGGCGATGTAGTCCCGCTCAAGCTGCTCCAGGCTGACCGGAGTTTCGATCGCCTTCTCGACAATCTCGACGAACGCGTTTGGCACGTCAAAGCCCTGCTTGGTGACTTTTGTTAGTCGGGCGCCGAGCCGGCAAGCACTGCGCAACTCCCCTTTGTCGTCGTAGACCAGCAGCCAGTACAGCTGCCGGTAGCGGATATCGCAGTTGCTCGGCGCCTGCTTACCCGGCAAGCAGATGGCAAAGCGCTGGGAAAGGTCGGCAAGTTCTTTGGACGGGAGCAGCACGGCTCCCGCGTTCTTGATGCCTCATCAACCCGACTTGTCGCTGAAGTTGAACAAGACGATGGCGGGCCGGCCCTTGCTACGGGCATCGGCCAGGAACTCATCAACGTTGCCTTCCTGATAGGGCTTGCTCTGTGCGAACAGCAAGGACATCGACAACCAAACCACAACGGCAAAAAGGGCGCTCCTCATAGCAAGTATTATGAACGATTGGCACGTCCTCTGGGCCTACGACTCAGGTGTAAGCAAGTAAGAACCCTGCAACGCCGCGATGTCGATACGACTCGCGGCAAGTGTGAGCCTGTTGCCAACGCGGTCGCGAACCAGCGCTAGAGGGCTCGCCCCACACCTCGGTATTTGCAGACCGGAAATCACCTCGAAGGCGACCTTCTACTTCGTGATCGCGGTACTGGTGGTCGTCGACATCGTGCCGGGCGGCTACCAACAGAAGCTGCTAACGATCGACTCTGCGGCTGAGCAGTAGTAGCAGTCGCGCAGGAAACCGAATCCACACCAACACTCACTCGCCGTTAGGATCTCGGGCGATGCTCGCACTGCTACTCAGTCTCGTTCCGCAGGCCCCGGATCAGGGCAACCTGACCGCATGGCGCGAACACCTCGCGCCTAAGGCTGCCGAGAGTCTCTGGCAGACTATCCCGTGGCAGCACACGCTCGGCGACGGTTTGAAGACGGCGGCCGCAAGCGATCGACCGCTGCTGCTGTGGTTGATGAACGGGCATCCGCTCGGCTGCACATGAGGCAACGGAGTAGCTGGCCGACGGTCTGTCTGGTCCGATCCACGAGTGATTCAGCTAGCTGCCAAGTTCGCACCAGCAGCGGACGAAGTCTGGCGACTGCAGAACGACGACGACCCCGAGTGCCGGTGGTTCCGCAACGCAGTGCGCGGCAAGCCTGATGCAATCCGCGGCAGCATGCAGGGCACCTACGTGTTGACGGCCAGCGGCCGCAGCCTTGGCCGGCTCAATTCCAACAACGCGGACGCCGTGATCGCGATGCTCGAACGATCGCTGACGGCCTGGCACGAGCTCTCGCCGGTGGTGCGTGGCCAGGCAACCGATGTTGCATTCGCGCCGGTGCATCGCTGGGAGCAGAGCTACCCCGAAGCCGGCCTGGTGATCGAACGCTTCGCGCGCGACCGAGGCGACGACCCAGCGGCGACGCCGAAACGCCCGGTCAACCGCGACGCCGTCTGGTTCTCGAGCGAAGAGGCTCGCGGGCTACTACCCAACGACATGAGCGTGGGTTCGACGAGCGCCGTACCCGACGCGTTCATCCAACGTCTCGCACGCCTCGTCCTGGTCGACAACGTACGCGGCCAGACCCTGCCGTTTACACCGGCAGAAGTCGCCGGTTCGAGTTTGCGCACCGAAGTGATCAAGCGGCATGGCACCCGAATCGAGTTGCGCCTGACCGGTGCAACTCGGGCTGTCGCCAAGGGACCATGGCTCGGCGGCGACACCTACTGGCGACCAAAGCGCGAATGGCCGCGACGCATCACGACGCGCATCTTCGGCACTGCAACCTACGACACCGAAACGCTGCGCTTCATGGCGTTCGAACTGGTGGCGCTCGGCGAACGCAAGGGACGCACGACGTTCAACGGCCGCAGCCGAGAAGACGCCAAAGTGAGCTACAAGATCGGCTTCCTGCTGCGCCTGGCCCCCGCGCACTGGCGAGTGGCGCCGACGTTCATCAACGTCTACGACACCGACTGGGTCGTGCACCCGCCAATCACTGCCAAGTAACAGGCGGACGCCCGCACGCGAGTTCTTGTTGGAGCCGGGCCCGGACTGGCAACTCGTTGGGCCAGAGTTCTTTCGCAAGAACCCGGATAAGGAAGCGGATGCGATACGCTGAAACCGCTGTTCGCTCCCCTCTGACTCCCATCACCGCCTGGGCCGCCGAATGAAGATCCTCGCTCTAGTCGTTGCCCTGTTCCTGACCGCTGCCACGACGGATTCGATCGCGACAGGGGGCGCTGCCTCGGCAGACGTGCTGCGCAAACCCAAGCTCAGGATCTACATCCTCGCCGGGCAATCCAACATGGAGGGCAAGGGCCACATCAGGCACATCACGTGGCTCAAGGAGAATGCCGAACCGGAAGAGCGCAAGCTGTTCGATCGCATCCATCGCAACGGAAAGTTCCTCGACGTGAAGCGCGTGCACATTCGCTACAAGGGTCGCATCGGTCCGCTCAACGTGGGATGGGGAACGAACAGGGAACTGATCGGTCCGGAATACGCGTTCGGTCTCACGATGGCGGAGGCCTCCGCGGGGGACATCCTCCTGCTGAAGGTGTCAGAGGGCGGCAAGACCCTCAAGACCGAGTTCCTGCCGCCCAACTCAGGCGGACCAGGGCGGCTGTACAGCGAGATCGTCGACATGGTGAAGGACGCCACTGGTGGCCTCAAGAGGTACGTTCCGAGCTATGGCGGCCAGGGCTACCGCATCGAAGGGCTCGTCTGGTTCCAGGGCTTCAACGACAACATCGACAGGGATCAGAAGGCCGAGGGGTTCAAGTCGTACGCCGAGCGGCTGGATAATCTGCTGAAGGACCTGCGCTCGGACCTCGAGGCACCGGACATGAAAATGGTGATCGGCCAGTTGGGGTTCAACAAGAGCCCCTCGCCGTTCAACAAGGCGCAAAAGTCGGTCGCGGACCTGAAACGCAACGCGCAGTCGGTTCGCTATGTGCCGATCGCCGAGCTCGCCGACGCGGAGGTCTTGAAGCGCTACCAGAATTGGCAGGATCACGAAGAGAGCTGGGCGGAGGTCGGCGCCGATCGTCCGTATCACTACTACGGGAGCTTCCTGCACTTCTTCCGCTTCGGTCGTTCGTTCGCAAACGCGATGCTCGACATGACCCCGCGCTACACACTGGCGACGATTCGCAAGGATCTCGACAAGAACACCATGCCCCTGTTTCGCGCCCTCGCCGGCAAGAAGTACGTGGATGCCTACGGAATCTGCATCGGCCTTGAGAGCAGCCTGGCCGACGGAAAAGACCTGTACGGCAACGACCCTGCCAAGCTGGAGGTCGCGCACGAGGTCTTCGGGTTTCTCAGGAACACGTTGCACCGCGACCTCGATGACGCCATCGCGTCGCTGAAAGAACACCGCGGCAAGGGCGACGTCTACATGCTGAAACAGGCGCTGTCGGCGAGTCTGAAGAAGTACACCGGCATCGGTGAATACGACGAGATCGCCGCACCAGAGGCCGAGCGATTCGCGAACACCGCGGATCGCGCGCTCCGCAGCGAGTTGTCGCTCGGCCGGACTTACTACGGCCTGATCAAGAACCTGCGCAAGAAGCGTACGAAGGGTCGGTTGAAGTCGTTGCAGAACTTCGCGAAGAAGAACCCCGAGTCGGTGTATGGCAAAGCGGCCGCGGTCGCCGCCACCGCGCTAGCGGAGAACGAGACGGCGAAACCCCGGGATGGCGGCAGCTACCTGAAGTGAGATGTCGTACGCCCGCACGCACGGCCGGCTCGCTGCCGTAGCCCAACAAGCTTGAGACCCCGCCAACAGACAAGTAGCACAACCGCCTGGGCGCGGTGCTCAGCTCACGCGATTGTCGGAGCGAGAGCATTCCCACAGCCGGCGGCGCGTTCAAGCTGACAAGGGACAAGGCCCCACGGACAGGCTAAGGTCTCGCCATGCACGCTCCCCTATTCACCTCATCCCTCTTCGCCGCTTGCATCCTCGCCGGAATCTTCGGCACCTCTCTCCAAGCCCAGCACAATGGGCAAGACACTTTGCCGATCAAGAGCGGCGCGAAGATCGCCTTCCTCGGTGACTCGATCACCCAGTCCGGACAGCGCAACGCCTCGGGATACTGCAAGCTGGTGATCCGCGGTCTCGCCGCCGTCGGCGTGAAAGCCGAACTGATCGGCGCCGGCATCAGCGGCCACAAGTCGAACCAGATGTTGGCGCGTCTCGAGCGTGACGTGCTGAAGAAGAACCCCGACTGGATGACGCTGAGTTGTGGCGTCAACGACGTGTGGCACGGCGACCGCGGCGTGCTGCTGCCCGACTACAAGAAGAACATCACCGCGATCGTCGACCGCGCCCAGGCCAAGGGCATCAAGGTGATGATCCTGACCTCGACGATGATCACCGAGGATGCCGCCGACAAGCGCAACGTCCGCCTCGCGGCCTACAACGCGTTCCTCAAGCAGCTGGCCGCCGAGAAGAGTTGCCTCTTCGCCGACCTCAACGGCGCGATGCAGGCCGCACTGGTCCCTAGCGAAAAGATCCCAGGCGGCAAGCAGCTCACCAACGACGGCGTGCACATGAACGTACGCGGCAACATCATGATGGCCAAGTGCGTGCTCCGCGCGTTCGGACTGAGTGACGAGCAACTCGCCAAGATCACAATCGACTTCGAGACGATGAAGAGCAATGCACAAGTGCGATCCAACGTGCGAGTGAACGCGCAGAAGTTCCAGAAGCTCCAGCTCGCCGCCGGCAAGCTCGGCCTCTCGATCGATCAACTCATCCAGCGCATCGTCGACGACGGCATCAAGAGCATCCTGAACGCAAACTGAGCCTGGGTGGCCTTGAGGCCCACCCAGGTCTCCGACGCCAAGGCCGCGGCTACGACTCGTCGCAATCGAAGCGCAACGCCGGCTCTTGCGGCCGGTCTCCAGCGGCACAATCGCCGCTTTGGGGCTAACGCACGTACGTCGCGAACCAAGCGTCGGCCTGCGCCGGCTCGGGCGTGCCAGCCGACAGCACGATGCGATAGCGCTGCGTGCACGGTTTGCCGGGCCGTAGTGCCCAGGCGGTCTCCTGGATCGGCACGAAGTTGAAGAACATCGCGCCCTTGTTCTGCTGCGTCGCTGGCCAGATGCGTTGGCGCTGTGGTGCGTCGTGGTTGTTCGGATGCCCGAGAATGGTGACCGCCGCCACGCCGTGCTCAGTTTCGCCGTACATCGCACACCAACGCGCGCGGCTCTGATGGCCATCCTTGCGCCCGCGGCCTGCCGAGGTCAGGTAGGCACTGTTGCTCTCATGCCAGTGCGATGGACCGCGATAGGCGATGCAGCCGCCGTAGCGATACGCCTCTAGAACCAACGCGGCGTCAGAAACGTTCTCCTGCACGGTCACGTAGTCGACCAGATAGTGGCCGTCAGGGTGAAGGCTGACGTCGATGGAGAACGCCTCCTCGAGCACGACTTCGTCAGGCAGGATGACATGGTGCTGCATCACGGTGAACCCGACCACGGTCGCGCTGCGACGCACCCCCAAGGTCTTGACGTAGCGAATGGTCGCGTCGCCCGTCTTCAGGTTCCAGAAATCGATTTCACGACCCTTGTGGACCGTCTTCACCCACGCATGCCACAGTCCCAGGTGGTGCCAATGGTCCTTGGGGTGGATGCCGGTGACCACCGAACCATTCGGCGCGGTCAGTGGATGGATGAAGCCGGAGCGTCGGTAGAGCGGCGACACCCCAGCGGGCGGCTCTACCTCGGCCTTGTGATAGGTCAGAACATGGGCCTCGCCGTTCTGGATGATGATGCTGGCGGGCGTTTCGCGAATCGTCAGCGATTCGATCGTCGGCGATTCAATCGTCGGGTCCACCAAGGCGCAGCCCATCGATGCGCCGGCCAGCAGACAGGTGAAGGCCACGGCAAGCGACGGCACGCTTCGCAAACACTGTTGCATGGGATTACTTCGGTGGCGTTGGCAACCGGGCGCCGCTCGCGCGCGGCAATTCCTTCACTCCGATGTTGCGATAGTGAATCGTCATCTCGCGACCGCCGTGCAATTGAATGCCGAGCGGGCCCTCTTCGATGGCGCTCTCCGAAGTGTAGTTCATCACTTCCTCACCATTGAGCCAGGTCGTGTACGTCTTGCCGACGGCACGGATGCGCAGCGTATTCCAATCGTTGGGTCTGAGCAGTTCTGCTACTCCCTCTGCCTCGACCGGGTAACCCTTGCCAGGGATGTACGGCGAAGCCGTCAGATCGCGTTTGAGGCTGCCTGAGATTCCGATCTGGATCTGCTCGCTGTTGTTGCGCAGGAAGATCCCCGAATCGACAGTGCCCTCGCCAAACTTGAAGTCCACCTGGCAAACGAAGTCGCGGTAGCTCTTGATCGTGTTGAGGTTCTCGCCCTTGCGCTCGGCATTGTTGGTCACGGTCAGGATGCCATCTTGGGCAAGCCAGCACTGCGGATACTGCGGTGCCTGCCAGCCGCTCAGGTCGCTGCCGTTGAAGATCGGCGTGCGTTCCTGCTGCACCGAACCGCAGGCGACCGGGACCATCATCAGCAATAGAGCAAGCAAAGGTTTGCAGATCATGGTGTTCCTTTCTACCGCGGCCGCTGGTCACAGTCAGGCTTGCCGACTCAATTACGAAACTCCACAGTGCGGTGGAACGGGGTGAACCCGGTCGAATACAGGCTCTTGCCCGCGAGCTTGGGCAGACCACCTCGGATTTGGGTCCATTGGTGGCGGGCCTGGAGGTTGGCCAAGTGGATGTTGTCGTTGCCAATCGACATGCGAGCCTGTTCTCCGGTCGCAAGCCAGCCGACGGAGCCGCCTTCAACTGGTTTGGCGCCGCTCAACTCTGTGTCTGGATGGCATCCGAACTCGATGGCGATGGGCACGCCATCGGTACCGGTGATGTCGATCTGCACGTCAAATCCGCCTGGCTGCTCGCGGATTCTCACGATGGTCGTTAGCTGTTGCACCTCGCTTGTTGGCCGCAGGCTCGGGCCCGTCTTGTGCCAATCCCCGTCGACCCGTCGCAGCGACTTGACAATGGGTTGGTAGTAGGGCCCGGACAACTCCTGCCGCATGACCCAGTCAGATCCCTCCTTGTGCAGTTGGCTGCCGACGAACTG
>JAPYTD010000009.1:61827-98308 GCA_029936315.1 Planctomycetota bacterium | reverse complement strand
GTCCTCGCCGGAGGCTGTCATGTTGCAGTTCTTCACCAACGGCGATTGGATCCATCGTGCCGTGTGGGGCAGTGACGCCATCAACTATGGCCGCAAGACGAAGTCCTGGCAGGGCTATCGTCGCATGGGAGCGTTGCCCGCGACGGGAGAGTGGACGTGCCTTGAGATTCATGCGAAGGACATCGGCCTGAAGCCGGGCGACGTCGTCACCGGTTGGGCGTTCACGCAGTCGGGTGGCACAGTGCATTGGGACGATGCCGGCGTTCGCACTTCGGTGGCACCCGCCGAGGTGGTCGAGGCCTTGCGTACGATTCGCGAGCAACGCACGAAGTCCCAGCGTGCGACGATCGCGAAGCATCACGCGAAGACGGCTGCCAGCGTTGCTTTGGTGCGCGCGCGTCTCGAGGAGCTAGATCACACAGCGCAAGCGCTCGACAAGGAAATGCCGAGCATGTTGGTCACGAAGGCGCTTGCCAAACCCCGCACGGTCAAGGTCCTGCCGCGTGGCGATTGGCTGGATGATTCTGGCCCGGTCGTCGAGCCGGCGATCCCGTCGTTCCTTGGCAAACTTGACACCCACGGGCGGGCGAATCGCATGGACCTGGCGAAGTGGCTCGTCGGTCGCGAGGCGGGCGTCGCCGGCTTGACCGCGCGCGTGTTTGTCAATCGCACCTGGGCGATGCTGTTCGGAACGGCGCTTTGCCCGTCGCCCGAGGACTTTGGTGGGCAGGGCAAACCGCCGAATCACTCGGCGTTGCTTGATCAACTGGCGATCGACTTTGTCGATTCTGGTTGGGACGTGAAAGCGTTGGTACGGCGCATCGTTTCGTCGCGCACCTACCAGCAGGCATCGATGGCGCACTCTGGTGTCGCCAATCGCGATCCGCTCAACGAATTTTATGCGCGGCAATCCAGGCAACGATTGCCGGCCGAGATGGTGCGCGACATCGCATTGCAGGTTAGCGGTTTGCTGGTCGATCACGTTGGCGGCCCGAGCGCCAAGCCACCGCAGCCCGCTGGCTACTACCGCCACCTCAACTTCCCGCCGCGCAGGTATCGTGCTGACCAAGACCGGGATCGTTGGCGTCGTGGCGTCTACGTGCACTGGCAGAGGCAATTCTTGCACCCGATGTTGCGGGCGTTCGATGCGCCGACGCGCGAGGAGTGCACCGCCCAGCGACCGATTTCCAACACGCCGCTGGCGGCGTTGACGTTGATGAACGATCCGGTGTTCGTCGAAGCGGCGCGCGCCTTTGCGCAACGCGCGTTGCAGGCCAAGTTTGGCAACGATCGTGACGGCATTGCGTGGGCCATGCGCGAGGCCACGGCGCGCACGCCAAGTGCCGCTGAAGTCGATGTGTTGCGCAAACTACTGGTTGCCGGACGTAAGCACTTCGCCAAGAACCCGAAGGCGGCGGCCGCCTTGCTCGCCGTCGGGCACTCCCCGCGCGATGCGTCGATCGTGGTGATCGAGCACGCCGCTTGGACCCAGTTGACACGCACCATCCTCAACCTCCACGAGACCATTAGCCGTGATTGATCCGAGCAACAAGTTCGCTGTGTTGGCCAATCTGACCAGGCGACGCCTGCTGGGATCGCTGTCGATGGGGCTCGGTGGGGCGGCGTTGTCGCAGCTGTTGCCGGTAGGCCCAAAGCCAAGAGCATGCGCTGCGGCGCCAGTAACCAACGACGAGCACTACGCAGGAGTCGTCAACCCACGCCACTTCGTGCCGAAGGCGAAGCGCGTCATCTTCTTGTGCATGGCCGGTGGACCGAGCCAACTTGAGACGTTCGACGAGAAGCCCGCGCTCGCCAAGCTCGATGGCACGCCGATGCCGGAGAGCTTCACCAAAGGCATGCCGATCGCACAGTTGCAGGGCAAGCCACTGACGTGCCTAGGTCCACGGGCGAGCTTCGCAAGGTTTGGCGAGAGCGGCCAACTCATCAGCAGCAATTTGCCGCACATCGCTTCGATTGCCGACGACATCGCCATCGTGCGGTCGATGGTGACCGAGCAGATCAACCATGATCCGGCGCACACGTTCATGAACACCGGCAGCCTGGTCTCGGGCCGTCCGAGCATGGGGGCGTGGACCAACTACGGACTTGGTTCGATCGGCAGTGACCTGCCGGGCTTTGTTGTCTTGACCAGTGTTGGTGGCCGCAACCCGCAACCCATTGCCGCGCGCCAGTGGTCGAACGGATTTCTGGACAGCCGCTTCCAAGGAGTTGAGTTCCACTCCAAGGGAGACGCGGTGCACTACGTCGCCAGTCCGCCGGGTATCTCGAGTGATCGACAGATGGATATGATCGCGGCGGTGCGTGATCTCAACCGGCTGCGTGCCGAGCAAACGCTCGACCCCGAAATCGAATCGCGCATCGCGCAGTACGAACTTGCGTTCCGTATGCAGACGTCGGTACCGGAGCTGATGGACGTCTCGGACGAACCGCAATCGGTGCTCGACATGTATGGCGCCAAGCCCGGCGACGGTTCGTATGCGAGCAACTGTTTGCTAGCGCGCCGCCTCGCCGAACGCGGCGTGCGTTTCATCCAGCTCTACCATCGCGGTTGGGACCACCACGGTGGCATTCGGAAGTACATGGGCATCTGCAGTCGACTCACCGACCAACCGACCGCGGCGTTGATCGCAGACCTCAAGCGGCGCGGCATGCTCGAGGACACGTTGGTGATTTGGGGAGGTGAGTTTGGCCGCACGCCGATGAGCCAGGGCGGCGGCAAGGATCCCGGCCGCGACCACCACATCAAAGGCTTTTCGATGTTCATGGCCGGCGGCGGCATCAAGGGCGGCGTCAGCTATGGCGCGACCGATGAACTCGGCTACAGCGCGGTTGAGGACATCGTGCACGTGCGCGACTTGCACGCGACGATGCTGCGGCAGTTGGGCATCGACCACCAACGCCTGTCGGTGCCGTTCCAAGGCCTCGACATGAAGCTCACTGGCGTCGAGCCGGCAAGGGTCGTGCGCGAGCTGTTGGCATAGGTGGCCACAAACTACGGCGGCAGAGGCCTGCCTGCGTGGTTCTTGCCGAGCGTCTGATCGGGCGCGACTTGGCTTCGAAGGATGCGCCGCGTGTGCGGTCAGTGGCAAATGGCCCAGGAACGGCAGTTCGGCCGCCAGACCGAGCGCTTGGAACTTCATTCCGCGGGCCGCCGACGTCGATACGGCGTTGCGGTGGGGGAAGAACCCCCATACCCTTGCGACTCGTCGTGCGAGGTGTGTCCTCGTCTTGACGAATACCTTTACCCAGACCAACCCACAGGAGTCAGTATCCACGTGTTGCAGATGATGAGGCCTTATGGCCGGTAAGCCGGATTCACGCCGGCGTCCTCCCCAAGATCGCGGCCCGCGAATCAACCACCAGATTCGCATTCGTCAGGTACGCGTCATCGACGAGGACAATTCGCAGCTCGGTGTCCTGGAGACGGCCGATGCGCTCGTGCTCGCCTCGCAGAAGAACTTAGATCTCGTTGAGATCGCTCCGAACCAGCGGCCCCCTGTGTGCCGCATCATGGACTTCGGCAAGTTCAAGTACGAGGAGAAGAAGAAGGAGCAGGCGAGTCGCCGCAAGCAACACCAGGTGCAAGTGAAGGAACTGCGTGTCCGTCCGGGCACCGGGGAACACGACTTGCACACCAAGGTCAAGCACGCGCGTCAGTTCCTCGAAGCTGGCGACAAGGTGTTGGTTTGCTGCTTGTTCCGTGGCCGCCAGATGGCCCACCGCGAAGTCGGTGAGAAGGTCATCAGGGAAGTCGTCAAGCACCTCTCGGACATCGCCAAGGTCGAATCAGGTGTGCGCCAGGAAGGGCGCCGAATGGTTCTGCTGCTGTCGAAGAAGTAGCGGCGCCAAGCCCAACAGCTAGCGTTGCCGCGGTCGCCGCGCCCTGATTCTGGGGTGAGCCGTTCTGGATCGACGGCCCCAGCGATGGCTTCGCGGTTGCAGAAGATTCAGGATATGCATCAGCCCGATTTTGAAGAAGTGTTCGGCCTCAACGCGGCGTACGCGGAGAAGGTCTACGGCGACTACCTTGAGGCCCCAGACTCGGTGCAGTCGGAGTGGCGCACGTGGTTTGACACCGAACTGCCGGTCGAACAACGTGCAGTCGCGAAGCCCAACCCGGCACCCGTGCAGGCTGCTGCTGCAATCGATGACGACTTGACGCCGTTGATCGGGGTGGCCGGCAGGATCGTCAAGAACATGGTTGCGAGCCTGACGGTGCCGACGGCAACGTCAACGCGCGAACTGCCGGTCAAGGTGCTCGAAGAGAACCGCCACTCCATCAACCGTCACCAACTCGGGCAATACCTGCCGAAGGTCAGTTTTACGCACCTGATCGGGTGGGCGATGGTGCAATCGATCCTGCGCGTGCCGGCGATGGCCGCGCAGTTTTTTGAGGAGAACGGCAAGTCCTTCCGTCGCCTCGGCAAGTCGCTCAATATCGGTATCGCGGTCGACCTGCCTGGCAAGGATGGGCGTCGCGACCTGGTCGTTCCGAACATCAAGGACTGCTCCAGCCTCGACTTCGCCGGCTTCTTTGACGGCTTCAACGCCCAGATCCAGAAAGCGCGCAAGGGCAAGCTGACGCCGGATGACTTTGGTGGCACGACCTGCACGCTGACCAACCCGGGCCCGATTGGCACGGTCAGTTCGCTGCCGCGGTTGATGACCGGCCAGAGCTTCATCATGGCGATAGGCGCGATCACGGTGCCCGGAGCGTTCCAGGGTGCGGCTGGCGAAACGCTGACCGAGCTTGGCGTGTCGAAGGTCATGACGCTGACCAGCACGTATGACCACCGCGTCATTCAAGGTGCCGAGTCCGGACAGTTCCTCGACTGGATGCACCGCCTGCTGATCGGCGAAGAGAACTTCTACGAAGACATCTACCGGTCCATGAAGGTGCCGTACCGTCCGGTGCACACCAGCATTGACCGTCGGCCACCGCTCGGTTCGAGCCTGCGCGAGTCCCAGAACCTCGAGCGCGCTGCGGGAGTGATGACTTACATCCGCAGCTACCGCGTGCGTGGCCACGTGTTGGCCAAGCTCGATCCGCTGACGTACGAGCCGAAGGATTTGCCGGAGTTGGACATGGCCACCTACGGCCTGACCATCTGGGACAAGGAGCGCACGTTCTTCTCGCATGGTGTGACCCCGAAGCCGTTTGCGACGCTGCGCGAGATTCAGGAGACGCTGCACCTGACGTACTGCCGCCACATCGGCGTCGAGTACATGCATATTGCGGACCAAGAACAACGGCGGTGGCTGCGCACGCGCATGGAGGGCAACCGCAACGAAGAAGAACTGTCGAAGGAGTCGCAGCTACGCATCCTCGACAAGCTCGTCGAGGCGGAGGCGTTTGAGCAGTTCTTGCACACGCGCTTCGTCGGGCATAAGCGGTTTTCGCTCGAAGGCGGCGAAACGTTGGTGCCGACGATCGACGCGTTGCTCGAGCGCGCATCGGAGACCGGGGTGTTGCGTGCCGTCATCGGCATGGCGCACCGCGGTCGTCTCAACGTGCTGGCGCACGTCATGCAGAAGCCGTTGACCAAGATCTTCGGGGAGTTCGAGGGTTACCTCGATCCGGGTATGGCGCAGGGCTCGGGGGACGTGAAATACCACCTTGGCGCCACCGCGGACTACCAGACCGCTGCCGGCGGCATGATTGCGATTGAGCTGGCATGCAACCCTAGCCACCTCGAAGCGGCCGATCCGGTGGTGCAGGGCATGACGCGGGCGCGACAGGATCAGTCCGCCAACACGCCCGGCCACGAGATCTGGGACGAGATCATGCCGATCCTCGTGCACGGGGACGCCGCGTTCGCTGGCCAAGGCGTGGTGTTTGAGACGCTGCAAATGTCGCAGCTGCACGGCTACCGCACTGGCGGCACCGTGCACATCGTGGTCAACAACCAGATCGGCTACACGACGTCGCCGAAGGATTCGCGCAGCTCGCCGTTCTGCACCGATGTTGCCAAGGCGATCCAGGTGCCAATCTTCCACGTCAACGGTGACGACCCGCTCGCGGCCGTGCGCATGATCCGGTTGGCGTTCGACTACCGCCGAGAGTTCCACACCGATGTCGTGCTCGACATCACGTGTTACCGGCGCCACGGCCACAACGAAGGCGATGAGCCGAGCTACACGCAGCCGTTGCTGTACCGTGCGATCGAAGCGCACCCGACGGTGCGTGCGATCTACCAGGATTACCTGGTGCGTGCCGGCGTATTGCCGGCGGACGAGGTCGCCAGTTACGACCTCAAGGTGCAGACGCGGCTCAAGGAATCTCTGGCCCAAGTGCGCGCCACCGAGCCACCGCCGGTCGTTCTGCCCAAGCCTATCGAGGACGTTGAATGGCAGCCGGCGGTTGCCGCCGCCTCATCGGAGCAACTCGAGAAATGGAACACCGATCTGTTGGCGTGGCCGGACGACTTCACGTCACACCCGAAGGTCAAGGGCGTGCTCGGTCGCCGCGCCAAGATGGTTGCCGGCGAGGAGCCGATCGATTTTGCCACGGCCGAAGCATTGGCGTTCGCGAGTCTGGTCACCAACTCGGTGCCGGTGCGTCTCGCTGGGCAGGACAGTGGTCGCGGCACCTTCAGCCAACGGCACTCGGCGCTGTATGACGCTGCCGACGGTCGTCGCTACGTGCCGCTGAACCACCTGGCCGATGACCAGGCACCGTTCGTTGTCGTCGACTCGCTGCTCAGCGAAGAAGCGGCCCTCGGGTTTGAATACGGCTACAGCGTCGTGAACCCGAGTGGCTTGACCATGTGGGAGGCGCAGTTTGGCGACTTCGTCAACGGCGCCCAAATCCAGATCGACCAGTTCTTGGCGGCCGGTGAGGCCAAGTGGCAGCAGCCGTCCGCGGTCACGCTGTTGTTGCCACACGGTTACGATGGTCAAGGACCGGAGCACAGTTCGGCGCGCCTTGAGCGCTTTCTGCAGTTGTGTGCCGAGAACAACATGCGGGTCGCGATGCCGTCGTGCGCGGCGAGCTACCACCATCTGCTGCGTGCGCAGGCGCTCGATCCGGACCGCAAGCCGCTGATCGTCATGACGACCAAGAGTCTGCTGCGCCAGAAGATGGCCGGCTCGTCGTTGGCCGATTTGTGCGATTACGCGTTCCGCGCGGTACTCGATGACGAGTCGATCGCGTTGGCCTCGGACGTCAAGCGCGTCGTCGTGTGCTCGGGCAAGGTCTACTACGACCTGCTCGCTGCGCGTGGTGAAGATCGCAGTGTCGCGCTGGTACGTTGCGAACTGCTCTACCCGTGGCCGCAGTCGATCTTGTTGGCGTTGAAGGCCCGCTACCAGAACGCGAAGTTCATCTGGTGCCAGGAAGAACCCGCCAACATGGGCTCGTGGCAGTTCGTTCGCGACCGCTTCGAGTGGCATGGTTCGTCGACGCGCCGCGCAGCGGCCAGTCCGGCGACGGGCTCGTTGCAGCGCCACAAGGCCGAGCAGCAAGCAGTCGTGGCCGCCGCCTTAGGGCATTCCTGATCCTCACGTCTCCGTAATTCACCCGAGCAAAGGCCATGGCATGAAGCACTCTCAATCGTTGTCCCTGTCTTGTTGTTTGCTGGCATTGTTTGCGCTCGCCAGCTGCGGTTCGATGCGATCGGTCGAAATCGTCGGTGGGGAACTCGCCGCCGTGACGAGCGAGTTCTTGGCCAGTCTCGATGACAAGCAGCGGGCAGCGGCGCATCGTTCGCTCGCTGACGAAGAGACCATGAAGTGGCACTTTGTGCCCGGCCGCTACGCCGGGATTGAGATGGGGGCGTTGAGTCCGAGTCAGACCAGAGGCGCACACGAAGTGCTGCGCACGATGCTGAGCGCGACCGGGTTCGCCAAGACGATGGCGATCGCCGACCTTGAAAACGTTCTGCACGAACTGGAATCCAAGCCGGACAAGCCAGCCGTGCACCGCGATCCAACTCGCTACGCACTGTTGGTGTGCGGGGATCCGGACCCCAACGGTACGTTTGTCGTGCGCTACCAAGGCCACCACGTGTCGCTGCGCATGGCCGTCGTCGATGGCATGTTGGTCGGCCACTCCCCGCACTTCCTCGGCACCAATCCGCACGTGTTGCCTGAGAAGTTCGCGCGGCAGCCGGTGTTGGGCACGGAAGAGCGACTCGGCCGCGAACTGTTGGCGATGTTTGACGCCAAACAACATACCCAGGTCCTGATCGCTGCGCAGGCCCCGGCCGATGTGATTCTCGGTCCCGGCAAGGCTCCCTCCGAGCTCGGCGAACGTCGTGGCCTACCGTGGTCGGCGATGAGCGCACCGCAACGCGCCAAACTGTGGAGCCTATTGGAGACCCACGCGCACGTGCTGCGCCCAGAAGTTGCACGCGCGGATCTCGCTCGCATCCAGGCCGACGGACTCGACGACATGTGCTTCGCATGGGCGGGCAGCTCCGAGCCTGGCCAGGGCCACTACTACCGCATCCACGGCAACCACTTCGCGGTCGAGTACGACTGCACGCAGAACGGTGCCAACCACGTGCACGTCGTCTGGCGTGACTTCGAGCGCGACTTCGGTGGCGACATGCTGCGCCGCCACATCGAAGAGCAGCACGGCAAGTAATCGGTCGCTACCGTTCCGATAGAAACGCCATCGCGCGATCGAGGGCCGTCACGATGTGCTGCTCGAGCGTGAAGCCACTCTTCTTGCGCGGCTTCAGCGAGTGATCACCGTCCGCAAGCCATAGCACTTCGATCTGTTCGGACAGGTTGTAGCCGGCAACTTCGGGCGGCGTGCCAAACGCATCGCGCTCGCCCTGCACGATCAGCGTCTTGGTGCGAAGGTTCTCGAGGTGCGCCGTGCGCAGATTGTCGGGTTTCTTCGGTGGATGAAACGGGTAGCCGAACGCAATCACCGCGCGGGCCTCGACCTCGTCGGCGATCATCGTCGCCACGCGTCCGCCCATCGAGCGTCCCGCGAGCACCACCGGACCTTGCAGGCTGGCAATCACTTCGCGAAAGCACGCCTGCAGCTTAGGCATGCGATCCGGGCCTGGTCGCCGGCCCTCACGACGCGCATGCATGTAGGTAAACTCAAACCGCACAACCCGGACTCCGC
Source organism: Planctomycetota bacterium (assembly GCA_029936315.1). Lineage (GTDB taxonomy): Bacteria > Planctomycetota > UBA1135 > UBA1135 > UBA2386. The sequence goes on along the minus strand of JAPYTD010000009.1, from coordinate 89,205 downwards.
GTTCGGCAAAGGCGTGCGCCAAAGTGGTCATGCCTTCGTGCTCCATGCCGGCGCCGGCCCCGTGCGCAAGGACCATCGTGGTCGCGGCGTCGTCGGGTCCATCGAACAACAGTGGCGTCATCGCTTGTCGCGCACCAAGAACGTGAAGGTGCCCTTGGCAACGAGGCGACCGGCTTGGGTCACCGAACTCTCGCAAACGGCAACGGTGCTGCCGATGCGCAGCGGCACGGCCACGGCGTAGAGTTCGCCAAGGTCTGGCAGCGCCGCTGCCAAGAATTGCATGCTGACTGTCGTGCCGGTCATCGTGCGCTGATCGGCGAGGTCGGGCCACAACAGGTATACGGCGGCGGCGTCGGCGAGCGCCGTCAGTAAGCCGCCCTGCACGACGCCAGTTTCCTGCAGCATCTCGCGGCGCACGCTCTGCGCGATCTCGACGCGTTCGGCGGTGCGCTGCACCAACCGAAAGCCCAGCCACTGATTGCACGGCGTGCACGCGAAGTCCGCGCTGTCGTTTGGGTCTTCGCTCATGCGTCCGACTCCCGCGCGGGCAGTTCGTGGGTCGTGATGCAGTGTTCGGTGACGATCTCACCGCCGATCAGGTGCCGTTGGATGATCTGTTCGAGCACGTCGGGGTCACAGCCGCGGTACCAGGCACCTTCGGGATAGACGACGGCGATTGGGCCGTTGCCGCAGATGCGTAAGCAATGTGACTTGTTGCGTTGCACGCCGCCTTGCTCCGACAGCCCGAGTTCTTTCAGGCGCGCCTTGAGGTAGTGCCAGGCCTTCAGGCTGCGCTCGCGGTCGCAGCACTTGGGCTTCGCTTGGTCGCAGCACAAGAAAATGTGGCGTTTCGCATCCGCGAGGCCGAGGTTGCGAACGACATTTGCTTCTTCTTGGGGCGCGAGGTTGTGCTCCATGGGCAGAACGATGGCCAATCCAGCCGGCTCGTGCCAGCGTAAAGGTTCAGCGGCCGCGGCAACCGACTCAGTTCTGGAGTCGTTCGTATTCCTGCGCATAGACACGTTGCACCCAGAGCGGGAACGGCATCTTGTCGAGGAATGGTTCGTAGAGGTCGAGCACGAGGTCCATCTTCTCGGTGCCGAACGCCGCGAGGTGGCCGTTGGGTACGAAGGCTAGTTGCTGGCGCGCCAGTTCGATGTCCTGGGTGTCGTGCAACGCGATCACTGCGAGGGCGAGGCCGGTTCGGTCGACGCCCGCGCGGCAATGCACCATGATGGGCCGCTCGGCGGTTTCGGCGACTTCCCAGAGCCTCAGTAGCACATCCGGATTCGGCAAGCGTCTAGCGGAGAACGATACGCAGATGAACTCGGCGCCACTGTTGACGGTCGCGCGCTCGGTATGTCTCGCGGTGCGACCGCCGCGCAGGCTCACGACCGTGCGGATGTTGTCCTGGCCGATACGTCGGATCAACTGTTCTTCGCGCGGGTATGGCGACCGGAAGACACCGGGCATGCCTTCGCGGTAGCCGGTGCAGGCGGCCAAGAGCAATACGACAACAATGGCTAGGGAGCGCACTGGCAACGCTATCGACGCTTGCGCGCCGTTACCTCGATCTCGATCTTGATGCATGGTTCGACCAGGCGCGCGGACAGCATCGTTGCCGCCGGACGAACGTCGCCAAAGCGCTCTCGCAGCACCGGCCAACACTTCTCGAAGTCGGTTGGTTCGGGGAGGAGGTAGGTGACACGCACGACGTCCTGCAGCGACGAACCGGCTTGCGTCAGGGCGGCTTCGATGTTGGTGAAGGTTTGGCGGCATTGGGCGACGACGTCGTCTTCGATCGTCATGTTCGTGTAGTCGTAGCCGGTAGTGCCTGACACGAACACGTCATCGCCACAGACGATGGCGCGCGAGTATGCGACCTTCTCTTCGAAGCTCGAGCCCGAGCTGATCTGCGTTCGGTTCATGCCCTGAGTCTAAGGTCGGGGCACCAGACCGCTAGCGATTGCGGCTCTTGTTACGCTTGAGCCGCGCCTGCCACTGCTTGTCGATCTTGTTGAGCGCCGATGTGATCTGCTGCGCGTTGAGCGGCACCGTCACGACCGATCCATCCACCGTCAGATCGAACGTGCCGAGAGTCACCGACGTCTGTGGTGAGCGGGTCGACTCGCTCGCGTGCGCACGGAAGAGCAGTTGGTACTTGCCGGCCTTCATCAGCGGGATCTCGATCAGGTCGGAATGCTCAAGCCAGCCACCGCTGCTGCGTCCGAGATCCCACCGCGAGAAGGAGAAGCTACGCCCCGACTTCTGATCGATGCCGCTGAGCGACGCCGGTAGGCCGGTGTCCCCCTGCAGGACCGCGGAGATGCGAATCTTGCGCGTCGGGCCCGACAGCGCGCGAGCGCCTGGCACGTTGACGAGCGCCGGCTTCTGGGTCGTCAGGAACACATCGTGGTTGCCCGGCCCGTACTGCTGTTGAAGCGGCACGAAGCCGCGGCCGAAGAAGGTTAGCTCGGCGGTAGAATGTGGTGTAATCAACTCGGCCTTGCCCTTCTGCCAGCGGAACCCGGCTTCGACGAACGTGCCGTCGGGTTGCGCGAAGCGGGCGTGGATCGGGCCATCGAGCGGGAATGGGCGGCCGGCCTCATCCCGTGCCTCGAGGTGGTAGCGGAACAGTGCATGGCGTAGGTCGATTGGTTGCGTGCGCGCATCCTGGTTGTCGCCCGGCTTGATGAACACATCACCGATGATGATCATCGGCGCAGAGATGTTGCGCATCTCGACGAGCAGGTCGTAACGGCCCGGCCGCAGCGGCTGCACTACGAAGGGGTGGCCAGGGCTTTCGGCGACGCGCGTCGAAACGGTTTCGCGACGCCTTCGGGACTCCTCTTGCGGCCGCAGCTTGATCTTGATCGAGCGTTGCGGCAGCCACTCGGGCAGCAGCACCTTGCCGCGCAAGAATCCGCTGCGCGGCAGAACGAGGCGCAGGTTGCGCGATGGGGCGGGCAGCAGCACATTCGCAGAGAAGTGTTCGCTGCCGTCGGCAAGGACCCGCAGCTTGCCGGTCGGCATCGGGCCGTAGATCGCAAAGGTGCCGTTGGCTTCCGTTTTGGTTCGCAGGTGTCGCAGGCTGCGGTACGAGGGTGTGCCAGACCGTGCACCGCTGCGCCCGTTGAAACCACTCAGGCTTCGGTCGTTTGAGTTGAACCAGCTGATAAGGATTTCGTTGCTCTCAAACGACGCGAATCCAGATGACAGCGAGCGGCTCGTCCGGGTGCGCGCCGCGCGTTCTTGCTGGATCGAGACCGATGCCCCGGCGATCGGTTCGCCGGCGTCATCGACGACGATGCCGGTGGCGAGCGGCGGCAGTTCGCCCAGCACGATGTCGCCAAACTCGTGGCGTGTGCCAGGCTGATAGCCAGGGAAGTCGAGGATTGCGCCAAACCACTTGTTGGCCGGGGGCTCGGTCTCGGTTGCGCCTTCGAGCGCTAATTGTTGGTAGCGGAACTCCATGCGCCAGCGCGCCTTCTCGCTGCGCGCCGATATCACCAGGTCCCACAGGCCACTCGCGACCGTCTGCGCGCCCGCCGTCGACGCGATGACGTCGTCACGCCAGATCGTGATGCTGACCGACCCGGACTTCAGTGGCTCGCCGTGGTGCAGGAAGCGGCCGGCAAACACGCAGTGCCGAGCCAGAGGTGCGATCTTGATCGCGACGGATTGGGCAGGCTCCTTTGGGCCCTCGGTGGTCTCGGAATACGCGCTGCGCCGATCGTGGGCGTAGCGAGCATACAGGCGCACGTCACGACCAAATTGCGCATACGGCATGGTGACCGGCGCGGTGCCGACCGGCTTGTTGGCGGTTTGGCTGAATGTGCCGCTACGGATCGGGAACGTTTTTGGTGACGAGCCACTCGTGCTGATGCCGATGCGGGCGGGCGTCAGCAGAGGCTTGCCAGAGTGGTCGACGAGTTGCACTTGCACCGTGCCAAGCGGCGGTACGTGGATGTGCACTTCGTCGTCGGTGGTCGGGCGCCCCGGAAACTCAGCCAACACAATGGGCGTGGTTGGGATCCGTAACACGGCGGCAAAACGCTCGCGAAACTCCTTGGGTTGATCGCTGCGTTTTGATTGCCGCATCATCTGGAAGTGACGCAGTACGGCGCGGCCGCGCTCATCGGTTCTGCCGCGCCAGAGTTCTTTGGTGCTGCTCGTCTTGTGCTGTTGCACGACCACCAGCGGTATGTCCTTGACGGTTTGGCCGGCGTCGCCCGAGTGGTGAGCGACGACCACAACCTGTTCGTCCGGACCTAGTGTGATCGTGTGTTGGCCCGGCTTCTTGGTGACCACCAAGAAGCCAAACGAGTCGCCGGTCAGCGCCGAACACAGCCAGCGGCCTGAGCCTCCGGGAAGTTGCACCATGCCGCGTTGGTCGGTGCGGCTGCGCATGCCGTCGCGCTCGGGTGCTTCGAAGCGCGAGACCGGCTGGGTATGCGCGCTTCTGCGGGGGCGATACTTCGACTCATCGAGGAAGAACACCTGTGCATTGGCGACGGGCACGGCCGGGTCGCCTTGCACGACCAACAGGTAGGGGCCGGGCGGGGCGGTATCTATCGGTGTTCTGTCTTCGCGGGTGAGTTGCGGGCGGGCACCGTTGGCATGATCGCCAACCAGATCCCCGCTCGCAGCAACGGTGCCGTTGCCGTTGGCTGCTTCGAATCCGGTGGTCCCGGACGCATTGTGCGTGCCAATGCCACCGTTCGGCGGCAACGGAGTCGAAGTCCCTGGATCAAGCAGCCAGGTCGTCCCGAGGCCGAGGCCAAGGATCACTAGCAGGCCGAGCACCCATCGCATGGTTGGTTTGTACGCCTATCGTCGTGGTTGGGCCTAGTTGTCACGTCCCAAGCAGGTACAAATCCTGTTGCGACCATGGCAGAACGCAACTCCTACAATCAGGTTTCACGCCCCGAAGTTCCGATGATGTGGACGTTCGGAAAGGCGGAGATTGCTCCGGGGCTTGCGTCATTTAGGATGCAGGGGATATTCGCTTTGCGAGGCAAACCAAATCGTGACTAACGACTCGAACACTACTTACTGTTGCGTGACCGCCGTGCTCGGCCGTCTGTTGCTTGTGTGTCTGGCAACCCTGGCTAGTTGTGGCAGCTACGAGGACAAGCGTATCCGGGAGATGAAGCACGAGAAGGGCTTCGGCTCGCGCGCCAACGGCGATGCGACCCGCGAGAACTACCTCGGCGGTTTTGACGTCGTGCAGTTCATCGTGCCGCCCGAAGCCTTGCTGATGCCCGGCGCCGAACAACTGGCGGCGTTGGGGGTACCGCAGCCGGTCGGCATCGATGGCACGATCTATGTGCCGTTGGTTGGTCCGGTCTACGCGCTCGGCAAGACCGAAGCCGAGTTGGCTGCGTTGGTGCGCACGCAGTTGCGAACCGTACTGCAGTTCGACGTCGATCTGCAGGCACGCGTGCAAGGCACGAAGTTCTTCTATGCGATCGGCGAAGTGCAACTGAAGGGGCCGATTCCGATTAGTCCCGACCTGACCTTGATTGACGCGATGTTCAAGTCTGGCTGGACTGACTTGGCCAACCTCGGACGCGTCTACCTGATCCGACCCGATGCCGAGCATCCGTTGGTCGTCGATGTCAATCTGCGCGAGATGCTGACGACCGGCTACACGGCATCCAACTTCCAGATCCGCGAACGCGACATCTTGTATGTGCCGCCAACATTCTTGGGCATGCTCGCCAGATTGTTCCAGCGCTTAATGCAACCGGTGGCACTGGCCGTGCGCACGATGTTGGGCGCCGCGCAGATCACGTTTGCCTATGACGTGTTGACAGGCAAGAGCAACCGACTGTTCTTCCGCTTCTAGTTAGGTTCCCACCGATATGCGAATGCACAAGCCAGCGACAGAGCAGAACACGAGAGGGGCGGGATGACACAAGCCGATCTCCCGCAGCTCTCGTTGCGTCGCTACGTCGATCTGGTCAAGAGGCGCCGCTGGCAGGTGGTGCCGATTTCGCTGCTTGGACTGCTCATCGGCGGGTTGGTTGCGTTCTTCATCCCGCGCCTGTTCGTGGCCGAGACGCTGCTGATCCATCAGCAGCTGCCTGAAGGGCCTGCAGACAAGGAGAAGCCGTTTCGCGCAATCGTCGATTCGGCAAAGAGCTCGATCCCGGTCTCGGTCATGGACGCCATCGATGCGCTGAACTGGCCGGAAGTGAAGGCGCTTGAGCCGTTCTACCAAGAGCAGTTCTACCGCGACTGTGAGTCACGGGTGAAGGTGACCGAACTCAGTGGCAGCGACAAGACGCGCACCTACGTGACGATGCGCGTGCAATACAAGGATCGCGATGGGGCTCGATCCGCCGACTTGCTCAACAAGCTGGTCGAAGTGTGGATTGCACGTCGCACCCAGGACCTGCGCGAACCGGCGCAAGAACTGCGCAAGGATGCCAAGGACAAGGCGGAGTCAGCCCACTTGACTTTGCAGCGCTACCGGACCGAATTGCAGCAGATTCGACAAGGATACGGCATTGATCCTCGCTACGACGTCCGTGACCAGCAGCAGGACTTCAAGCGGCTCATGGTGGAGCAGGGCGTGCGCACCCTGGATCAGGAGAAGCGCCGCATCGATCAGAGCAAGCTCACCGCGAGGATCCAAGTAGCGGAAGAGGATCTCGGGGGGACTGCGCCGAAGATCGATCCGCCGGCCGGGTTCATTCTGGCCGAAGCGCTGAAGTACGACGAAACCAAGGCACTTGTCGCGTCGGCCATGCATGCGCTGATCGCCTACACGAAGACGTTGAACCCAGGCACGCGAGAGTGGTTCAAGTGGAAGCGCATCTACGAGACCCAACTAGTCCTCATCAAGCAGCTGATGCCGCAGGTCCCGGTGGACAAGGATGGCAAGGTCGAGAATCCTGATTACAAGGTTCTACGCGAGCAACTTGAGGAGGATCGGGCGGCCTTGGCGGAACTCGACGCAGCGATCACGGCGACGGAGAAGAAGATCGAAGAGGAGAGTGCTGCGCTGTTGCGACTCGACGACGGTTACAGCCTGTTCTCCGCGAAGCAGCAAGAGTTCAAGGAAGCCGAAGCCGCTCGTGAGGCTGCTGTGACCGAACTGCGCGAGGCCGAAGCGCGGTTGGCTCAGTTGCAGCAGGACATACCTGTGCGCCAGTCGCGCAAGGCACTGATTCCGCCGGTGCCGACCGAGCCGAACATCATGATCGTTGCCTTGGCCGGCAGCGCTCTCGGACTGTTCGCCGCGATTGCGCTGATCTTGCTCTTCGACATGCTGCAAGGGTCCTACAAGACGGTCGAAGATGTCGAACGTGGCCTCGGCGTGCCGGTGCTTGGCGGCGTCAGCCACCTGGAGACCGAAGAGGAGCGAGTCGCGACAACGCGCAGCCGCCGCCGGGCGTCTTTGCTCGCCGCCGCCGCCCTGCTGCTGGTGACGGCCGTTGTGAGCATCTTCTACATCGATCCGACTCGCCTGCCGCCTGCCGTGCGCAGCATCCTGACGATCATTCTTGGGGCCTGACCTCCAAAGCGTGCAATGCGCGACCTGATCGTCTTCCTCAGTGTCATGTGCCTGATGCCGTACGCGTTCCAGCGTCCGTACATCGGCTTGCTTTTGTTTAGCTGGCTCGCCTACATGCGGCCGCAGGATTTGTGCTGGGGCTTTGCCCGCTCGATGCGCCTGTCGTTTTTTGTATCGATCGCGATGCTGTTGGGTTGGTGGGCCAACGAGTTGGGCCGAAGACGTTTTACGCACTGGGAATCGCGCACGGTGATGATGTGCGTGTTGATGGCGTTCGTCGTCATCAGCTACTTCCAGGCAGAGGTGCAGGACGACTACACGAGTCGCTACTTCTTCGAGTACATCAAGATCGTCATCATCGCACTGTTCACGGTTGGCCAGTGCGATACGCGCCAGAAGCTGCGCGGCATGTTTTGGGTGATCGCGATCTCGCTCGGCTTCTTCGGCGTCAAGAGCGGCTTGTGGGGCTTGATGCGCGGCGGCGGTCAGATCTTGCGTGGTCCGGGCGGCATGCTTGAGGACAACAATGACTTCGCGCTCGCGATGGTCATGAACATTCCGCTGCTGTGGTATCTCGGCATCAGCGAGGGCAAGAAGTGGGTGCTGCACGCGACCCGCGCGGCCGTGTTCTTGTCGGTCGTGACGGTGCTAATGACCCACAGCCGCGGCGCCTTCCTGGCGTTGACTTTCAGCGCCCTGTGGATCGTGTGGCGCTCCGGCAAGCTGTTCCGCGCGATGATGTTCTTACTGTTCCTTGCCGTGCTGTTCCCGTTCGTGGCGCCGCAGGACATCATCGATCGCATCGCCTCGATCGGCGACACCACTGAGTCGTCCGCGCATGCGCGGTTGACCGCGTGGGCGACCGCGTTGGAGATGATCAAGGACAACCCGATCTGGGGCGTAGGCATGCGCAACTTCCAGCCGCGCTACCCGGAGTATTCGGTCGCGCCGCTGTCTCAGGGCGCGGATACCTTCGTTGCGCACAACAGCTACTTCCAGATCTGGGCCGAGAGTGGTTCGCTCGCGTTTGTCATCTACCTGTCGTTGTTGGCGTCGGTGTTCTTGACGATGGGCCGGGTCTACAAGCAATGCCGCGCGCGGCCGGATCTTGCCTGGGCGGTCGACTATTCGCGCATGATGGAAGCGACCACGGTCGGCTTTTCGGTCGGCGCGTTCTTCCTCAACCGCGGCCACTTCGACCTGTTCTATCACTGGCTCGCGCTGGTCGCCGCGCTCAAGCTGTGTGTTTTCGCGGCGCTGCGACGAGCTCCCGAGGCGGCGTTCGCGCCCGACCAGAAGAAGCGTGGCAGCGGCGAGGTTGTGGTCACCGTGCCAGGATTGCGATCCGCTGCCCGGTCTATGGGCGGAGCAGCGTCCGCGGGCGAGTCGGCGATTGTCTGGCGCAACCAGAAGAGGTTGCGCTGATGTGTGGGATTACGGGCATCTTTGCCTTCGACCGCCAACAACCGATTGACGTGGACCTTGTGCACCGGATGAACAACACCATCCGGCACCGGGGCCCCGACGGCGATGGGGTGCGCGTTGGTGCGGGCTACGTTTTGGCGCACCGGCGTCTCGCCATCGTTGACGTTGCCGGTGGTATGCAGCCGATGGCGTTGCCGGACGAGAAACTGTGGCTGACGTTCAATGGCGAGATCTACAACTACCTTGAGCTGCGCCAAGAACTGGCCAACCAGGGAGTGGTGTTCCGCACCAACAGCGACACCGAAGTGATCCTGCACGGCTACCGCGCGTGGGGCACGCAGCTGGCAACGCGGCTGCGTGGCATGTTTGCGTTCGTGATCGTCGATGAAGAGCGGCACGAGCTCTACTGCGCCCGCGATCGCGTTGGCAAGAAGCCGCTCTATTGGTGCGAACACGACGGGCAGTTTGCGTTCGGCAGCGAGCTGAAGACGCTGCGCCAGTTGTCGCGCCCGTGGCGCCTGCGTGCCGATGCCGTCGCACAATTCCTTGCGTTGCGCTACATACCAGATCCGATCACGGTGTTCGAAGGCGTGCACAAGTTGGCGCCAGCGCATTGGCTGCACATCAAGCAGGGCCGCGTCCATCTGCAGCGCTATTGGCAGTTGGAGTTCGCGCCGGATGAGCAATCGCAGCAATGGCACCAGGAAGAGGTGTTGCGGCAGCTCGATGACGCCGTCAACGTGCGGTTGATGGGCGAAGTGCCGTTGGCGCCGTTCTTGTCCGCTGGCGTCGATAGCTATGCAATTGTGGATTCGATGACGCGCACGACCGGGAAGCCCGTCGAAGCGTGCACGATTGGCTTCTCAGATCCTGCCTTCGATGAGCGGGAAGGAGCCCGCGAATCAGCCAAGGCTTGCGGTGCGGTGCTGCGCGAAGAAGTGCTCGATGTCGATACGTTGCTCGACCTCGATTGGTTTGCCGACACCTATGACGAACCATTCAGCGACAGTAGTGCGATCCCGACCTACCATGTCAGCCGATTGGCGCGCAAGCACGTGACGGTGGCGCTGTCCGGGGATGGCGGCGATGAGGGCTTTGGCGGCTACCGCCGCTACCTATTTGACTCGCGGGAGAATCGGCTGCGACGTTGCCTGCCGCGTTCGATGTGGCGGATCATGGGCGCTCTGTATCCCAAGGCTGATTGGTTGCCGCGGTTCTTGCGCGCCAAGCGCACGCTGCAGAACCTGTCGCTCGAGCCAGCGGTTGCCTACGCGCGCTCGGTCAGTGCCCACCTGCCCGAAGAAGCGTTGGCGGTCTTGCGCCGCGAACATCACGCGGCCGCTGGTGATCCGCATGCCCCGTTGCTTGAGGCTTATCGCGCGTCGAAAGCCAAGGACCCGCTGCACCGTGCCGTTGCTACCGACCTCTTGACATGGCTGCCGGGCGACATTCTGGTCAAGGCCGATCGTGCCTCGATGGCGGTGTCGCTCGAAGTGCGCGCGCCGTTCCTCGATCACCACATGCTGGAGGAAGCCGCGCGCATCCCGGCACACTGGCACTTTGCCGGCGGCGCGACCAAGTCGTTCTTGCGGCAGACGCTGGCTACACGGCTCAACCCGCAGGCATTGCGGCGCAAGAAGATGGGCTTTTCGGTGCCGCTGCGCAGTTGGTGCCAGGGGCCGATTGGCGATGCCGTGGAAGGTGTGCTCGGCGAACAGAAGCTCGTCGAGTGGGTGGACACCGAAGTCGTTCGTGGCCTGCTGCAGCGGCATCGGCAAGGAGTCGGCGACCACGCCGAGATGTTGTGGGCGGTGCTCGTGTTGGCGCGCTTCCTCGAACGGTGGGGTGGTTGAGGCGTGCACATCATCACGTTTGGCAACCTGTTCCCGTCGTCCGTGATGCCGACCCACGGCATCTTCGTCTACGAACGCATGCGCCGCGTCGCCGAGATGAGTGGTTGTCGTTGGACGGTGGTTGCACCGGTACCTGCCGTGATGTGGCCATTGCGGCGTGGTATCTACCGCAAGTGGGCCAAGGTCCCGCTGCGGGAGACGTGGCAGGGCGTCGACGTCTACCACCCGCGCTATCGCCACCTACCCGGGATCTCGGTGAGTCGCCAGGCCGATGCTGTGGCGAAGGGGTCACGCCAGGTCGTTAGCGCGCTGGTGCAGGGCGGCGGCTCTGTGCTCGACGTTCACTATGTTTGGCCCGATGGCGTTGCCGCGGGCATGCTCGCCAACGAACTCGGTGTGCCCTTTACGCTGACGGCACGGGGCACGGACGTCAATGTGCTGGCACAAGACGCCCAGTTGGCGAATCGTATCGCCGACGCTGCTGGTCGTGCACATCAGTGCATGGCAGTCAGTAAGGCGCTGGCACAACGATTTGCCGATGCCTGCTCCATGCCGCGCGAGCAAGTCGTCACGGTGCGTAACGGGGTCGATCTCCAACGGTTCGCGCCGGGCGATCAGGCCCAGGCTCGAGCCGAACTTGGCTTGCCCCCGAATGGGCATGTCGCGCTCGGGGTCGGGCGCCTTATCACCAGCAAGGGCTTTGATGTTGCGGCGCGCGCTGTGCAGACGCTGGCGGATGCGCATCTGGTGTTGATTGGCGATGGCCCGGAACAGCAGAGCATCGAAGTTGCTGGCGGAGGCTGCGTGACCTTTCTGGGCGCGTTGCCGCCGGAGAAGGTCGCCGTCGCGTGTCGCGCCGCGGATGTATTCGTGTTGCCCACGCATCGAGAAGGCTGGCCGAACGTGGTGACCGAGGCTCTCGCGTCTGGCTTGCCAGTCGTCGCGACCCCGGTTGGCGGGATTCCGCAGATCCTGGGTGGCGCCGATGTGGCGCCGCATCTGGGGGCATTGGTTGAGGTCGGCGATGTTGTCGGCTTTGCTAGTGCGATGAAGCGCGTCTTCAACGATGGCAAGCAGACAGCGGAGGTTCGCGCGTTTGCGGAGAACTACGGTTGGCAGGAGCCGGTGGAACAGTTGGTGTCGACGTTCCGCCGAGCAGTAGGGGAGACGGTTGCTTGAGCGAACCGCACCGCATTCTGTATCACCACCGCATCCGCGCGGACGATGGCCAGGCGGTGCACGTGCGCGAGTTGATCACGGCGTTGCGCGCGGCTGGACACGCCGTTGAAGAATGTGCTCTGGTGCCGAAGGCGGTTGCGCCATCGGTCCATGGAGCCGCGAACCAGCCGACGCATCGATCAGATCACAAGCCCGGCTTTTGGCAACGGCTTAGCCTGCCGCGCACGGCAGTGGAAGTGCTTGAGGTTCTATACAACCACAAGGGTCGTTCGATGCTGCGCGCGGCCGCGCAGAAGACCAAGCCCGACTTCATCTACGAACGTCATGCGCTGCATCTGCGCGCGGGCCTCGACGTCGCTCGCGAACTCGAAGTGCCGCTGTTGCTCGAAGTCAATTCGCCGATGGCGCTCGAGATGCAGCAGTTGGGCAAGCTGTGCTTGCCGCGTCGGGCGCGACGCACCGAACGCGAGGTGCTCGGCAAGGCGGACGCTGTGCTCGCCGTAACGCAGGTTCTTGCCGACATGTTGGTCGAAGCCGGCGCGCGCCGTGAGCGCGTGCATGTCATCGGCAACGGCGCAGTCTGCGAACGCTACGGTGAGGAAGCCCGGCTCGCAGCCAAAGAACTGCGGCGTCGATGGGCGCTGGCCGAAGACGCCTTCGTGCTCGGCTTCGTTGGCTACATGCGATCGTGGCATCGGCTCGATCTGGTGCTCGACGTGATGCAGCGACCTGGGTTGCAGGCTCTGACTCTCGTTCTGATGGGCGAGGGGCCAGCCCTCGAACCGCTTCAGGAACTGGCTCGGGCGCGCGGCATGCAGGATCGCGTGCGCGCACTCGGTGTTGTGTCGTCGGAGCTGTTGCCCGCGCATGTAATGGCGTGTGATGGCGCGTTGATTCCAGCGATCAATGATTACGCGTCGCCGTTGAAACTGTTCGACTCCCTGGCAGCTTCGGTGGTCACGGTTGCACCTGATCAACCGAACCTGCGCGAGAACATCAACGACGGCGAGAACGGCCTGCTGTTCGCGGCGGGCGATGCCGACGGTCTGGCTGCACAACTGCATCGCGTCGTAGCCGACCGCGAACTGGCGCAACGCATTGGCGCCAATGGTCGGCGGAGCCTCGAGCGACAACGATGGACGTGGGCGGGCAACGCCGAACGCGTGCTCGAAGTGTTCGCCTCGTTGCCCGCTTCATCAGGTAGAGGAAGCTCGCGATGAAGCCGTTCCTCTTGGTGTTCTTGCCTTTGTTGCTCGCCTATGCAACGGCGCTCGGCTGGTGTGTCGATCGCTGGAATGCGCCGACCGACTACTTCACACACTGCTGGTTGGTACCGTTCGTCGGGGCTGCGGTCGTCTGGCATCGCCGCCGTGATTGGCAGGCTCGCGCACGCGCGTTGGATCTGCGTGGGCTGTGGCTGTTGGTGCCCGGCATGTTGCTGCACTTGCTCGGCGCTGCGTTGATGATCGATTCGTGGTCGGCCGCCAGTATCGTGCTGACCCTGCCCGGTGCGGCCTGGTTGGCTTTGGGCGCGCAGCGACTGCGAGGGCTCTGGCCGGTCTTGGCGCTCGTGCTGTTCATGATCCCCATGCCGATCTACGTCGAAGGTCGCATGGCGTTCGTGCTCAAGGAGGTCGCCGTTCAGGGCGGCTCTTGGCTGGCGAACCTGGCCGGTGCCGACATCGTGCGCAAGGGCGACCGGTTGTTGCCGCAAGGGCTTGAAGGATCACTGTTCGTTGCCGACGCATGCGGCGGCCTGCGGTCCTTGTTGGCGATGTTGACGCTTGGCTACTGCCTTGCGTTCTTCACCGGCCCACCTGGCAAGGCGCGCCGGGTGTTGCTGCTGTTGGTTGCGGCACCGCTCGCGATCACCGCGAACGTCACGCGCATCGCCGCCTTGTGCTTGATGGCAAGGTGGTTTGGCGTGCCCTTTGCCGAGGGCACCGGCCACACCGTCGCCAACGTCGTCGAGTGGTTGGCGTTACTGGGTGCGCTCTTGTCGATGGATGGTCTGCTCGCGCGGCGCCTTGGCGGCAAGCCCACAACCTCCGCTGCCACTGCCCCCGATCAGGCTGCATCCGAGCCGGTGCCGACTGTCAGCAGTTCGCTTGTCAAACCGGGCGTGGTGTTGTGGTTGCTGGCCGGACCCTTGCTGTGGTTGAGTCTGTATCGTCCGTTTGCCGATCGCGATGGCCGGGCGGAGCAGATCGTCACGGCGATTGCTGGTTATCAGATGGAAGCGCGCAGCAAGGAACAGCAAGCTGCGTTCGAGCAAGCGCTGCCGCGTTGGCGTGAATTGCTCGGCACAGGCGACTTCGTCTGGCGGCGCTACCGCGGCCCAGAAAAGCACGTGATCAACGTCGTAGCCCTGTTTCACGACACCAATTGGAAAAGCGTGCATCCACCGCGCATCTGCATCGAAGGCAGCAACATGACCATCGAGCGCGACGATTTGATCGAGGCGCCGTGGCTCGCACCCGAAAGCAACGATGCTGGCCTCGTCGTCTCGCGCATCGTCGCGAAGCGTCGGTCGGATAGTTGGCGATACCTGACTCTGAGCGTGTTCGGCACAGACAGTTGGGTGTCCGGCGACTATTGGAACTTCACGATGCACCATCTGCCGCTGGCGCTGTTCCGACAGAATGAGTCGGGCTTCTTGCTGCGTGTGGAGTCGCCGATCTACGCCGGCGAGCAGGAAGCCGCCGCCGAGCAGCGTTGTCGTGAGTTCCTGCAGCAATTGCTGCCCGAAGCCAGGAGGCTATTGCGATGAGTGTCGTGCATGCGATGTCTGTTGACGTCGAGGACTGGTTTCAGGTCCTCAACATGGCGCACCTGATCGATCGTGCCGATTGGGATGGGTTCGAGCTACGCTGCGGCGACTCGACCAAACGGCTGTTGGATTTGTTCGCCGCACGTGATGCGAAGGCAACGTTCTTCTGTCTCGGATGGATCGCCGAGCGTTTGCCGGATCTGATTCGCGAGATCCATGCAGCCGGCCACGAGATCGGCAGTCACGGCTACGACCACCGCCTGTTGCCGGACCTCGGCCAACAAGGCTTCCGTGAGGATCTCGAGCGCACTGCGACCATCCTGAACGACATTACCGGTGAACGTCCCACCGCGTTCCGTGCTTGCACGTGGTCGATCGGCAAGAAGACACCGTGGGCAATGGCGGAGCTGCTGCGATCGGGCATCACCCTCGACAGTTCGATCCAGCCCGTTCGGCACCCGGACTACGGTGTGCCGGGTGCTCCAACTACGCCGTACCTCGTCAACACGGATGGTGGGCAGTTGCTGGAGTTCCCACCGCTGACGTGGGATGTGCTCGGCAAGCACATCCCGGTTGGTGGTGGTGGCTATCTGCGGTTGTTGCCGCTGGTGTTCATGCGACGAGGATTGGCTCAGAAGGAACGGGCCGGTGTGCCGGGCTGCATCTACCTGCATCCATGGGAGGTCGATCCCGATCAGCCGCGCCAAAAGCTCGGCGGGTTGCGTGGCTTCCGCCACTACGTCAACCTGAGCCGCACCTACGACAAGCTCGACCGCCTGTTGCGGGACTATCGCTTTGGCTCATTAGCGACCGCCCTTCACGGCCGCGGCGACAGTTGGCGAATGAAGCTGCCAGCGTTCTGCGACAGCGAACTCTTGGGGTAGTCCGTTACTAACTGCTGCAAGGCAGCGGTTGCCTTCTCGACGCCGTCAACCGCGGTGCCTTCGAGATGCGCCAACGCCAGATCGAACAAGTGACGACCGTCATGTTGCGGGGCGGCCTTCGCGAACAACACCACGGCTTCATCGGCTTGGCCTTGGCGCAACGCCATGAGTGCTTGCACGTAGGCGCCAGTCGGGCTGTCGAGCAACGCCTTCGGCAGCTTCGTGCACATTTGGATGTCCTCGGCTGACAGGCGGCGTTCTGCTGCCGCCATGCCGAGGAAGCGCAGCTGGGCTTGTGGCGCCTTTGTGTGCGTCAGCACCGTGCGCAGGTCGGATAGTCCTTCGGGGTCACCATCTAGCCGCGCATGCAAGGCAGCGCGCACAGTCCAAAGCGGCAGCGAAGTAGGGTATTTGGCGAGCAAGCTATCCACTTCGAGGTTGCACTCGACGATGCCGATCTGGGCCAGCAACGCGTCCATCGTCTGGTTGAGTTGGTCTTGGTTGTCCTGCCCAGTGGCGATCATTACCAAGTGATTGCGCAATAGCTTGGCGGCGTCGATCTCCAGCGACTCGATGCGGTTGTTGAGCAGGAAGTGCACGATGAGGCCTCGAGCACCTTCCCTGGCGATGTGGCCCGACGCCAATACCGCCATCAGCTGTGCTTGCTTCTCGTCCGCCTCGACCAGCAGCCCGGCGAGTCGATAGAACTCACCCAACAAGGCGTCGCGGTCGCAGGGATGTGGACCACGCAAGATCTTGTCGAGAATGAGGCACGCGTTCTGAGGTGTGTGCCTGGTCGTGATCAGTTCGAGGTCATCTGGCGTGCATGGTCGCAGGTGCGGCATGACCTGCCATTGCAACAGTCGAGTCTGCTGGGCCAACTCTGGGAAGCCGCCCTGCTCAAAGCCCTTTACGGTCTGTTCGGCGCTGTAGTTCAACGTCAGCTCGGAGTTGCCGGCTTCGGCGCCGAGCGACACGGCTATGAGGCGCTGCGTCAGTTCGGGGCTCGTTACGTAATCGGACTGCTGGCCCGCATAGGCAACTTCGCGCCACAGCACTGGGCTCTTGTAACCCGCCTTGAATAGCTTGGCGTGTAGCACGCCTGCTGCAACTGCCTGGCCAGCATCGCATGCCGCACGAGCCATCAGCAGGGAACTCGCGATAGCACGAGGGTCTGCCTGCCTGATCTTGTCCGCATGCGACACACACAGCCAGCCGAGCAGAGGGTCCCGCAAGCCGGCGACGAGATCGAGGCGCGCCTCGCGCACCGCTTCATCAGTTGAGGGCTTCCAGTTGATCATCGGGGCTTCGGAGAACATCGCCAACGCTGCATGGGTGAGCAGGTCGTTGGGATCGTGTCCCCCCGCGTTTCCAAGCAGGGCCGCAGCGACCTCGTTCAAGCCGAACCGAGCCGCCAGCGCGGGGTCCGTCGGGCCGGTAGTCAACGCGTAGATCTCGGCGGCAGCCTCGTCCTTGTCGAGCACCAACAACAGCCGCGCGAGTCGCTCAGCAATGTGTGCGCCATCCGGAAAGGCGAGCGCCGCCATCCAGTAGCTTTCGGCCCGCACCGAGTCCTTTTGCTTGAGTGCGAGGTCGCCGGCTAGCACATACCGCTGGCCGTTGCGCTCCTCGGGCGGAGCTGCTGGCAACGCCTTGTTGAACATGTCGAAAGATGTGCGCGGATGAGTCTCGGCCAGCTGCTCTGCGGCCTCGAACATGGCTAGTTGCGAGCCAGAATCGAGACCCAGACGCATGTGATGGCTTTGCAGAATACCCAGTAGCTTGGCGTCCTCGGTCGTCTCCGCCATGGCGAGTAGGAACTTCGCGAGAGCGCCTGCTTGCAGCTCCTTGTCTCCGACTTGCTCGCTTGTTCTGGTGGCGCGCAGTTGTGCCAGTGCCTCACCGAAGCGGTTGCCGGCGACGTAGGCGTGGATAGCCAAGGCGCGTTGTTCTACGGTTGCGTCCTTGGTGAGCAGTGTCGGGGTTACAAATTGGTGTGCGGTCGTTGGCGCATCGGCGAGCGCCAGGCGCACCAATTCGAACTGCATCAGGCGGCCCGAGTCGGTATTGGCCTGTGCGATGCGTGGCAGCGCCATGCGCAGCAGTTCGCGAACGGATTCACCAGCTGCCTTCTTGGCTTCGATTGCGATGGCAAGCGTGGTGGCATCCGGTCGTATGGCCTGCACCGTCAATGAGGCGACCCGGGCCGCCTCTTCGAACTGCTTGCCTAGAATGAGTGCCTTGAGTTCGAGTTGGCGTGGAATGTTGGCTCGCGGATACGCGCCAATGGCATTGCGCGCGCAGGCGAGAACGATGCGAGCGAGCTTGGGTTTCTTGAGGCTGAGTGCCGCCTCGGCACAGAGTACGTAGCCGATTGGGTCGCGGGTCTCTGGGATTGTTGCGTGATTGCGCACGCATTGTTCGAGAAGGCTGTTGCCGTCCTGCGCCGAGTTCTCATGGTGGCGTCGCGCAATGCGAAGATGCAGCGGAAAGACGGCGGCGTGATCGGGGTCGATTGCGGACGCTTCGTCGATCGCAGCTAGTGCGGCCGGTGTGCGACCTAGGCTGAGCAGGTACTGCGCCGTGCGCAGGTGCGGCTCGACGGCCTCAGGGCGGCCGTTGCGCCAGGTCTTTAGTGCGTTGCTGACTGCGTTTTCACCGGCATTGCTGCTTTCGAGGATGTTGATCCACTCTGGAGCAAACTCTGCAACGAGGTCCGGTCGACCCAGTGTCGCGGGTTCGCGAATAGCCAACTGGATTAGACGCCGCAAGCTGATTTCGACCTGTTGAGGATCTTTGCTACCGGACTCAATGCGTCGGGTTGCAAGCGATAAGTGCAGTGGCAGTAACGGTGTGAAACCGATTGCGCGCAGTTCGCTGATCACCTTGCCCGCCGCGTTGATCTCCTTCTTGTTGTGCAGCCGCCACGCCGCCAGTGCGCGGGCCAACAGCAATTGCTCGGTCGTAGTCGTGATCTTGCCAAGGTTCGTGTATTCGACGAGTTGGTCCTTGGGCAGCCACCGCTCCGTGGTCGCGAGCGCGGCATTCGGAACGTTGTGTTCGAGGCGCACCCAGGTTGCCAATACACCGCTCTCGACCACGTAGCTGTGGTCGAACATGCGCCGTTGGATTTCGCATAGGAGAAGCAGATCATCTATGCGTCCCGACTGCTCAAGCGCAGTCGCGATCGCTCGAAACGCAGCAACCGTTTCACCGCCGAGGTCGAGGCTCTTCTGGAAGTAGTCTAGACCCTCTTGGATGCGCTCGCGCAACGCGCGTGCATCTGCCCACAGTTGCGGCCACAACCGCTGCAGACGCGGATCTGTAGTGAACGCCCCTTCGAGTTGCGCTGCTGCACGTTTGACCAGTGGATCGGTGGCCGGCCGATACAGGTAGGTCAGTAGTGTTTTCTTGGCGCCATCGCGACTGGCTTTGCCCAGTTCCCGATCGAGGATCGCGCGTAGTTCGTGCAAGAGAGGTTGGTAAGCTGTTTGGGAAGCTTCGCCAGCTAACTCGAGACCGCGGCTGTCGTCTGGATGGTCGCCCAGGAACTTCTTGGCACTGAGGCGTGCCATTTCGCCTTGGCCATCCGTCGCCAGGTAGCGAATCTCATCCCGCCGAAGTTCGATGTCATCCTGGTAGCCGTTGGCTAGCAGACTGCGCACGTCCTTGAGGGCGCCGGCCGGGTTGTCGAGGCTGGCGTGTGCCTTGGCGCGGATGCGCCATAGGTGCACTTGCAGGCTGACGCTCTTTTGGATGCTGGCGCTGTTCTCGGCCTGATCGAGAACTGAGATCACCTGCGCGTATTGGCCGAGTTCCAGCTGGGCTTGGGCGTCGCGCAGTGCGTCTACGGGACCACGCACGCGCAGTAGCACGTAGCCGACAATCCATGAGAGGGTTATCAACCCGCAGAACAACAGGATCAGGAGGCTCTTTTTGAACATGCCGGGTTCCTGTTATAGCTCGCTTGTGGTGGTTGTGGCCATCAGCGGATGCCGAGCTTTTTCAGCTTGTGAAATAACGTGCTGCGGTTGATGCCAAGCACCGCGGCAGCGCGCTCGCGGTTGCCGTCGCAGAATGCCAGTGCCTGCTCGATGATACGCTTCTCTGGTTCGATCAATGCTTCCTTCAGTGGCAACGGTGGGCCGACAGTTGACGCATCCACATCATGATCTGTCGCCCCGGTCCCCGCGGATGTTGCCGTGGGAGATGTGCCCTCGGGCGGCAGGCTGGCAGGCGCGAGCGTAGCTGGCAGATCGCCGCGGTCGATGCACTCGCCTCGAGCGAGCACCACGGCCCGTTCGATCACGTTTTCCAGTTGTCGCACGTTGCCGGGCCATTGCGCATGGATCAGGGTGGCGGCAGCAGCGTCGCTGAAGTTGTTTGCCTTGCGCCCGTGTTCGGTCGCGAAGCGTTGCAGGAAGTGTTCCGCCAGCGGCTGGATGTCGAGGCGGCGTGCTCGCAGTGGCGGCATTTCGACGCAGACGACGTTAATCCGATAGAACAGGTCCTCGCGGAACTCGCCGTCCTTAACGGCCTGCTCGAGGTCCTTGTTGGTGGCCAACACAATGCGAACATCGACGGAGATCGTCTTGGTGTCGCCAACCCGCTCGATGATGCGGTCCTGAAGAACTCGCAGGAGTTTGATCTGGAAGGCCGCCGTCGACGTGCCGATCTCATCTAGAAAAATCGTGCCGCCCTGAGCCGCCTCGAATTTGCCGATCTTGTCGCGAACGGCGCCAGTGAACGAGCCCTTGACGTGGCCGAACAACTCCGACTCCAACAGGCTCTCCGGCAACGCGCCGCAGTTGACTTCGACGAACGGGCCAGCCCGCCGGTCACTGAGTTGGTGCAGAGCCCGTGCAAGCAGGGTCTTGCCGGTGCCCGATTCGCCGGTGATCAGCACCGTCGTCCTGGTGTCGGCGACGGCCTGCACGGTTTTGAAGATCGCCTGCATGCGTGGGTCGCAGCCAATGACGTTGTCGAGGCGCAGGCGATCGTCGAGGGCAAGCTTCAGTTCTTGGTTCTCGCGCTTCAGTGCCGACTTCTCAAGGGCGCGATCGACCGCGAGCAGCACTTGGTCCTTGGCGAACGGTTTGCCGAGGAAATCCGCGGCGCCGTGTCGCATGGCCTTGACCGCGTCCTGCACTGAGCCGAAGGCGCTGAGCAACACGACCGCGGTTTCGGGGTGGCCGCGCTGAACCTGTTCGAGCAGTTCCATGCCGCCGCCGCCCGGCAGCGACAGATCAGCAAGGATCAGGTCGACGCGGCCATCGCTAACGGGCTCGAGGGCCGTCGAGACGTCACTTGCGGCACCGAACTCGTAGCCCCGTTCGGCCAACAGGTCCGCGAGGATCTGCTGAGAGTGCAGATCGGGATCGGCAACTAGGATTCTGGTCATTGGAACCGGTGAGTTACAGTCGGGTTTCGTTGGCAGTCGCACCGTGGCGACCGTCGTCTGGATGCGACGCCAAGGTCTTTATCGGCAGACGCAGTGGCACACCTTCAGTGCAGGACTCTCGGTGCGCGCGGTGTCGCAATGGCGTAGCCTGCCGGCAAAGCCATGACGTGGTTTCTCAACAAGCAGTCGCTGCAACTGCCGTCCCAGCCGCAAGAACGGCTTGGTGACGTATTGGCGGATGTGCGCCGGGTCGAGGTCCGGCCAGCGCGCATGCTGACCGATGTTTTGTCGGGTGGCTACCGCTCGACGTTCCGCGGCATGGGTGTCGAATTTTCCGACGTACGAGAATACGTCGAAGGCGACGACCCGCGTTCGGTGGATTGGAACGTGACGGCGCGTTTTGGCCGGCCGTTCGTCAAGCGCTTCGTCGAAGAGCGCGAGCGCACGATCGTCTTTGTGCTCGACCTGGCACCATCGATGCTACACGGCCTCGGTGCCTGGTCGCCACGCCAGGCCGCGGCGCGCTATTGCGCGATGCTCGGTCTGATGGCGATCGATAATCATGATCGCGTCGGAATGGTCGTGCGCGGCGATAGCGGGCCGCGCTACGTCGTGCCGCAGTCCGGTGCTGGCCACGTGCTGCGGACCGTGCGGGATTGCGTTGAGATGCCGGCGAGCCGTGCCGGTGGGCTCGCGGACTTGATCACTACCGTGAATGCGCGGGTGAGGCGCCGCGCAGTGGTGTTCGTATTGTCGGACTTTCTGACGCCGGGGTACGAGCAGGCGATTGCATTGAGCAGCCGCCACCACGATGTCGTTGCGGTGCGATTCCTTGCGCGAGAACTGTTCGACCCGCCGCGTCGCCTGCTGCGTGCCCGCGGCCCGCTCGGTGCGCACGGAGGCACTGCTCTAGCGCCCGAGCAACTGTGTGACTTTGCCAACGACCGGTTCCGCGCTGTGTGGCTGTCGCGCGTGGCGACGTGGCATGAGCAGCACGCCGCACGATTGGGTCGCTGCCGCGTCGATGCAGTCGACGTCGAAGTTCCGACTGAGCCCGACATCTTGGAGTTGGCGAAGCCGCTGTTGACGTTCTTCCGCCGCCGACAACATCGGGAGACTGGCCGATGAAAGTCGCTTGGCTGATTGCCGCCATATTCGTGGCTGGGCTGCCGGCACAGAAGGTCACCTTGCCCTCTGAGCCCATTGTGTTTGGCGAGGCGTTTGAGCTGACCATCACGACGGCGCAGCCGTTTGACCAAGCGCGCCTGTTGCCACTCACGGTCGAACTGCTGTCACGCGAGTCTCAAGGCAACACCGAGCAACTGCGCTTCCGGGCGCGCTGCTACGAACTCGGCGAGGTCACCTTGCCGCTTGAGCCGCCGCAGACGCTGCAGGTGGCGTCGTGCCTGCCCGATCCTGCCGGTGGGCTGGAATGGCCGGGGGATGGGTGGTGGATCGAACCATCCGAAGGCTCGCAGTGGGTGCTCTTCGCATCGTTTGCGCTCCTCGCGGTGGCTGTCTGCATCTGGTGGCGAGTTCGGCGTAAGCCAATCGAAGAGTCCGAGGGTTTGCAGCCCGTCGCGCCAACGTGGGACGCGCTCGCGGCCCTCCGCGAATTGGCCGGCAAAGGCGCGGCCGGCGAGGCCTTCTACCTGCAGTTGAAGGCGATCGTACGCAAGCACTGCGCAGTGCGCTTCCATTTGCCTGCCGATGTGCGAACCAGCGAAGAGCTGCTGCAAGCACTGCCTAAGGCACGGGCGACATTGCAGCCGTGTTTGATGACCTGCGACGTCGTGTTGTTTGGCGGGGCCGCGGCGGCAGACATCCATCACGATGTGGCGAAGCGTGATGGCGCCCGCAACCATGCGATCCAGTTTGTCAAGGCAACGCAGGTTGCTGCGCGCAGCCTCGAGGTCGGCGCATGATCGCCGTCATCGAAACCGGTTGGCAATGGCGCGAGCCCATGTGGTTCTTGCTGTCGTTCCTGGTTGTCGTGGTGCTGGTAGTGCGCTGGCGGCAGCGGCCATCGGTTGCTGTCGCTGCGTCGCCCATGTGGCAATCCTTTGAGCCAGCGTTGCCGACGACCTGGTGCCAGCGACTGGCGGGCATGCCGGTCTGGTTGCATGCGGCCGCATTGTTGCTGATGGTTGCTGCGTTGGCGCGTCCAGTGTTCGTCGAGTCCGAGCCGCCCGCACGTCTCGGCCGTGACGTGTTGCTGTGCTTCGACCGGTCTTCGTCGATGGCAGCCTTGGACCTCGACCCAGCCGCAACGCGCCTGACCGTCGGCAAGCAACTCGCCGCCGAGTTCCTTGCCCGTCGCCGCGACGATCGCCTCGGCATGGTGACGTTCGCGCGCTACGCCGACCTGGTTTGCCCGCCGACTACCGATCATGCCGCCGTTCGTGAGTTGCTCGGCTCGGTGCAACTGGTTGATGCCGAAGGCCCCGAGGATGCGACGGCAATTGGTGCCGCAGTTGGCATGGCGGCCAATCTACTGCAGCGTTCGTACGCGACTGGCAAAGTCATTGTTTTGTTGACCGACGGCGAAGAGAACGTCGCGACGGCCGGCGCCCAGAACCAGATCGCGCCTTTGCACGCTGGCCAGTGGTGTCGCGACCACGGTATTCGGGTGCACGCGATCGCACTCGGTCGGGGCGAGCAGTCGGCGGATGGTACGTGGCGCGCGGTGGACACGTCTGCTATCCAGCAACTCGCCAAGATCAGTGGCGGCAGGTTCTTTCCGGCACCGGATGCCGCGGCGTTACGTTCGGTCTACGCCGAGATCGATCGCCTCGAAGCCGTGCAGTTTGCCGAACCCGGCGTGCGCGTCATCGAGTGGTTCGCAGCGCCGACGTTGCTCGGGCTGTTGTTGTTCTTGCTGGCGCACTGTTGGCGACACAGTCGTTGGGGGGTGATGCCATGACGTGGGCCGTGCAACCACCATCGTGGTGGCCTGTTGTCTTGCTGTTGCCCGTGGCCCTTGGCTTCGGTATCTGGCTAGCGCGCCGCAGCAAGAGGCAATTGCGCCAGGATCTCGGTTTGCGCGAAGCCATCTTGTGCGGTGCGCGCAGCTTCGTTCGCACACGGGCAGCTTTGGCTGGGCTCGCCGTGTTTGCGATCGGCTTTGCATTATTGCGGCCGGTCACACCGGGCAAGGAAGCGCAGCTGGCGCCAGACGTCGTCTTGTGCGTCGATGTGTCGCGTTCGATGGCGGCCGGCGATGGCGAGCCAACCCGTTTTGATACGGTGCGACGCCAGGTGCACGCGCTGTTGCAAGAGGGCATTGGTTCGCGCTTTGCGTTGCTGGCATTCGCCGGCGATGTGCAGCGGATCTCGCCGCTGACTGCGGATCGCGAGGCGATCGCCTGGCTGCTTGATGAGCTGGCGCCGGGCGCCATTGGTTTCGGTGCATCTATGGCTGGCGGCACCGACCTCGGCAAGGCGATCGAATACGCCGCGCAGAGCCTCGCACGAGTTGGCACGGTTGGCGAGTTGCTGTTGTTGACCGACGGCGAGGACTTCGCCGGAACAGCGGAGCGCGCCGCTCAAGCCGCCATCGAGCAGGGCCACCGCGTACACTGCATTGGCTACGGCTCGGTCGCCGGCAGTAAGATCGTCATCGAGCGCGATGGCGAACAGAGCTACCTGCAGGACAGTACCGGGGCGGACGTCATCACCCGGCTCGATGTCGATAGCCTCAGAAGGGTTGCCGTCGCCGGCACCGGGTCGTTTGTGCCAGGGCACACAGAGAACGCGCTAGTGGATCTGTGGCGTCGGCAGTTGGTGCCGTTCTCGGCGCAGCGTCGCCTCGCGGCATCAGACACCGATGTGCTCCAGCGATTTGCGTGGCCCTTGCTTGCCGGGCTCTTGCTGTTGATGCTGCGCATGTGTCTGCCGGAGCGAAGTCGATGAAGCGGCCCATGGCCATCATGGCGCTGACCGTGACCCTTATGCTGTTGTCGTCGCAAACACAGCAGGGTGTGGCTCCGACATCGGCCGAAGTCGTGTCGCAGGCGTTGATCGACTACCGCGATGCCAGATACGAGCAGGCTCTCGCCAAGCTCTCGGAGCAACTGGCAACCCAACCTCAAGCTGGCGAGGCACACCTGCGCCTCAACGCGAGCCTGTGCGCGCTGCGTTTGCTGCACAGCCGCGACGCCGAAGAACTGGTCGCGCCCTTGGTCGACGACGAAACCTGGCAGGCCGAGGCTGCGTTCCTCTTGGGCCTGGCGTCGAACCAACACGCCGAACGCGCGGTTGTCGCGGCCAAGCTCGCCGACGCCGAGCCGATGGCGTGGGTCATGGCGACCCGGGCGATCAAGAGTGCCGAGTTGCAGTTCCGGCGGGTGGTTACGTTGCGTCCGGATTGGGCACCAGCAGTACGCAACCTGGAGCGAACGAAGCGACGTCGTGCCGGGATCGACCAGGAACGGGCTGCAGCCAAGGCACCGGACGCCAAGAAAGAGGATGCGCCGAAACCCGAGCCACCAAAACCGCCGACGGACCAGGACCCGACCAATCAGGTCGTGATCCCCGAAGTCGCGACGGCGCCATTAAGTGCGAACGAACTTGCGGAGCTGCAGCAACGCGTTCGCGAACTACAGAACAAGAAGGTGCGAGGTCGCCAACAGCGCTCGCGCCGCAATGCCCTAGCCGGAGAGCGCGATTGGTAAAGTCAGGGTTTGTTGTCGCGTTGTTGCTGGCTGCGTTGCCGGCACAAGAAGAAGCACGCGTCTTTGTCGAGGTGTCGGCCAACGCGGCGGCCTACGCGTCCCAGCCACTTGAGGTCGTGATCCTGGTCAGCTACGACGCCGCGTGGTTCGAAGAGCATGGCGTCTCGCTGTTTCGCCAGCGCGTCGACGTGCCGTTTCATCTCGACGTGCCGTGGTTGCTCGCGTCGCCCGATCGCGCCGTTAGTGTGGTGCCGTGCAAAGCGGAGCTTGCCATTGCGCGAGTAGCCATCGGCGACCGCATTGTCGCCGGCAAACGGCTGCTACAGGTGCAGCGCGATGGGCGCAGCTACGAGCAGATTGAGCTGCGTTGGCGTTGGTTGCCGCTAGCAGATGGTGTTCACAAGATCGCGCCGGTGACGG
This sequence comes from Planctomycetota bacterium, assembly GCA_029936315.1. Classification (GTDB taxonomy): domain Bacteria; phylum Planctomycetota; class UBA1135; order UBA1135; family UBA2386. The sequence goes on along the minus strand of JAPYTD010000009.1, from coordinate 63,075 downwards.
TTCGGTTCGCCTACGCGAATGAGTTTCGCGAGCATCTGCTACGTGGCCGCGAACCCGTTGATCAGCAGGATCAACGCGTCATGTCCGCTGGCAGCGAACTGCGCGTGTTACCGATTCCCAAGGACGCCCCGTCAGACTGGGCTGGCGCCGTGGGGCAATTTGCCATTCTGGCGACGAGTGGCGGCGAGCAAGTGCACGTCGGCGAAGTGTTTCAGGTTGAGGTGACGATCGTTGGCGAAGGCAACCTAGAACGGCTTGCGGCGATCAAGCCACCGGTTGTCGATGGCTTCCACGTGCAGGGCGTCGTCGAGAAGCGCGTGGAGAATGCGCGTCGCTTTGTGCTCGATGTGCTGGCGTTGCGACCCGGGCTGACCGAGATGCCTGGAGTTTCGTTCGTCACGTTCGCGCCACTCGCCCGCCAGTTTGCGACGCTAACGAGTGATCCGGTTCCGGTTCGCGTGTTGCCGCAGCGGCCCGGGGTCGCCTTGTCGAAGAACGTGAGGGAGCTGATTGACGAGGACGCGGCGAGCCAGGAGGCAGGCATGTCGGCGGCGGTGATACGCTGGGGCTTCATTGCTCTGATGGTGTTCGGCTTGTTGCTGCACCGACGGGGCCGCGCCCGCAACGGCAAGCGCGCCCTGCACGATGCGGTGCACGAACTGCGCCTGGCGACGACGGTCGGTGGCGATCCAGAGCGCACAGCGGAGGCTTTCGAACGCGTGATGACTCGCGTTGCCGGCGGCGGCCCGTTCTCCACCCCGAGTATCTGGAAGGGTCTCCAAGCTCGCGGCGTGGCGGCCGAGGGTCTGGAGAGGTTGCGTGCGCTACATGCTGAGTTGGACGCAGCACGCTTTGGCGGCCCCCTGCCGGATGCTGAGGCAGTGATGGATGCGGTGGAGACTGTGGTTGCTGCTTGCTAGAGGCGCCTTTGGCGAGCGGGTAAGTGGTTGGGACTGGAACCGCGCGAGGGTTCGTGGTCTCGTTCGTTTGCACCATCCATGCGGGGGTGGCGGAATGGCAGACGCAGCGGCCTTAAAAGCCGCAGGCCGGTAACGGCCGTGAGGGTTCGAGTCCCTCTCCCCGCACCATTCAGTAGACCGGCATGATCCAATTGCGTGCGCAGATGTACGGCCCGCAGAAGGCCGGAGCGGTAACGAAGGCAAATGCAGGCGGCGAGGGGCCAAGAAGCGGGCGGGTTCGAGTCCCTCTCCCCGCACCATTCAGTAGACCGGCATGATCCAATTGCGT
>JAPYTD010000009.1:35712-61727 GCA_029936315.1 Planctomycetota bacterium | reverse complement strand
GGGTTCGAGTCCCTCTCCCCGCACCATTCAGTAGACCGGCATGATCCAATTGCGTGCGCAGATGTACGGCCCGCAGAAGGCCGGAGCGGTAACGAAGGCAAATGCAGGCGGCGAGGGGCCAAGAAGCGGGCGGGTTCGAGTCCCTCTCCCCGCATTATTCAGGACCTATTGGTCTGGAGGTGTCCACAGCGCCTAGGCCCCTCTTGCGTAGGCCTATGCGGCCGGACGGGTAGGGCGCGTGTCGTCTACGTCTTCTTTCAGGAGAAGAAATGGAGGTCGCGCCCGGATTCGAACCGGGGTACACGGATTTGCAATCCGTTGCCTAACCACTTGGCTACGCGACCGTGCGGCAGCAAGTTAGCTCTAGAAGGGCCCGGCGCAAGGGGCAAACACGCGCAACCGTCAATCACCGTCGCGGCGTCGAGTTTGGTGCCGCGGATTTGGGGCGACTCGCTATGATGCTTCGCCGCCCTCAGCCGAGGGCCGCATAGCCGTGAAGATCAAGAAGAACATCCATTTCGAGTTCAGCCAGGACCTCGTTCAAGAGCCGCTGCTCTACCAGATCAACCGCTCGTTTGAGGTTGTCGTCAACATTCGGGGCGCCTCGGTGTCCGACGAGGGGGGCTTCATCGCCCTTGAGCTTGAAGGTGAGGAGGCTGAGATCCAGCGCGTGCTCGATTACCTGCACGGCCAGCATGTGAAGCTTGGCGAAGGGCTTGGCGGCTCCGCCGGTGGTCCGGCCGGGCACGCCGACGGTGGACAATCTGGGAGTGGCGGCCAGTCTGGGAGCGGCGGGCAGTGACGCCCCCCCGCGCTCTGATTTGCGCGGCCTCCAGGCTTGGTGCCGCGTTGTTCGTGCCGCTTGCGATCCTCCTGATGGGGAGCCGCGCGGTGGAAGCGCCTCCGCAGCCAAACGACCTTCGCGCCCAAGGAAAAAACGGCGTCGTGGTCTCGCAAGAGTCGCACGCGACCGCTGTTGGTCTCGACGTACTGCGCAATGGCGGCAACGCGGTTGACGCTGCAGTTGCCGTCGCGTTGACGCTGGCGGTGACCCTGCCGCAGGCCGGCAACCTCGGTGGCGGTGGCTTTCTGGTGTTGCGGCGTCCCGATGGCCACGTCGCGACGATCGATTTCCGCGAACGGGCACCAAAGTCCGCGACCCGCGACATGTACTTGAAACCGGATGGCTCGGTTGACCACGGCAAGGTGCAGGTCGGTGCCACGGCCGCTGGTGTGCCGGGCAGCCCCGCCGGGTTGCTGCACGCGCTGCAGAAGTACGGTTCGAAGAACCTGTCCGAGGTCGCGAAGCCGGCGATCCGGTTGGCACGCGAAGGCTTTGTCATCGGTCGAGGTCTGGCACGGTCGTTGCGTGCCAAGCGCCGGGTGCTTGGTCGTTTTCCGTCTACGCGCGCCGTGTTCTTCGATGGCGATGCGCCGCGCAAGCAAGGCGATGTGCTGGTGCAGCAAGATCTTGCCGACACCCTGCAGCGCTTTGCCGACAAGGGTTTGAAGGGCTTCTACCAAGGGCCGACGGCAGACCTCATCGTCAAGCACATGCAGCAGGCCGGCGGCTTCGTGTCGCGCGATGATCTGTTGGCTTACGTGCCGCGTGAGCGCAAAGCGTTGCGCGTTGACTACCGCGGCTACGAAGTGATCAGCATGGGGCCGCCGTCTTCGGGGGGCGTTGCCATGATGCAGATGCTGAACATGCTGCAGCCGTACGATCTCAAGGCGATCGGGTATGGCAGCAGTGACTACATCCACCTGCTGACCGAAGTCATGCGCCGCGCCTACGCGGATCGCTCGAGATGGTTGGGCGATCCCGACTACTATGACGTTCCGGTCAAGGGCCTGCTGTCGGCGGAATATGCCAAGAAGCTCGGTTCGACAATCGACCTCAACAAAGTGAGTGCCGTCGCGCCGGGTCTGCCGCCTGGTGCCAAGGAGAGCGACGAAACGACGCACTTCTCGATCATCGACAAGGATGGCTTCGCGGTGTCGTGCACGACGACGATCAACTCGACCTTCGGGGCGTGCGTGGTTTGCGAGGGCGCCGGGTTCTTCTGGAACAACGAAATGGACGACTTCTCGGCGAAGCCCGGCGTGCCCAACCAGTTTGGTCTGGTTGGTGGCAAGGCCAACGCGATTGAGCCGGGCAAGCGCATGTTGTCGTCGATGACGCCGACGATCGTCTGCAAGGACGGCGAGCTTCGCTACGTGCTTGGAGCGCCTGGCGGGGGCCGGATCATCACCGGTGTCATGCAGGTGCTGCTCAATCGGGTCGACCACAAGATGCCGCTCGAACGGGCCGTGCGGGCGCCGCGCGTGCACCATCAGTGGCGACCAAACGCGATCCAGTGGGAGGCTTTGGCGCTGCCGAAGGACGTGCGCGCAGCTCTCGAGCAGAAGGGGCACAAGTTTGCCTCAAGATCGCGCGGCATTGGCCAGATCTTTGCGGCGGAAGTTCTTCCGGATGGCACGCGGATCGGTGTGGCAGATCATCGCAGTAGTGGCGCGGCCGCGGCATACTGACGCCCATGCATCCTGTTCGAATTGCACCGTCGCTGCTTGCGGCGGACTTTGGCAAACTGCGTGACGAAGTAGAGTCGGTGGAACAAGCCGGCTGCGACTGGCTGCACCTCGACGTCATGGACGGCCACTTCGTGCCGAACCTGACGTTCGGCCCGTTCATCGTGGCTGCGGTCAAGAAGCACGCGACCAAGCCGCTAGATACGCACCTGATGATCACGGATCCGTGGAAGTATGCGGACCCGTTCTTGGATGCGGGCTCGGACCTGTTGACCTTCCACATCGAAGTGGAGGAGAAGGGTGACGTCGGTGCCCTGCTGAAGCACATTCGCAGTCGCGGCAAGAAGGCCGGGCTGTCGGTGCAGCCGGATACCCCGATCTCGCGTCTGAAGCCCTACATCCAAGATCTCGACTTGGTGCTGATCATGAGTGTGTTCGCCGGCTTTGGCGGGCAGAAGTTCATGACCAGCGTGTTGCCCAAGGCGCAAGAACTTCGCGCCCTGGGTTTCGACGGTGAAATCTCAATGGACGGCGGGATTACGCCGGCCACAATTGCCGACAGCGCAGCTGCCGGTACCAACGTATTCGTTGCTGGCACCGCGGTGTTCGGTGTCGATGATCGCAAGGCTCGCATCAGTGAGCTACGGCAACTTGCCGAGAATGCACAAGATACGAGTGCTAGCGATACCGAAAGCAGCAGCATCTGAAGGCTGGTTGCATCGGGAGTAACTCGGTATCTTCTCCCCCTTCCCTTACCTAGTGAATGGCAGCGAACGAAATGGCTTGGACCCGATTCGGCAAGAAGAAGGACATGCCCGGTGGGCTTTGGATCAAGTGCGAGTCCTGCGGGGCGATGCTCTTCCGCAAGGAGTTTGAGCAACGCAACCGGGTTTGCCAGACCTGTAACTACCACTTCACCCTGCCGGCGCGCGAGCGCGTCGCGCTGACCGCCGACGAGGGGTCCTTCGAGGAGATGTGGATTGGTCTTGGCGCCGAGGACGTGCTCGGGTTCAACGACCGCGTTCCGTACAGCGAGAAGCTCAAGGCGAGTCGCAAGAAGACCGGCGAGAACGATGCGATGATCACCGGCACCGGGACTATCAAGGGCATCCCGTGCGCGCTCGGCATCATGAACTTCCAGTTCCTTGGCGGGTCGATGGGCATGGTGGTAGGTACCAAAATCGCGCTGCTGTGCGAGATGGCGCAGGAGCGTGGCTTGCCCGTCATTCTGTTTGCTTGCTCCGGTGGCGCCCGCATGCACGAAGGGGCGGTGTCGCTGATGCAGATGGCCAAGACGTGTGGCGCGTTGCAGCGCCTGCACCAGAGTGGCCAGGTTTCGATTTCGGTAATGACGCACCCAACGACCGGGGGTGTCACCGCTTCGTTTGCGTCGGTCTGTGACTTCCTGATCGCTGAACCCGGTGCCCTGATTGGCTTTGCGGGCCCGCGCGTGATTGCGACGACGATCAAGAAGGAGTTGCCGAAGGGCTTCCAGCGCTCGGAGTTCCTACTCGATAAGGGCCAGATCGACCGCATCGTTGACCGTGCGCACATGCGCGACGAACTGGCGCGCTTGCTCGCCTACTCGACCGGCCTCGATCCGGTGGCTGCCTACAAGTCCGACAAGCAGAAGGACGAGGTGCCTGCGGAGGCGGCAGCAGTAGCGAGTGACGGCAAGGCCGCTGCCAAGCCGAAGAAGGCCAAGAAGTCGAAGCCGAAGGCGAAGGCCAAGAAGGGCTGACGTGAAGCCCATGCGCCCCGTCCCGCGGGGCTGTCAAGCCGGGTTCTTCCACGGCCTCTACAAGGTGGAACCCGAGGACTTCGTCGTCGAAGAGATTCCCGCATACCAGCCGAGCGGTGAGGGTTCGCACGTTTGGATGTGGATCGAGAAACGCGGTGTGTCGACGATCGACATGCTGAAGGAGATGGGCTCGCAACTCGGGCGACATCAGAAGTCGTTCGGCATCGCGGGGCTCAAGGATGCCAAATCGGTCAGCCGGCAATGGGTCAGCATGGACCTCGGTGATGAGCGCGAGTGCGATGACCTTGAGAGCGACTACTTCCGAGTGCTCGACGTCTCGCGACACAAGAACAAGTTGCGCCTTGGCCATCTGCGCGGCAATCGGTTCTTGGTTGCATTGCGCGGCACCAAGGACGGCGATCTTGAGATCGCCCAGCAAAACCTCGTCGAACTCGAACGGGTGGGCGTGCCGAACTACTTCGGCGAGCAGCGCTTTGGCAAGCGCGGTGCGAATCTTGGCAAGGGCCTTGAGATTCTGCGCGGCGACGTGACGACCGCGGCACGACGTATGCCGCGGCGTGTGTTCGGATTGGTGTTGTCGGCGGTGCAGAGCGAAGTGTTCAATCGCGTCATCAGTAAGCGCATCGATCGCCTCGGCACCATCTTGACTGGTGATCTGGCGACACTGCACAAGAACGGCGCAACATTCACCGTTGAGGATCCGGCCGTTGAGCAGTCGCGTGCTGATGCAATGGAAGTGTCGCCATCGGGACCAATGCCGGGACCAGACATGATGGTGCCGACCGGGGAACCACTCGAAATCGAACTGGAAGCACTCGCGGAGTTGGACCTTGTCGGCACCGAGTTCAACGATATGCCGTTTGGCATGGCGAGCGGCGAACGCAAACCGTTGCGCATGCCGGTTAGCGATTCCAGTGCGCGCATGGTGGACGCTGGTCTAGAGCTGAGCTTCACCCTGCCAAAGGGTGGCTACGCGACATCGGTTCTGCGCGAGTTGCTGAGCGAGACGATCTGGTTTGGCCGAGACCGGCGGGAGCGTTGATGAATCGTGACTGCAAGTTGCGCATTGCGCGCCCGACGGACCGGCTTGCCGAGATTGTGCCATGCACGAGCGCGGCTTTGGCCTGACGCGGCTCGGGCACTTCGAAGATCACGATGGCTTTGACGGCGGCATGCTGGGTCATCCGCTGCAGACGTGGCACCTTGAGTTCACGCACCACCGTGGCCTCGGTGATGTTGGTGACGGTGCACTCCTTCGCGACGTCTCAGCTTCGCAGTGCGTTCGCCAACCCCGAACGCCGCATTGGCCAGTTGCCCAGGCCAGCTGCCAGTAGCTCGCGGTCCGCACAGACGGTTGCCCGTCGACGGGCGCGCGTTACCCCCGTGTAAATCAGTGAAGCGTGGTAGAGCGGGCCTGCGCGATCGGGCAGCACCAACAGCACGTGGTCGAACTCACTGCCCTGCGCCTTGTGAACGGTCATCGCCCACGCGGTTTCGTGGGCAGGTAGGCGACGTGGGTTGATCGCTCGCGCCTTGCCGTGCTGGTCGCTGATCCAGACGACCGGTGCGCCCTTATCGTTGCGCCCACACACGCCGAGATCCCCGTTCCAGATGCGGTTGTTCTGGTCGTTGCTGGTGATCAGGATGGGGCGGCCCGGGTAGTACGGCTCATCGGTGCGGTGACCCAGGGCGAACAGGCGCGCTTCGATCAACGCGTTCCACGCGATTGCGCCGAATGGCCCGTGCCGTTGCGCCGTCAACACCCGTGCGTGCGGTATCGCGGCGAGTGCGCGTTCGGGATCGTTGTCGGTTGCCGCTGCGAGCACGTGCAGCAGTTGTGGTTCGATTGTCTGCAGGCCGAGTTCCTGGCTGTCGGTCAGAGTGAGGTCGTCGTGGCCCAAGGCAAACGCAGCCAGAGCATCGTCGGGGCGGCGTTGCATCAAGGCGTGCGCAAAGGCGCCGATGCCCGGCTGCTTGCCGAAGCGGTGGTTCTTCCAGAGGGCAACGGTTGCGCTGGCAATGGGGGCCACCGGGGCGTCTGGCCCGGAAGTCTGATCATCCGGAGGCTGAACCGGTACCAGCATGCCCGTAGCCTCGGTGATGAATGTTGCGAGTGGCGGCCCGAGGCCGAGTTCGGGACGGGCGGCGTGGCATAGATCGCCGAGCACCTGGCCGGCGGCGACGGCTGCGAGTTGGTCTTTGTCGCCAACAAGCACGAGCCGCGCGTCTTCGGGCAGGGCATCGCACAAGACAGCGAAGATCGCGGGGTCAACCATCGACACTTCGTCGATGACGACGAGGTCGAACGGCAAACGTTTGTCGCGGCCAAAACGAAAGCCATCGTCGAGTGGCAGGTAGCCGAGCAGGCGGTGTAGCGTGCTCGGCTCGAGGTTGGCGAGCGGCTCGGCGAGGTCCGGCAGGGCCGCGGCACGTTCTTGCAGGGCTTCGCCGAGGCGTGCAGCTGCTTTGCCAGTCGGTGCGGTGATCGCGATGCGGAGGGTGGGGTCGTCGTGCAGCAACACGGACAATAGCTTGGCAACCGTTGTTGTCTTGCCAGTGCCGGGTCCGCCGCATAGCACCGTCAACGCGCGCGATGCGCCGGCAACGACCGCAGCCAGTTGCCAGTCTGGCTCGTCGTGCGCTGTTGGGTTCGCCGGGAGCAGGTCGAGTGCCTGGAGCGTGCTGCGCAGATCTTCGGGGCTAGTAATCGACTCGCGCTGCAGGCGTTCTTGTACGAAGGCGGCGATGCGTTGCTCGGCGCGGTGGTGGCGTAGCGTGTAGAGCAGGTTGCCGTCGGAGAGCACGAGCGGCAGCGGCGCCGTATCGGGGTTGCCGTCGCCGACGACCCCGGTGGCAAGCAACTGTTCGCGAACGGTCTCGAGGCTCGGTCGCGGCGCTTCCTGCAGTTCGAGTGGCTCGTCGACCCACTCGGTTAGATCGATGCAGATGTGTCCGACCTCGCGCGCGTCCCCCAAGGCTGTGAGCAATCGCCGCAATAGTTCGAGATCGCCGCCGGTTGCGAGGCGGCACAGCATGTCGCCTTGCAGCGTCGAGAGCGCAATCGTCTCCGATGCGGCCGCGGTCATCGTGTGCCTCCAGGTGTTCTTGTTGGAGTCGCGGTTGTCCGAGTCGCTGTAGTCGGAGTCGTCGCCCAATCATCCATTGCCTCGACGAGCACTCGTGGCGGTCGAACATAGAACATGCCCGAAGTTTCGTTGGGTTGCGCGCCGCGCAAGAACGCGTAGCTGACGCCGCCAAAGTGCGTGTCGTAGTCGTAGTCCGGCAACCTCGCGCGCAGGTGTCGGTGCCACGCGAGCACGTAGAGGTGGTACTGCAGCACGTAGTCGTGGCTGTGCATCGCCGCCAGCAACGCCTCGGGGCCGTAATCGGCCGGGTCGTTGCCTAGGTGGTTTGACTTCCAATCGACGATCCAGTAGCGGCCGTGCACTTCCGTGATCAAGTCAGCGAAGCCGGTCAGGAAGCCCTCAAACTGCTGCGTATTGAGGTGACGCAAGCGTTCGGCATATCCCACTGCGATGTCGCAGCCGGAATCTTCGAACGCTTGGGCAAGCGTTTCGAAGTTGGGCCGAGCGGTCCTGATCGTGAACTTCCACTCGGCGATTCGCGTGCCGCCACAGACCTCGAGCACCGACGGACCGGCCTCGTGCACGCGCGCCGCGGCCAGGTCTCGCAGGTTCTGCAACACCGCTTCTTCCGGTTCTAGTACACCCGGATGTGCGCCCGCATCGAGCATGCGGTGGTGCAACAAGGTGTCGACGACCAGTTTTCTCGCTGGCTCTTGGTCGAGGCAGTGCAGGTCGACGTGTTCGAGCACATCGTGTAGGCAGAGGCCGGCAGCGGCGCCACGCGCGAAGCCGAAGATGCCGTGGCCCACATCGAGGTCCTTGGCGGTTGGGTCGCGAACTTCGTGGCCGTGGTTGCCCGGCTCACTGCCGGCGACCAACGACGAGAAGCTGTGCACGACCCACGGGTCGCGCGCTGGGCAGATCCGTCGTGTCGCCCCTTGGCGGCTGAGTTGGGAATCGTCCGAGGATTCTCTGATGGTCAGTTCGGGTTCAGAGCGCGGCACTTCGCCAATGTCATCGACTGCGATTGCGCCACCGGACTGTTCGGCGATGCGATACAGATCCGCAGCGAGTTTGCCCGAACGGTTCTTGTAGGAGCGGCCCCAGGTTCCGGGCCACCCCGGCTTGTGCTGGTCGACAGCCTCCGATGGCAGTAGCCAGGCAAGTGCACTGCGCCAATAGCCACCGAAGCTGTGCCCAATGGGGCCCCAGTGCACGTAGCAACGTCGCTTGGCGCGGGTCAACGCGACGTAGGCGAGACGGCAGTCTTCGGCGAGTCGGTCCGCTTCGCACGCAAGCCAACCTTTGTCGTCGGTAGCGACTTCGAACGCGAAGCGGCGGTCACCGGCTTGCTTGCCATCGCGAGCATCATTGACTGCGATGTTCTTTGTCTGGGCGGCGCGGCCATCCCACAGGAATGGACAGAATACGACTTCGTACTCCATGCCCTTGCTGCCGTGCATCGTCAGGATCTGCACCGCGTCTTCGTCGGACTCGAGTCGCAGTTCCCGACGTTGGTAGTCGATCTCGTTCTTGTGGCTGCGTTCATGTTGCAGCCAATGCAGCAGGCCTTCAGGCGATAGGCGGTGTTCGTGTGCGGCCTGATGCAGCATCTCGCACAGCTGCTGCAAATTGGTCAGGCGGCGCTCGCCGTCGTTGCGCGCGAGCATGCGGGCATCTACCCGCAAGTCGTGTAGCAGGCGCTCCTTCATGACGACGAAACCCTGCTGGACCCACAGGTGCCGCCACAGTTCGAGCCGGGTGAGTTCAGTTTCGAACGCGACTTCGTCGTTGTCGAGTGCTGCCAGTTGCGATGCGTTGTAGCCCCAGAGCCTGGTGGTGAACGCGGCCCGCGCCAGCATGACGTCGTTGGGCCGCTGGATCGCCAACAGCAAGCGTTCGAGTTCGAACAGTTCGTCGGTTTCGAAGACATCGCCCGCCTTGCCGATCACCGAGACCAGGCCGCAGTCGCGCAGATGCTCTTGGATCAGTACGGCCTCGACGTTGCGACGGGTTAGCACGGCGATGTGACGCGGCAGGATGCGGCGGCCCTCGAGGCGCGCTGGGCCATTGAGCAGGCGGCGGATCTCAGCGGTGACGTCGCGCGCGATCCGGGCGCGGGTGTCGTCCACTGGCAGGTCGACGGCGACACCCTTGTCATTGACGGTGTGCTCAAGCAGCCGGAACCGCATCGGCGCACCATCGTCGTCTTCGACCAACAATTCGTGCGGCTTGGCATCGGCCCGCACCTTGTGCATGCGAATGTCGGGTTCGACGAACGAACTGTTGCGTGCGAACAGCTGGTTGACGGCAGTGACCAGCAAGTGCGAGCTGCGGAAGTTGATCGGCAGCGTCTTGCGCTGGACGGCGTCGTGTACGGCACCGAGGTAGGTGCGCAGATCGGCGCCACGGAACGAGTAGATGGATTGCTTTGGGTCGCCGACCAAGAACAATGGGCGGTTGCGGAAGCACTGTGACAGGATCGCGTACTGGCGTTCGTCGGTGTCCTGGAACTCGTCGATCAACGCGACCGAGTAGCGCTCTTGCACCGAGCGCAGCAGCTCATGCTTGCGGGCAGGATCGGTGACGGCAGCGTGCGTGCGCGCCAGCAAGTCCTCGAACGTCAGGACTGCACGGTCGCGCTTGATGCGATCGAGGCGCTCGTGCATGCGCAGTAACAACTCGGCTCGCAGGTGGTCCACGGTCAGCTTGCGCTGCAGATGTACTTGGTCGCAGGTTGCGTAGAATGGGTGGTCGACGTCCTGTGGTGGGCGCTTTAGCAGTTCGGCCGTCAGTCGCGTCTTGCTCAAGCGCTCGAACATCAGAAGGCAGAGCTCTGGGTGGCTGTCGCGTCCGCCGAGCGGCTCGCTGCACTGGCTGAAGTACTGAACCTGATCGCCAGAGGTCGGTTTCTTGTCCTTTCGCCAGCGCAACTTGGCGACTTGCTTGAGCAAGTCCTCATCCCACTGCGCGGCGGCGCTGTGCACCGCGGCGCGCAGGTTGGCGAGATGTACACCCAGTTGCGGTTCGCTCGGTTCGAGCGCGACGCCGGGGTAGCGTTGCCAGTTGCGATACAGCCGGACGAGCGCATCGGGGTCCAGCTTGGAGTCGTGAAGCACTGCACCGAGGATCAGGCTGTCGTGCTGCCGTACCATGCGAAACGCGTCGGCTGCGGCAGCGTGCCACAGCGGCACCTCATCGATCGCGAAGTCGAGATCGAACGGTTGGTCGCTCTCAAACGCCGACTCATCGAGCAGGCGCTTGCAGAAGCCGTGGATCGTCATCACCGAGGAGCGATCAAAGTCGTCTAATGCGCGGCGCAGGGTGGCGGCGCCCTTCTTGCCGAACGACGCGAGACCAGCATAGAACTTGTCGCCGTCTTTTTGGCCAAGGCATATGCGATGGGCGCGTTGGATCGCAGTGCGCAGGCGGTTCTTCAGTTCGTTGGACGCGGCGACCGTGAACGTCACGACTAGCGCTTCCTCGATGTTCTCGACGACACCCTCGAGCAGCATGCGCACGAGGATGCCGGTCAGCGTATAGGTCTTGCCCGTACCGGCGCTCGCTTCGAGCAGCACGGTGCCTTCGCTGAGCGGCGCCGACTGCAGGTCGAACCGTTCGTAGTGTGGCGTCGCCATCAGTTGTGCTCCCGGAGGTAGCCGAGCGGCGCGGGCCAGATCGTCTTGGCGATGCGGAAGAACTCACTGTCGAGCCCGTCTTCGAAGGGGTCGCGGTCGCGCATGCACAACGCGATCGACGCGTCGCCCAAGTCATACTTCCACAGGTCATTCGGGTCCTTGACCTGGTAAGCCCTGGTGCCCTTCTGCATCGCGGCCTGCTCGTCCTTGCCATTGGCTAGATACTCGCCGACGGCAAACGAGCAATGGTCAAAGTAGGGCAGAGGGCGCGACAGTCCTTGTCGGCGCAGAGAAACCAGCTGCGTCAGGTAGTCGCGGGCTTCGACCTCGGGCACTTCGGCGTAGACCCAGATGCCATTGCTCGCGAGCACCCGAGTCGTGCGCGGCCATGGTCGCTCGACCTGGTCGCCATCCTGGATGCGTTGCATCGTGACGATCAGGTGCAGCAGCCACGCCTTGAGTCGGTCCTTTGGCTGCAGTTTGCTGACCCGCATGTAGGCGAGGTCGCGGTCACTGAAGCCTTCAATCGATCCGACGATGTTGGTGTCGCCGAGCTGCAGGTCGATGCGGCGGGTCGTCGTCGTCGCGTAGTGGCGTGCCTCGTCCAGCAGTTGCCGGGTCTCCGCACGCAGCGCGTGGAACGTCGCGGTGCCATGCGTGCCGACCGGTAGCACGCCTTTGGCGCGCGTCCACGCGAGCGGGTCATCGAGGGTTTCGGCGCCGCGTTGTGCGTTGCGCACGGCTTCATCCTGAAGCTGGTAGCGCGTCAAGGAATCGAGGGCGAACGGCTCGTCAGCTTCTTCGCGTTCGCCGTCATTGCGCAGGCGCACGCGCAGCGAATCGCGCAGGAATGAGCGGCACGGGTGCCACCAGAACTTCAGCAAGTCGTCGACCGTGCAGCGTTCGGCTTCGCCGGCCACTGTCGCCAGTTCGAACTCTTCGGGGCACCAAGGCTCTGCGGGCGCCGTCAGCTGTTTGTCGGTGGGCTTTCTCGATTGCGCGTAGGTGAACAGGCGGGCGTCCGCACCGCTGCGGTAGCGCGGGCTCCACGGTTGCAGGGGGTGCTGCACGACGAGTTGCTTGAGCGCGCTGCCAATGGTCTTGCTGCCGGGGGACTTGCTGCCGGGGGACTTGCCGCCGGGAGACTCTGTGACACAGGTGCGGTCGACGTGCTCAAACAGCTCTGCCAGCACGATCGATGGCGCGCCCTCCGCGTTGTCCTTGGCCGAGCGGCCGACGTAGCTGAGGTGCAGGCGATCACGCGCCGCTAGCAAGAGATCGAGGAACAGCTGGCGGTCGTCGAGTCGGCGGTTGCGATCGAGCGGGCGCGGCTTGGCGGGCAACAGGTCAAACGGCGACGGCTGGTCGCGCCGAGGGAACGCTTCATCGTCGAGCCCGCAGACAAACAGGCAGCGTACCGGCACGGCGCGCATCGGCAGCATCGCGGCGATGGTGATTGCCCCCCCGAGGAAGCCGCGCGCGGAGGCGCCGTCGGCCAGCGCGTCACTGAGCCAGTCCCGCAAGACTGCGAGACTGACGGCCTGAGTGTGCTCGGCGGTGCGCGCCGTTGTGCGCATGGCCTGGGTCGCGCGTTGCAATTGGCGCAGGGCCTCTTCTTGGTCGCCACCTTGGGGCGAGAACAGGGCGGCCGCGATTGCGTCGACCCGGTCAGCCCAGTCGACGAACGCATGCGGATGGCGTAGCATCGCGACCTGCGCGAACAACGTGCGAGCAAACGTTGCAAAACGCGCCAGCAGTTCGGCTCGGGCTTCGGTCGTATCGCCGATCGGCAACTTGTCGAGTACGAGCGCGTCGACCGGTCCCGTTAGCGTACCGAGCAATAGGCGGTCGATGCCGGGTCGCCACGCGTTGTCATCAAACGCGGGTAAGTCGAATTGTTCGCTGCGGCTTTCGCCGTCGAGTCCCCAGCGGATGCCGGCGGCGTGGCACAGGTGGCGCAATACCGGCACGTCGGTAGGGAACAGCTGGAAGCGGCGCTGCACGGCCGGGTTCTCTAGCAGGTGCAGCACGTCGGCCAGAGTGAGGCGGGTGCTTGCGAGTTCGAGTATCGACAACAGGGAACGGCAGATCGGCAGTTCGCGCGCTGGATGGCGGTCGGCAACGTGGCACGGCAGGCGGTACTTGAGCGGGCCGAACACGGCGTGCGCATACGGCGCGTATCGGTCGATGTCTGGCACAAGTACCATGACGTCGCGCGCCTCAAGCGTCTTGTCTTCATCAAGGGCGGCGCAGATTTGGTCGCGCACTACCTCGAGTTCGCGTTGTGGGCTGTGGCAATCGTGTACGCGCACCGACGCGTCATCGGGGCGCAGCACAAAGCGCTCGGCGTTGCCTTCCCCGCGATCGAAGGCGTGCACGATGTCGTGCTGCAGGCACGCCAGCAGGGTGCCCGGCGTGCCGGTGTCACTGAGGTCGTCGAGGTCGACACGGTCGACAGGCGCTGAGCTGCCAGAGCGGTCTTCGAGGTCAATGAGCTGGTCCGCGAACTCGCGACTCTCGGTGCCAAAGCGCGCTAGCAGGGCGTTGTCACCGGCGTGGCTCTTGCGTTCGCGCAGGTCACCAAAGTAGTGCGGTGTTGGTTGCGGCACGTAGAGGTTGACCGGTGTGTGCCGCGCCAGGGAATGCAGCAGATCGAGAAAGGCCGGCGGCATCGTTGTCGTGCCAAAGACCGATAGGCGCTTGGGTAGGTGAGCACGGCACCAGGTGGCATCGTCGAGTCGGTTGTGTAAGGCAACCAGGCGGTGGGCAGCATCGCTGGACGGACGGGGCAGTGGCGTTGGCTCGGCCATTTCCGCAAACAGAAACGGCGTGGATTCCTTGCTTTGCTTGCGCGCCTTGGACCGCGGCAGTTCGAGGCCGGCGTCTTCGAGCAGGGCCCGCCAGATGCGAGCCTGCCACGGCGCGTGGGGCGACAGCGCCTTGTGGTTCTCCCCGGCCGCGAAGTCCGTCAGCAAATCGCCGCGATAGAGTTGGTAGTCGTCGAAGCAGGCTGCGAGGCGCTTGCACAGTTGCAGGCGCTTGCGGCCGTCGTGATCTTCTTGGCAGTAGTCGGTGGCCGCGCCGAACTGCATCTTGGCATCGCTACTGTTGAGCCGCTCGGAGATCAACCGCCACAAGCGCAGAGTCAGCACTTCGCGCGCAAATGGGTCGTTGGCGGTGGTGGGGCCAGGTTCTGTGCCAGCCTCTCCTGCCGTGCTCAAACGATGCAGGTAGGTGCCGAGGAACGGCATCTCGACCCCGGCGGCGATGCCGAGGTGTTCTGCGAGTTGCAGTTCGAGCCATCGCGCGATGCCTTTCCCTGGCACCAAGATGGTTTCGGTTTCCATCGGTCCGAGCGGGGACCCGGCGAGCTGTTCGAGCAGAACTGCGAACAGGTCTTCTAGCCGATGGCCTGTGACGACGGTGACACCCACAGCACGAAGCTACCTCGTCGGCGCTGTCAAGTCATGCACACTCAAGGTCCACAACAGCCACCTTTCGGCGGTTCGGGTGGCAGCTTTTCTGAATGGTTGTGCACACCGTGATTGTCTTCGCCGTGATCATGGCCGTGATGGGGATCGTGGTTGTGGCCATCGGCGAGGTTGACCGGCGACTCGAACAGGCGTTCCAAGAACGGTCGCACTCCCTGCCGCAATAAAGACCAAGCAAACACCAACACAACTCCCCACAACCACACCCAAGACATTGTGCTTGTGTGCTCGTGGCTACCAAATGCGGCGATCTCCGGCACGTCGATGGCCCAGTTGGCGAGGTAGCCGAGCGCGACGGCGCCCAGCCACATGGACCCCGCGAACACCGCTGCCGTGCGGGCGCCATGTAATTTGGCGAGCACGCCAAAGGTCGTGACGTTGGTGGCGGGCCCCGTCAATAGTAGGGCCAGAACCGCGCCCGGCGACAGTCCGGCTACCAGCAGCATTGCGGCCAGGGGCGTGCTGCCGGTTGCGCATACGTACAGCGGTAGTCCGATCAACGCGGCGATGGGCACGTCGATGTTGGCCGGCAGGGTTGCGATCCACTCGGCGTCGACGTAGGGCATTAGCATCGCCGACAGCAACAGTCCGGTCAGGATCCAGGTGGCGGTGCTGTCGACTGCTGGGCCGAAGCCAAACTGAACGGCCGTCTTTAGCCGCGCGCCAATGCTGCCGGTCTGGCCTTCGGGAATCGCACAGTCGTCGTGTTCGAATTCGGCTGGTTGCGGTTTTGGTTTGGCAAATGACGCGACCAGCACACCGACGCCAAGCGCCAACGCTGCGGCCATGCCGGCGCGCATCAGCGCAACCTCTCCGCCCATCAACTGCCAGGTCAGCATTACGGCAGCAAGCTCGAGTTCGGGGGTCGCAACCAAGAATGCAATCGCCGCCGCGATCGACGCGCCTTGGCGGATCAGTTCGCGGTAGATCGGTACGACGCCGCACGAGCAGACCGGTAGTGGTAACCCGACGGCGACGCCCCGCAACGCCTGTATGACCTTGGGGCCTTTGGTCACGCTCTTGAGCCAGGTGCCAGGCAGGAACGCATGGCAGAGGCCGACCAGCAAGTACGCAATCAGCAGTGCTGGCGCCGACTTGATCGCGAGGTCGACGAACACCTGTGCGGGACCGTGGCTGCCTTCGGGGAAGTGGTCGTGGATGACAAACCACAGGACCGCGACGCCAATAGTGGCGCCGAGTACTGATGCGGGACGGATCCTGCCACGTTCGCGAGGTGCTGGGATGTGCGCGTGCAGAACGACATGCAGCAACGATCCAACCAGCAGCGACTGCAACATCGCGAGTGCATCGCGCGAATCTGCCGTCAGGATCGTGTCGCCGAGGAAGTAGCCGAACAGGGTCGCGCCGATGCTGGCCACGGTGACCAGGATGGCGGGCACAACGCCGAGTGTGCGTGGCACGATCCACCAGATACCGAGGCCTTCGGGGATGCGGTGCAGGATGACGGCCCACGCGGTCAGTTCGTGGCTGGCGGCATGCCCGTGTCCGCTATGCGCTTGGCCGCCCAGGTGGAGGAACCAGCCGTCGAGCGTTGCGTGTGCCGCGATGCCGAGGATCGCGAGCCAGATCACCGTCTTGCGCATGCCGGGATGGCCGTGATGCAGGGTGCGTTCGGCGATCGATGGCAGGATGAATCCGATCATCGCCAACGGCAGCACCATCCAACCCGCCTGTTCGGCGGACTCTGGCAGCAAGTGCAGTAGCACAAAGCCACTGATCGTGATCAGGCAGAAGCTGTCGAGCACGACGGTGGACCACGCGTGCGAGCGCAGAGCCCAGACCATCATGGGGCCGGCGCACAACGCCAGGAACCCGAGCGCCAGAAACCACTCTGACGACAGGCTGGCAGTCTCCGGGGGGCTTTGGAACGACAACACGCAGCGGCAGAGTAGGACAACGAACGCGGTTCTTACAGCGCAGTCCTGTTACTCGGGAGTCAGGTGGCAGAGAAGGACCACTGCAACCGTGGTGCGCGCGCTAGCCGCGATCGGTACCCCTAGGAATCGTGTCCGAAACCTCAGCTTCGGGAATCAGCGTGGCGAATCAGCGCGGGGATTTCGGCTCAGACCGTCGAAGCCTGGGGTTCGCTTGCGCGGGCCGCGCCGAACTCGGTGACCTTCTTCACCATGCGTTTCGCGCGCGCTTCGATCAAATCGAAACGGTGCCGGGCCATATCGCTCGGCTCAAAGAGAGACGCAACGAAGCCGAGGCCAAACGCGCCGGCCGCGAGCCATTCTTCGCAGTTGTCTTCGGTGACACCACTCGTTGGGAATACCCGCAAGAACGGCAAGGGGCCGTGCAGCGCGCGCAAGAACGCCGGGCCGTTGGATGGGCCGGGGAACAGTTTGACGAGGTCGGCGCCCGCTTTGTGCGCCGTCATCATTTCCGTGGGTGTGAAGGTTCCAGGAACCGATACCAGATCGTGTTGACGACAGAATGTAATGATCTGTGGGTCGGTGACCGGGGACACGAGGAACTGCGCGCCGGCCGCCATCGCCTGCTTGGCGTCTTCGACAGTGAGCACGGTGCCTGCCCCGACGGTCAGCGGCTTGCCATCGACCTGCTGCTCACAAAGGCTCGCGATGTGCTTGAGGCAATTCGGCGTGGTCATGGTGACCTCGACAATGCGGAAACCGCCGCGAATCGCAGCGTCGAGTGCCGGACGCACCGCCTTGGGATCTTTCGTCCGCAGGATGGCCGAGCAACGGTGTTTGGCGAACGTGTTGAGAACAGCAGCGCGGGGAGAGGGCATGGTGCGGGAGGGCACGGCTGGCCAGGTCCGAAGGTTCGATGACGGGTGGTTGGGAGAACAAACGGCAGAGTCCTGCCGAGTTCGGAGCATAGACCGCGGTCGTCGCCGACGCGACCGGTACGTTGCTCGCTTGGCACACTCCCGGGAATGCTTGATGATCGCGACCAGAGTTGGGTGTGCCATATTGCTCGGCATGTCCATGGCATGGGCGAAAACCTGCTGGTGCCGGTTGCCGATCGCGAGGGTCTGCCCAAGACTGCCCAGAAAATCGAACGCCTCGGCATTGCCTGGACGTTCGCCCAGGAGCACGTCGTCGGTGCCTTTGCAAACGGCGACCCGTGGGTCTTGGTGCCGGTTGAGGTGATCGCGATCCACCCGAAGATCACGGTGGCCAAGGGCCGCGCCGTGCATGGCTCGATGATCAATCCAGATCCGAGCACCGAGGTGCAGGGTTACGACGCGCATCTGTATGGGTCGGACACGCTGCTGCGGGATCTGGCGCGCACAGTCGCGTCGCGTTGTATCTGCGCGTGGCCGGGAATCTGCGCGCGAGCACGCCTCCGATCGCACGCCGCATCATGATTCCTGCTCATCATGCGAACGACCGTGCGGATGTGCTTGGTCATAGACATCGCGCAAGCGGCCGATCGAGACGTGCGTGTAGATCTCGGTCGTGACGAGGCGCGCGTGGCCGAGCAGTTCTTGCACCGTGCGCAAGTCGGCGCCGCGATCGAGTAGATGCGTCGCAAACGAATGCCGCAAACCGTGCGGCGTCAGTCGCACTTGCAGCTCAGCTCTTTTGGCGCGGTTGACGACCGTGGCGAAGATCCAGCGCGCGCTCAGTTGCTTGCCATGGCGATTGAGCCACAGCGAGCCGTCGTCGTAACGCTTGGCACGACGCAGCAGTTCTTTGCGGGCGGGTAGCCAGGCGCGGATTGACTCAAGTGCCTGGCTGCCGAGCATTGCGAGGCGTTCTTTGCTGCCCTTGCCTATCACGCGAACGATGCCCTCGTCGAGATCGATTGCGTGCAAGTCCATGGTCGCGCATTCGCTGACCCGGCAGCCGGTCGAGTAGAGCGTCTCAAGGATCGCCCGGTCGCGGCGGCCTTGTGGTGAATCGTCGAACGGCTGCGCCAGCAACTGGTCGACCTCGGGTGACGTCAAGAACCGCGGCACGCGCTTCTCCGCTTTCGGCCCCTTGATCAATTTGGCCGGATCCTTGTCGATGTGGCCTTCTTGCTGCAGCCAACCGAACATCCCGCGAATGCTCGCCAGTTTGCGCTGCACGCTGGTTGCCTTGAGTCCCTGCTCTTCGAGTTCGACCATGTAGCGACGCAGTTGCAATCGGGAAACCTGGGCTACTGTGTGATTGGCTTCGGCGAGCCATCTAGCGAACGAACGCAGGTCGGCGCTGTAGGCACGCAGGGTCGCTGGGCTCTTCTGCCGTTCGTTTCGCAGCCACACCAGATAGTCGTCGAGCAATTCCACGTTGAGTCGCTGCCCACAGACTGGCACACTCCGCCGCCCTTTGCATGCCCTACCTCGGCGAGATCGCTGCGCTTGTGACGGCCCTGTGTTGGCTGGGTAGCAGCCTCGCGTTCGCCGTTGCCGGTCGCGAGGCCGGCGCACAGTCGCTCAACCAGTTTCGGCTGTATGCGGCGTTGCCGCTGTTGTTTGTGCTCGGGTTCGCACTCGTCGGCAAGGGCTGGCCCTCGGACGCGTCGCTAGAACGGATCTCGCTCATCGGTGTATCCGGGATCTTGGGTTTGGTCATCGGCGACTACGGCTTCTTCCACGCGCTCGCCACCATCGGGCCGCGGCTTGCCACAGTGATCATGTCGCTGTGGCCAGCTTGCACCGTTGCCATCAACCTGTTGCGCGGCGAGGATCCCACGAGCGGCCAGTTGCTTGGCGTTGGCGTGACGGTCGCCGGCGTCGCCATGGTCTTACTGGGAAAGCGCGAAGGTGCGTGGCGCCCTAATCTGACCGCGTCCCAGTGGTTATGGGGTTGTGTGGGAGCCTTGGTCGGTGCGCTGGGACAAGCTAGCGGCTTCGTCATGGCCGGCATTGCGATGGAGAAGGGCGCCGACTTGCCATCGGGCGTTGATCCGTTGCTAGCAACCATTGTGCGCATGTGTGCCGCGACGATTGGCATGCAGTTGATCGTATGTCTGCAAGGTCGGCCACTTGCGATGACCAAGATCGTGCGCAACAAGAAGGCGTTGGTCGCGGCGATGATCGGTGTCGTTTGTGGACCCGTTCTGGGCGTTTGGATGTCGATGGTCGGTGCTGCTCGAGCGGTCAACACCGGCGTTGCGTCCGCCCTGATGGCAACCACGCCGATCTTCATGCTGCCGGTCGCCATGTGGTTCTACAAAGCTCGCGTCGGCCCACTCGGCATCCTCGGAACGATTCTAGCAGTCGCCGGCGTCGCCATCTGCTTCCTCCAGGCGGCCTGACCGTGCTCGTACGGTGCCGGCACCGTACTGTGCTCTTCGGCGGTTGGTTGGCTACACACTGGCGATGACCATGCCGTTAGTTCCCTACTGATCGGCCAACACGGCTTCGCAACGGGACTTGCGCATTCGTGAAGAACCTGTCGTGCGATCGCTTGCATTGCCATGCCGGTTTCGGGCACGCTCAGGAAACGCATGGAGAATCGAACCTCGCAATCGGGCGCTGCTGCGACCGTCGCCCTGGCCGTCATCGTCGGTCTCGCTGGTCTGATCCTCGGTCCGGGCCAGATCGCATACTGTGTGTTCTTCTCCGGCACGAAGGCCGGAGAGTATCCCTGCCAGCCGGATGAGCCACTGATCGTGTCCTTGCACCCGGACCAGAACCCAATTCGATTCTTGGCGGCGGTCGAGTACCGCAAGCCGGGCCGCGCATTCGGTTCGCGGGCAACGGTCTACGACACGTCGCTTAGCCTCGTCGAGGACACGGTCTGGTCGAGCACGATCCGCGTGAGCAAGGAACGCAACGACGACGATGGCGCGTTCGTGATGGGTACCAATTCGCTGACCGCGGCGCTCCAACTGTTCTCGGTAGAGCACCCGGGGGACTACACCTTCGTCGCCAAGCGCACCCAGCAGCACGACATCGAGGTGCGGTCGATAGCTATCCGAGTGCGCCAGAACGTGACCGAGGTCAATACGATGTCTACGGTCGTCGGGTTCTTGTTGCTCTTGGTCTCGGTCGTGATCGTCGTGCTCAGCGTAGTTGGCGCGCGGCGCAAGCGCGCCTGAGGTCGTGGGTCGCAACGTGTGATGTAGTGGCCGCTACTTCAGCGCGCTGAGCAACGCTTCCAGCCGAGCCATGGTGTGGTCACCCATGTGGCCGATGCGGAACGCCTTGCCCTTGAGGTCGCCGTAGCCCTTGTCCATCTTGAAGCCACTCGCTGCCGCTTGTTTGGCGAGCGCTTCGACGTCTTGGCCACGAGCATCGATGCAGCTGACGGTTGGCGAACGAGCCGCGCTGTCCACGACGAACGGCTGGAAGCCTTTCGACTCGGCCCACGCGAACGTGCGCGCCTGCAATTCCAAGTTGCGTTGCCAGCGGTTCTCGAGGCCTTCCGCCTGGATGCGTTCGAGTTGGCGCTGCAGCGCGTAGACCAGCGGTATGCACGGGGTCGCGAGGGTTTTGCCCGCGTTGGTGTCTTTGACGGACTTGGGCAGATCGAGCAGGAAGCCGCGTTCTTCGATCTTCTCGGCGCGGGCAAGGGCGCGGTTACTTACCGCGTAGACACCCAGGCCAGGTGGCAGCGCCAGACACTTCTGGGTGCCAGCGAACGCGTAGTCGAGTCCCCAGTCGTCAAAGCGCAGTTCGGCTCCGGCCAGGCTCGTGACAACGTCTATCAGCAGCAGGGCTTGTGGGGCGTGCTCATGGATGACGGCTGCGAGTGCCTGCAGCGGTTGTATGACACCTGTTGAGGTTTCGTTGTGCGTAATGCAAACCACTTCGGGTTGCTCGCTTTGCTGCAGGCGGGCGGCCAATGCGTCAGGCGAATGGGCCTGGCCGAGCGGCACTTCCATCACTTCGGGTGAACGACCACAGGCGCTGCTGATCTTCGCCCATCGTTTGCCGAAGGCACCGCCGACCAGGTGCAGGGTGCGACCGCCGCGGTCGACCAGGTTGCGCATCGACGCCTCCATCAAGGCAGTGCCGGCGCAGGTTTCGAAGGCGACGTTCTGCTCGGTCAGGAACAACGGCTTTAGCTTTTGGCAGACATCTTGAACGGTCGCGACGAACTTCGGGTCACGATGGCCTAGCAGCGGCATCGCCATGATCTGGCGCAGCTCTTCGTCTACTTCGGTCGGGCCGGGAATGAACAGTACGGGGTGGTTGCCCATGGTTGTGATTGAGGCTTGGATCAGATAGGCAGCGAACGGAAGCGCGCGTCGTTCTGCAGTGCGATGCGCTCTGGTTCGCTCAAAACGAAGGCAAGGATGCCCGCGAGACTGCTCGTCTCGACGAAGTGATCCGCGCCGGCTCGCACGGCATCGCGTGCGACCACGCCGCCAAACCCGATGAAGCGACCGACGTGCTCTTTGGTCTCGAGGTCCGTGATGCCATCGCCGACGAATACCATCGGCTGGTGTGTGCTTGGGGCACCGCGCACCACCGGAACCTTGCCGCCGTTCTTCCACAGCGGCGAGTCGTGGTCGAAGTCGCGGTAGGTGCCGTCCACTTCGAATAGCAAGGGCACGGCGTGCACGCAGTCGAGGGGCACCCCGAGGTGACGTGCGATGTGTTGCACCGGCACCAGCAGTCCGCCCGAGACAATGCCGACGTGCTTGCCGAGAAACTGCAGGGCTTGCACGGTGACCAAGGCATCTGGGACCAGGTTCTGCACGTAATGCGCCCCAACCAGGTCAAGTTGCTCACGGCGCGGCGCCAGTTTGCCAAGGCGGGATTCGTAGACCTCGGCGAGCGGCAGCGTGCCATTCATGGCCTGCCTGGTTAGCTCGGCGACGTCCTTCTGCAGGTCGGGGTCGGCGAACTGCAATAGTTCATCGATGCCCTCAATCGAGGAGAGCGTCGAGTCACAGTCAAAATAGACGGCGGCGAAGGGAGGAACCACGGGTTGCGTTGCGGTTAGCGCACCAAGTGGGCGCTGACGATCGAATCGATGTCGTGCACCTTGCTGAGCATGCCTTCGAGCTTGTCGTCGGCAAGGTTGCCGGACAGGTTGAGCACGCCGAGTGCGTTTTCGTGATCCTTGGCGGTGCCGATTTGCATACGCGAAATGTTGCAACCGGCATCGCCGAGCAGCGTGCCGAGTTGGCCAACTACGCCGGGCTCGTCACGGTGGAACGTCACCAGCATCGGGCCCTCGGGAATAGCGTCGAGCACGTAGTCGTCGAGCTCGACCATGCGGCCGTGTTTGTGGCCGAGTACGGTTCCTGAGGCGATGTGGCGGGTGTCGCCGATCAGGGCTTCGACCCGCAACAGCGACGTGAAGTCGCGCTTCATCTCAGAAGACTCAAGATGCACGCGCACGTTGCGTTCTTCGGCGATGCGTTCGGCGTTGACCGGAGTCAACGTTCCGGTGACCGACGGTCGCAGCGCGCCGACGATCATCGCGACCTTCAACGCTTGGTGGCAGGAGGCCGGGATGCTGCCCTGCACCGTCAGGCGCAGAGAGACCAAGGGTCCACTGTAGGTTTGCGTCAACACCGATGCGAGGTTGCCGGTCAGGTCCATGTAGGGGCCTGCCCGTAGCGCGTCGGCCGGCGACAACTTGGCGACGTTGACTCCGTTGAGCACCACGCCTTTGCTGGCGGCGAGTCTAATCTGGTTGGCCATGTCGAGGGACACGTTGCGCTTGGCTTCGAACGTGCTGGCGCCGAGGTGCGGTGTCAGGATCAGGTTCGGCGCACTGCGCAGAGGGCTATCCGCGGACAGTGGTTCCTTCTCGAAGACGTCCAGCGCGGCGCCGGCGAGGTGGCCAGCTTCGAGTGCTTCGCACAGGGCTTTCTCGCAGACGATGCCGCCGCGCGCGGCATGCACGAGGCGCGCGCCCTTCTTCATCGCGAACAGACGCTCGCGATTCAGCAGGTGGTGGGTGTCCTTAAGCAACGGTACGTGCACGGTGATGAAGTCGCTGGTTGCCAGCAGTTCGTCGAGGTCGAGCATGCGCACTCCGTCGGGTGCCTTGGCCTGCGTGACGAACGGGTCGTAGGCGGCGATCGTCATGCCGATGCCGGCGGCCTTATTGGCGACGACCCGGCCGATCTGGCCGAGGCCGACAACGCCAAGTTGCTTGCCCTCAAGTTCGACGCCGGTGAACTTCGACTTTTCCCACTTGCCCTCGCGGATGCACGCATCGGCGGCTGGGATCTTGCGGGCGAGGCTCATCAGCAGCGACAGCGCGTGCTCACCCGTCGTGACCGCGCCCGCTTCCGGCGTGTTCATTACGGCGATGCCGCGCGCCGTGCAGGCGGCGACATCGATGTTGTCGATGCCGATGCCAGCGCGACCGATCAACGCCAGTTCGTCGGCGAGTTCGAGGCTTCTTGCGGTGACCGTCGTCGCGGAGCGCACGACCAGAGTCTCGAAGCCAGGCAGCGTTTCACGCAGCGTCGCTTCGTCCATGCCGGTTTTGAGGGTGACGTCGCCGACGTCCCGCAACAGAGCCATGCCTTCTTCACCAAGATCGTCAGCTACCAGAATTTTTGTCATTCGTCTCGCGGTGCGTATTCAGCGTGCCAGTCAGCACGGTCAGTGGTGGTCCCAGATGCAACCATGATGTCTAGCGTGCGCCCGTGCCGCGCATGATCACGGCAACCGTGCGCAGGATGATGTTCACATCAAAGAGCAAGCTCATGTTCTTGATGTAGTACAGGTCGTATCGCAGTTTCTCCTGCGCATCCTCAATCGAGGCACCATACGGGTGGGAAACCTGCGCCCAGCCGGTAAGGCCGGGTTTGACGGTGTGCCTCAGAGGGTAAAACGGCACGTCCTGCTGCAATTGGTCGACGAAGTGGCGGCGCTCGGGGCGGGGGCCGACAAACGACATTTGGCCACTGAGGATGTTGCAGAACTGCGGGATCTCATCGATCCGCGTCAGGCGCAGGAACTTGCCGATCTTCGTGACGCGGTCGTCGTTCTCTTGCGCCCATACGGGGCCGGATGTCGCCTCCGCATCGGGTTGCATCGTGCGGAACTTGATCAGGCGGAACACCGCGCCGTCTTCGCCAACGCGCTCCTGCGTGAAGAAGATCGGGCCGCGGCTGGAGAGTTTGATTGCGATTGCCGTCAGGATGCAGATCGGCAGCGACAGCACCAGGCCGACCGAGGACACCAGGATGTCGAGCACGCGCTTGAGCGCCATGGTCAGCGGGTCCTTGGTGAAGCCGCGGCCGTAGATCAGGTAACTAGGCCGCATGCTCTCGACGGCGAGCTTGCCGGTCAGGCGCTCGAACATCGCTTCCCGCTCTTCGATGATGACGCCGTCCATGCGGCACTTCAGCAGCGCCTCGACCGGGAACTTGCCGCGGCGTTCCTTGAGCGCCACGATTACGCGGCTGATGCCCTCTGCGCGGCACTTGGCATGCAGGTCCTCGAGTGTGCCGGCCAGCGGTGGGTCGTTGTCGCGACTTTCGAGTTGCGGTTGGCCATGTTCTTCGATGATGCCGAGCAGCTCGAAGCCCGCCATTGGGTTGTCCTGGATCATGCGGGACAGGATCAGTGCTTCCTGCGACGAGCCGAGCACGATGACGCGCTCGCCAAAGCGCCACTTGTAGAAGAACCAGTGGAACGCGTGTCGGAAGCAGAACACCAACACGAACGCGATGCCGACCAGCACGATCAGCTTCCAGGTCTCGTCGTTGAGGTTGTCGATGCCGGGCAGGTAGAACAGCGGTCCGGCGACCAACGCCAAAAATCCCAGCATCACCAGTGCGTAGCCGTAGCTGTACACCAGACGGTTGGCGAGATTGGCGCGGTTCTGCGCGATCTTCCAGTCGTAGAGGTCGTTGTAGCTCAGTGAGGCCTGGCAGATGATTGCAATCGTCAGGCTGGTAGCGAGGCCGCGCAGCAGGTCCTCGGATGGCTCCAACAGCAGGAAGGTGTGCGTGCTGAACGGTGGCGCGCTGGTGCCGATGATGATGACCGCGACAAACAGCAGCATCTCGCTAAACAGAAGCAGCAGCTTGCGCCGCGGAATCATCTGTTCAGCAAGGGTGACCATGAATTGCGGCTGGGTGAGTTCTGCCTGGATCGCGAGTCGCCTACTCGTGCATGAGTACCTGGCGAATCGGCGTTGTGTTGAAAGAGGTCTGTGGCAACAACCTAGGCCTCTCGCCGACACGACCAAGTGGCGGAAGCCCGTAAAGTGATTAAGATCGGCTGTCGGTGGCTCGGAGCTGTTGGTCCAGTGCCAGCGAACTGTGACGATGTCGATGCGCAGCGTGCGCGGTCGCGGTCGCAGAGTTGGTTGCAGGATTCGTAAGCTGCGTTCGATCCGGTCGAGTTGGCACTCGGTTACGCATCGTTCGGGCGCCGGATGATCGCGGCGCGCCTTGACTTCGATCGCCGCCCAACTGCGCCCGCGACGGACGAGGATGTCGATCTCGCCGCTGCGCAACGCGAGGTTGCGCGCGACGATGCGATATCCCAATTGTTGTAAAAATCGACACGCGAGGTCTTCTCCGGCTTGGCCGGAACGATGCCCTGGTTGCTGATGCCCCGATTGCTGATGTCCCGATTGCTGATGTCCCGATTGCTGATGTCCCG
>JAPYTD010000009.1:0-35612 GCA_029936315.1 Planctomycetota bacterium | reverse complement strand
CCCGATTGCTGATGTCCCGATTGCTGATGTCCCGATTGCTGATGTCCCGGGTGCTGATGTCGTGGTTGCTTACTACTTGGCCGGCGCGACCTCGGCGTCGTCACGAACGATGCGCGCCACCGCGCTGCGATCGAACTTGATCAAGCTGCCGTCTTCCGTGCGCACCGTCACGGTCTTGTCGTCGAGCGAGGTAACCTCGGAGTGCATCCCGCTCAGCATGACGACGGTGTCGCCGACCTTGATCGACGACAGCAAGGCCTGCTGCGCCTTCTTCCGCTTCTGCTCCGGACGGATCATCATGAAGTACATGAGGACCAAGAACATCGGCATCAGCCACATCATGTCGCCACCGCATGGGCTGCCGCCTGTCGTCTGATTCTGGCCGTTCGGGTCCGCTGCGGTGCCCGTAGCGCCGGTCGTCGGCATCTGAGTCGAGCCAGAAGTGCCGGTCGAGCCCGGAGCCGGCGTCGGGTTGTCCGAGCGCGACTGGGGGTCTTGGGTCGAACGGGCGAAGGCGAAGGGAACGTAGATCGTCGTTTGCGACATCGGGTGGTTGCTCGAAAGCGGGGCGCTGAAAGGGCTCAGTCAGAACGGGGCCGAAAATGGGCCAGGAGTATAGGGACCGATTGCCTTGTGTTGCAGCCAAAGAAGCGCATCCTGTCCGCCCCGCGATTAATACTGCGGAAACAACGATGCGAGTTCTGGTAGCGATGTCCGGTGGCGTCGACAGCAGCGTGGTCGCCCTGATGCTCCAACAGCAGGGCCACGATGTAGTTGGTGTGTTCATGCGCAACGGCGTGGCGGGCAAGTCTGCCCAGGAGAAGTCGTGCTGTTCGGCCAGTGACGCCCGGGACGCGTCGGTGGTGGCGGATCGTTTGGGCATTCCATTCTATGCGGTCGACTACGAGCAGGAGTTCGCCCGGCTCATGGACCACTTCGCGGCCGAATACCGCGCCGGTCGCACGCCCAACCCGTGTGTCTTGTGCAACCAGGACCTGAAATTCGGGCACCTTTTCAAGTTGGCCGACGACGTCGGTGCCGAAATGGTCGCGACCGGTCACTACGCCGTGGCCCATGATGGCGAACTTCACCTTGCGGCCGACGCAGACAAGGACCAGACCTACTATCTGTTTGGCGTCGAGCGCGCGGCATTGCAGCGCACGTTGTTCCCGCTCGGTGGCATGACCAAGGCCGAAGTGCGCGCTCTGGCGAGTGAGGCAAATCTGGTGACGGCCGCGAAGGCCGAGTCGATGGATATCTGTTTTGTCACCAGTGGCGACTACCGCGATGTCGTGCGCACCCGCGGTGGCGCGGGCAAGCCCGGCAAGTTTGTCGACGCGTTCGGCAAGGTTCTCGGCGAACACAATGGCTTGGACGGCTTCACGGTAGGCCAACGTAAGGGCCTGCCGGCACTAGGTACGCCCCACTACGTTGCGTCGATCGCGCCGGACTCCGGTGATGTGACGTTGGTGCCGCGCGAAGGCTTGCAGCGCAGCGTGATGTTTGTCGACGGCGTGCGGTGGCTTGTGGATGCACCGACGGACAGCGATGCCTTTGCCAGCGACGTCAAGGTGCGCGCGCGTCACGTGCCGGTTGCTGCCAAGGTGACCCCAGAGGGCACCAAGGTGCGCGTCGAGTTTGCCGAACCGGTCGAAGCGATCACGCCAGGTCAAGCGGCCGTGTTCTACCGCGGCACCCAGGTGCTGGGTGGCGGTTGGATCGACGGCTCGGCGTGA
The DNA here is from genome assembly GCA_029936315.1 of Planctomycetota bacterium. Taxonomy (GTDB): domain Bacteria; phylum Planctomycetota; class UBA1135; order UBA1135; family UBA2386. The sequence goes on along the minus strand of JAPYTD010000009.1, from coordinate 33,876 downwards.
GGTGCCTGGCGATGCGGCGCGAACACCGCCGCGCAGAAACACCGCCGCGCAGGTATCCGTCAGACGCTGCCGCGTAGGCCAGTGCCGGGCCGAAAGCCGACGGTGCGTGATGCGGCAATGTGCATCGGCTCTCGGGTCTGCGGATTGCGGCCCATGCGGGCCTTGCGGTCCTTAACCGCGAAGGTCCCGAAGCCGACGATCTGGACGGTTCCATCCTTCTGAAGCCCTTGCTCGACAGCAGCTAAGAATGCGTTGACGGCGCGTTCTGCATGGGCCTTCGAGCATTCCGCGCCGAGGTTGTTTTGCACGCCGGCGATGAGTTCTGCCTTGTTCATGTGTCGTTACGGTTGGGTGTCGGCGAGGTGAGGTTGCGCCGGACTCTACGCGAGCGGGGCTCTCGGCCCAAGCGTTGCCATGGCCCTGGTCCCGCCAACCGGCCCGGAGGAGTCCGATTCTTCAGACAAATCCCATGGGTTGCTCAAGTCAGCCTTGGCAGGGACCGATGAGTGCTGCACGGGGGCAGACCGCCTCCGATACTCCAGCATTTGATGAGGAAAATATGAGGATCGCGGTCACCGCTGCCACCCTGTTGTTCGCCCTGGCTTCGTGCTCGACTACCGAGAACACCGTCAGCCCCTATCAGCAACCCAACTCGCTGATGAGTTCGGAGATCAACCAGCGCATCGATCAGATCCCGTTCCAGCACCGCGATGAGCTGCTACAGAACCTTCTGTGGTTGCATCAGGCTGGCGAGCAGACCATTCCCGCTCTGCTGCGTGGCCTGAATGCCGAGAGCCCCAAAGTGCGAAGCTCGTGTTGCTGGGTGCTTGGTCGCCTGCGCGATCGCCGCACCGTCAATGACCTGCGCCAGCTCGTCACCGACAGCGAAGCGAGCGTCAGCCTCGAAGCGTGCCGCACGCTGGTGATCATGGGCGATCTGGAGCAATCGCCCAGGCTGATCGAAGGCTTGGACAGTGATCGCAAAGAAGTGCGCTTCATGTGCCACGAGGCCCTGAAGTCGGCGACCGGTCACGACTTTGGCTACGACCATCTCACCCCGAACCAGAACGAACTGCAGCTCGCTGTGCTTCGCTGGCGTCAGTGGTGGGGCGAATACGGTGGCGACACCTTCTTCGCAGCCAGCTACCAGAAAGAGAACGGTCTCAGCAGCCTCGCAGAGCCAGGTGGCGAAACGAAGCTTCAAGACCAGTCCGAGCCGGAGCAGCCCGAGGCGTCACTGCCCGAAGTAAAGGCCGAAGAGACCCAAAGCCCGGCGCTGATCCCGACGCCCGAAACTGCCGAAGCCGAGCAGTCCAGCGCGACCGAGCAAGCCAGTGAGAACTCGAGCGCCGTTGTTGAGGTGCCAACGACGACGGCAGTTCCGGTCGTTGTGCCGCCCGCCTCGGGAACGGGCAACGAGACCGGCAACGGCGGCAACTAGTCGCTGACAGGCCCTCGCGGGCACAAATGCTGCCGGCCGTTCCCAAGAGCGGCACCTGCCACTAGACTGGTCGGGACCCCCTTCTGAGTCCTGATACCCGCGAGACCGCCTCATTATGCGCCGATCCCAGTCTGGCTTTACGCTGATCGAACTCCTCATCGTCATCAGCATCATTGGTGTGCTGGCAGCCGTTCTGTTGCCCCGTGTGCTTGAGTCACGCGCTGCCGCCAACGCCTCAGCCGATACGTTCCAGCTGAGGACCCACTACACGTGGATGGAGCTCTACAAGCGAGCCCACAAGAAAGCGTTGCCGCACGAGGGCGGCTACAAATTCGTTTTGTCGACCTGGACGTCGAAGATCTTCGATCACACCGAAGAGAACTTCGACCTCTACTTCTCACCGGGTTCGCGCGATAACGATCCCGACTATCGGGCGCAGCGCAGCCGCATCGAGATTGGCGAAGAGCCGTGGCCGGATCTCGCGTCCACGATGTCGACTGACACGCACTATGTTGGCCGCGCCCGCAAGCATCTGCGCACGGCAACGCAAGGCGCCCAGGAAGCTTGGATGGCGACCGACAACGAAGGCGTCTGGACGTTCACCGACGGCACGGTCAACGTGTTGTTCAACGGTGGCAACGTGCGCTCCTACAGTTACCAGGACTTGGTGGGTCGCTGCGGCCTCGGCGACTTCGATGTGGAGCAGCCGATGGAGACATGGGGGCCAAATAGCCCGTTGCCCGAGTGCCAAAAGCTGGACAACTAAGCGGATCGCGAGCGCGCATGCGACGCGCGCTTGACGCGTGGCCGAGATGGCCGGCGCGGATAGATCCCGCCCGCGTTTCGCGTCGATCACTGCAGTAAGCTTACTGCCGCGGAATCACGGCCGCGGAATCGTCGCCGTAGCGACTAGATCGCGTTTTGGATGATCGCAGAGATCTTTTCCAGCGCCGCACGCATGCGAACGCGATCCTTCTCGGCGCTCTGAACGGCCGCCAGAATGCCACCAAGTGCATCCATGCCCTTCGCCTTCCGCGGCCGGCCGGGGCCTCGCTTCTTGCCAGCGCTGGCCCGCTTCTTCTTCTTCGCACCACTAGCCTTCGCCTTGACGTTGTAGACGAGCGCCACGGTGGCCCCCGTCTTCTTCGCGATTTGGGCGACGGTCAGGTCAGACCTCAGCAGTGCGCGGATCTTGCCTGATTTGGAGTTTGGGTTGGTGGGGCGGCCTCTACCTTTCTTTTTTGCCATATTGGGAAGATTGCCGCCGTTGGTGGCGTGGCGCAAGTGTCAAGCTGGCGTCTATATCATAGGCGGTTGTATTTTTTTTGCCGGCATGACGACTCGTTAACCCGGCAGTGATGGTCGCGAGGAGCGTCGTATTTCACCATCGCGGTGTCAGGTAACTGGTTGGGGTGATTTAACTGACGGGGAAGTGGAATCGGGGTCGGTAGGAGCACGAGGTGCTTCCTATGAGAAATCGAACCAATGGGTTTACGTTGATTGAGTTGCTGATCGTGATCAGCATCATCGGGGTGTTGGCGGCGACGCCGATTGGGCCCTTGACTGGTGTGCAGTGGGCGACCAATGTCGCGGCGGACCAGGCGTAGTGGCGCACGCATGGGGCCTGGCTGACGCGCGAATCCGATCGATACATGTGGTGCGAGTTCTCCGATTCCGGAGTGTCGCTTGTTGGCGCGCCAACTTGCGGCACTGGATTGCGGCACTGGGTTGGTTCTTTGGGTTGTTCCAGTAAGTGCCGCCCGGCCCCAGCACCTCGTTCCGTCGTTCGCCCCACGCAGTAAATAGGGGCCGGGCAGCGGTGTGTTGGCTCTAGAAGAACGCCATCACCGGGACCGAGTTAGAGACCGAGCCGGACGTGGCTGCCTGGTTGCTGCCGTTGGCGATACGTGCGCATGGGATCGGCAAGCTGCCGTAGGGCTGCGTGACCAGCGTGATGCCATCACTGAACGCCATGTCGACGGTACTCAGGTCGATCGAGCCGGCTTGCATCCAGATGCGAAAGCCCGGCGGCAGTAGCGGCTGCGCTTGCAGGACGCCGTCGTAGTCGCCGCTGTTCGTCATCGTCCCTGGCAGCAAGAACCACGTCTCAGACGAGCTCCAGAAGGGGCAGTCGGCACGCATCGGCCACGGGCTGCCCGCGAGGCTGAGCCCCATCGTCAAGAACGCACGCGTCGTGCCGCTGCCCGAGTCGGCAACGCCGTCGCGGATGGAGACGTCGAGCTCGGTGGTGCCGTTCGCCATTCGCCACAGGTCCAGGTTGGCGTAGCTGTCGGCGGTCTGGCCGGAGGCGGGGCAGCCCTGGCCAAAGCGGAACCCGGGCTGCACTGCGCGGCCGTCGCTATACTGTTGGTGCGCGTCGAGGTAGATGCTGAAGTTCTGGTTGCTGCCGTTGATGGTCTGGTTGCCAAACACCTCGACGTCGACGCAGAGCGTGCCGCCGGTGGCCGGAACCAAGAACGGTACCGCGTACGGAATCATCAGTTCAAACCTTGGGGCCGGATCGAGCGCCGGGCGATCGGTGCCTGGGAACGACAGGATCGTGCGCGGCAGGGTGACCACTGGGTTGGGGCCGATGTTGTTGACGAAGCTCGACGATGCCTGGGCGGCTGGGTTGGGGGAGATCGATAGCGTCACCTGCAAGTCGCTTTGCAAGCTGGCAATCTGGCCGCGCACCCCGATCGCGTCGCGGCGGTAGGCGTGGGCGGTGATCAGGGAGCCAGCCGGAACGTCATCGTGCAGTGTCTGCACCCGGGCGTGGTGGCGGCCGAGTGGATAGTGGGTATACGAACTGCCCTCAAGCGCCGTGCGGTCACCCGGGGAGACGGCAAGTGGTTGCTGGGCGCTCAGATCAGTGGCCAGCACGAGCAGGAAGAGGGACGGGATCATGCGATCAACGGTTCGACACTTAGGCATTGGTTCTCCTTGATGCGACGGCCCCCGGACCTCCCGGTGCGTCGCGGGGGTAGTGGCACTGGGCGGTGCATTCTTGACCAAAGAAAATGGCGGACGCAGCGTTGCGCTGTGCCGGGGGCGGTTGCTAGCATGCTCGCCCTCGTCGACCTCGCTGGCGCGGTGGAGATGAGACACCTGATCGGAAACCTCCCAGAAAGTCGTCGCGCAACGGGCGTGGGGCTCACGATGGGGGTGTCAGTAGGGCTGTTTGCCTACGGCGGCTTGTGGTTAGACGCACAGTTCGGCACCAAACCTTGGTTGCTGCTCCTTTGTGTGGCTGCAGGCATCCTGGGAAGTGTCCTGCACATGGTTCGGGTGTTGATGCCTGAGAAGTGGCCTTGGCCGACTGAGTCCAACAAGGCCTCAGAGTCGAACAAAGCTGCGGATTCCAACGAGCCAGCGCACGAAGATACGACTGCCAACGGCCCGCCGCCCCCCGGCTGACTATGCCCTCGACCTCCTCGACAAACCCAACAGGTTCCGCCGCTCAAGCTGGCGCGGTTGCTGCGTCGTCGAGTCTGGACGCTTCAGGTTCGCAGGCTACTGGTTCGCAGACTACTGGTTCGCGGGGGACGCACGGCATGACATCTGGCGGCTTGACATCTGGCGCATTGGCGCGTGCCCTCGGCTCTGGTTTGCTGGTGCTCGCAGTGCCGGCCGTGCTGACCTGGTTGTTGGTCTTCCGCGGGGAAGCCAAACTTAGCGGCTCCCAGCCATACTTCATGGTCGGCCTGGGCGCGGCAGTGTTCGCGGCCATCATTTCGGTCTGGCTGAATGGCCTGCTCACCGCCCGCCGGACCGCCGCGGTCGGTGGCGACGCCGCCCTGACGGCCCAGCTTGAAGGCCTGCGCCTGCAAGGCCTCATGGCCGCAGCGTTTGGCGCCAAGCTGGTCGTGCTGACGATCGGCGTGTTCGCGCTACGTGCTTTTCCGCTTCGAATTGACGAAGTCGCAGCCGACGTGAAATTCGTCGATCTCACAAGCTTTGCCGTGACCTTCGCCGGTGCATCCCTGGTCCTGCAATTGACCACGGCGGCATCGATTGCGCGCAGTCTGCGGCGTCGAGCCAGAACTGATTAGTGCCGGTTACTGCTAGTCATTCCAGCCCGCTTCCACACCACTTACCCCGCCTCACATCCTCTCCATGCTCGCCAAGCGACTCCTGATCACGATCTGGTTGTGCCTTTTGGCGACGGTGGTATTGCCGGCGCAGGGGGGCGAGCGGGGTGCTGGTGACGAAGGTGCGCAGGCGGCAGTTGCGACGCAATCCCCGGATTCGCACGCGGCGGATGCTGCGGCGCACGGGCATCCAGAGCGTCATACGCTAAAGATGTCGAGCGCGCAGATCTTCAAGATCCAGTTCGAGCACAGTGTGCCGTATCCGATTTGGCTGAAAGCCGAGAAGACCAAGGACAACCCAAGGCAGCACGGCATTTGGACGATTTACAACGTGCATCCGTGGCAGTGGGTTTGTCTGGGCCTGATGTTCGCGGTGTTCTTGCCGGTTTTGTTGAGTTTTCGGAGCGGCCGCGCCAATCGGTTCACACGCATCATGCGAGGCTTCTGCCTGTGGGTGCGTGATGAGATGGTTTACTCGGTGATGGGCAAAGAAGATGGGCGTGCGTTCGTGCCGTTCTTCTTCTTCTTGTTCTTCTTCCTCGTGTTCCAGAATGTCATCGGATTGATTCCGAGCATTGGACATGGATCTACTGAACATCCGACCCCGTTCGCGATCTACACGGCGACCGGCACGCCCTTCGTGACGGCACCTTTTGCCCTCATCACGCTGGCGATGATGTTGGGCCTTGGCATCAAGAAGAACGGTTTCTTCGGCTTCTTCAAGGGGTTGATTCCCCACGGCTTGCCAACTCCGTTGCTGCCGCTGATGTTCGTGATTGAGTTCGTCAGTCTGGGCATCAAACCGTTTGCACTGACCATTCGCCTGTTCGCGAACATGCTTTCGGGCCACCTTGTCATCGCCGCTGCGATTGGCTTGATATTCTTGTTTACCAAGATGCAGGGTGGCGAGATCACATCCTATCTGACGGCTTTGCCGTGCGTTGGATTGGCGATCTTCATCTACATCATCGAGGCCTTCGTCACCCTATTGCAGGCCTACATCTTCACGTTCTTGAGCATCAACTTCATCCACCAGTCCATCCATCAGGATCACTAGGTCGACCCGTTGCTCGAGATCTACTGTTTGCGACATCACTTACTTCCTTTCGACCTTTAGTTCAGTACGGAGAACCCCCAATGCTTGATTTCTTCCAGGATCCCGAGGCCGCCAAAGCCGCCGCTGAAGCCGTTGAAGCCGCTGCCCAAGCCCTTGCCAAAGCCGGAAACAACGGCGCAGGCATCGGTGCAGGACTTGCTGCAGGACTTGCTGCTGTAGGTGCAGGCATGGGCATTGGTCGGATCGGCGGATCTGCCGGTGAGGGCATTGCCCGTCAACCGGAAGCCGAGGGCGCGATCAAGGGCGCTGCTCTGATCTTTGCCGCCTTCGTCGAAGGTGTTGCATTGTTTGCCGCGGTGATCGGTTTGATGCTCGCCACGCAGTAGGCCCGCATCATTCTGTCCCACTTCTTTATCCACACGTCGACTGCTTTCCGGAGGCACCGTGCCCATCGCTAGCACCATTTCGTTCGCTCTTGCTGCTCTTCAGGAGCCTGATGAGCAGCGTCCACTCAGCGCCCTGCTGGAGTTCGCTCCTGGGGCGATGGTCTGGACGTTTATCGCGTTCGGCGTTGGTCTGATCTTCATGTGGAAGTTCGTCTACGGGCCGATCACCATCGCGCTCGAGAACCGCGACCAGAAGGTCGAGGATTCCATCAAGGCGGCGGAGGTCGCGCGCCTGCAGGCCGAGGCCCAGATGGACAAGGCCAAGGGCGAACTTGCGGACGCCCAGGCGAACGCCAAGCGAATGGTCGAGGAGGCCATGTCGCGTGCTGAGCGGCAGGCTGCCGAAGCCGTTCGGGCCGCCGACGAGCGGGCCAAGGCCGAATTGCAAAAAGCGCGCGACACCATTGCCGTCGAGAAGCAGCAGGCCGTCCAGGAGATCCGTGCGATCGCCGTCGATTTGACCATCGCGGCGACCGGCAAGTTGCTTCAGCAGGAAGTGGATGCAGCCAAGAACAGGCCGCTTGTCGAGCAGTTTGTGCAAGGTGCGGAGAAAGCCTGATGACGCTGCTCGCCAAGCGATACGCAACGGCGCTGTTTGCGCTGGCTAAGGATAAAGGGGTGACGGATGCCGTCGCCTCTGACTTGGCCGAGTTGCACGGCGAGCTGCACGCACCGCATGCCGGTGATTTGCTTACGAGTCCAGATGTTGCCGCTGACGAGCGAGTCGGCATCCTTAAGAAGTTGACCGCGGGTCGTCATGACCTGGTCGCCAACTTGGTGGGTGTGCTCCAGCATCGTCGTCGCCTTGAGGTCCTCTGCGATCTGCCCGCCGCATTCCGTGAATTGTACATGGACGATCGTGGCGAAGTCGAGGGCACTGCCGAGTCGGCACATCCGCTCGACGAACAAGAACTCAAATCCCTGACAGAACTTGCGTGCCGCTTGAGTGGCAAGCAAGTCGTGCTGACTGCTACCCATGTGCCCGATTTACTCGGGGGCGTGCGGCTGTATGTCGGCAATGTGCTCTACGACGGCTCGCTGCGCGCCGCGTTGAATCAACTTCAAGACAAGCTGCAGCAATTGCCCGCCTGATAGTCGTCCGCTTGGCGGGTTCCTGCCGGCAGGCACTCGTCTACCGAATACATGGTCGCCTGAGCACACCAGCTCGTCCGGCCGCTACTGATCGCACAACCCAACTTAGTCCCGATACCGAGTCACTATGGATCTCAAACCATCCGAAGTTGCCACCGTCCTGAAGGCCGAGATCGAAGGCTTCCAAGGCCGGATGCAAAAGTCGAACATCGGCACCGTCCTGATGGTCGGTGACGGCACCGCCCGCGTGCACGGCCTCGACGACTGCATGATGAACGAGATGCTCGACTTTGGGGACGGCATCTTCGGTGTCGCCCTGAACCTCGAAGAGGACAACGTTGGCGCGGTGCTGCTCGGTAGCGACAGCAAGGTCAAAGAGGGCGACACTGTTCGCACGACCGGCCGAATCATCTCGGTGCCGACAGGCCTGCAGATGTGTGGTCGGGTTGTCGACGCGCTCGGCAAGGCGATTGACGGCAAGGGCGACATCAAGGTTGCTGACTCGGACATGCGTCCGATCGAAGGCCGTTCGCCGTCGGTGCCAGAACGTCAGCCGGTGACCGAGCCGTTGCAGACTGGCCTCAAGGCTGTCGACGCGATGATCCCGATCGGCCGCGGCCAGCGTGAGCTGATCATCGGTGACCGTCAGACCGGTAAGACCTCGCTGATCGTCGATACGTTCATCAACCAGAAGTCGACCGGTGGCGGCGACCCGAACAACCCCGATCAGGTCATCTGCATCTACGTCGCCGTCGGCCAGAAGCAGTCGACGATCAAGGGCGTGGTTGCCACGCTCGAAGCCAACGGCGCGATGCCCTACACGATCGTCGTGTCCGCGCCGGCGTCGGCCGAAGCCTCGATGCAGTTCTTGAGCTGCTACGCCGGTGCCTCGATGGGTGAGCGTCTGCGCGACGAAGGTCGTCACGTCGTGATTGCCTACGATGACTTGTACAAGCAAGCGCTCGCGTATCGTCAGGTCATGCTGCTGCTGCGTCGTCCGCCGGGCCGTGAGGCCTTCCCCGGTGACGTCTTCAACCTTCACAGCCGCCTGCTTGAGCGCGCGGCCAAGCTCTCCGACGCCATGGGTGGCGGTTCGTTGACGGCGCTGCCGGTCGTCGAGACGCAGGAAGGCGACGTGTCGGCCTACATTCCGACCAACGTGATCTCGATCACCGACGGCCAGATCTTCTTGGAGTCGTCGCTGTTCAACGCCGGCCAGCGCCCGGCCGTGAACGCCGGCATCTCGGTGTCTCGTGTTGGTGGTGCCGCCCAGATCGGCGCCATGAAAAAGAACGCCGGTGGCCTTCGTATCCAGCTGGCTCAGTTCCGAGAGCTGGCCGCCTTCGCCCAGTTCGGCAGCGACCTCGACAAAGACACGCAGCAGGCGATCACCCGCGGTGAGCGCATGATCGAAGTGCTCAAGCAGCCCGAGTTCGAGCCGGTCCCCGTCGAAGAGCAGATCATCGCGATCTACGCTGCGACCTCGGGCGCCCTCGATGAAATCCCGGTCAAGCGCGTCAGCGACTTCGAGAAGCAGTATGTCGCGTTTGCTCGCGCCAACCACGCCGACGTGCTCGCTTCGATCCGCGACGGCAAGAAGTGGACGGACGACATCGCGAAGAGCTGTGACGAGATGGCCAAGACCTTCAAGGCCGAGTTCCTCGCCTAAGTCAGCTAGTCACTCTTGCATAGCGAATCTTTAAACGACACCTGACCTGATCCATGGCGAACCTCAAGGAACTACGCGGCCGCATCAAGTCGGTCTCCAGCATCGCGCAGATCACTGGCGCCATGGAAATGGTCGCGTCGATGAAGCTACGCAAGGTGCAGGCCAAGGCGCAGAACTTCTCCCCCTACACCGCGGAGATCCGCCACATGATCCAACGCATCGCGACCAAGGTCGCCGGTGAAGAGGACGTGCCGTTGTTCACCCAGCGCGAGGTCAAAACAGTTGGCTTCTTTCTGATCTCGTCCGATCGCGGCTTGTGTGGTTCCTACAACAGCAACCTGTTGCAGACCCTGAAGCGAAAAGTTGACGAGCTAAAGGCCGGGGGCAAGCAGGCCAAGTTCTGGGTCTACGGCCGCAAGGGCTACACCTGGCTGATCCGCCGTGGCTTCGAAGTGGAACGCTTCTTTGTCGAGCCGGCGCTCGACAAGGCCGACTTCAAGTCCGCCAAGCTAGTCGGAGAAGCGCTGGTGGAAGCGTTCACCAGTGGTGTCTGTGACGAACTGCGCCTGTTTTCGACCCGCTTCCTATCGATGGCCAAGTTTGTGCCGACCGAACAACTGTTCTTGCCGATCCGCACGATTGCCGTTGGCGATGGCGCAGAGCAAGACAACTACGCACTCGACTTCTTGATCGAGCCGGATGCATCGACGGTGTTCAACGCTCTGATGCCTCGTTACCTCGAAACGGTCATCTTCGATGCCATGCTCCAGTCGCTGACCAGTGAGCACGCTTCGCGCCGTATGGCGATGAAGGGTGCGACCGACGCAGCCGGCCGCATGACGAAGGACCTGAAGAAGATCTACAACCGCGCCCGCCAAGAGAGCATCACCAAGGAATTGCTCGACATCATCGGTGGCGCAAGCGCTGTCAGCTGATCTAGTGCCGTCAGCTGATCCGGCGATCGACTGACCCCAGAACCAATACACGCAACGCATACTCAAACTGAGGACGACAGAAGTGACTACCGCAACAAAAGTGCAAGGCAAGATCCTCCAGGTGTTCGGCCCGGTGGTGGACGTTCAGTTCCCGGAAGGCCACATGCCGAACCTCTACAACGCCATTACGGTGGTTGACGCGGCTCGCGGCATGGACCTGGTGCTCGAGGTTGCGCAGCAGCTCGGCAACTCGACTGCCCGATGTGTGGCGATGTCGACGACGGATGGCATGAGTCGCGGCATGGCCGCGGCCGATACCGGCGCGCCGATCATGGTCCCGGTCGGCAAGTGCACGACCGGCCGCCTGTTCGACACGCTCGGCCGCGCCCTCGAGGAGGGCGTTGCCCACCCGCGCACCGGCGAGGCGATGCCGCCGGTCGTCAGCGAAACCATGCTGCCGATCCACCGGGCGCCGCCGACGTACGACGAGCAGGAGACCATCAGTGAGGTCTTCGAGACCGGGATCAAGGTCGTCGACCTGCTGTGTCCGTTCGCCAAGGGCGGCAAGATCGGCTTGTTTGGCGGTGCTGGCGTCGGCAAGACGGTTCTGATCCAAGAACTGATCCGAATCACGGCAGTTGAGAAGGGTGGCTTCTCGGTCTTCTGTGGCGTCGGTGAGCGCACCCGGGAGGGCAATGACCTCTGGTTGGAGATGGCCGAGTCGGAATACATCGACGCAGATGGCAACAAGTCGTCCGTGCTCGACAACGCCGTGCTGATCTTCGGCCAGATGAACGAGCCGCCCGGCGCGCGTCTGCGCGTGGCCCTGACGGGTCTGACGATGGCCGAGTACTTCCGCGACGTCGAAGGCAAGGACGTGCTGTTGTTCGTCGACAACGTGTTCCGCTTCGTGCAAGCCGGTTCGGAGGTGTCCGCACTTCTCGGCCGCCTGCCGTCGGCCGTTGGCTACCAGCCGACGATGGCGTCGGAAATGGGTGCCTTGCAGGAACGAATCACCTCGACCAAGAAGGGTTCCGTTACGTCGATGCAGGCCGTTTACGTGCCGGCTGACGACATCACTGACCCGGCGCCGGTTGCCACGTTTGCGCACCTTGACTCGACGATCATCCTCGAGCGGCAGATCGCCGAACTCGGCATCTATCCGGCTGTTGACCCGCTGAAGTCGACTTCCAAAATGCTCAGCCCGAGCATCGTCGGCGAAGAGCACTACAACGTTGCTCGCGAAGTGCAACGCACGCTGCAGCGCTACCAGGACTTGCGCGATATCATTGCCATCCTCGGGATTGAAGAGCTCAGTGAAGAGGACAAGCTGGTCGTCGCCCGCGCGCGCCGCATCCAGAAGTTCTTGTCGCAGCCGTTCTTCGTGGCAGAGGCCTTCACCGGCGCGCCCGGCAAGTTCGTCAAGCGCGAAGACACCGTGCGTTCCTTCAAGGAGATCCTCGAAGGCAAGCACGACGAGCTGCCAGAGGGGGCCTTCTACATGTGTGGCTCGATCGAAGAGTCGGTCGCCCGCGCGGCAAAGAAGTAGTCGTCGGCAGGCCAGCCATACTGGCCGCGACGCAGTCCTTCGATAGAGCAACCAAGACGACCAGATCCTATGTCCGAACTCCTCCTGCGCATTGTCACTCCCGACCGCACGATCATGGATCGCATGGTCAGCTCGGTGTCGTTCGTCGGCACGGACGGACGCTATGGCGTGCTGCCGCACCACGCGCCGCTAATGACCGGCATCGCCCAGAGCGGCACAGCGATGATCACCGAGATCGATGGCAAGCAGAACGAGATGTTTGTCACCGATGGATTTGCGCAAGTGCAGCACAACACGCTGACGCTGGTCTGTGAGGCCGGCGAGTTCGCCGACGAGATCGATCTGGAGCGCGTCAAGGCTGCTGAAGTCCGTGCCCGCGAGCAGCTGGCCGGACTCGACAAGCTGAGCGAAGATTTCTTGATGGCCGAAGGTGCGCTGCGCCGCGCGCTCGCCCGCGAAATGATCGCTCGCCGGAGTGGCACGGGCAGCATGCGCTAGAGCCCGCCGTCCGCGATCGATCTGAGAATAGAGCAGTTTGCCGACCGGCCGGACGGCGCGGCCCGCGATGATGAAGAAGTACTTCATGGCCGACGGCGATATGCATCGCGTCGCGGCATCGTCGAGCGGGCGACAAAAACATGCTGCCGCATGCCTATCTCGTCGTTGGCGGCTCCGAGCCCCTGACGGATCTCGGGCCGCAATTCCGTCCGGAGATGGTTTCGGGTGTGGCGCTCTACCAGCCCCAACGTGCCATGTTGGGCAAGTAGGCGCGGTTCCCCATCGTAGGCATGCGCCGAATCACTACGTCGGTCGGCAATCTCGCCAAGAAGTAATCCCGGGCGGCTGCTGTCGTGACGCTCCCGGGCGGCACCGTTATACTCTTTCGCCTTCAGCCTCCACCAGACCTCAGAGAATCATGAATCTGCTTCCGTACCTAACCGTGGCCGCGCTCGGCCTTATTGCCTTGCCCGCTACCAGCCAGACTCCTGCCGTGAAGAAGCAGGATGGCATTCCCAGTTGCGAGGACATGAAGACGACCAAGTCCGGTCTTCAGTGGGGCATTCTCAAGAAGGGCGAAGGCGATATCTATCCCACCGATGGCGATGACGTCGAAGTGCACTACACCGGTTGGTTGAGCAACGGTACCAAGTTCGATAGTTCGCGCGATCGCGACGCGACGAGCAAGTTTGGCGTTAACAAGGTCATCCCAGGCTGGACCGAGGGGCTCAAGCTGATGACCAAGGGCATGCGGTGCAAGTTCATCATCCCAGGTGATATCGCCTATGGTCCGCAAGGTCGGCCGCCAAAGATTCCGGCTAACGCGACCTTGGTGTTCGACGTCGAACTGGTCAACGTGATCAGCATGCCGAAGATGCGACCCGGCAATCCGGACAAGCAGACGACGCTCGCAAACGGCGTCAAGTTCGAAGTGCTCAAGCCTGGTGATGGTTCGGCGATCGCTGAAGGCGATGGCGTCGCGCTGCGTTACGCCATCTGGGATATCGACAAGACTCTGCTCGATTGCTCACAGCGTACTGGCCGCAGCTTTGGCGGCACGCTTGACTCGCTCAACTGGCCGTTCTTGAAGGACATCGTCAAGGACCTGAAGGTCGGTGGTTCGGTTCGCGCTGAAGTGCCGGCTGCGCTCGTGCGGCAGTCTCGCACCGACACGGTGTGGGAGCTCGAACTCATTTCGGTGTCGACGATGCCGAAGTTCCGTCTGCCGTCGAAGGACAAGCTCGTCACGACCCAGTCGGGCTTGCAGTACGAAGTGATCGCGTCCGGCGAAGGCGACTCCCCGAAGGCGACCAACACGGTGAAGGCTCACTACACGGGCTGGACCACTGATGGCAAGCTGTTCGATAGCTCGCACGCGCGCGGCGAGCCGTCCGAGTTCCCGCTCAACCGCGTCATCAAGGGCTGGACGGAAGGCTTGCAGATGATGAAGCCGGGCGCCAAGTTCTTGTTCCAGATCCCGTCAGAACTCGGCTATGGCGCGCAGGGCAGCCCACCGAAGATTCCAGGCAACGCGACGCTGATCTTCCTGGTCGAGCTGGTCGAGATTAAGTAGTCGGTGAGCCTAGACGGCAGTTTGGGTAGTCGAACCGAGCTGTCCGCATCCGGCCATCACCGAGCGCCCCTTGGTGATGCGTCGTCGAACTGCGATGCCGCGGTCGCGCAACAAGCCGACGAAGTGCACGACTTCGGCTTCGCTGGGCAACGCAGTGATCGGCTCGTGCCCTGGATTGAACGGGATCACGTGTAAGAACGTGCGGCCTAGCGGCGCCAAGAACTCCGCGATCTGGTCCGCATCGCGGGCCGTGTCGTTGATGCCCGGCAGCAGGCACCAGTGCACTCCGAGCGCCAGGTTCTTGCGCTGGCGGTAGCGCATGAGTGCTTGCTGGATTTCGAGCAATGAGTATCGCACCGAGTGCGGCATCAACTCGGCGCGCCGGGATTCGTCGGCGCTGTTGAGGCTCAGAGACAAGCCCAAACGTTTCCAGCCAAGCTCGCGCAACGCATCGATGCCCGGCACGTGGCCGACGGTGCACACCGTCATGCGATCCTGGGCCAAGCCGATCCCGTTCGGATCGTGCAGCACACGCATGGCCGCCAGCAACGCGTCGAGGTTGTCGAGCGGTTCGCCCATGCCTTGGAAAACGATCTGGTCAACGGTCGTGTGCTGGCGTTGCAGCGTGACCTGGGCGACGATTTCGCCAGCCGTCAGGTTGCGCAGCAAACCCAGGCGACCGGTTTCGCAGAACGTGCAGCCGCGCGCACAACCGACCTGCGTCGACACGCACAACGAACGTCGATCGTGGCCCATTGGCAGCGATACGCTCTCGATGGTGCGGCCGTCGCGCAGTTGCAGCAGGCGCTTGTGGATCGCACCGTGCCCGGCGTCTTCGTTCTGTTCGGCGACGACGGTCGGCAACTGCATGGTCGCGTGGGCTCGCCAGACGGCCGCCGCGCGCGGTCCGGCGCCAAGGTCCTCTGGGGAGAACGTCGCCTTGCAAACTGCGTCGCGATGCACGGCGCGGGCGAGGCCGGCACCCTTCGACGTTCCGAACCAGGTCGCGGCGGCGCGAGCCAACTCGGATGCAGTCGTAGCAAGCAGGTCCAAGGTCTTGGGCCCAGTCGCCGGTGTGGCGTTGCCCGGGTTGCTGCCCGGGTCGCCGTCACTCAGGGCCTTCTTGTCCACTTGCATTGGCACGAGCGCTCAAACCATAGCCGGTTGCCGATGGTCTCGGGCAGGCGGCAGCCAAACGTTTTGGCGCAATCGGGTTACGTCTTGGTGATCATTACCTTGGCAATGCAAAGTAATTGTCAGTCCGAAGAAAAAATCGAACCGCACGCCAGGGGAATGGGGCATTATCCGGCCAATGTCGACGACCTCCGACCCAAACGCCAAACGCGTCAGCAGCCCGGAGCCGGGCGCGTCGCCGCCGGTGCTTGAAGCACGTTCCGTCTTTCGAATGCGGCAGATGGAGGGGCGCGAGGTCCCAATCGTGCGCGACGTCAGCTTCACCCTGCAGAAGGGCGAGTTCGCGACCATCATGGGCCCGTCCGGCTCCGGCAAGTCGACGCTGCTGCACATGCTCGCCGGTCTCGACCGCCCGACTGCCGGGGACGTGTTGGTCTCTGGCGAAGCTCTGAGCAGTGGTGACGAGGAGTTTCGCGCCGCGGTTCGACGTCGGCGTATTGGCTTCATCTTCCAGTTCTTCCATCTGCTGCCCGATTTGACGGTGCACGAGAACGTGACGCTGCCATTGCGCATCCTCGGTCAAAATCCCAAAAAGCACCGCGACCGCGTCGACAGCCTGTTCGAGTTGCTTGGCGTCAGCAAACTACGTGACCGCCTGCCGTCGGCGCTTTCGGGCGGTGAGATGCAGCGCATCTCGATCGCCCGTGCGCTCGTGACGCAGCCGTCGTTGGTGCTTGCTGACGAACCAACCGGCAACCTGTCCAGCAAGGCCGGCGAAGAAGTCATTGGCCTTCTGCGCGACGTGTGTACTCGGCTGTCGGCGAGCATCCTGTTGGTCACACACAATCCTCGCGATGCCGCTGCCGGTGACCGCGTCATGTTCCTGCACGATGGTGCGTTGTTGCCGCAGTCCGAACTGAAGGGTGGACCATTCGATGTCGCTGACGTGTTTCATCGTCTCCAGGAACTGGACGTCTAGTTTCCTGCGCATCCTGCTGACCTTGGTCGGCATTGCGCTTGGCGTTGCGATCGTCGTGGCCATCTACGTGATGGACCACAATACGATCCAGAGCCGCCTCATGGCCCAGGAGCCGCAGCGCGGTTGGGTTGACCTCGAGGTGTATCCAATTGTGTCGACGCGCACGGCGCAAGACGTGCGCGAGGACTTGCGTGGTCGGCCCGGCGTGGCCGACGCTGCCGTTTGGCGTGCAGCGCGCGGCATTGCGAAGGGGCCACAGAAACCCTTGCCGCTCTCCGTGTTTGGTTTGGCGCCGTTGCCGGCCAATGCGTTTGCGCACTACGTGGTCAATCGCGGTCGCGATCTCGGTGCCGAGGATCTAGAACCCGACGTCGCATCTGTGCTGCTCGGCGCTGAAGCTGCACACCTGCTTGGTGTCGATGTTGGCGATACGATGACGTTGGCGGAGCCGCCAACGACGCAACGAGTCGAATGCAAGGATGGACAGCTGGTGGCGATTGAGCCTCCTCCAGGCACAAAGACGTTTTCCACCACGGTGACAGTCGTCGGCGTGCTCGAACACCAGAAGCTCGGCAAGCGCGAAGGTGGTCTGGTCGCCGTCGCACCGCTCGCCTTGGCCGAAAAACTGCGGCCCGTGGGTGGCAACCTCTACCACGTCCTGCGCGAGCAAGGCGCAGACCTGGACCGGCTCAGGCAAGAACTCAACCGCGACTACTCGGTCGTTGATGCGCGCGGTGCGATGATCGGTGAAGGCGCTGACGAACGTGCGTTCCGCAATGGCCTGAAGATCCTCGGGGGTCTGGCATTGTTGCTCGGCATGTTCGTCGTGTTCCAGACGCTGTCGCATTCGCTGATTGCTCGCGTCCGACAACTCGGATTGCTGCGCTGTCTAGGCACCGGCACCGGCGCGATCACGCGCATCTTCCTGGTCGATGCACTGATGCTTGGACTCGTCGGATCGGCGCTCGGTATCGGACTCGGCTTGGTGCTGGCGCTATGGCTGCAGGCAGAACGGGTCAGTTCGCTCGGTCTCGGTAAGGAGTGGTCGACCTTCGACATCCCGTGGTTCCCCGTGCTGTGGACCGGTGTGCTCGGCGTCATGTTCACCTTGGCAGGTGCGATGTTT
Organism: Planctomycetota bacterium; assembly: GCA_029936315.1. Classification (GTDB taxonomy): domain Bacteria; phylum Planctomycetota; class UBA1135; order UBA1135; family UBA2386. Next base: position 16,286 of record JAPYTD010000009.1, on the reverse strand, counting down.
CCGCTGGTTCGCGCACGCCAGATCCCGGCGCTCGACATTCTGCGTGCTAGGGGGCTGGCACCGGGCAACGACGATGGCGTCGATCTGATGCGCGGCGTGCATGTCTGGATGTTTGGCTTGCTCGTGCTGGCTCTGCCATTGGCCTACTTGGCGATGACGCCATTGGCTGTTGAAGAAGGCCGTGAGACGCGCACGGTGTTGCTCGAACTCGGTGGCATGCTTGGGCTGTTCGGTGGCGTGCTGCTGCTGGCGCCTGGCATGACCGGGATGCTTGGCCGCGCCATGTTGCTGCCGTTCCGGCCGTTGGCGCCCATGGCCACCTGGCTGGTCGACAAGGTGTTGAAGCGCTCTTCCGGTCGCGTGTCAGCCGCCGTCTGCGGCTTGTCGGCAGTGCTCTTGGCAACGCTCGGCTTGAAGGCGCTTACGTGGTCTTTGCGCGCCGAGGTGAAGCAGTTTGGCGACGCCGCGCTAACCAACGTGTTGTTCCTGCGCACCGAGCCAACCACCTTGGCCAATGCCCAGCGGCTCGCCGAAGTGGCAGGCGTGCAACAAGTCGATGCCTTTGAAGGCGAGGTCCGCAGCGGCGGGTTCTTGTTGCGCGGTCTGTCGGTGGAGAGCGCCGGTGGCTACCGCGGCCCACTTGAGGGCCGGCAGACGGCAATGCACCGCTACGCGGGCAAGCGCGATCGATCCCTGATCGTCAGCACCCGCCTGGCGATGTCGCGCGATTGGCAGGAAGGCTCGTTGATCGCGTTGCGTGACAAGAACGGCACGCCGGTCAGCTACGAGGTCTTACTCGTGCACGACGGTGCGGGGTTCGACAGTGATGAGCGCGCGTTTGCGATCACGTCCCCGCACTGGTTGCACAAGGACTTTTGCATTGGCGATGTGTGTGTCGAACTGATCACTGTGCGGCTCAAGCGGGACGCCGATCTCAAGGTCGTACGCGCCGCGGCTCGCGCGACGTTGCCGAACCTGCACAGCAACAAGACCGGGGACAGTGTTGCAGCGTACTTGCTCCGTGATGTTGGGCGGGATTTCCGACTGTTCGACATGCTGCTGTTCTTGATGCTCGTGCTCGCTGGCGTTGGTTTGCTAAACGGCATGACGATCGCAGCGCTGGGGCGCGCCAAGGAGTTGGGTGTGCTGCGTGCGCTTGGCATGAAGAGATCGGCGCTCGGTTCGAGTTTCCTGATCGAGGGGGCGGTCGTTGCCGGGCTTGCCAGCATCTTGTCACTGGGCCTTTGTTATCCGCTCGCCAAGGTGTTGGTGCTCGGCCTGAACGCCGTCGCCCGTCTCGATGCGCCGTTGGCGATCCCGTGGACTTGGTTCTTCTACGTTCCTGTTGGCGCGTTCGCAACGGCGGTGTGCGCCGCAATCTTGCCCGCATGGCGCGCGTTGCGACAGAGTCCAAGCGAGTCCGTTCGTTACGAATAGCAGGCTGCTATGATCGGGCGCGTATGCGTCACCTGGAAGTGTGCACCCGGCAGGTCTTGCTGACGGCAAATCTGCTCGTCTGCATGATTGGTTGCGGGCTAGTTGCCTCCGGGGACCTGCTTGCCCAATCTCCGTTCGTGGTGCTTGCCAGCGGTTTGCAGCCGGAGGTCGCTGCTACGGTTCGGCTCAACCAAGACATCGAAGTGCGTATTGAGGGCGGCGCTTTGTTGGCAACGGTGCGCGGCGAGCAAGTTCAGGTGCCGAGCACCGAGCCCGGTGGTTGTGGCACGTTCCACGCGTTGACCCTGGAGCCGACTGGGCGGGTGGTGCTGGCCGCCGAGGGCGGGCTGTTCGTGCTGGATGCCGAACACCTCATCGCGGACCGCATGGATGTCGAAGAAGATCTGCCCGAAGGCGCCCCGCTCGGCGTCGCCGCCGATGGCCACAATCGCGTCTGGCTGTGCACGTCTTCGGACTTCGCCGTGGTCGACGCACGGTTCGGCTACTGCAGGACCTTTTCGCGCGAAGATCTACCGCCAGGACCATTCGTCGCCGTGCACGCAGTCGATGGGCGCGTACTGTTGCAGACGCAGCAGGGTTGGTTCTCCTACCGTCCCGATCAGGGTCAACCACCGAGTACCGTCGACGGCAATGTTGTCGAGGATTCGCTGCAGGCAGACCCGGCGGGTCGCATCAAGATTGCGCTGAACGTGCGAGGCAATGGTGGCGCGACGTTGCGTCACCGTCGGCGCCATCACCACCGTCTCTATCCGGTGCGTGACGACATCGTCGATGGCCTGCGGCCTGGCAAGCACGTCGTCGAGGTGCTGGGCATCGATCGCGACCTGCGAACGGGCCTGGTCGCGCGCTACCAGGTGCACGCGCCGTTGCCGCCGCAGTACTCCGTTGTCTGGCTGCCGGTCATGGCTGCGGCCGGTTGCGGTGTGTTGTTGTTGCTCGCCTGGCCGCGAAGTGGACGGCGCCGCAAGACCCGCGCGCTGCTGCGCACAGGCGTTGCGGCAGTGCTCGGGGTGCAGTTGCTTGCGGCAACGCTTGGCTATGGACGCAGTTGGCCATTCGTCGGCTTCTCGATGTACACCGAAAACTACTACGCCGGCAGTGTGCTCTACAAACCGCGCCTGCGGGGCATCTTTGAGGACGGCCGAATCGAGCGGGTCGGCTTCTGGGCCGCGGGCATCGTGCAGGATGATGCGTGGCAGATGTTGTCGGAACTGGCTCACGGGTCGGGCGAGCGGTTGCAGAAGCGCTTGGACATCATGAACCGTCGGCGCCAGCAGCGCGGCTATCGCGGTCAGAAGTTTGTCGGCATTGAGATCGCTGACATGCGCACCCGGTTGACGGCAGACGGTCCGTTCTTGGTTGCACCAACCATCGTGCGACGGTGGAGCCAACGATGAGTTCCGTGCTGCGGCGGACCTGGCTCAGCTTCCATCGCCTGATGCTGCCTTCGCTGCCGGCGGCGCGCCTTGGCGCATTCCGCGCGTTGGTGTGCTTGACGGCCCTGTACGACGTGATGCTGTACTCGCCGCTGGTGTTCGCCGATGCCGAACTGGTCGGCGGCGCCGGTGAGCCGCGGCCGTGGACACCGATCTTCTTGTTTCAGGCGCTCGGTGTGCAACCGATTGGTCCGGATGCGGCGCTCATCGCCTACCGGGTTGCGATCGTCTCGCTACTACTCGGAGTGCTCGGGGTCTGTTCTCGCTGGTCGTGTGCCATCGGCGCGCTCGCGTTCTACTACTGGACGGGTCTCGCCTATTCGTTCGGCAAGCCGCACCACGACAAGGTCGCGCTCGCGTTTGCCATGGCGGCCTTGCCGTTTGCACGCGTTGGGGCGGCGGTATCGATTGATGCCTTCGTGCGTTCGAAGCTGGGGCGGTCACGACCGATCGAACACCATGTCCAGGCCATGCCGATCCGGCTGGTCCAGGCGACGTTGGTGCTCGGCTACTGCGGTGCCGGGATGTCGAAGTTGTTGCTGGGCGGCTTCGACTGGTTTAACGGCTACACCCTGCAAGGCATCATGCTTGGCCACAAGGGCCAGTGGTCTTGGTGGGTGGGCCAGAGCCCAGCGCTGTGCCAGTTCCAGAGCATTGGCGTCGTGACCGTGCAGGCGTGCTTTCCGCTCGTCGTGCTCTGGCCGGCCTCGCGCTGGTTCTTTCTGCCGGCGGCGACCGGCTTCCACCTGATGACGTGGATGACGATGGACACGGGGCCCTACATGCGGGTCTGGCTGCTCTTGTTCGTGTTCACGCCAATGGAGCGAATCCCCGCGTGGCTGCGACAACGACTGATTGGGCCCAAAGTGCCGGCCGTTGCCACGGCGCTCGCGCTGGTCGCCATGGCATGGTTGATCGGTGGGGTCGCATGTTCGGGAGCGCCATTGTGGGGGGTCTTGGGGTTGGGTGGGCTACTGCTGCTCAGCTTCGCGCGGTACTGCTTTGTCCATAGGTGGAATAGACAGGCGACTGCGGATACGACACGGCCGCAATGACACAGCGTTCTCCCTGGCAGCGCACCCAGACTTGTGGCGATTTGACGATCCAAGATGTTGGCACCGAAGCGGTGCTCAACGGCTGGATCGAGAACCATCGTGACCACGGCCAACTGGTCTTCGTCGATCTGCGGGACCGCTATGGCGTTACCCAGCTCGTCGCCCACGTTGATACCAATGACATGGCCGAAGGCACCGTCGACCTGTTGCGTCGGCTCGGTGCCGAGGACGTTGTGTCGGTGCGCGGCAAGATTCGGGCGCGGGATGCCGACAAGATCAACAAGGCCCGCAGCACCGGCGAGATCGAACTGCTGGTGACGGCAGTGACAGTGCTCAGTGAGTCGGATACGCCGCCGTTCGAAGTGCTCGACGACGTCGAGGCCAACGAAGAACTGCGCATGAAGTACCGCTACCTCGATCTGCGCCGCCGACCGCTGCAGGAGGGCCTGATCAAGCGTTCGAAGTTCGTGACTGCAATGCGCACGTACCTCGCCGATCGCGACTTTATCGACGTGGAGACCCCGATCCTGACCGGCAGCACGCCGGAGGGTGCACGCGACTACCTGGTGCCGAGCCGGGTGCATCCGGGCAAGTTTTTCGCGTTGCCGCAGAGCCCGCAGATCTTCAAGCAGTTGTGCATGGTTGCGGGCCTCGATCGCTACTACCAGATTGCGCGCTGTTTCCGGGATGAAGACCTGCGCGCCGATCGCCAGCCGGAGTTCACTCAGGTCGACCTCGAGATGTCGTTTGTCGAAGAGAACGACGTGCTCGAGTTGGTCGAAGGTGCCGTAGTGCATGCGTTCCAGCAGGGATTTGGCATCGATCTGCCGACGCCGTTCCCGCGCCTTTCGTTCGAGGAGGCCAAGAACCGCTTCGGCAGTGACAAGCCGGACATGCGCTTCGACATGGAACTGATCGACTGCACCGAGCACGCCAGGACGAGTGCGTTCAAGGTGTTCCAGGGCGCCGTCGAAACGGGAGGCATGGTCAAGGGCATCACTGCGGTAGGAGGTGCCGCGAAGTACTCGCGCAAGGGCCTCGATGCGCTGACCAAGTACGTGCAGGAATACGGCGCCAAGGGCCTGGCCTGGGCCAAGATCACCGACAAGGGCGTCGAGGGTTCGATCTCCAAGTTCTACGCCGACGAGGCGGGGCAGCAGCTGATCGAGTTGATGGGCGCGAAGCCCGGCGACCTGCTGCTGTTCGTCGCGGACCAATCGAAGATCGTGCACCGTGCACTCGGCGAAGTACGCCTCAAGGTCGGCTCGGATCTTGGCCTGCGCGACCCGAAGAAGTTCCGCTGCTGCTGGGTGCTCAACTTCCCGATGTTCGATTGGAACGAGGACAAGCAGCGCTGGCAGTACGCGCACAATCCGTTCTCGGCGCCGGTCGACTGGGACAACTCGGACTTTGCTACCGACACCGCAAGCCACCGCAGCCGCGCCTATGACTTTGTCATGAACGGTTGGGAGCTCGGCTCGGGCTCGATCCGGATCCACCGACACGAGCTGCAGAAGAAGGTGTTCGACTTCCTCGGTATCAGCGAAGCGGAGCAGCGCCGCAACTTTGGCTACCTGTTGGATGCCTACAAGTTTGGTGGTCCGCCGCACGGTGGCATCGCACTCGGCGTCGACCGCATGGTGGCGCTGGCGCTCGGCCGCGAAGGCATCCGCGACGTGATCGCGTTCCCGAAGACGGCGATGGCATTTGATCCGATGGCGCAGGCACCGAGTGTTGTGACACCCGAGCAGATGGCTGAGCTACAGATCCTGAGCACCGCGAAGCCGCGCGAGGAAGACTGACTTGCCGGGCGGGCTAGCGACTCGTAGCTGCTTGCCAGCTGCGTTCGTTGTCTGGCTCGTCGCGTTTGTCACTCGCATCTTCGATCGACAGGCCGGCGATACCGATGGCGATCAGTTGCGTGACGTTGTCTGCGACACCATCGGGAGCGTGCGCGTAGCCATTCTGGAAGTCGACGTTGCGATCGCCGAGAACCCGAACGTCTCGAGCATGCGAGCGGAGCCAACACCCCACGGATTCGGTAGCACGAAGCAACCGTCTGCATGCAGGCCGCGAAAGCGCGTGCGAAGTTCGGTGGCCGTCGCCATCAAAGTTGGAAGGCGTCGTCGGTAGGGCGGCAGACTCGCTTGAGGTGAAGTGGCCGGCGCAGCCCGTCCTGGCCGTGGTCGGCGGCTGGGCGCGTCTTGGCCAGCCACTCCTCAAACACCGCCATCGATTTCGCAGTGTCGACGTAGACGTCGCCATAACGGTCGCCAGGTTCGGCCTTGCTGACCGTCACTTTCTGGTGCCAGCAGTGCATGCCGCTGATCGGGTCGGGTTGCACCGGGAACGTCATGTTCTGGTGCACGCCACCGCTCGACCACCAGACCTTGTCGCTCTCCTTGTCGGCGCTCTTGAAGCCACCGACTGGCTTCGTGCGTCGCATCAGATAGGCAGAGTCCGAGACCTTGCGCAGGTCGACGTCGTGCAGTTGCCAGTGGTTGCCGGACACCTGGTCGCTCTTGACGGTCCAGCGACCCATGTGGTGGCTGCATGCGATCACACCAGGGCGCACACCTTCGGTAACCCAGACGGCGTTGACGTAGTAACCGATGCGCGTCGTGACGCGGATCAGGTCGCCCATGGCAACGCCGAACCGCGCCGCGTCCGTTGGATGTATCCAGACCGGGTTGGTGTTGGACAGCTCCGTCAGCCACTTGCTGTTGGCACTGCGGGTGTGAATCAGCGTTGGCAACCGGAACGTTGGCACGAGCACCATCTCGCCATTGTCGCGATCGAGCTTGGCCTCATCGATGTGGCTCTCAAGGTAGGTCGGCGTCGAGTATTCGGGCCAGCCCCAGTCGTTCATCGTTGGCGAGTACAGCTCGAGCTTCTTCGATGGCGTGTGGAAACCCTGCATGCACTTGTCGTCGGCGAACACACCGAGGATCTTGCCGTCCTTGTGCACGACGCCCTGGTCGGGGTCGATGCTGTAGTCACCCTTCGGCAACTCGGTCTCATGGGTCTTGTAGACCTGGTCTTTGACCAAGAAGCAGCCGTGACGCCGCATGTATTCGAGTGGCGTCTGGCCTTCTTTCTCGGCGGCTTCGGGCAGACCGGGCACCGAGTTCTCAAAGATCCACTTGTAGTACTCGTCGATCGTGATGCGCTCGCCCTTGCGATACGGCGACTCGAAGTGTTCGCGGATGCCGAGCGATCCATCGGGGTCGATCTTCCAGGACAGCGCGATCCAGAACTCATCTTCTTCCCAAACCTCGCCGGGGTTGACCTCGTAGGTCCACGTGAACTCTTTGCCCTGACGTTGCGCGAGCGTGCGGTGCACCGGTTGGCGGAAGCCAATCCACGTCGCCGCGTGGGTTTCCTGTGACATCAGGTCGTGGCGCTCGGTGGCGTGGCCCATCGGCAGCACGAAGTCCGACCAGCGCGCGGTCTCATTCCAGGTTGGCGTCATCATCACGCTGCAACCGACCTGCTCTTCGTCCTGCAACATGTCGATCCACATGGCGCCATCCGGATTGGTCCAGACGGGGTTGTAGACGCGGGCGAAGTAGGTGTCGATGCGGCCGCGGCCGCTCTTGATCAGGTGCGGCAGGCAGAAGCTCAGTTCGTGGTGCGCTAGCGGCCACTCGCTGGGGTAGAGCAATTCGCTCCAGACTTCATGCGGACGCGGCTTGCTGAACGGCGATGGCACGAACTTGTTGGTGCCACTGCCAGCGGTGCCACCGACCGACGCGACGGCCCCTACCAGCACGCAGACGAACTGCAGGTTGCGCGCGACGGCCCAGCCGCCTTCGTTGCCAGCGGCGGCGTTGCGCCACACATGCGAACTAAAGGCGCTGCCGGCCTTGCCGATCTCCTTGGCCACCTCTTCGATCGTCGCGGCCTCGAGCCCGCAGATGTCCGCGGCGTGTTCGGGCGTCGCGAAGGCATAGTCCTCGACGAGTCCCGCCTTGAAGGCATCGAAGTCGTCGTCGCGATCCTTCATCTTCTGGTAGGCGCGCCAGTCGACCCAAGTCTTCATGAACTTCCAGTCGACCAAGTCGTCGCGCAGCAATACGTGCACGAAGCCGAGCAGCATCATCGCTTCGGTGCCGGGTCGTGTCGCCAGCCAGTAGTCGCCCATGCTGGCGGTGTTCGATAAGCGCACGTCGCAGACCGCGAGCTTGCCGCCATTCATCTTGCTGTCGATGATGCGCTGCGCGTGCGGGTTGAAGTAGTGACCGGTCTCAAGGTGTGCCGAGAGCAGCAGCGTGAACTTCGCGTTTTCGTAGTCTGGCGATGGGCGGTCGTAGCCACTCCACAACGTGTAGCCGAGGCGCGCCGCCGCGCTGCAAACGTTGGTGTGCGAGTTGTGGCCGTCGACGCCCCAGGACTGCAGCACGCGTTCGGCGTAGCCATCGTGGCCCGGTCTGCCGACGTGGTACATGACCTCGGTCTTGCGGTCTTCAATGAGCGCCTTGCGGATACGGGCGGCGAGCGTGTCGAGAACTTCATCCCACGAGACGCGTTCGAATTTGCCGCTGCCGCGCGGGCCGACCCGCTTCAGTGGGTAGAGGATGCGCTCAGGATCGTGGATCTGATTGATCGTCGCTGGACCTTTGGCGCAGTTGCGGCCGCGAGACCCCGGATGGTAGGGGTTGCCTTCGAGTTTGCGGATCTTGTCGGTGTCCTTGTCGACGTAGGCAATCAGGCCACAAGCCGCTTCGCAGTTGAAGCAGATCGTTGGCACCAGCGCGTAGTTCTTGGTGACCCGCTTTGGCCATGCCTTGGCGTCGAGTTCCTGCCAATCGTCCCACTGCTCCGGCGGCGGGAAGTTCTCAAGCGGGGTCGTTCGCATGGTGCCTTGGTCCATGTTGCGGACCATAGAAGGCCGGTGCCGTCGGATCCACCTTGTCGGCGGGGGATCCGGAGTGGGATCCAGCGAGGTGCAAAAACCTGTTCGAGGTCACGCAACCCTCATCGTGCGCATTGCTTTCCCCAGCCTCAGCGGTTCAGGTTTGGCAGCGAATGGCATTCCTGCGATCCAAGTGGGCTCCCGTTGGCCTGATCGTCGTTTTCTTGTTGCTCAGCTACTGGCGGGTGGCGCAGTGCGGCTTCATCTGGGACGACGACGACTACGTCACCAATAACTCCGTCCTGCGCACGTGGGGCGGGTTGGCCAGTATCTGGTTTGAGCCGACCTCTCTGCCGCAGTACTACCCGCTGGTGCACACGTCGTTTTGGCTTGAGTACCGAATCTGGGGGCTCTCCGCAGTCGGCTACCACCTGGTCAACGTGGTCCTACACGGCGTTTCGGCGTTCGTGTTGTTGCGTCTGGGGCGACGATTGGCGGTGCCAGGAATCTGGTTTGCCTCGCTGTGGTTCTTGGTGCATCCGGTGCACGTCGAGTCGGTCGCGTGGATCACGGAGCGCAAGAACGTGCTTTCGCTTCTGTGTTACCTGCTCGCTGCGGAGCGCTGGTTGCGGTGGCACGACGAGCAGGACAACCGCAGCTACGGGATCGGCTTCCTCTGGTTGCTCGGCGCGCTCTTGAGCAAGACGGTCACCGCGTCGCTGCCGGCGGCGCTGCTGATCGTCGTGTGGTGGCGCGATGGCACGATCAACAAGCGCGCGATCATGGGAGCGTTGCCCTGGTTCGCTATCGGGGCGGTGCTGGGTTGGATCACTGTGCATCTCGAGGCGACCCACGTGGGCGCAGCGCATGCCCCGTGGCAATTGGTCGGCAGCCAACGTCTGGTCGTCGCAGGCAGCGCGTGCTGGTTCTATTTCGGTAGCCTGCTGTGGCCGTTTGATACCTGCTTCAACTACCCGCGTTGGGACGTGAACCCGCCCTCGATGCTGCTGTGGGCGGCGCCGATTGGTGCGCTGGTCGCAGTCGCCACTACCTGGTTGTTGCGCGCAAGGATCGGTCGCGGTCCAGCGGCGATGTTGCTGCTGTTTGGCGGTACGTTGGTGCCAGCGATCGGGTTCTTTGACGTCTATCCGTTCCGCTACTCGTTTGTGGCGGACCACTTCCAATACCACGCGAGTATCGGTGTGATCGTCGCGGTGTCCGCCGTCGCGACGCGCCTGTTGATGGCTCGCGTCGCGGAGAACATCGCGATTGCTGTTGCCGGCGCATGGTTGGTGTTGATGGCGATCACGACATCGACGTTGTTGCCGCAGTACGACAGCTTCGAACGGATGTTCACGATCACGCTGGAGAAGAACCCGCGCTCAGCGTTGTCGCTGGTCAACCTTGGCAAATTGGCAACCGATGCGCGCGAACTCGACAAAGCCCGCGACTACCTGACGCGATGCCTCGTCATTGATGACACCAGTGATGAGGCCAATACCAATCTCGGCGTCGTCGAGCACTTGTCGGGCAATCCCCTAGAGGCCAAGAAGTTCTACTTGCGCGCGCTTGAGTTGGCGCCCCACGAGCCGAACGCTCGCACCAACCTGGCCGTGTTGTCCCTCAAGCAGGGGGACCAGAAGGAAGCGGTGCGGCTGAGCATGGAAGTCGTCGGAAATCATCCGGGGAACTACGCCGCGCATGTGACGTTGGCGTGGGCTTTAACCGAGTCGCGGCAGTGGCAGAAGGCCATCGTCGAATTGCAATGGGTGTTGGCGCGCACGCCCGACGTGTTGGAATCGCGTCGCCGCATGGCGACGTGTTTGCTGGCGCTCAATGAACACAGAGAGGCTGCCTGGCATGCGTTGTTCGTGGTCAATGGACATCCTAAGGACCAGGACTCACGTCGTCTGCTAGCGAAGGCGATGGCTCAGGTCTTACGGGCGGAGCCGCCCCAGTCCGTTCGCCAGAAGGCTGTGGCTGCGATTCAGGCGGGGGGGGTCGATGCGTTGGCAATCTTGCCGATGATCGCATTGGAGCTGCGAGCGTTGGGGGCGACCGCCCAAGCCGATGCGGTAGCAGGCTCATGAATCCCAGTATGTGATTGCCTTCGCGCACGCTCGTTGCGCTTTGCCTGGCGAGTGTCTTGCCGGCGCAGGATCTCAATCGCCTCGATGATCGCGGCCTGCAGAAACTGGTCCTCGAACTGCAACCGGTGGTCGAGAAGGTATGCGGTCGCAAGTTGAAACGACCGCCGGTCGCGGTGCTGTCCGATGGCGGCGACATGATGCGCGTCTTCCGGGTCGAACTCGCGCCGCAAGTTTCCGCGATGTACAGGGGGCAGGCGAAGTCGCGCATCCGCCGCGCGATCCAACTGGGCGCGGACATCTTCCTGTCTGGCCTGAAGCAGTAGCAGTGGGGCTGCTTTCTAGCTGCCGTGTCGCAGCGACATGTGCTCTTGCAGCTGCTCGTACTTGGTTGGCTGGCGCGAACGGAACGTCGTGCGCAACGCCTTGAGCAAGTCGCCGCGCGAGATGATGCCAAGCAGACGGCGCTCCACGTCGACCACGGGCACCCGACGAATCGGCTGGTCGCGGAAGACGGATGCCACTTCGAAGACGTCCGCGTCCGCGGCAACCACTGCGAAGTCGCGGCGCATGTGCTGGGATACCAGTCCCGGTGGTTCCTGCTCGTAGTGCGCGGCAGCGATCGCGGTCAGCGCATCGCGCTCACTGAAAACTCCAACGACGCGGTTGTGCTCGATTACCGGTGCACCCGAGAAACCTCTTTGAATCAAATCGTCTACTGCGTCGAGAACTTGTCGGTCGTGACTCAGGACGAAGACGGCGCTTTGCATGACGTGCTGGGCCAGCAGCACGGTTCGGCTCGTGTCCATGGCGGTGTATCTTACGATGGAGAGTCTTCCGCGGATAGCCCTGGTGGTTCCACACAAAGCTCGCGCCTTGCGCGGTCCACTGCTCTGCCTAAAGCATTTACGCACGGATCGCAGTTGCTGCCACAGCACCAGCGCCACGAAGCGTCGGCAACGTTGAGGTGTCGAGCTACGAAGCTGACGTAACTCTCATCAACGCTTTCGCGCAGACACGCTTGTGCCAGTTTGCGACGATCGTCAGAAGTCAGTTCGAAGAGGTGCATGGCATCACCGGATTGCACACAAGCCTAGTGTCGGAAGTGAGCAACAACAGCGCGCATTGGCATCAGGGTTGAGGTTCGTGGCCGTTCGGCAGGGTATCGTCGATGCCATGGCGAACTCGATCAGATCCGTTGCCGCGCTGCTTGTTTGCGGCGCCGTCGGCTTGGTGAATAGTAATCCACGGACGCAAGAACCGCTGTCCGTGACGGAAGCACTGAACTTACGAACCATTATCAATCCCCAGCTAGGGGACGGTTTTGTTGCGTTCAATATGGTGGTGCCGGTGCCCCTCAAAGATGGGTCGGGCGGCAGTTATCTGCATCTTGGTGTCATCGAATCGCTTGAGAACCAAGCTGGCGACGTCATGCCGAAGATCCGCTGGCTCGTCAAAGGCAAGAACAGCGCGGGCAGCATGGTGCTGCGACCCGGGGCGCGCGCGGTTTCGTTCAAGCGTCGTGTCGATGGCAAGATGCAAGTCGTCGTGCAGTCGATTGCAGGCGGCGAGGCGAAGGTCTTCGCGGCAACGCGCTCGGTTGCGAGCTATCGCTGGCGCCCGGATGGCAAGGCGATTGCGTTCACGGTGTTGGACGCGCGGCCCAAGGCGCGTGCTGCCGCCTACGCGAGCGGCATCCGACCGGTCGTCGTTGACGAAGACTGGCGTCACCTGTCGCTGTGGGTTGTCGAGCAAGGTGGCGAACCGCGCCGCCTGACCGAGCACGTGACGGTCTACGGCTTCGAGTGGTCGCCGGACGGCAAGACCCTTGCGTGTGCCTGCGCGCCCGAGAACACCGTCGACGCGAGCTACATGAAGAAGCGCTTGCACCTGCTCGATGTCGCCACTGGCAAGCTCAGCAAGCTGGTCGACAACCCTGGCAAGCTCGGCGACTTCGCCTTCTCGCCTGCCGGCCACTTGCTCGCCTACATCTCGGCAGCCGATCGCAATGATCCTCACGCCGGCAGTCTGTTCACCATCGCGACCGACGGAAGTGGTGGCCCGACGCCGATGACGCACGGCTTCGCCGGCATGGTGCAACACCTGCAGGCGACGCCGTCGGGCTTTTTGGTGCAGGAGAGCATCGGGGTGCGCACGCGGCTGCGTCACCTTGATGCGTCGGCGGGTCAGCAGCGGAGCTATGAGCCAAGAGAGAGCCAGCTGGCGATCTCGGGGTTCAGCAACCACGCCGGCAAGTTTGTGTTTACCGCGAGCCACGCCAACCACCCGGCTGAACTGTTTTCGCCATCAAGTGAGCCCGAGAAGGCGCAGGCGCACCGCTTGACCAATACGAACGCAAACCTCGCCAACCGCGCCTTCGGCGAACAGCGCGTCGTCAAGTACCGCACCCGCGACGGCTTGATGGTCGAAGGCTTGCTGGTGTTGCCGATCGGCTACCAAATGCGCACTCGCTATCCACTGGTGATCGTTGCACACGGCGGCCCGGAGTCGCACTACAGCAACGGCTGGTTGACGACCTACTCGCAGTGGGGCCATCTACTGGCGGCACGCGGCGTCATGTCGTGGTACCCGAACTACCGTTCGTCGACTGGCTATGGTGTCGCGTTCTGCAAGCACGATCACGGTGATCCGATGGGCAAGGAGTTCGACGATCACCTTGATGCGATCGCGCACTTCGACAAGCTCGGCATGATCGATCGCACGCGCGTCGGGGTCGGGGGTGGCAGCTACGGCGGTTACACGGCGGCGTGGGCGGCGACGCGGGAGAGCAAGCACTTTGCCGCGGCGGTCAGCTTCGTGCCCTTCGTCGACATGCGCACCAAGTGGATGACCACCAACATCGCAATGGAGTTCTACTACGTGCACTACCAGGAGAAGTGGCCGTGGCAGCAGCCCGGACTGCTCGCCGACCGCAGTCCACTCAATTGGGCCGAGCACTGCGATACGCCGTTGTTGTTGGCTGGTGGCACGAGCGATCCACGCGTGCATCCGAGCCAACCGTTGATGCTGTATCGCGCGGTCAAGTTCGCGACCGATACGCCGGTTCGCTTCGTGCAATACACCGGTGAGGGCCACGGCAACCGGCTCAACGTCAACCGACTGGACTACACGGTGCGCACGCTGCGGTGGTTTGAGCACTACCTGTTTGGCGACGGCGATCGTCGCAACAAAGCTGTGCCGCCGCTCGACGTCGTCTATCCGAAGTAGTGGCGCCGTGAGAGGGCACGCCCTTCACGGTTCGGCCCGCCTAGTGGAGGATGAACTCCCAACCCGGGCTGGTCGAGATGCCGTTGGGTGCCTGTGGGTCGTCGCAAAACAACTGCCAGTAGAGCGGCAGCAGCGACAGCGTTGGCACATCGGGGATCGGCAGGTGCAGCGTCGCATAGCCTGGTGCGCCAGCCGCTCCCTGCAAGGCGACCGGCAGCCAGTCGTGTACGTTCACGTTCCATGGCAAGCCGGCGAAGTTCAGACCCGGTTCAAACGACTGGAAGCCATAGGTCAAGACAGCGAGACCAGCGCCGTCGCCGCCGGCGAGACCGAGGCGATACTCGAGGTTGCCGACGTATGGCGGCGCGGTGTCGATCAAGAACGGTTCGCTGCTGCCGGCCAGGCCGGTGCCAAAGACGCGCGGTGGTGCGATCGCCATCGAGCGCAGGTCCGGGTGATCGAACGGCGGTTGCCGGTTGGCCGCGCGCGAGTCGGTCAGTGCCGTCGTGATGAAGTCCTGAATGATGACCAGGTCGTTCGCGGTCACTCCCAGGTTGATCAATGGCAGCATGAACGGGTCGAGGTTGCTCAGGTCGACGCCGCCACCTTGCAGGTAGATGTTGAGGGTCGAGGTTGCGTCGGTCAGTTGCCCGGGATCGTTGAGTGCCACGCTCTGGCCGTTGTGGAACAGCCGTTGCTTGAGCGCCGCGTTGCGCAGCGATGGCGTCTTGAAGCCGCCGATATCGAACGGGTCGTTGGTTGAGACGAAGGCTCCGATGTCCTCTGAGATTGGGCGCAGCCCGAGGTTGTGCGGCAGGTCATCAGAGAACAGCGGTTCCCAGTGGCATGCGTGGCAGTTGCCTTGGTTGGAGAACAACGAGTAGCCCTGTTGCTCGTACGGCGTCATCGCGTTGGTGTTGCCGGCAATGAACTGATCCCACGCGGTCTGGTCGGGGTTGAGCGTGCGCTGGTAGCTGGCGAGGGCGAACGCAATGCGTGCCGAGTTGATCGCGGGATCGCCAAACGCCGAGGCAAACATCGTGGGGTAGGTGGGGTGCAGCACCAGTTCGGCGACGAGGTCCGGCGTCAGGTTGCTGGCGAGCTTGAGCGGCTCGACGCTCTGCAGCTTCTGCCGCACGTCTTGCCAGGTGCGACCCACGTGGCCCATCTCGACCGAACTGAGAATTGGTCCGACGGCTTGCGACTCGAGTTGGCCGTTGAACGGAATCAGGATCTGGTTGGTCTCCGGGTCGGTGAACTGGCCACGTGCGCGCAGGTCCCAAAACAGGTCTGCGTGGTGGCCAGCGCCGAGGTTGCTCGGCGACATGCGACCTGTGACCTGACGCTGCAGTCCGAATACCGCCGATGGCGTGAAGGTGCGGTTGCTGGCTTGGCGCACGACGCCCGACGAACCGTGGATGTCGTCGGCAGTGCCGTAGATGCCATCGTGGCCGGGCGCCAACGCGTGCGGAGTGCGGCCATCGGTGCCGCCAAACTCGGGCAGGTGGCAGGTGCCGCATGCAACGGAGTCATCGCTCGACAGTTGCTCATCCCAGAACAAGAACTTGCCGAGAATGATCTTCTCCGGCGTCTGCGGGTTTTGGGCAGGCGCGTACATCGGCCCGAGCTGGGCATTGACGGCTGCGCAGAGGAGCGCGGTGGCAAGGGCGAGTCGAAGCATGGTTGGCGGAGGCACGGGTCGCGACGACACGGGTGGTCGGCACCGGTGCATTGTAGCCTGTTCGCGGCGACTACGCTTGCCTGGCTGGTTGGCTATCGGCGTAGCGCCCAGATCTCAGGATGGCTGCGGGGCCGGGGTATTGCCTTCGTGGCCACCCGTGTCTGGACCGACCTGCGCCGGTAGATTGGGGCCAATGGCAAGAAGAAGGCCACTGGCCAAAACGGAAGAACGAAGCATGCTGCGGATGCGGCTGGGCGGGCGCGCGTGATCAGTCTACCTCGCGTTACTGGGGCGGCTCCCACCTCTTGTTCTTGTTCTGCCAGCGCTGCCAGTCCCGGAACTTGGTCTGCGACAGGCCGGTCAGTTTTTGCAGCGTCGAAACCCACTTGCCTTCGGCGAGGCGCAGCGTGCGGCGAGCATTCTGCGGACCGAAGTCCGGGTTGTCCCGGTTATTTGACACGGGTTGGTTCGCCAACGAATCCAAAC
>JAPYTD010000058.1:23343-27997 GCA_029936315.1 Planctomycetota bacterium | reverse complement strand
TATTATTCGAACTGCCCCGTCGTCCAATAGGACGGCGGGGTTGTTTCATTTGTAGCGTGTCGATTTGGAGCCTGGGGATTTGTGACCTCAGGATTTCTGCGCCGCGCACCGTGCTCACGCGTGGCGACCAGGTAGCTCACTCAGTAGGCTGGCCTCGGACCATGAGAATCGTTGACCTGTTCGGTGCGGGTGCGCCGGTGATATCCTTTGAGTTCTTCCCTCCCAAGACGGACGAGGGCATAGAGACCCTCTACCGGACCGTCAAGGAACTGCGCCCATGTCGGCCGTCGTTCGTTTCCGTGACCTACGGTGCCGGTGGCAGCACGCGGGACCGCACGCTGGAGTTGGTCGCTCGCATCCAACGTGACCTGGGCATTACCACCATGGCGCACCTGACGTGTGTCGGCAGCACCAAGGATGAGATTCGCGAGACGCTCGAACGCCTCTACGCCTCCGGTATCCGGAACGTGCTCGCCTTGCGTGGTGATCCGCCAAAGGGTGAGACCGAGTTTCAGGCCACCGAGGGCGGCTTTCGCTATGGCACGGAGTTGGTCTCGTTCATTCGCGAACTCGGGATGGACTGGTGCATCGGCGCCGCGTGCTACCCCGAAGGACACGTCGAGTCGTCAGACCTTGAGGATGACCTCGCGCACCTCGTCGAAAAGGTGGATGCTGGCGCCGACTTCTTGGTCTCGCAGCTGTTCTTCGACAACGACGACTACCACGCTTTCGTGCGCCGGGCGGGATCCGCAGGCATCACGGTCCCGATCGTGCCTGGCCTGATGCCGGTCACCAACGCCTCCCAAGCCGAACGCTTCACCAAGATGTGCGGTGCGCGGATCCCGCAGGAACTCTATCGCCGGCTGCGCATCGTCGAGAACGACAGCGCTGCCGTGGTCGCAACCGGCGTGCAGTGGGCCGTCGACCAGGGCCGCGAGTTGCTGAAGCGCGGGGCACCGGGACTGCACTTCTACACACTCAACCGCTCGTCCGCGACGTTGGCTGTGCACGCGGCGTTGGGTCTCTAGCCCCGCTACGCTGGGGGGCTCTAGCTGGCTACGCCTTCAGTTCGCCAGACGGCCGTTCGCCAGACGGCATGTCTTCGGCGTCTGCGTCACCTGCCTCATCGAGCGCGGCGTGCGGATGCACCCCATCCTCCCGTTTGAGGTCGCGCAGTCGCTCGCATAGCCCCGACCAGCGTTTGCCGTCGTCGTTGTTGCGCACGGCCATCTCAAGCGCCTTGCGCGAGCCGACCAGAACTACCAGCTTCTTGCCGCGGGTGATCGCGGTGTAGAGCAACGAGCGACGCAGCATCATGAAGTGATCCGTCGTCACTGGGATCACGACCGCGGTGTATTCGCTTCCTTGCGAACGGTGCACGGAGATTGCGTAGGCTGGCAACAGATCACCGAGTTCCTCAAACCCATACTGATGTTCGCGTTCGGGGAAGCGCACGTAGAGCTTGGCCGCGTTCTTGTCGATGTGCGTGAGTTGTCCGATATCTCCGTTCCAGATTTCGCGGTCGTAGTCGTTTCGGATCTGCATGATCTTGTCGCCGACGCGATAGCGCTTGCCGCTTCGTTCCACTTCGATCTGTCCGGGGTTGAGCAGGTCCTGTAGGTCGCGGTTGAGAGCGTCGGCACCGACTTCGCCGCGATACATTGGGCAAAGCACCTGGATGTCGCGCATCGGATCGAGCGCGAACTTGCGCGGGATGCGCGAGCCGACCATTTCGCGCAGCAGGTCGCGTGCCCGGCGCGAGTCGTTGGCCTCGACAAAGAAGAAGTCTCCGTCCTCGCCGCCGCTTGTTGGTAGCTCGCCGGTCAGCATGCCGTGCGCGACCCGCACAATGTCTGAATCATTCTGTTGCCTGAAGATGCGCGTCAGCGCCGTTGTCGCAACCCGGCCGCTAGCGAGAATGTCTGCCAAGACGTTGCCTGGCCCGACCGACGGCAGCTGGTTTTGGTCGCCAACCAACACCAACGCCATTGTTGGTGGAATGGCGCGAAGCACCGAGTGCGCCAGCTGCACGTCGAGCATTGAGGCCTCATCGACGACAAGCATGTCGCCTTCGAGCGGCACCTTCTCATCCCGCATGAAGCGATTGGCACCCGGCATGAACTCAAGCAGCCGGTGGATCGTGCTCGCCGAGTGTCCCGTTGACTCCTCCAGTCGCTTGGCGGCGCGACCGGTTGGTGCTGCGAGGATGAGCTTCAGGTTCTTCTGTTCGAAAATCTGGACGAGTGCCCGCACGATAGTCGTCTTGCCAACCCCCGGGCCACCCGTGATGACTGATACTGGTTCTGAGAGTGCGCGAACGATCGCGTTGGTCTGCGCCTGCGCCAACTCCATGCCCGAGACCTGCGCGAACGACTTCACTGCCGACTCGGGCTGCACCGGCAGCGTGACCGCCTTGCCCATGATCAGTGCATTGATCGCGCGCGATACGCCATCTTCGGCAGTCACCAGAGCCGCTGGATAGACGATTGGCTGTGGGTCATCGTGCAACAAGACCGGCCCCGGCGGCAGTTGCCGCGCGATGCGACCAGCAGTCGCCAACTCGGGCAGTCGCGCACTGAGCGATTCTTCACCGCAAGAAAGTAGTTCGGCAGTGCGACGCACGAGCACTTCCTCGGGCAAGTAGCAGTGGCCTTCACGCGCTGCCTGGCTGAGCACGAACTCCAACGCCGCGTCGAGTCGTTCGGGTGCCGTTGGTTCGATGCCCATCTGCCCGGCGAGGCGATCGGCAATGCGGAAGCCAACCCCGATGACCTCATCCGCGAGCCGATACGGGTTGGCTTGCACGAGCGCCGACGCGTTGATGCCGTAGCGTTTGACGATACGTGCCGCCAGGCCGGCGCCGAGCCCATGCGATCGCAAGAACACCAATACGTTCTGCAGGTCCTTCTGGCCTTTCACCGCTTCGCACAGCTCGGTGATCTTTTTCGCGCCGAGGCCGCGCACCTTCTTCAGCTTGTCGGGTTCGTCTTCGATGACGCGCAACGTGTCGTCACCGAACTCATCGACGATCTTGGTTGCCGTCGCTGGCCCGATGCCCTTGACCAAGCCCGACGCAAGGTACGCTTCGATGCCGGCCGCGGTGGAAGGGGCGATTGCCTCGAACGTTGCGACTTTGATCTGCGGTCCAAACTTCGGGTGCGGGTCGTTCTCGCCGACAAGTCGAAGGCGCTGCCCCTCCTTCAACCCGGCCATTGGCCCAACAGCCGTAATCACCTTTCCAGTGGTGGTTTCAATAACCTTGAGTACCGCCCACCCAGTCTCTGGATTGCGGAACGTGAACCGGTCGAGAACACCTTCGACGGTCACTTGTTTGCTCGGGCTGTCCTGGCTCATGGGAAAGTTGGCATCGACCCTCATTGTCCTGGGACGCGGATCCACCAAAGTGCTGCGCCCCTTACTCCCGTGCAAAGAGGAGCGTTGGCACCATACGCCAGCCAACTTGTCGGCGCCATGTCGGCGCTGACTGTCAGGGGCCGTTGCGGATAGGGATTGCACAACCGTACAAACAAGCAGCGGTTGCACGTGTCCCACTGCACCAGCGGCTCAGTGTCTAGCGCTGCAAAGGACACGGCAAGCCGGCACTCAATGCGAGCACAGCTACCTACTGGACACCCAGATCCCAGCCTCAGCAGCTTGCACGCCTGCTCCATATTCCGATTCGACATCGCATCGGAAGAGGGGCTGCCAACCAGGATCAAGAGCTAGGTCATGAAGTCGATCACGAGGCGCCGTCTTGCTCTCAGTTGCCTGAGTTTCTTGCTAGCGCCGACGGCTTTGCGAGGTGCGTTTCGGTGCCGCCGCCTTGGAAGGGGTGATCGCCTCGAACGTTTCGACTTTGATCTGCGGTCCAAACTTGGGGTGTGGGTTGTGCTCACCGATACGTTGAGGGGCTGCCCGTCCGCCAGTTCGATCACTGGCCAAAATGGCGTAATAGGTGTTCCAGTAGTATCTTCTAGAGAATTCATCATCGCCCATCCAGTCTCTGGATTGCGGCAGGTGAACCGGTCGAGAACACCTGCGACGGTCACTGGCTTGCTCGGGGTGTCGTGACTCATGGGAAAGTTGGCACCCACCCTCATTGTCCTGCGGCGCGGATCCGCTAACGTGCTCCGCCCCTTTCCCCCGTGCAAAGAGGAGTGCTGGCAGCAAACGCCAGCCAGCTTGTTGGCGCCATGTCGGCGCTGACTGCCCGGGACCGCCTGCCCTTACTTCACCTCCCTTACACCCCGCATGATTCGCGTCCAGGTCCGCCCAAACGAGCCGCTTGAAGCCGCACTGCGCCGCTTCAAGCGTCAGTGCAACTACGCCGGCATCTTCCGTCTTGCCAAGAAGCACGCCTATCATGAGAAGTCGAGCGACAAGAAGCGTCGCGAAGGTCGTGAGCGTCTGCGCAACATCCTGATGGCCGAGCGCAAGCGCGGTGGTATTTCGGGGCCGCGCAGCAACAAGAAGCGTCGCCCGCGTCCGGGCCAGAGTAACGATCGTCGTAATGACCAACCGGACTTTGATCCGTTGACCGCGGACACGACGCTCGATCGCAAGGCAGCGACCGAAGCTGGCAACATTGTTCCTACGACGGCAGCCGCTCCGCCAGCAGCCGCTCCGCCAGCAGCCCCGCCAGCAGCAACCCCCC
>JAPYTD010000058.1:0-23243 GCA_029936315.1 Planctomycetota bacterium | reverse complement strand
GCAGCCGCTCCGCCAGCAGCCGCTCCGCCAGCAGCCCCGCCAGCAGCAACCCCCCCGGCAGCCCCGCCGCCGACCACTGAGCCGTCGTCGCCCGCCGGCTCCTAGCCGAGCCACCCCGAGTCGCTTTGCGACTCACCTTTCGCCGTGGCACTGCCCCGATATCCCGGCGAAGGCCCACGCGACCTGAGCAAACCACTTGAGCAGGTTCGTGTACTGATCGATGCGCGCACTGCCGGCCAACGGCTCGATCTCGCGCTTGCCGCGATCCTGACGTGGCGTTCGCGTTCGAGCATTGTGCGCATGATCGACAAGGGCATGGTGCGACTTGAAGGGCGCGTCGTTCCCCCTAGTCGCAAGGTGCGCGTTGGCGACACGATCGAGGTAGACGTGCCGCAGGATCCGGTGCCGCAGCCGCGCACCGATGAGAACTTCGAACTGCCGATCCTGTTCGAAGACAAGTGGATGATCGCGGTCGACAAACCGCCGGGAATGGCCGTGCATCCATCGGGGCGCCACCTGACTGGTACCCTGATCCACGAACTGCATCGTCGCTACCGTCGCCCTGAAGACCCTGAGCACGATGTCGTGCCTCGCTTGTTGCATCGAATCGACCTAGAGACCTCAGGCGTGGTCGCCGTGGGGCTGGATGAGCACTTCCATCATCAGGTGCGCAAGCAGTTCGAGGATCGCCTCGTTCAGAAGGGCTACCTGGCTGTTGTGCACGGTTGTCCGGACAAGCTCGAGGGTCGCATCGACTTCGGGATTCGGCCGGACAAGGGCTCGGCGGTTCGATTGAAGCTGACCACGTGCGAACCGGGGCTCGGCCAATCCGCCATCACGAACTACCGAGTGGTTCGCAGCAACGAGCAGTTTTCACTCGTTGAGGTGCGACCCGAGACCGGGCGCACGCATCAGATCCGCGTGCACATGCAGGCAATCGGTTGCCCGCTGGTCGGCGACAAACTCTACGGGGCGGACGAACAGCTGTTCTTGCACGGCATCGCCGGAGAACTCAGCGACGCCGATCGCGAAGCCTTGGTGCTCGATCGACATGCACTGCATTCGCACACGCTGACGTTCTTCCATCCGTGTCGCGATCGCGAAGTCACGATTGAAGCGCCGCTGCCGCGTGAGTTCGCGAAGTTGGTGCCTGTGTCTGACACCTGAGGGGCGAGGCCGGCGCTGGGCCGATTATCAACCGAGCGTTGGCTCGTCGGCCATTGCACCGAGCACTTCGTCGAGTAACGAGAGCTCCGCTGCCGTGCAGTCACTCCAGTCCAGGCCGACCTGGTAAAAGTGCGAGTCGCCTTGCCGTTCGACCCTCGTCGCACGGGTGGCTAGCTCGATGATCTCGTCGCCAAGCGATAGGCGCAGGATTACGCCTTGGCCCTTGATCGGAGGCTGACAAGTTTCGAGCCCTATTACGGTCCGCGACAGGTTGCGAACCGAGCCCATGCCCTGGTTGTTGTTGTTCAGTGCGCCGCGGGCTTCGAGGCTAGCCACAGCTACCACAGCTACGCGGGTTGCGCGTCGACGGTTTTCTGGCCCCATGGGGCCACGATCGGCATCTTGCCTGGGTCGTCTGAATCGCCTTCCGATTCGGCGAGTTCGTCGGGGAGCGCCCTCGCAGCGAGTGTCAGGACCCAGCCGTTACTGGGTGGACCAAGCGGTAGCGATCCGTCGCTCGCATGGGGTCTACGCTCTCGCGCCGCGTTCCTTCGTGGCTTCGACTCACAGACGAACTGGGGTCGTCGGGTTGCGCGGATGCAGCTGCGGGTTCGCGGGTTGCTTCCGTCGCCACAGCACCGTTGTCGGCCGTGTGGTCTGGGGAAGCGTAACGATTCACCTCGGTTCTGGGATCCATGGACTGCTCCTGGGTGACGAAGAGGTCCCCAAGGGTAATCCAACGGGCAGCCCACTGCCACGGGGGGGGCGCCTGTTTCTCCGCTACGGGCCGAAGACGGAGCCAGCCAACCACGGCAGAACGCAAAGCGCAGCGAACAGCACCGCGACCGCGCGTAGTTCGCGTGCGATCGAGGGTTGGGGGGCTGGAGTCGACTGCATGTCGTCCCCCGGATTCGATTCGGCCGTCGCATCTGGCTCATTGGCGGTCGGCTGCGATGCGCCCTTCTCGGTAGATACAAGGGTCAGACTGGGGTCCGGCACGGGTCGCCGCTTGAGACGGAGGCCGGCAAGTATCAACACGACGAGTGCCAAGGGCCACCGCAGCGGCGCCGGCAGGGCTGCGCCGAACGCCGTTCCCAAGCCGGCGAGAACCAACGCGCCACCCATCAGGCCGCCGAGTTCGAGGCCTCGGTCTTCTTCACGGTTGTCGGTGAACGGCACGCGATCGAGGCGCGTCATCAGTTCTGCTGCCAACACGGCCATGCCGAACGCGAACGTCGCGGCGGCGGCGCGATCGAATCGATCCGGCCCGAAGCTCGTCACGAGCACCAGCGCTAGACCATAGGTCGGCACCAACACATGGGTGGTTAGTGCTCGCCAGGTCGCGTCGGACACCAGATCGCGGGAGAGGCCCGGGGCGTGGGCAAATACCCAGCCCGTGTCCGCTTGATCTGCGCGCGGCAGGAACGCGATCAAGAACGGCAGGTAGATCGCCGGCAGTTGCAGCAGCAGACACACCAACACGAAATCGTTGTTGGCGTCGTCGCCGCCGAGCGTCAGAAACACCATGCCTGCCGGCAAGCCCAGCAGCGGCAGCACGCGTGCGCGGAAGCCGGGGCTGCGCCACATCGAGATCGCAACGAACTCGGCGATGCCCAGTCGCGCGCCGCGGCCACTGATTTTGGCCAGCAGGCGGAGCAGCGGTTGGCGTTGGCTGATGCGGTTTCGAGTCGGTGGTTCGGTCGCGAGCAGCGCGATCGTGGCGAGCAACAGCATCACTGCGAGGCCAGCCCAGGGCAGCAGGCGCCACGCTTCTGCGCTGGGATCGGCGAGCAGTCTGGCGGCGTGGTAGGGCGGTAGCAGCTCTGCTCCGAAGCGACCGATGGGTAGCGCGTCGGCAGTTTCGGTGAGTTGGCGCAGGGACAAGGCAAACAAGACGAAGCCGCATCCAAGCAGCGCTGCCCGCAGCGTGCCCATCATCAGAGTTGCCCGGGCGACGCCCAGGATTCTGGCGAACAGAGACCGCAGGGTCGCAAGCGATGCGTTCGCGAGCCCTGAGCAAGCGCATGCCGAGAGCACGTAGCCAACCGAGTGCCGCCACTCGCCGGTCAGGTGCCCGAGCAGCACGGCTGGCGGTAGCGCCATGCCGGTCGTCACCAACACTAGTTGGAACGAGGCGTGCCCCGATCGCGCTAGTACGATCGAAGTCGCGGATACCGGAGACCCGGCCAATAACGTTGCATCGGCAGCTTGCCGTAGTGGCCGTTCTTCATCGCCCAGCGACCCGACGCCAATCAGGAGCGTTGACAGGCATAGGTTGGCCGCGACAAACGGAATCAACGCGACGTCAGGATACAACAGCATCGCGAAGACGAACGAGAGCAGCGACTGCCACATGATCGTCGTCGTCAGGCTGCTGCCCTGGCCGTCACCGGCGCGACGCGAGTCGCCGAAGAAGTCGAGCAGTAGCCATGTGCGGATCAGTGCGGCAATCTGCACTCGCGAGCGGATCGTGCTCATTCGGCGCGGCCCTCGCGCAACAGCAGGCAAGCTGCGGTATAGCCGTGTAGATGCGTGACGCCGCCAACGGGACCGATCTCGCCGTTGCAGGTGCAGCCGGCGAGTGGCACGCCCGGCGCCAACGACGCGAAGCGTTCGTGGTCCTGGCCTTCGCGGCCGACGCAGCGAAACATCAGCGCGGCTCTAGCCTGGTCGATGTGCGACCGTTCGAGTTGGCTTTGCAGGTTGTCGAGACCCGACGATCCGTCGCGCAGATGGAGTTGCACCGATCGGCCAACCGACAAGTTTTCGCCAACGACGAGGTGGCCGCTGTCGTCGATGCCCAGCACGTTGCGGACCAGGAAGTCGCCCGCTGTTGGTTCGAGCGTCGTGAACGGATCACTGGCGATACCGAGGAATAGCGGGCTGCCGTCCGCCAGGTGCATGTCGGACTCGGTCAGCGTGCGCAGCTGATTCTCGATGAAGTGCTTCACCGGTATGTTGTCGACCTGTGCCAGGCGGTTGCGGTCCGCCTTGGTGATGCGGCCTGGCTTGCCGATGGGGCGGCAACCCTGCGCGACGACGGCTTCGACGGCGATGTCGCCCGAAAATGTCAGTACCACCGCGCCCTGGTTGATGCGTCGGCGTCCACAAAACAGCGCGTTGCCGTTTGGGTGATGGCTGCCGCTCGCAAGCCCGCCGACTTTGGGGATCTCTGGCAAGACGAAGTCGAGGCCGGCGATCAGCGCGCGCATGTCGCATTCGAACGGTTCGCCGAGCACGACAATGCCGCGCGTCGGGTGCTCGCTAGCCGGTAGCAGTTGTCGCCACGCCGATGGCGGGGCATCCGCGTGCGGTAGGTCGGCATTGGCGATGGCGGTCGCGGCAACCTGTGCGTTGGGCATGCGCGCCGCCAGAACCGACAGGGCTGGCGTGGCCTCTTGCATCGCCAGTTCGTGTAATTGCCCGGAGCCGGTGCAGCCGACGAGGGTCTTGGCGCCGATTTTCTCCTGCAGTAGCACTGGCAGACGGTCCAGGTCTGGGCCATAGCCTGCGGATGCGAACACCACCAACAGGTCGACCTCGCCGGGAGAGAGGTAGCGGCGAAGTTCGCTGGCGACGGCTTCGCACGCCTCTTCGAGGTCAGCGGATTCGGCTAGTGCGCTGTGAAGTTTCATGTGGGGGCGCCAGTGCCATTGCCTGGCCGTTGGCTGGGTGTGTCGCTAGCAGTGGTACGATACGTGTCACTTGGCAGTGACACGATAGACGAGTGGGGCGACGGTGCAACGCAGTGAGTCTTGCGGATTCGATTGCTGCCGACGCCCCGGCATGCGAAGGTGTACACGTGCAGATCGTTGTCGTCAGTTCGCCAGGCCAAGGCAAGGAGCCACATTGGAGCCAAGAGGTTGCCGGAGAGTTTGCCCGGTTGGCGATTGGCCGCGGCGCAACGGTGCGCTGGTTTGTGGGATTGCATGCCGGTCATGCAGTTCCGCGGGGCGAAACCGGGCTGCAGGTGTTCGCGCACCGGGATCGTCAGGTGCTGCCGGTGTCGGGTGTTGCCGCGAGCCAACTCGACGCTCCACTTGAACTAGCCCTGACAGAGTGTCTGCGTGCGGCACCCCTGTCTGTCGTCGTGCATTTTGGTCTCGGCGGCCAGGGCACACCGAACGTCTTGTGGTTGTCGGATCGCCTCGGCAGCCGCGCCTATGCATGCGTGCGCGGGATCGAACTCGTATGCCATCGTGGCGATCTGCTCGATCGCGACAGGAAGTCCTGCACGGAGTGGTGCGATGCCGACCGCTGTCGGTGGTGTTGCTCGGAGTCGCGGTTTGGCAACCCGAGCAGCAACGACATGCTCAACCGCGTCGATCTGTTCATCGCGGGTCTGTCTACTTGCGCGAGCATCTCGGTGCCTGACGAACAGGACATACCGTTCGTGATCAGCCTGGGCATCTTGCCCGAGCTGATCGAAGTCGGTGCGACGGCCGAACAGATGATCGATCGCGTACTGCCGTCGACGAGCTGAGCCGTGCGGCGCATGCCGCCTACTTCTTGCGTTGGAAGTCCAACTGTGCGAAGTCGAAATCCGCGATTGGACAGTCGATCCGGAAACCGACGATGGTGCTCGAGTTGTCGAACTCGAACTTGACCAGCGCGAACGGCAAGAACTTGTCGGGGAAGTCGACGCGGAACGTGTCGTCGTGCCAGTGCTTCATGGCCCCGAAGATGCGATTCTTGGCGGGCACGAGCGTCAGCTTGAGCGAGCCATCGTGCTCAAGCGTAATCGTTGCACCGCCGTACATGTCGTCTTCGTAGTTGCCAGCGTAGTCCTTGATGGCATGGCTCAGCTTCGTGCCTTCGCGTCGCTTTGCTTCGCGCTGCAAGATCTCCTGCTTGGCACCTCGATCAATGCGCTTCTTGATCTGCGCGATGCGCGTCAGGATCGCCATGCCGTCATTACCGGCGCGTTCGGCATATAGGGCACGCTTGAGGGCTTCGTTGACGATGCCGTCGTTGCCATTGTTAAGCAGCGCGAAGGCGAACCCTTCCGCCGGCAGAAGCGACACCTTGCTCAAGAAGCCCGGCATGCCGCCGTCGTGCTCGACGAGTTTCTCGCCGCGCTCCAGCGACAGGAACCAGCCGAGGCCGTAGCTCTTGAAGTCGTCGGTCCTCTGGCCGCTGGCGCCGCGGGCAGCGCTCGTATGAGGACGCCACATCTCCGCCAGCGTCGTTGACGACAGCAGTTGTTGGTCGCCCCACTTGCCTCCGGCCAGCAGCATGCGCATCCAGTTGGTCAGTTCGTGCACCGACGAGTACATCGATGCGGCCGGCTTGCAGGCGTGGAACTCGTGATCCGGAATCACTTTGCCGTCGATGTGTGGCAGCGCGCGCACGGCATCCGACGGCAGGCTCTGGGCTTCGGGGCGCGAGTGCTCCATGCCAAGCGGATGCAGGAGGCGCTTCTCCAGGAACTGGCTCCAGGTCTGATCGGTCTTGCGTTCGAGGATCTTGCCAGCGACCAGATACATCAGGTTCTGATAGCCGAACTG
This sequence comes from Planctomycetota bacterium, assembly GCA_029936315.1. Classification (GTDB taxonomy): domain Bacteria; phylum Planctomycetota; class UBA1135; order UBA1135; family UBA2386. The sequence continues at coordinate 16,569 of JAPYTD010000058.1, read as the reverse complement.
CTCGCGGAACCGCTGCGTGATCGGCAGCTTGGCCATGCGCTTGATGACCTCGTCATCGGTGTAGTCCGTGCCATACCAAAGCAGGTCGCCGGCAAACGTCACCAGACCGCACCGGTGGCACAGAAGGTCCCGGATGGTTATGTGCGCCGTGATCCAGGGATCACTAAGGCGAAACTCTGGCAGGTGATCGATGACTGGGTCGTCCCAACCAAGCAGCTTGTCCTCGACCAGCATCGCAACCGCGGCGGCGGTGAATGCCTTGCTGCATGACGCAATGTTACATAGCGTCGTCGGAGTCATTGCGGTGCCAGTGCTCGCTTCGCCATAGGCCACTTCGGCCAGCACTTTGCCATCTTGTACAACGGCGACGGCGAGCCCCTTGACGCCGTATTGCTGGCCGGCGAATTGCACCAATTCCTGCACGCGCTCGGCTGTCAGCGCTTGTTGCGCAGTTGTTGTGCCGATCGACAACAGCAAGCTGCCGACTGTCAACAGGTACGCCTGAGCGAGTGGCCTCGAACGTCGGCGATGGAATGCGTTCATGTGTTCAGCTCATAACCGATGGCCGCATGTCGAGCCGAGTCGAATGCCTTTGATTGTGGGGCCGAGACGTATTCCTCACGGGACGCTATGCTGCGCAATCGAATGCACCTCGTTTTCGTTGCCCTGGCAAGCACGCTTGCCGTGTCGGTGTCCGCACAATGTGTGCGGCCAACGCCGCCACCCGGAGGCTTGCCTGTCACGCACACGTTGTCGGTGCCGGTCGTCTACTCGGATGGTTACTCCAGCAACGCTTCGTTGCTGCTCCCCGACGGCCCTGCACCGAGTTGTGGCTGGCCACTCGTCGTCTATGTGCATTGGCTTGGTGGGACCCGCTTTGAAGAACTGCCGTTGCAGTTGCTGATCGCGGGGCAGGGTTACGCGGTTTGGAGCTACGACGTTCGTGGCCAAGGCGAGACGGTGCTCGCCAATGCCGGCCATCCCAATGGCGGCAGCACGTTGTGGGGGCCGATCGAACGTCACGACCTGGCTGAGCAGGTTGACTATGTGGCCAATGAACTCACATGGCAGGGCATTATCGATCCGACCAGGCTGGGCGTGATCGGTTCGAGCCAAGGCGGTGGTCATGCCTGGGCAGCGGCGGCGCTGTCCGGGGAGTTGCTGACCACGCCCGGCCGAACGTCGATGACGTTTCCGATCGTGCGTTGTGTGCTGCCGCGCGACCTGGTCGCCAACCCAACGGACGATTGGCTGCGCCACGGCGAGCTGTTCAGTTCGTGGTGGGTCGAAGCCATCACGGGTAGCTACGCTGCGTTGCCGCTCGATCCGACGCTTGTGCAGGACGCGCGCACTGCCTTCATCACTCAGGATCCGGCCAGTCTGCAGGCGGCCTGGCTTGCCGAGGGTCGTGATTTGACGGGGCGACTCGGCGTGACGACCGTGCCCGTATTCTACAGCCATGCGTACTTCGACACCGTCTCTGGCCCGATGTCGGCGCTGCGGCAGTTGGAGTTGATGCCAGGCTCGGTGCGTTCGATGCTGGGTACGCTTGGTCACGGCGTGCCGTCTAACGACTTGGAGCGTGCCGCCAACGAGAATTTGACGCTGCGTTGGTTACACCGCTACTTGTGGGATGATGCCAACGAAGTCGAACTCGAGCCGCCGCACCGGCTGTCGATGTTGCCGCTAGATGCGACGGAACGCGACGATCCGAGCTTTGCTTGGAACCGCACCACGGCGCACGACTTGACGCCGGCGACTCTTGCGGATCGCTTCTATCTGCACGATGGCTTCGAGATGAGTTTGTCGCTGCCCACCGGTCCGCAATCCGCGGCAGCAATCGTTCAGGCCATCGATCCACAGGCGACCAGCTTCAATCCGGCGGACTACTTCGACCAACCCTCTGTGCGCACCATTGCCAACGTGCTTGCGGCGTGCCCGCTCGACGAGAAGGTGTGGGTGATGATCTTGCAGGAGGACCAGCAACTGCTACGTAGCCCTGCCGTGCATCTGAAGATCGTTCCGGATGCGGCGAGCTGGATGTTGGCGGTGTCGTTGACCGTGGAGCCCATTGGCGGTGATGAGGTGTTGTTGGCAAGCGACGTAATCGCCTCGCGCAACAGTGTCGTTGGCATTGTTGAACAACACGATCTGCGGTTGCCGCCGATCTCTGCCCACTTGCCTGCTGGTGCGACGATTCGTTTGCGTCTGCGCAACCTTTGGCTGGACGAGTTCCCGATGCAGCAGAGGCTGGCGGTGGCGCCGCTGTTCACGGACTTCGGCCTCGACATACTGATGGGGGCACAGCCTGCGAGTTCCTGGTTGGAACTGCCCTTGCAGCCACTCAGTGCCAAGCTCATCGTGGATCGACGCGCGATCGATTTGACGACGGCTCCGCAGGTCACCGCAACGATTCGCGGGGGGGCGGCTCACTCCGGTGATCCTTATTTCGTCGCTGTTGGCATCAGTGGCATCGTGCCAGCCACTAGCTACCTCGGCGAAGTTGTGCCGCTCGATGGCGATTGGTTGACGGTCGCTTCGGCCGGGAGTTCGGCGGTCTACTACACGGGCTTCTTGGGCATGCTCGATGGCAATGGCGAGACGAGTTGTGCGCTCGACTACTCGTCGGTCGCGCCGTTACCACAGATCCTCAACGGCTACCAGCTGACAATGGCCGCGTTTATCTGGGACTACGCGTGGGCGCCGACTGGCGAGTCGACCAACGCCTGCGAGATCATGCTGCGGTGATTAGCAGATACGGTGCCAGGCGCCGTACCCGTTGCCGTTCTTCAACCGTTGTCTTCTTCACGGGGTGCTAAGCGTCGCCGGCCGCTTCCATGCGTCGCCGGCGTCGTTCGTCCGCGCTCATCTCGCTATCGAGGCGGCCGAGGAACGCACCGCCGGACTTCGCGCGAATGAACTTCGCGAACAGCGGCGAAACCAAACGCACGTGCTCGAACATGTCGAGCGCGACCTGCCGGTAGGAGAAGTGACCTTCCGGGCCGCTGCGCAGTTCGACGAAGTAAGCGACTTGGCGCGGATCGAAGATCAGGCGCACGCGTTGCAGGAAGCCAAATGGCGTCACGTAACCAGCGGCGTTGGGAAATTGCTCAGAGAGGCGCTGCTGGCGAACGGCTGTGCGCGTCATGACCTCGACGTATTCGTCGCCGAGACCGGCCTCTTGCATCAATGGTGGCACCGCAAAACCGTGCACCGTGGTCAAGAGTTGCTGTTGTTGGAAGCCCTTGCGGTGGCGACCAATGTCCCGGTAGGCGCCGAAGTCGAGCACGGTTTCGAACTCGAACATGTCGCCGCCTTCGAGGCCTTGCGGCCATGGATCGTGTGAGCTACGCGCTGCCATCAGTCGGTCGAGCAGTTGCTCACGAGCTTCGTCGGTCATCGCCTTCGTGCGTTCGACGAGGGCACCAAACGGCAGTTGGCTTGACTCGAATAGCATCGACGCTAGCAGGCGGTCGTCGAGATCGCGGTCGTAACGCAGCAACCCGGTATGGCCAACTGCTGGTCCGACGTGGGGCTTCGCCTTCGCGATGCCAAGCTCCTTGGCAACCTTGGGCAGCATCTCGTGTAGCGATTGTTGGTAGGCGTTGGGCTTTGCGTGGGTGAGCAGCGTTGGCAAGACTTGCTCGGCTTGCTCCTTGATGCGTTCGCCGACGAGTTGGAACTCGGCCAATGGATGACTACGCAGTTCGGTGATGATGTCGCTCAGCGTGCGAGCGTCGGCGACAATGCCCCACTTGGTGTAGATAGCAGGCGTCAGCAGGTAGCGTGCGGCATCAAAGGCCTCTGCTTTCAACGTGCGCATGTAGGCGCCACGCTGTTCGTCTTCCGCCAGCGGTCGAATGCTCTTGAGGTGAGCCAGCAATTGTTCGGTCGCACGCGTGTAGAGCGCGAACGTCTCCGCGAGCACGGCATCGTAATCGGCCAACACATCGCCCCCGGCCGCGACCACTTCGGGATCGCGGTAGTGCGTCTCCGCGGTGAACGGGATGTAGCGCGTCGACGATTCCTCGAAGCTGCAGCGCCGCTCTCGTTGGATGAAGCGCGTTACGAGCTGCGAAACCCGTTCGACGGCGAGGTGAACGACGGAGCCTTCGCGCAGCGAGTTGTGGCCGTGGTCGATCGCGTACGTCTTGAGGAACTTGCCCGACTTGTCAGCCATCACGGCCGACAACTGGTCGGTCTTGTCCGGTGGCAGTGGCAGGTCCTCGAGCTTCTTGCCTTGGCTCTCGACGCCTTGACGCAGGCGATCCAGAAACTGGTCGCGCATCGACTTGCTACTGCGCGAGTAGACGCCGTTCAACGTGGCTGCGACCTCCGCCGGGAGGTTGTGCACCAGGTAGATGTCAGCGTGCTCGGGGCCGTCGACGACCGAGAAGTAGGTTTCGAGCAGTTTGCGTTCGAACTCGCTGTAAGCCACGGTGCCTAGCTCCGCGTAAGAGAGCGTTGCAACCAGAAGTAACAGGCAGCAGCGCCAACGGCGATGCCGGCTGCAAACGCAACCCAGACGATGGGTGCTTCGAGCGGAGTGATATGCGCGAACATGCGTGCATCGGAGCGGTCGAGCAGTCGCCCTGCAAGCCTTGTGCTTGGCCAAGCTCGGCAACCTAGCCAACTGGTTTTCGCCGGCCAGCACATCAATCCCCACAACGTGCACAATGCCCCCCGGTCGAGCACTGAACGGCATGGAGAGCTTGAGAATGCGCGGGTTGCTGTTTGGGGTGCTGTGGTTCAGTGCGTTTGGGGGTTCGCTCCTGGCGCAGCGGGCAACATGGCGTATCCCCGCGGCCGGAGCGGTTGAATACCAACGCAAGGGGTCTGCAAGGGCCAGTGCGGTTTGCTCGAGCAAGCAGGCGGCGAAACGGGCAGTGCTCGATTCGTCCGTGCCGGCCCGTTACCTGCATCAGTTGCCGCCCGCCCCGTTCCTGTGTCAGGGAGAACTACGAGCGGATCAGCGCGCCTTGCACCGATCGCCGGGCATGGTCGCAGACCTGCGCGATGTGCTGCGTGCGTTGGCGTTTGACCTATCCGGACAGTCGGTGTCCGGGCGCTTTGCGCGCTTGCTTCCGTTTGGGGATGTCACGATTCGCGGTAGCTGGTCGTCACTGGGGGATTTTGGCGCGCAGACACTCAAGGCTACATTTGCTGCCAAGGCGCCGTCCCGCCAACGCGGCGAGCCCGCCGAGTTGTGCAAACGCCTTGCGGTGTTCTGCCAGCGGGCGACATCGGGCACGGTCGTGATGTCACGAACCATAGATAGCGCCCAAGGACTGGTCAGAGGCTACCGCGGCGAATTCGACCTCGTCGTTGATGAAGGTAAGCGCAAGTTTCGTCGGGTGCACATCGTCGAGATTTGGCGCTTCGTCGCCGTGCGTGACAACCAGGACTTCGACTTTCGTCGGCGGGTCGCCGCTGCGATTCGCGGTGGTACGGGTTGGGTTCGCGCTGCGATTGCCGCCGACGAATCGTTCCTCGTCGATCGCCGCGGTGATCGCAACTACGGTAGCGGACGGCTTGCGTTGGGGCTTCTGACGTTGTTGCACGGGCATGTGTCTGCCAGCGATGAAGTCGTCGTCAGTGGCTTCGGTTCGCTGCGCAAGCGGCGCCTCGACGATGCCTATTCGCTGGCGACGTCGTTGTTGGCGATGTCTGCGTGGCATCGACGTGCAGCGTTGGCCGAACGCGACCACAAGGTCGCTGCCAAGTGGCTTACGCGGTTGCTCACGTGCATCGATACGCGCACCGAGCCGAGAGAACTGCTGCGCTTCAACTACAGCCGTGGTGCTCGTTTCGACACGTCGTTGCAGCAGTACGGTTTGCTTGGCCTGCGCGCCGCCCAGGAGATCGGGCTCGACGTGCCGCCGCATGCGTTTGCGGCGGCTGCGCGGCATCTGCTCGCCGTACAAGGCGTGGCTGCCGCGAACCTGGACCTTCGGCTGACGGACCACTTGCAGGTTCGAGAAGTGCTCGGCACCAAAGACGTTCCGAAGAGCCATCGGCACCGCGCCAAGGTGCGCGGCTTTGCCTACCAAGAACGTGATGACCCGGCGTTTGGCTCGATGACAAGCGCCGGCGTCAGCGGCCTCTTGCTGGCACGGGCGGGCCTGCTGGCTCAGGGCGGCGCTCGTGCCGCCGACCGAGCCTTGCGCAAGCGCATCGACCGTGCCGTCGTGGATGGCTTTGCGTGGTTGGCCCAGAACTTCTCGGTGCGCATCAACCCTGGCTTCGCCGAACGCGCCGACAACCACTGGTCCTACTGGCTCTATTGCCTGGAGCGATGTTGTGAGCTGCACGGCGTGGCTCGCCTGCAGGGGCGTGATTGGTACTACGAAGGTGGTTTGCAGCTGCTGGCGGCGCAGAACCCGAACGGTTCGTTTCGCTGTGGCCACTCCAGCACGCGGCAGTTGGACAGCACGTGCTTCGCGATTCTGTTTTTGGCCAAGGCATCCGCGCCCGTGCCCATTACAGGCAGATGAGATAGGCTCCGCGCCTTCGTCTATGGCCGACCCGTTGTCCCCTGATCTCGAACGCGAACTGAAGCGCTGGCGCCGTTGGCTCGTCATTGCGTTGTTGCTGCTGTGCGCGGCCGGCCTGCGGCACCACCTGGTTTGGGGTGGCGGCGAGCGTGCGCCGTGGTTGGCCCAGGTGTTGAACGCGTTCGAAGGTTTGTGCCTGTGTGCGTTCGCTGGCCTCGGCGGCGTGGCCTGGTTACGCGCCATGGCGCTCTTGCAGGGGCAAGACGTGGCGCTGAAGCGCCTGATCACGTTTTCGCTTCCTATCCTGGTCGCCGCGGTCTTGGTGCCATGCTTCTTGACGGCCGACCCGATTGACTACGTGATGCGCGGACGCATCCTCGCGCTGCACGATGGCAATCCGTACCGCGATGTGGCCATCGACTACCCGAGCGATCCGTTCGTCGAGTTTGGCGATGGCGGCTGGAAGCACATGCCGCTGCCGTATGGTCCGTTGGTCGCCAACCTACAGGGTGTGATCGCCTGGCTGGCGAACCTGCTGCCGGTGGGCCCGCGAGTCGAACTGATCACCGCGCTGGTGTTGTTCAAGCTGGTCTTCGCCGGTGCCTTGGTTGCATGCGCGGTCGTGGCGGCTCGCATCGCAGCGCACATGCATGCTGGCCGCGGCGCCTGGGCCTTCGTGGCCGTCTTGTGGAATCCGCTGCTGCTCAACGATTGCCTGGCGAACGCCCACAACGACTCGCTCGTGTTGTTGTGTGTCTTGCTCGCGATCCTCGCAGCCATGTCCTCGCGCTTTGGCGGCATGGTGGTGGCACTGTGTCTCGGGGTCATGACCAAGGTCGTGCCCGCTGTGCTCGGACCAATCTGGTTGGTCACTGCTTGGCGGCGCGGCAAGCTGCCGCAAGTTGCCATGGCACTGCTCATCTGCGCAGCGATCGTCGGCGCCTTCTACCTGCAGTTCTTCGTCGAGGTGGGCTACGCCGCAACCCTCGAACAGCAGAACAACCTGACGGGGGCAAGTCTGTGGTGGGCCGTGCATCAGGTCACCGGCATCTCGCTATCGACGCTTTCGACCATTGGCCGAGTCGCCGTGGTTGCGTGGGTGGCCAACAGCTGTCTGCGTCTGTGGCACCGTTCGAATACGGATGAGTTTTCGCGCGAACTGCTGTTCGCCACTGCATCGTCCCTGTTGCTGCTCGCGGTGCTCGGGGCTGCGCTGTTTGGCACGTGGTACCACGTCTGGTGGTTGCCATTCGGGCTCCTGTTGGGCCGAGGCTACCTGTATCGCGCCGCCGTCTGCGCCAGCCTGACCTCGTCACTCGCCTACCTGTTCTGGGCTTCGATGCGAACCTTCGATGAACCGGCGCAGTGGTGGACCGTCACAACCGGCGTCTTCGTGCCGTTGTTGTTGGCGTTGCGCCTGCCACGATCCGAGCCTTACGCGCGGGCCTGAGCCGCCAAGTCGGCGACCATGGCGGCAAGACGCTCCTGAGCTCGAAGCCTTATTGATCTTCGAGGAAGCGCTCGGCTTCGATTGCTGCCATGCAGCCGGTGCCCGCAGCCGTAACGGCCTGGCGGTAGATGCTGTCCTGGCAATCGCCGGCAGCGAACACGCCGGGGATGTTGGTCGCGGTCTTGCCTGGCACGGTCTTGAGGTAGCCGACATCGTCCATGTCGAGCACGCCCTTGAACAACCCGGTGTTGGGCTTGTGGCCAACGGCGAGGAACAGGCCGTCCGCTTCGACTTGCTGCTTCACGCCAGTTGTGCTGTGTGTGACTTCGAGTCCGGTGACCTTGCCAGCGGAGACGTCGAGCACGTCGGTGACGTTGTGCTCCCAGAGAACTTCGACCTTCGGGTTGCTGATGGCACGCTCGCGCATGATCTTCGATGCGCGCATCTCATTGCGTCGCACGACCATCGTGACCTTGCTGGCGTACTTGGTCAGGAACGTCGCTTCTTCGCACGCTGTATCGCCGCCACCGACGACATAGACGTTCTTGTTCTTGAAGAAGAAGCCGTCACAGGTGGCGCACGCGGAAACGCCGCGCCCCTGCAGTTTGGTTTCGTTTTCGAGGCCGAGATAGATGGCGCTGGCGCCGGTTGAGATGATCAGCGTCTCTGTTTTGAAGACCTCGTCGGTTTCGGTCGTGACCGTGAATGGTCGCTGGCTCAGGTCGACGGATGTCCCCATGACATCTTTGATCTCGGTGCCAAATCGCGCTGCCTGCTCGCGGAACATGTCCATCATCTCCGGGCCCATGATGCCCTTGGGGAAGCCGGGATAGTTCTCGACGTCGGTGGTGATAGTCAGCTGACCGCCTGGTTGGCTGCCGGTTAGCAGCACGGGTTCGAGATTGGCGCGGGCGGCGTAGATTGCGGCGGTGTAGCCGGCGGGGCCGGAGCCGAGAATTAGAGTCTTGCGGGTTTCAGTCATGACGGGTTTGCAGAGCGTAGCGATGCTACGGGTTCATCTGCATCAGTTCCCGCCAGCTTTCAATCGTCGTGGTTGAGACAGCTCATATTCGCGGATGCGTTCGTAGTCGGCCGGGGTCAATTGGCGTGGTTCGAATTGCTCGGAAGAACCGCTGGCCTCGACGATTTGCGCGCTGCGGCCAGCGCTGGCGACCAGGTCGACGACCATGCGGCCGTATTCTGTGACGACGACGAACTGCGCCGCGGCCCCGCCGTTGTTCGGGTCCAAGACATCGACGCAAAACTCGTTCTTGCCGCTGTGCTCGCGCGTGGCGCCGACAACTTGCAGAGGTTGCTTTTGGGCGATCGCGTCCCACGGTAATTCTGCCAGCACCTGCTGCGATTCGACCGTCAGCAGCTGTCGGCACGTTTCAGCTTCCCGGTTCTGAAGGGCCTGCTGGAAGGCCACAAACGCACGCATCGCCCTTTTTGGGCCGTCATCTCGCGAGCAGGAAGCCAGGGCTGCCAGCAGCAGGACTCCGATGGTGCGCGCAATCATGTTGCAGACATCGGCATGCCCCAGCCCGGGACTGAACCCGCATGTCCGTGCATACTGTGGGGCATGCCGTTCGTTCGCCGCTTGCCTATCTTGCTCACCTGCCTCGGTCTGTGGCTGGGAGAACTGTCGGCGCAGGTGACCAGTGGTCCCGGCGGTGGTCGCAACGTGCTGCGGCCGACCTTTGGTCGCATCACCGATGCAGATGACAAGCCGGTCGTGAATGGGGTCGTGACTCTGGTTGGCGGATATCCGCACCTGTTGCCGTCGCTGCAGGATATCCATGTCGTCGAGGTCGCCACCGACAAGCGTGGTCGCGCAATGGCGCGGCTCAAGAAAGGACTTTGTTACGTCGCGTGGGCCAAGGGGCCGGATGTCGATGGCAAGCGCGCAACGTCGCCGGTGCTCGGGTACTTCGCCGCCGGTGCGATGTTCGATCTCGTCTGTGGTGAGCCCAAGGCGATTGCCACCTGCAAGCTCTCGGGGGAAGAGCCGTGGCAGCATCTCGGCGTGTTGCGTTACTTCGCGATGACTGCGATGCCTGGTACCGACGTCGAGTTGCAGCGCAACGAACAAGGCGTGTTCGAGTTGCCGGGTGAGCCGTTCCATGTGTTTGAGGTTCGCCTGCCGGATGGCCAGGCACTTTGGCACGCCCGGATCAGCAACGAACTGCGGCTGCCGCCGCCGCAAGTCATCAAGGTGCGCGCGGTCGATCCCGAGGGCGTTCCGATCGTCGCGGCGCAGGTGCAGCATCGCGTTGGTCGGTTGTCGAGTTGGCGGTTGGATGGGCTGCGTTCGGTTGGCCAGGATCGCATGCGCTTGCTGGGAGTGACCGACAAGCAAGGGCTTTGCTCGGTGCAGGTTCCGTACAAGACCAACCCGTTGCGCGAAGGCCGCGCCGATCTGTTGCTGTTCGTGGAGTCCGATGGCCGCCCTGCAGTTGCCGGTGGGATCTGGGGCCGTTCATCTTACGTCAGCGATCGCAAGGTACCTGAGTTCCAAGGCGACGAACTGCGCTTTGAGTGCGCCAAGGTGGAGCCGTTGCGCGGTTCGCTGCCCGAGGCCCCAGCCGGAACGGTCGCTCACATCGCAGCGGTCTGCAAGCTGCACCTGCAGCGCAACAGCTACTTGCACGACGCGCGCGTGTTCACCGCTGAAGTGTCCGCGGATGGCACGTTCTCGTTTGATGACGTGCCAGCGGAGTTGCACTCGAGTCGCCTGTCGTTCGTGGCGCCACCCGGCAGCACGTGGGATCCCCCCGTGTTCGCCCCAGAGGCCAGCCGAGAGTTGCCGCCTGAGCTTGTTCGCCGAGAAGGCCAGGAAGCACTTCCGACCGAGCTGATCGGGATGAATCTGGTGGTGCTTGGTCCCAACGGTGGGCCGGCGCGCGGCGCCGTCGCATTCGTTTCATCGGGAGATCGTCGGGGTATCTTGTTGCGTGACTCGCTGTTGCGCGTTGCGCTCGACGAACGTGGGGCGGCGCGCCTGCGCCTTGTCCCGGGTCGTTGGGTCGTTGTCGTGATGACGGAGGCCGGCTTCTGCGGCGAGGAAGTGCAATTGCACACGCGCAACCAGCGCGTACAGGTGGCACTTGGCCCAATGGCCAGCACCCAGGTCATCCTGCACGACATCGCCGGCAAGCCCATCGCTGGGGCAAGTGTGCGTTCGCGCGGTACGACCACGCGCGGCACCAATGACCCCGTCAGTTCGATTCTGCAAGGGTTGAGCACTACGACGAACACGCGCTGGCGGCGCCTGCGAACCGATGAAGCTGGCGTGGTCACCATTCCGTTCGTGCCCGTCGAAGGCGTCGAGCAGCGGGTCGAACTGCGGTGGAGCGGTGGGCGCAGCGAGGAGTTTACCCTGCTCGATGGTGAGAAACTGAAGGTGAATGAGGTGGCAACCGGCGATCGTCGTTGAGCATGACCACTGACTGTTGGCCGACGTCCGAGTAGAACGAATCCATGACGGAAGCTCTGCAATCTGTGGTCGGTGTCTGCCACGTCGAGATTGTGCGTGGTGTGGATGCGGAAGCAAACGCTCGCCCCGACCTGCTATTCGAGGTGCCGCACGGCGCCACACTCGCGCATCACTTTGATGACGTATGCAAAGACCTTCGTGGGCAATACAGCGACGGCTTGCGCGACTTCTTCTTCGTCAACACCGACGTCGGCGCGCCTGAGTTGGCACAAGCTGTTGCCCATGGTGTGGTGGCGGCACAGCCAACTCGAACGGCCGCGATTGTGCGATGCTTGCTGCCTCGCACCTTCATTGACTGCAATCGCACGATCGATCGCGACACCGTTGCCGCCGCTTCGAAGCCCGGCGAGATGACGCCCGGGCTGCCCCCTTGGGTTGTCGACGCGCAGGACCGCGAGTTGCTGCTAGAACGTTACTTCGCCTACCGCGAGGTCGTCACTGCGGGATTCGCCGAAGTTTGCGGCGGCGGCGGTACGGCTTTGTGCGTGCACACCTACGCGCCGCGCAGCATCGACGTTGCTGTCGACGAGGACATCGCCGCCGCTCTGCAGGCCGCCTACGCGCCGGATCGCATCGAGACGTGGCCGCTGCGTGCCGAGGTGGACCTGATCACCCACGACTCCGATGGGCATGAATGGGCTGATACCGAGTTGGCGCGCCGCACCGCGCACGCGTTCGAGGTTGCCGGCTTCCAAGCGGTGCGCAACGACACCTACTCGCTGCACCCATCCACACTGGCTTTCGAGTTTGCGCAGCAATACCCACAGCAGACCCTCTGCTTCGAACTGCGCCGTGACCTGCTGTTGCCCGCCTTCGTGCCGTTCGTCGAACTGCACCCCGACCCGCAAGCCGTGCACCGCGCTGCCCAACCATTGGTCACGGCCATCCGAGAGTGCTAGTGCGGTGGAGTTCCTAGTCGCTGGTTCACGCGACGCCGGCATGCTCGGCGACCATGCGCATCGTCGTCGCTTCGTAGCCATGCTCGCGGAACAGCTTGAGAGCTGCCGCCACGATGTGCTGCTTGGTCCGTTTGCCCTTGCTTACTTGATGATCACGCCGAGGTCGGCGATCGACGCCCATGGTCCGCCGTTGACCTCGCTGAGGATGCGCAGCCTCACGTATCGACCCTTGGTTGGTTCACACGGCATGCGCTGCGGCCGCTTGGTCTGCTTGAGCGTTACTCTGGCGGCGACCTTGGGGAACATCGTCGGGTCGTCGCTAACCGAGAACTCGCATTGCTTGATCGTGCCGTTCCAGCCGTTGTCCTGGCGGGCGAGGTAGCAGAGGCCGCGCATTTCGACGCTCTTGCCCAGATCGATGATGAGTTCGTGGGGGTGCTTGACCACGCCACCCTGCCAACTGGTGTGCCAGATCGTGCGCGGATCACCATCGATCGCATTCGCTGCGACCTTGCCGTTGGCTGAGGATTCGCTGCTCGCTCGCGTCACCTGCCAGCCATGGTTGGCGAGCATGCCGTCGGTCGGCAATCGGAAGCTGGTGCGGCCGCGTTGCCGGCGCCGCTTTGGTGCGTTCTTGCCCCACTTGGCGCGGCGGTCCTTCTCGTGCAGTTCGCGATTTGCGAAGGTTCCTTCTCTAACGGGCTCATGCGCGCGTTCGGCCATTGCGACCAGCGTTTTCAAGACCTTGGGGTTCGCGTCGGCAACGTTGTTCGCTTCCGAGATGTCGGTTGCGAGATCATACAACTGCCACGGGTTTTTCTTGGTGGTCCTCACCGCCTTCCACTGGTTGTGCCGCACGGCGGTCTGGCCGCCAATCTCCCAGTAGAGGTATTCGTGCGTTGCCTGCTGCTTGCCGAGCAGCGTTGCGACCATGGAGATGCCATCAACATCCCTTGGAGTCTTGGCAGAGGCGAGCTCCGTGGCCGTCGGCAAGAAGTCCGGGAAGTAGCACAGGTGATCGGTGACGGTGCTCGGCGCGATGTGTCCAGGCCAGCGAGCAATCATCGGAATGCGTAAGCCCCCTTCAAACAGGTTGCCCTTCTTGCCGCGGAACTCGACACCGGTCTGCGGGTGCACATTGGCGCCGTGGAAGCCGCGTGGGTGTTTTGTGCTCTTGAAGTAGTCCGCTCCGCCGTTGTCGCCGCTAAACAACACGATCGTGTTGTCGTCAAGTTGCAGTTCTTTGAGTAGTGCGAACAGTTCGCCGACCTGCCGGTCGAGCATTGTGACCATCGCCGCGTAGCGTCGCGCGTCTTGTGGCCAGGGTTTGTTCTCGTAGAGCTTCCAGGCAGGGTCATCCACGGGGATGTCGAACATGCCATGCGGTGGCGTGACTGGCATGTAGCAGAAGAACGGTTGGTCCTTGTTGGCGCGAATGAACGACATCGCCCGCTCCACGATCACGGTGTGTGCGTAGGTCTCGCCCGTGCGGCCGCCGGTGTTGCCGGTGAGCGGTAGTTCGCGACTGTTCTCGATGAGGTAGGGGGGGTAGTAGGAATGCGCGTGTACCTGGTCGTAGTAGCCGACGAACGTGTCGAAGCCATGCGATTCGGGAACGCCGGTTGAGCCGCGGCCGCCGCAGCCCCACTTGCCGAATCCGCCGGTCGCATAGCCACGCGCCTTGAGCAGCGAGGCAACCGTCTGCTCGTCCGCACGCAGTGGCGTGCCGCCGCCGTTGCTACGCACCGAGGTGTGGCCGGAGTGCTTGCCGGTCATCAGGCAGGCACGCGTCGGAGCACAAACTGCCGAACCAGCCAGATACTGTGTGAAGCGCATGCCTTCCTTGGCCATGCGATCGATGTTGGGTGTTTGGATGTTGGGGTGACCCAAACACGACAGTTCGTAGTAGCCGAGCTCATCCGCCAACACGTAGACGATGTTCGGCGGGGCCTGGGCGGGCGCGGGCGAAGACACGCAGCAGCTCACAAAAACGACGAACGACAGCATGCGCAACACGGTGACCATGGACACGGGATAGCGCGTCGAGCATCGTTCGCCAACGGCGATCGCAGCTTTGCTCATCACCGTGACCGCCTTGTGGCATTCGGCCTGCGGCGACGCTTGGTCAATCTGGCCAGCCCGGTGATGGTGGCGAACAAGTCGTCTGCCCACGGCCGCCAGGCCTTCCGAGCGAATCGCAGCGACCATCGACGGTAGTTGCGCAGCGCCCAGAGCACGGAGATCCAGGCGTTGCTGCCGCGATAGGTCGCACCGTCGATTGCGGCGAGGCTCGCCAGCCGACAACCTGCTGCCTTGATCCGGCGAGAATCATGAAGTGCGTTGCGCCAGTAGTCGTTGGCGCACAGCGCACGGTGGGTCGCCGACTTCGCCTTGGGCGAACTCCAATACATCGAACTCAGGTGGCGTGACGTCTTGCAGTTCGTTCGCACGCAGCAAGAAGTCGGGATTGCGCGGGCGGCCGTAGCGTTCGTTGCCAACGGCAAACGTCTCGTAGAGCAGGTGCCCGCCAGGCGCGACCGATGCAAACAGCGTTGGCAGTAGATCGCGCCACAGGTAATTGACGACGACGACGGCATCGAAAAGCTCTTCGGGAAGGGGCCACGGGGCATTCTCAAGATCGGCCTGCACGATGCATACGTTGGCCGACGCCGGTTCTGCCAGGGTCGCTTGCCGCAGCGCCGTGGTGTCGCGATCGATCGCGGTGACTCGATGGCCGCGCGCCGCCAGCCACAGAGCATGGCGCCCAGCACCTGCTGCGATGTCGAGAACGGTGGCGTTTGCCCGCAGGTGTTGTGCCCACCCGACAATCGTTGGCTCAGGTGTCGACTGGCGATGATGTCCGTCCATGGGGGCAGCGTAGCCTGAGCCGGGTCGGGTTCGTGGAATCGCGCCAGCCGCGGTGAACTGGCTGCTGCCTGCGACGACGTAGTCAGACCTCGTCGCGATCGTTAGGGCTTTGGCTGTCCGTGCTGCCAGCCTTCAGGCGATAGCGGCCGATGCTCATTGTGCCGCGATCGAGCAGCTGTCGCTGCGCGTGCCAATTGGCGGATGGTCCTCGCTTGCAGCATGGCAGCGTGAATCGATTGGTCGTTGCCAACCTTAGATCGAATCGGCTTCGTCTCCATGCGGGACGACAGGCCGGGAAACTGACGGTTTCGCGCCGGTGACTCTCGCCTTGCCCGAGGGCAGCACCTAGGCCGCATTCCCAATGCTTGGTGTCATTGGGCTTCCAATGACGCACCGCAATAGCGTTGTGCGGGACGCCTTGTTCGCTGCGCCATGCTTCAGTCACGGCTTACCGTAACTGCCCCTGCGGACTGTAGAAAAATGCCAGTCCAACGGCACAGGGGCCTACTGGACAAACGTCCAAGGGCATGTATTTTTCTCTGTCCATTGCGGACTCGGCATTGCCGGATCCACGACTTCTTCTCATTGACCTATAGGACCATGCAGATGCGTTTTCTTTCCATTGCCATCCTGAGCTGCGCCGCAGCTCTGAATGCACAAAGCCCTCTCACCACGACCTTCCTCAATAACAACGGCAATTCCGTTGGCGGCATGGTCTGGTTCGATCTCGACGTCACCGACCCGGCTGGCATCCAGATCTTCGCGCTCGACATCAACACCGCCGGCGCCTCGGGCGGCGCCGACTTCTACACGTGCCCGACGACCTACGTTGGCAACGAAATCAACGCCGCTGCTTGGACCCTCGCTGGCGGTGGCGTCTTCGCTACCGGTGCTGGCATGGGCGCGCCGACGCAGATCTGCATGGGCGGTGGCTTCTACCTGCCACCAGGTCAATACGGCGTTGCGATCGCGCAAGAGCTTACCAACACGAACCAAGCGTACACGAACGGCATTGGCACGAACCAGGTCTACACGACCACCGAGCTGACGCTGACCGCCGGCGCGTCGGCCAACGCCCAGTTCGCTGGCGTCCCGTTTACGCCGCGCGTCTGGAACGGAAGCATCCACTACAACGTCGGTCCAGTGCCGGGCGTTTGTATCGCTGGCGCCACGACGGAACAATACGGCCTTGGCTGTAACCGCTCCTACGCTTCGATCTACGAGATCAGCGCCACCGGTGCGTTTGACCTCACGGACACCGACCTCACGGCTACCAACACTGGTGCCGGCTATGTCATCCTGGCGACCCCGGGCACCGGCCCGCTCCCCGTTGGCGGTGTTGATCCGCTCGGCGGCACCGTG
>JAPYTD010000180.1 GCA_029936315.1 Planctomycetota bacterium | reverse complement strand
ATGGTTGAGCGATGCGGTGACATCGAGCAGGTCCCCGATGCTGTAAAAGTCGACGGTGGGGAAGTTGGGGAGCCTACCGAGCTGGTCTTGGCATGCTCGCGCGCGGTCCATGAAGAGAGGGTTGTGATTCACCTGCTCCGCGAGTGACTCGTCGGCGAGGGGGGCCGTCAAGAAGTGGTTGAGGATGAACAGCGCGTTGTCCACGGAGCCGCGATTCGTTTCGCACGCCAGGTCGTCGACCGTCTTGGCGGCGAAGGGCGTCTCGAAGGCGTGGTCCCATACGTTCATGTACCAAGATGGAGAACCGCCGTCGTCGCTCAACACGACCAGCCGCTCGTCCCGACTGATCAATTCCCGGAGCGTCGGCCATGGCGTGGCCGGATCGTGCGCGTAGGCGTAGTCGGTGAGCCCAGCCTGCTCGAAGGCGTCCGCGGTGTCTTGCGGTGATACATAGGCTTCGACGATCAGCGTCAGCACCTGCTCCGGGTTGCACCGCAGGAACGACTCGAAGGACCGAAGCGCCTCGTGCATTGGCAGCGCCCCGAACAGGCATGAGCCGTGGCACAAGCTAGGCACGGAGACGTCTTCCCGGTCGTCCATGTGGGTGTCGATCATCAGCGCGCGGACGCCATCGTGGAGTTGTCGGAGCATATCGTGCCGTTGATTCGGCGCGAGCCAGCCATCCTCGGCGCTCGACATCGCGTTGTGGGTCGTGGCGTGCGAGACCTCGTCGTAACGGCGATCGCACAGCTCGGCCGAGCCGTTGCAGGCCGACGCCTCGACGACAAAACCCTCGCAGCTCGGCGGCGCGGGCGGCAAAGTGGAGGGCTGTCCACCGCATCCTGTGATAGCGAGACCCGCCACGACCCAGATCTGAAACCCGCTCATTTGTAGACATCATCGTACAAGGGGGGAGAGTAGAAAAGCTCCGCCTCCCGCCGCCGTCCCCTAGCAAAACGCGGCCCGACACAGAAAATTCGCTTCGATGTGTCCGAGATGCTGGACAATCGCCCCAAAGTCGTGGAAATCAGCGTCTGTGCTT
>JAPYTD010000057.1 GCA_029936315.1 Planctomycetota bacterium | reverse complement strand
CTTGAACGTGCGGATGCCGCTGTAGCCACGGCCGCCGCGGAAGTCACACAAGAAGAAGCAGTCACGAAAACGGTCCGGCAGGCCGATGCCGATGTCGTAGACGAGGCCCGATGGACCGTCGGCGAAGTTGCGGATCGGCGGCAGGAGTGCTGCCGATTGCTCGGGGTGGCGGGGGTGCCACATCTTCTCGCGGTTCCAAGCGCCGCGGTCGCTAAGCCATTGGAAGCCAATGCGCCAACCGCTGTCAGCGCCGGGCAGGATCTGCACGAGGCGCGCTTTGTCGCCGCCGTCGCTGTTGTTGTCACCAGTGAACAGGTCGCCCCATTGGTCGAACGCGAGTTCTTGTGGGTTGCGCAGACCGTGGTGCACGACTTCGAGTTTGCTGCCGTCAAGTTCGCAGCGCATCACGGCACCCTCATGAGGGTAATCGTGCACTTTGCCTTCGTGCTCGACGTGCAGGCCACGATCGCCGATCGAAAAGTAGAGGCGGCGATCGGGGCCGACGATCAGACCGTGCAGGTCGTGGCCGATCAGCGACGTGTGCACGCCGTAGCCGTCTTGCAAGGCGATACGCTCGTCGGCGACGCCATCGTCGTTGCTGTCGCGCAGGCGCCAGAGCTTCGGGATGTTGGTGACGAACACCGAGCCGTCGACCGCCAGCACACCCGAGATGATGCCGTCCTCCATCTTGTTGAAGCCGTCCGCGAAGATCGTCGAGCGATCGAGCGAGCCGTTGCCGTCGGTGTCGACCAGCATGCGCACACGTTCGGAGTAGGCCGAATAGCCAGCCACCTTGTCCTTTAAGTACTTGTCATACTTCGCAATCCGATCTGCGACGGTCAGGCATTCGAGGTCGGCATCCTTCCACTGCATGTAGCTGCGGTTGTCGAACGAGCCATCGCCGATACGGAAGGTCTCGCAGACGTAGAAGCGGCCAAAGTCGTCGATCGCAAACGCGACCCCGTTGCAGATGTCCGGCTCGGATGCGATCAGCTCCGCCGTCAGTCCCTCTGCCAGTTGGAAGGACTTGATTTCGTCCAGCCCGTCGCCGCTCGCGGGCGCGACGTACATAGGCTTCTTCGGGTCGTCAGACTGCTGAGAACCGTGTTGGCCAGCAGCGGCAGCGCAGAGTACGAACGGCAATACACACGTCAGGTAGCGGACCATTGACAGCGGAGTCTACGCACCGAGGTGCAAACCACCATCGTTCGCTGTGTGCACTGCCCGGCTCGGGGCGCTGGGGCTTACGATTCACGGTCGGTGGCGCTGCTCGACTTGTTCTCGTCGGCAGTAACCGAGCCCATCGCTGTGACCGCCAGTCCGCCGTGTTTGGTCGAGAACTTCGGCTTCAACTGCAAGGCGGTACGCCGCGCGAGGCGCATGTCGTGGGCGAGAATCATCGTGTTCCACCCATCTCCAAGTGCCTTCATGCGATGACCGAGGGTTTGGTAGAGCGGAATGAGGTTGTTGTTGCCACTCACCCTGACGCCGAATGGTGGGTTCGTGATGAGTGTGCCGTGCTCGGTCACGTCACGGCCTTCGAGCCACGGTTGCGCCGCGAGAGCGTGTTGTTGGCAATCGATTACGTGCTGCACGCCGGCGCGTTTGGCGTTGGCGCGTGTTGCTGCGATCGCACCTTTGTCCCGATCGCTCGCGGCGATCTTGCCCACTGGCTCTCGCGGCGCCGTCTCCGCACAAAGCTCCTGCCAGCTGTCGATGTCGAAGCGCGCAGTTTGTTGCATCGCCGCTGGTCGCAGGCGGCCGGGAGCCAGGCCCATCGCAAGACCGGCTGCCTCAATCGCAATGGTGCCCGAGCCGCAGAACGGATCGAGCATCGCCCCCTTCGTCGACCAGTTGCTGGCGAGCACGAGGGCGTGCGCAATGTCCTCGCGCAGCGGCGCCTTGCGTGCGTCGAGGCGGTAGCCGCGACGGTGCAGTGGCGTGCTGGTGGCTTCGATCGAAATCGTGCAGATGTCTTCATTGAAGCGGGTCACGATGTTGGCGACGACGTCTTCGCTGTCCTTGGCGAGCATGGGGGCCTGCCCGAACGTTTTGCCGATGGCATTGTAGATGCGTTCGGAGATGCCACCGGTGTGGTAGACGCGCGATCGGCGCGAGCGCGAGGACAAGGTCAGTGGTACGCGGCCGACGAGCCAGTCGCGCCAGGGCAGTTCCATCGCTTTGCGCTCCAGTTCGCCGAGCGCACGACACCGAAACTGCGTCAGCCGGATCAATACCTGGCTAGCGGTGCCGAGCCACAGGCAGGCACGCATCACGGTTTCGATCGAACCTTCAAACTCGGCGCCGCCCGGCACCGTCTCCGCGGCGATGTGGTGGCCCGCGAGTTCTTCGAGCAAGAACGGTTCGAGACCCGGTAGGCAAGTCACAAAAACTGGGAACGTATCTGTCACTGTTGTCGGAGCTCGGCGATCACTGTCATCAATTCTTCCATGCTGGCGAGCTTGTGGCGCAACTTGCTGCGGCTCTCACCCTGCTGTCGTTCCCATTCGTCGAGTCGTTGCCAGTCGGCCCACGATACGGCATCGACGCCGCGCTCCGTCAGCACCGCGGCGATGTCTGTCTTGCTGGGAGACAGCAACTTGCCCTCAGCGTGGTCGGCTTTCATGGCGACGACGGTCTCTTTGGCGTCGAGGCTGTTGGTGCCGATCAGGCCTGTGGGGCCGCGTTTGCACCAGCCAGCCGCGTAGTGGCCGACGCGTTCGGGGCCGTCTACTTGCTCAACGACGCGGCCAGCGACGTTCGGCACGATGCCCTTGCGCTGTTCGAACGGCACGCCGGCGACCGGTTCGCCTCGGTAACCGATTGCCTTGAACAACAGGTCGACCTTGAGTTCTTCGCTCGTGCCCGTCGCACGCGGTCGCGGCGTGCCGCTGTCGTCGGCTTGCAGCTTCATGTGCTCGACGGTGACTGCCTTGAGCTTGCCGTCGTCGCCGCTCAGTGCGGTTGGCGACACCAAGAAGCGGCACCTCAGTTTCTGCGATTGCTCGCCTTCGCCGAGTGCGGCTTGCTTAGTGCAGAACTCGACGTTGCGGTGTTGGCTGCGCGCGCCCTCCTTCTCGAGCCACGCCTGGCTCAATTCGTCGAGTGTTGCATCTTCTTTTGAGATGACGACGTCGACGTTCGCCAAGTCGGCGATTTCGGCAATCTCCTTGGGAGAGAACGCGGCTTGTGCCGGACCGCGACGGCCGAGCAATATGACTTCTTCGACGGTGCTGTTGCGCAGCGTCTCGAGTGAGTGCTCGGCGATGTCCGTCTTGGCAAGTTCGTCTGGCGACGCGAGCAAGATGCGCGCCACATCCATGGCGACGTTGCCGTTGCCGACCAGCGCGACGCGCTTGGCGTTCGCCAGGTCGAACTCATGATGGCGATGGTCGGGGTGGCAGTTGTACCAACCGACAAAGTCCGTCGCTGCGTAGACGCCGGCGAGGTCCTCGCCATCGATGCCAAGCTTGGTGTCACTTTCGCAGCCGAACGCGTAGACAACCTGGTGGTAGTGCGCATTCAGGTCGTCTACCTGGATGTCGCGACCGAGGCAGACGTTGCCGAAGAACCGAAAACCCGCGTTGGCGGCGATCTTGTCGTAGACCTTGACGACGCCTTTGATCTTCTGGTGATCGGGAGCCACACCGCCGCGCACCAGGCCAAACGGAACGGGCAATCGGTCGAACATGTCGACAGAGATGCCTTCTACGCCTGATTTGAACAGAGCGTCGGCCGTGTAGAAGGCCGCCGGGCCGGAGCCGACAACCGCGACGCGCCATGCAGTGTTTGCCTCAGTCATGGCCGGGGATCATAGCAAGTGACTGGCCAATCACTTTGCCTTGAGAATAGGTTACATAGCCAAGATGCCGTGCGATCCTGCCAACAACCGTGTCATCCGCTTCGCCCTCGGCGACCTCGCGGAGCAGGTGGAGGGGTTTTGGCAGCGCTGGCCGGAGGCGCGCGCCGACGAGGCCGGGGTGCAGTTTGCCTCGGCCGATGGTGCAGGCTGCCTGCGGTTGCCCTTGGTCGGCCCGCGCGCCGAGCCGTTGGAGCGGATCGGCGACTACTGCGAGCGCCTGCCCGGCGATTGTCAGAACCACGATGAAGTACAGTTGCTACTGCTGTTGCGCGCCGGTGCCATGGCGTTTGGGTGTTGGCGGGGCGCCGAGTTGGTGCAGCACAAGGCGGTCCGCAAATATGTCGTGCGGGGCAGCGGCAAGGCCCAAAGCACACACCTGAAGACGCGCGGCAAGTCGCGCTACGGTTCGCGCCTGCGCTTGCAGAACTGGCGCCGCCTGCTGACGGAGACCAACGAGCGGATGCGGGACTGCGAGAAACAGTTTGGGCCCTTCGATCGCGTCTTCTATGCCGCGCCGGTGCGCGTGTTCAGTGAGTTGTTCGACGCGGACCCGATTCCACCGTTCTCACGGGACGCCAGGTTGCAAAAAGTGCCGATGCACGTGCATCGGCCGGACCACGACGAACTGCTGCGCGTGCACGACTTGTTGCAGCGCGGTTCTGTCGAGCTGCCAGCTTGAGCGGAAGCGACCATGCCATCGTCGATACGGCGCTGTGCTCAGTCGTGGGGGCGTGGCCGGTCGATGCGATGCACTGACGGATTCCGCCATTGCATCGCATCAAGGAGTGACATCCTCCCATGGTCAACAGCTCGAACACTTACATTTGTCTTCTCGCAGCCACTGCACTCCTCGCCACTTCCTGTAGCGACGGCCGCTCGGCTAGCAACGCCTCACCTCGCATCACCCCGATCCCGCAGCAAGCGACTCTCGGTGGCGTGACGTTCTCGATCGATCTGTCGACCTACGTCAGTGATCGCGAGAGCGCGACGTTGACTTACTCGGTCATCTCTGGCGGCGGCGCGTTCGCAGATAGCACCTACTCGAACATGTTCGCCACCATGGGCGAGTACGATGTCGAGTTCCAAGTGACCGACGGTCCGAAGACGGAGAACGCCACGTTCCGCGTCGAGGTGACGTCTGCCAATCTGGTGCCGGTCACCGAGGATGGCACGGCCCTGATGCTGCTGGATACGGCAAGCAACACCCTCAAGCGAGTGACGAGCACGTCGCCGCAACCGACGTTCGTGACGCTCGCCGGCACGCGCAACGTTGTCTACACACTTGGCGCAGGTAGCGAGGCTTGGATCTACGACGCCTACGTTGGCCAAAGCACGCAGTTGGCGCCCAACCTCGAAGGCGGCGCGAGCTACCAGGCCAAGACTTCGGACGGCAAACTGATTTACACGACGGGCACTGCGCCGAACCAGACGATCTGGTTCTTCAACCCGACGACGACCGTCGAGCGCAATGTTGCCGATGGTGTTCTGAGCACAGTGACCGTGCTCGTCAACAGTAGCGACCTGGTGTTCTACGAAGACGGCGTCAACGGCCAGGCCGACATCTGGTTCTACGACCCGTCGGAAGATCAAGCCGTCGCTGTTGCGACCGAAGCAACGGACGAGCAGCTGCTCGCTGTTCTGCCGAACGGCGGTGTGGTGTTTTCACGAGTTGGCAGTGGCGGCGAGCTCGACTTGTTCTACTTCCGAGTCGGCGCCGGCCTGGTCGAACTTGGCACGGACGTCCCGGCGATTGCTTCGCGCAACAAGACCTTCCAGGTCAACGATACGAACAGCAAAGTCGTGTTCACGGCGCTTAACGGCGCCAACGAAGAGCTCTACTTCTGGAACCCGTCGAATGGCCAGACGACCGCGATTGCGACTGGCGTCAATACGACGGTGTTCAGTGAAGTCGGCGGAAGCAACGGGGTGGTCTACAACGTGGTCGTTAGCGGCACCGAAGAGGATGCCAACTACTACGACCTCGACGACGGCACCACCGCGACCCTGCGCAACTCGACCGACATCAGTGAAGTCCTCGCGGTCACCAACGATGGCTCGACGAGCTGGGCGATCGTGCGCGGTTCGGGCACGCTGACGGACATCTTGGCGATCTCGCTGGTCGGCACGCCGAGCACGCAAACCTGGTCGGCTGGAGGCAACGCCGGCGCGGGCGGTCGCGTCGCCAACGGTGATTACGTAGCCGAGCGTGACGACAACACGGCACTCAACTTCTTTGACGTGTCGGCTGGAACGTGGAGCACGCCGATCACCGGCACCGGCCTCGACTTCCAAGGCGATGGCCTCGACGCCGGCGATTTCGTCTATGTCGTCGAAGTCGCGAGCCAGAACGACCTGCTGATGTGGGATGAGTCGGGTGCGACGTCGGTCACGATCAGCAACACCGCCGGCGATGATGCCTGGGCGGCCAAGACCCTGAACAGCACGATCCTGTTTACCCGCAAGGTTGGTGCGAACACGACCGCGGACCTGTTCGTCTGGGATGCCCTGGCCGAAACCCGCCTGACCGACACGGGCAACGACAACGTCTTCCACAACTACTCGGCCGCCGGCTCCGCCTTCGCAGCCTCCCGCCAGTAGTACCAGGCAGCGTTCGTCAACGCACCAGGGCCGAAGGGGCTAGTACTGTGCCAGGCACAGAATTATCCTCTTCGGCCCTGATGCTGTACGGACCCCTAGTTGGCTACTTCGCTGGCTTGGCCTTTGGCCGCTCAAGGTTGACCGGTCGGATCCAGATGTTGCGGAAACGCATCGGATTGCCGTGGTCCTGCAGCTTGATCGAACCCTTTGGCCCATGCGCCTTGTACTTCGGCAGTGATTTGTGTGCTGTCGGTCCGAGCAGTGCTTCATCGAGTTGCACGACGACGCCGTTGTGCACGACGGTCACGCGTGCTGGCGATGCAACCGTGCCGTCGTCCTTGAAGCGCGGCGCGATGAACACGATGTCGTAGACGTTCCACTGACCAGGTGGCCGCGTCACATTCAGCAACGGCGGTTTCTGCCCATAGAGCGCGGCGGCTTGGCCATCGGCGTAGGTCGGGTTCTCGAACGAATCGAGCACCTGCACTTCGTAGCGCCCAAAGAAGAACACCCCGCTGTTGCCGCGACCCTGTGAGTGACCCTTCGGCGGCGGCGCCATCCATTCGATGTGCAATTGGCAATCGCCGAACTGCTGCTTGGTGCGGATGTCGCCGGTGCGCGTCACTTCCATTGCGCCGTCGACGAGCTTCCACTTCGCCTCACCCTTGCGGCCCTGCCACGCGTCGAGGTTGCTGCCGTCGAACAACACCGTCGCATCTGCCGGCGGCTTGCTCGGCGTCTTCGGGCCGGGTCCCGGATCGACGACTGCCGGCCGCGGACGGTTGGCGCCATGAACGCGGAAGCCGTCGGGTAGCACCGGGGTGTCGGTGTAGCCGGGGTTCTTCTCCTGGCCGACGGCGAGTTGCAGGAGCGCGGCAAACGGAACGAGTAGGGCGATTCGCGACATGCCGAACAGGATCGGGCATTGCCGTCGGTTGCGCCACTTCAGACCGATATGCCGGGCTCACAACCTGGCAACGCCGGGTCCAGCGTGTGCGAGTCCTGTAGCAGCGCTCGCGCCCGCCGAGAGATCGAACCCAGCGATCGCCGGAAGTCGCGGGGCGCCATGCCGCACGTGCGCGCCGCGGCCCGCATCGTGTTGCACGAGATCGCGGCATCGAGCGCCTCGCGTTGGCGCGGGGTCAGGGCACTGTGCAGGCCATTCTCCAGAGTCTTGTGCAGCGTCTCCCGCACCTCCGAGGTGTTGGTCTCGGTCGAGGGAAAGCGCTGCCGCGGCGTCGCAACGTCGGTCAAGTCCATGGCCTTGGTGCGGGCCCACTCCGAGCGGAGCAGGGCGCAGGCGGACCGTCTCGCCACGACGCGAAGCCATGCCACTGGACTATGTGGCGGAGAACCTGACATAATGGCAAGAGTCAGCTGGTAGATGGCCCGTTCGGATGCTTCCTCGGCCATGATGGGGCTGTGAAGGACCTCGACGGCCGCCCTGTACGCGGTGGGAAGGAGGGTATAGGGATCTGATATCATGTGCTTTCTCGTGGGAGGTTGCGATGGTCACAAGTCAGTGGATTGCCAATAGGAACTCTTAGATGACGATATGTCAAGTTTCATGATATACAAACACCATGCGGCGGGGTCCAGAGGATTGCGTATGCGTCTGGGCGTTTACCGGTACTTCCGTTCCCTCTGGCCACTTGCCACAATGCATGCCTAAGGCGTGCGGCAACACCAACCTGCCTGCGATCCAAGTGACGGAACACCCAGCACAAGCATCTACGTCCGCGGACCACCCTGCTCGTCCGCTCGCCACGCATCTGGCCACCCGTCTGCGGGAGCTGCGCGCCCGGCGTGGCTTGACCCAGGACCACGTCGCCAAGCGCCTCGGTTGCCACGAATCTGCCGTGTCCCGGTGGGAAAGCGGCAGCCGGTTTCCGACGGGCGAGGATCTCGTGGCGCTCGCAGATCTCTTTGATGTCAGCACAGACGACTTGCTGGGCCGCTCCCGCCAGTATGCGACCGCTGGTTCGGCGCTCGTCGATATGCGCCTGCTCGAGCAGCTGGCTACGGCCGAGACGACGGCCGAGTTCGACCGACTGATCCGCGAGCACGAAGAACAGGCCGTCTGGCTGCCCGTGCCCGATGGCTCGGTGCTGGTCGCGGTTGCCGAGGCGATGCGCTGGGCGCGCAAGGTCGCCGACAAGCACAAGGACAGTGCCTACGTCGACCGGCTGTTTCGGCCGCGCGGTTGAGCGTCGACTGAACTGAGCGCAGACTCGACGGAATACAGCTTCGGGCGCTACGCGTGCACTCGCTTGCAGACCGCTGCGGTGAACTCGGCGGTGTTCAGTTTGCCACCGAGGTCGCCCGTCGACTCGCCGTCCGCGATGCAGCCACGCACCGCTTCGTCGACGAAGGTGCCAAGGCCGCGGAAGCCCGAATGCGTCAGCAACATGCCAAAGGCCAACAGGGCAGCGGCTGGGTTGCAGATACCCTTGTGGGCAATGTCTGGCGCGGTACCGCCGGCTGGATCGAACATGGCAAGCGCGACGTCACCCTTGTCGTCGAACGAGTAGTTGGCGCTGGCGCCGAGGCCGATGCTGCCCACCATGCCGCACGCCATATCACTGAGGAAGTCGCCGTATTCGTTCGGCGTGACGACGACGCGGTAGTCCTCCGGCGTCTTGAGCACCTTGTAGAGCAAGGCGTCGAACAGCTCGCTCTGGTGGCCTACGCCGTCAAACTCCTTGGCCACGCCGCGCACGATCTCCTCGAAGAAGCCATCGGTCGCGCGTTGGATCGTGTACTTGCTCGAGCTGATCAAGTCGCAACCAAGCCTTTTCGCCAGGCGAAAGCCATACAGGGCCGCTTCGCGCGTCGGGCGTCGTTCGATGACGCGGATCGAGACCGCGACTTCATCGCCAATGCGGCGGCCAGCATCCTCGTAGGTGCCGCCAACTGCGATGCGAATGATGTGCAAGTCCAGCTTGCCTTGATGACGCGTTTCTACTCCCGGCAGAGTCGCCACGGGTCGATGGATGACCGAGAAGTTGCAGCGCTCGCGCAGCACCTTGTTGGGGCTCTCCGTTTCGGTGACCGTCGGGTACTTCATCGCGACACGGTGCTTTTGGATGGCCGCGATGGCCTTGTCGTAGCACGATTCCGGATCGGCACGGCGCGTTTCGAGGGTCAGATCGACGGGATAGAACTGCACGTTGAGCGGCAGAGTCTCGGCGACCGTGTGCACGCTGGTGGAAAGTTCGGACGAGATGCCGTCACCGAGGAACTCGGCGACGTTTAGGATTTCTCGGTCAGGCATCGTGGGTTCAATCTTTGCTAGGTGACGCCCTCTGTGCGTCAGGCTCTCATGGTGACGTGGTCACCCGTGCACTACCAGAGTTGCCCCAAAACGATGATACGATCTTCTAAGCCGACGTTGCGCCTCTTGCTGCTCCTTGTTGCTCCCGCCGTGGGTCTCCTGTGCGTTGCCATGGGGTGGGGTTGCGGGCAATCGGCGTCCCAGCAACCGCGTGCCATCCGTCACGCGTTCTTTGTGGCCGGTCCAAGTTTCACCGGGATTATCGATGAGAACAGTGAAACGCAGTGGGGCGCGCCGCGCGCAGGTGCTCGTGACGGTTGGGTGCTCGCCAACGGGCACATTCTGATTGTCTGGCAGAAGCAGGCGATCGAGTTCGACACCCAAAAGCAGCCCGTGTGGCGCTACGAGCTCACCAAACCCAACCGCGAACTGGGAACGGTGCAGCGGCTGGCCAACGGCAATACGCTTGTGACCGAATTGGGCCCGGCGCCGCGTTTGCGCGAGATCACCACGAATGGCGAGGTCGCCGTCGAAGTTGTGCTGCAGCCCGACACCGACAACGCCCACATGCAAACGCGCATGGCGCGCAAACTTGCCAACGGTGACTACCTCGTGCCACACCTGTTGGCGCATGCCGTCAAGCGCTACCAAAGGGATGGCAAGGTCGTCGAGACCATCAAGACGGACCTTGGCTCATTGGGTGGCCGCAAGGCGGAGAACTGGCCGTTCACGGCGATCCGGTTGGCGAACGGGCACACGGTGATCGCATGCACGCACGGTGACAAGGTGATCGAAGTCAACGCCAAGGGCGAGGTCGTCTGGTCCGTCACCAATGATGATGTCGATGGCATCATTCACGACGCATGCGGAGCGCAGCGGTTGCCCAACGGCAACACAGTGATCGCTGCCTATGCCGCGAAGACGGGCGCCAAGTTGTTCGAAGTCAATCGCGACAAGAAGGTCGTCTGGACCTACAGCGGTCCGCATCGTGTGCACCACTTTCAGATCCTGACGACCAACGGCGAGCCGCTGCCGGGCGTGCCGCTGCGCTAGCGCCAGCAGATCCCAATGCGAGCACGTGTGCAGCGAGCGCGTGTGCTCCCAGCCAAGAGCTATGGCTCAAAACGAAAGCCAACACCCCGCACGGTCTGCAGGTGCCTGGGGCTAGCAGGATCCTTCTCCAACAGTTTGCGGAGATGCAACACGACGTTGTCGAGTGTGCGGACGGTTCGTTGCGCCGCACTGCCGAACAGATGCTCGACGACGACCCGACGCGAGACAACCGTCGAGGCATGGCCGGACAGTAGCTTGAGCAGTTTGGTCTCGGTGGCGGTCAGTGCTTCCACCTGGCCGTTGAAGCACGTCACTTGCATTGCCCGGAAGTCGATCTCATTGCCGCCAAAGCGCAGCGTGTCATCGCCAGCAGCCGGCGCGGGTCGACGTCGCAGCAACGCATCGACGCGCAACATCAGCTCGCGCAGGTTGAACGGTTTGGTCAGGTAGTCATCGGCTTGCAGCTCAAGCCCGCGGATGCGGTCCTGGTCGGCTGAACGCGCACTGAGCACCAGCACGGGCGTTATGTCGCCGCGGGCGCGCAGTTCTTGCAGCACCTGAAAGCCGTCCTTGCCGGGCAGCATGATGTCGAGGATCAGCAGGTCGATGCCGCCCTTCTGCATTCGTTCGAGAGCGCGCGGGCCGGTGAAGACGTGTTCGGCGTGGTACGACTCCGCACTGAGGTTGTCGCAGAGCATCTCGCCGAGTTGCCGTTCGTCGTCGGCTACCAGAATCCAGCGACTCATGATGTTGGCTCCAGCGGCAGGCGGACCGTGAACGTGCAGCCCTGATCGCGGCCAGGGCTTTCGACGTGCACCGAGCCGCTGTGGGCGACGACCATCTCTTGCACGAGGTGCAAGCCAAGTCCGGTGCCACCACTGGCTTTGTCATCGCCGCAGAAGAACGGTTCGAACGCGTGCGCCAGTTCTCGTGTGTCCAGGCCGCGGCCAGCATCGCGCACGACGATACTGGCATCGCCGTCTTCTTCGGTGAGTGAGACGTACACGGGGGAACCCGGCGGCGAGAACTTGACGGCGTTGTCGAGCAGGTTGCGAAGCACCAACTGCAATGCTGCCACGTCGCGCGCCGCGGACAAGCTTGTCTGCGCT
Organism: Planctomycetota bacterium; assembly: GCA_029936315.1. Lineage (GTDB taxonomy): Bacteria > Planctomycetota > UBA1135 > UBA1135 > UBA2386. Next base: position 16,454 of record JAPYTD010000057.1, on the reverse strand, counting down.
TCGACGTGCAGTTCGACTTCGGCGGCGAGTGCGCGTGCCTGCATCGCCTCAACCGCTTGCCGCACGTCATCGGCCAGATTGCCCACGGTGGGCCGGGTGGTTCTGCCCGCAGAACGCAGGCCTGCGGCAGTCAGCACGTTATGCAGGCCGCGCTCGAGGCGTTCGGCTTCCAGCAGGCCGTTGGTCAGGTAGCGGCTCAGTTTCTCCGGCGGCACGCGATCGGCGCGCAGCGACTCGAGCAGCAGAGAAATCGTCGCGAGCGGCGTCTTGAGCTCGTGAGTCGCGGCGGCTAGGAAGCGGTCCTGGTTGCGAAGCAGTTTGTTCTCTCTACGGACGGAGCTCAGGTAGAGCCAACCGCAGCCGAGTAGCACGATGATGAAGAAGGCGCCTTCGCTGGCGAACATCCATTGCCGCCGTGTGCCGAGGTCCGCCAGCGCGGCGGGGTTCTCTGCGCCGAGAGCAATCGCTGCGCCTTCGGAATCGCCGGCGACAAGTCGTTCGCTTGCCGCGACCATTTCTCCGCTCGTCAACAACAGGAACGTCGTCCACCACACGACAAGGGCGAACGACAAGAACAGCACGAGGCCGAACAGCAGGCTGCTAGAGGAACGCACCACGGGTCGCGCAGACTACCGGGTCACGCGGCAATGTGCGTAGCGGAAGATCTGATCCCCGATGGTGTCGGCGCAAGCAGCGGGGCTTCCGGCCAAGACTTGCGAGCCCGGTAGTGGCGGCGGCGTTCGACGCTAAGATACTGGCGACAATGTTTCGCCTTCTTGCGCAGCCCGTTGCCTTGGTAGTTGTTGCCGCCTTGTACCAGCAAGAGGCCCTGCTCGCCCAAGAGCGAACACGGGACTCGGTGTCGATTCCCGCGGCTTTGCGCGAGTTCGTGCAGGTGCACTGCACGGATTGCCACGACAGCGATCGCACCAAGGGCGGCCTCGACCTGACGATTGCGCCGGTTGGCAAGGTTGCACAACTGTGGCGGTGGAGTCACATGCGCGATCGCGTGCATGCCTTCGAGATGCCGCCCGTTGATTTGAGCAACATTGATTCGAGCGACCTGGAAGCCGCCGAGCGAACCGCGTTTGTTGAGCAAATAGATGCGCTGCTTGCGCGCGAAGTACCGACGCTTGCAGTGGACCCCGGCCAGGTCACCGTGCGGCGACTCAGCCGCGGCCAGTGGTGGAACACGGTGCGGGATCTGTTGGGTGTCGAGGTCGACACGGCTGGCTTTCCTGCCGATGACCTCGGCTACGGCTTTGATTCGATTGGCGATGCGTTGACGTTCTCGACGCTGCACTTGGAGAAGTACCTGGCTGCTTCTCGTGCAGTGGCGGAGTTGGTGTTCCACGGCGAAGACCCAGAGCATCCGGAGCGTCGCTATTACGAGGCGGAGTCCATGCATCTCGTCAACAACCACGGCGCTTCGATGAGCGGTGAGGTTGCCAATATGTTCACCAACGCCACCATCGAGCAAGCAGTGCAAGTGCCGCGGGATGGCGTCTATCGGCTGCGCATTGTTGCCGGCGGCCGCCAGGCCGGGGACGAACCGGCCAAGATGCTGCCGCGACTCGATGGCAAGCGACTCGACGTCATTGAGGTTGCCAACACGGGTGCGTCGGAGTTTGTCATCGAGGCAAGACTCAGCGGAGGCCGGCACAAGGTCTCCCTGTCCTTCATCAATGACTACTACAACCCCAAGCACCCGGACCCTAAGCAGCGCGACCGCAACCTGCACATTGATGCGCTCGAAGTCATCGGTCCGATGGATGTCCGCGAAGTGCCAAGCGAACAGCTTTGGCTGCAGTCTTCGCTGAGTGGCCGCACCGACGAGGCACGGCTCCGCACCATGATCACGGCGATGTTGCCGCGCCTGTGGCGGCGAGAGGTGACGCCCGAAGAAGTGCGCCGCTTGCATCGCGCTGGCATTGCTCGAAGGAAAGCAGGCGAGTCGTTGGTACAGGCGCAGCGGTTTGTGCTGGCCGTAGCGCTGACCTCGCCAAAGTTCTTGTTCCGCGTCGAAGGCCGCGCGCGTTCGCAGACTGCAGAGCCGCTTGCCGGTTCGGAGCTAGCCGCCCGGCTTTCGTACTTTCTGTGGGCCAGCGCGCCCGATAGTGACTTGCGTTCGCTGGGTCATAGCCAACGGCTACGGGACCCAGAGGTGCTGGTGCAGCAGGTCGATCGGCTGCTGCGTCACCACCGCGCCAACAGCCTCGCGACCGAGTTCGCCGCGCAGTGGTTTGAGCTCCGAGCTTTGGCCGACTGCACGCCGGACCCCGATCGCTTTGTAGGCTTCGACGATTCGTTACGGCAGGCGTTTGCACGCGAGAGCGAGTTGTTGTTCTTGGCGATCCAGCGTGAGGATCGTGACGTGCGTGATCTGCTCGATTGCGACTTCACCCACGTCAACGCTCGCCTGGCAACGTTCTATGGTCTGGCTCACGATGGCGACCCGGACGTGTTCGTGCGCACCGAGTTGGTTGGCAGGGACCAGTTGCGCGGTGGTTTGCTCGGCCACGGCAGCATGCATGTCATCACCTCGAATCCCACCCGCACGTCGCCGGTCAAGCGCGGCAAGTGGCTGCTGGAGAACTTGCTGGGCCAGGCACCCCCGCCCCCGCCGCCGGGCAACGACTCGTTCGCCGACGAAGATGCGATCGACGATTCGGCAACGCTGCGCAAGCAAATGGCGCAGCATCGCGGCCGCTCGAAGTGTGCTGTGTGCCACGTGCGCATGGATGCACTCGGCCTCGCAATGGAGCGCTTCGATGCGATCGGCCGCTACCGCGAGAGGGATTCGGCTGGTGTGATCGATGCGAGTGGCGAGCTGCCGGATGGGCGCAAGATCGACGGACTCGTCGGACTCAAGAAGGTGCTGGTTGGCGATCCATCGTTCGTGCGCACCATGGCGCACAAGCTGTTCGTCTACGCGGTTGGACGCGAGATGAGGCCGGTCGATCGCTTGCGTATAGATCTGCAAGTGCGGCGATTGGTGCGGCGCGGCAAGGTCACTGTTCGGGACCTGATCTTGGTCATCGTGCGCGACCCGGCGTTTGGCCAGCGCATCAACGGCGAGTAATTGAAGCAGCGATTTCCGCGAGCTGCCGGCTACTGGCAGATCACCAGCGACAGTCCGTTGCTCAACGTCAGAGGAGTGTTGAGTACCGTTTGCATCGCGACATGCAAGCCGACGAGCGCCGGGATCGGTGGGATCGGCAGCGGCAGCGAACCGTTACCCGAACCGTTGGTCGTGATCGGTACCAGCGCAATGATGGCAGCCTGGTTGAACAGCAAGAAGCCCTGCGGGATCGCGATTTGATCCGGGCCGATGGCTAGGGCTAGCAGGCCGTTGGTGTTGGCGCCGCCGCTCCAGGTCAGCGTTGCGACATCACCCGGGCTGGTCGTGCCGGTGCCGTCGAGTGGAGCATTGATACCGGTCAGGCCGATGCCGAACTTCTGGAAGCCGCAGACGGTGAACGACTGTCCGGGCGTCGTTGCGCTGTTGCTCTGACGGTCGATCGCGGTCAGCGAGAAGTCAACCGTGGCACCGTTGGTAATCAGACCAGCTGGCGGAGCGAAGTCCGCGCGGAACAGCAGGCCTCCGAGAAAGCGCAGCGGCGTGCTGCCAGTCGTCGTCACGCCGAGGTTGGTGATCGTCCAATCGAGCGTGGCAGTGGCGACCGAGGTCTCGCCATCATCGACGCACGAGTCCTGGATTACTGCGCGCACAACCCACGGGCCATCGGGGTTGGTCGACACTGCGGGCAGTTGTTCGACGTGTACGAAGCGCGGCGGCTGCGTGTCGGCTGGGCCGTTGCCGTAGTAGACGCGGTTGGTGAAGTTGCCGAACTCGCCTTGGGCGGTGATGAAGTCGAAGACCCCATCGCCGTTGAGGTCGCCGACCGCAACGTCGAGGGTCGGGTCATTGACTGGCGAGAAGCCATTGATCCCGTTCTGTCGGGCGAACGACATCGAGCCGTTGTTTACGTAGAGCTTCTCGGTGCTATAGGTCAACGAGCCGTTGACCAGGTCGATGAAGCCGTCGTTGTTCGAGTCGACGAACGCCCACTCATTGTCGTCGTTGCCGTTGCCGCCGGTCAGCGCGCTGGTCAGCGAGGTAAACGATAGCGTGCCGCTCGGGATCAGGTTGTTGCGCAGGATGCTGTCGGTAGTACCGGACACGGACAGCATCGCCATGTCGAGATCGCCGTCGTGGTCGAAGTCGGCCGCTTCCGCTTCGTAGCTGAGGCTGCCGCCGCCGGGCAACAGCCCAGTCGTGACGCTCAGGAAGTGGCCGGTGCCGTCATTGAAGTAGATCTGCTGGCCGAACGACTTGCCGACGTTGACGATGTCGAGGTCGAAGTCGTTGTCGATGTCGAACAGCACGACGTCCTGTTGGTTGGACTTGGGCGCCGCGGCCATGTGCGTCGCCGTCCTATTGACGAAGTGGCCGGTGCCGTCGTTCAAGAACAGCTTCAGCTGGCCGTTGTTGAGCTCGTCGTTGATGAACAGGTCGAGGTCACCGTCCTGGTCGACGTCACCATAGGCGCAACCAGCTGCATACAAGCTGTGGGCGCCAAGGCGGGCAACGGACTGGTCGGTGAAGTTGCCGGTGCCGTTGTTGACGTAGAGGCGTTGCTGGCTGTTGCCGTTGCACGAGAAGAACAGGTCGAGGTCGCCGTCGTTCTCGATGTCGAACGCGATCACCAAGGTGCCACGAATGGCAGTGTTCGGGATGCGGGGGGTCGACTCATCGACGAAGCCAAGGCCTTGGTTTATTTTGTTGATCAGCACCGTCGGGCGGATCGATTGGCCGTTGACCGACAGCACGTAGCCGTTCGCAAACACAACATCGAGATCCCCGTCGTTGTCGAGGTCCGCCATGATGCATCCCTCCGTGCGCACGGTTGGGCCGGCCATCAAGCCGGCTTGCTGCTGGTAGAGGTACTGGGCGGAAAGGGCCGGGCAGATCGCAAGCGCGACTGCGGCTCCGAGGAGCGTTGAGTAGTTCACAGAGATGTGGCCGCGGAGGGTGGGAGGGCAAGGGTGCAAAGCGTTCCGCTGGCGAAGTCTACCTGAACAGGCGCAGGACGTGATCGATCAGCACCAGATACGCGTTTTGCTCAAGTGCCTCGGTGCGGAGGAATTGCACGGCGAACCTTTCGGTGCCACGGAACGGTCGGAGCACCCATGCTGCCTGGGTGCAGTGCACGGTGTAGTGCCCAAAGGTGCGGCGGTCTTGCCGCGACTTCCTGGGCCGTATTGCCAGCCGGCCAGGAGGCTACTGCTAGCGAATGACCCTGCCTGCAATCGGGCTGACCTGCAGCGTCGGTGGGAAGGGGAAACCGTTCGTGGCAACGGCTTGGAACCAGATGGGTTGGTCTAGCAGGGCTGAGTTGTTAGGTGATCGAGCGCATCGGCGGCCATGCGTGGCTTAGACTTCGCCGAACGCATGCTCTTGGTCCTGTCGATGTTGCTGGCTGCCGGTGCCGTGTACCCGTTATGGCGCAGCTCCGCTGGCGGCTCCGGCAAGTCGATGGCGATCGCGTTCTTTGTGCTTGTCGTCGGGGCGTTGTCGGCGAGTTCTCTGTGGCTGCGGCCCAAGGCCGAGGTCCCAATCAACCGCCCGATTGAAGTGCACGCGGCCGGCTACGTCGGTTCGAAGAGCTGCCGTTCGTGCCACCCCGGCGAGCACGCGTCGTGGCACGAGTCGTTCCATCGCACGATGACTCAGGTGGTGTCGCGCGAGGCGATGGCGGTCGAGTTCGAACGGTTGGAGCTCGACTGGTTTGGCAAGAAGGTCGTGCTTGAATGGCGCGGCGACCAGTTGTGGACGGTGTTCGATCGTGCCGGCAGGCGCCCCGCCCACGTCGAACGGCCCATTGAGCAGCTAACCGGTTCGCACCATCTGCAGGTGCTGTGGTATTCGACTGGCAGTGGTCGCGAGCTCGGGCCGCTACCGATGTGCTTCAAGATCGAAGAGCGCATCTGGATCCCGTTGACCACGGTGTTCGTGTTGCCGCCGCAGTTTCGCGATCCGCCGGATCCCGGCTCCTGGAACCGCAGTTGCGTGATGTGCCACACGACCGATGCTCGGCCGCGCGTCGACATCGGGCGATCGGATACCGAAGTGTCCGAGTTTGGCATTTCGTGTGAAGCGTGCCATGGACCGGGCCAAGCGCACGTAGCGGCCAACCACAACCCGGTGCGGCGGTTGTCGCAGCGCGCACTTGGTGAAGACGACACGATCACCAATCCGGCAACGCTACAGCCGGTGCGTTCGGCTGAGGTGTGTGGTCATTGCCACTCCGTGTCGATCTTGAAGGGGCAACATTTTGATTCGTGGCGGGACCACGGCTCGCCGTTTGAGCCGGGTGATGACCTGCAGCGTTCGCACCTGGTGATTGGCGTCGAAGATCGCGAAGCTCCCGAGTTGCGACGCGAACTGCGCAAGAACCCCAACTTCTTCCGCAGTTCGTTCTGGCCTGATGGCCAGGTTCGGTTGTCCGGCCGCGAGTTCAGTGGTCTGCGCAAGTCGCCGTGCTACACGCATGGCGATCCCGCACGGCAAATCGACTGCACGTCGTGCCATCGCATGCATTCGCAGGATGGCAGCGCGGATTGGCGCGACGATCAGTTGCGCGACGGCATGCGCGGCAATGTCGCGTGCACACAGTGCCACGAGAAGATGGCGACCCCCGAAGGCTTGGCTGCGCATACGCACCATGCACCAGGGTCGGGCGGTAGCAATTGCTACAACTGCCACATGAGCTACACCTCGGTTGGCTTGATGAAGGCGTCGCGCAGCCATGCGATCACGAGTCCGGATGTTGCGGTCGAGTTGGCGACCGGAAGGCCCAATGCGTGCAACCAGTGCCATCTCGATCGCACGCTGCAGTGGACCGTCGAGCAACTGGCAAGCAGTTGGCAGGTCGAACGTGTACCGCTGAGCGCCGAACAGCGTGAGGTTGCGGCCAGTGTGCGTTGGTTGCTGTCGGGTGACGCGGGGCAGCGAATGCTTGCCGCGTGGAGCTACGGCTGGGAACCCGCACAGAAGGCATCGGGGAGCGATTGGTTGGCGCCCTACCTCGCCCGTCTGCTCGACGATCCGTACTACGTCGTGCGCTTCAACGCCCAACGGTCGTTGCGTTCGTTGGGTGACTACGGTGGCGTGCTGGTCGACTACAACTTTGTTGCCGACGCTGGCGCCCAGCAGCGGGTTGTCGACGAGGTGACCGGGCTGTGGCAGTCCAGGTACGCGGGCGGCGTTCGTCCGGAAGTGCTGATGGCGGCGCGTGGCTTGTCGCGTGGCCGGTTCGACCAACTCTATGCTCGCCGCGACGATCGACTCGTCTACATTGCGGAATGAACGCATGACCAGCATTCCCGAAACCACCGCCCTACAACGTCGCCACCTGCGCATCGGTTGGGGCAGCCTGTTGTTGTTCGTGGTACTCGGCGGCGTGCTCGAATCGATGCACGGCTTCAAAGTCGATTGGTATCTGGCGGTTGGCAATGAAACCCAGCGCCTGCTGTGGCGTCTGGCCCATGCGCACGGCACCTTCTTGTCGTTGGTGCATATTGGCTTTGCCGTCACGTTGTCGCATATGGGTTCGGCGCCGCCGAAGTTGGCGGCGGCTTGCCTGACGGGCGCGCTAATCGCGTTGCCAGGCGGGTTTCTACTCGGTGCCTTCGGCGGTCACGGTGGCGATCCCGGTCTCGGCATCTTGCTGGTCCCGGTTGGCCTGCTGCTGCTGGTTGTCGCGATCGTCGCTACGCTGCGAAACCTGCGTGACTAGCACCTACTCGCAATCATGAACGAACTACCAACTCCGGCCGAGATGCACGAAATGGTGCGGCCACTCGAGGACGTCGATCGCAAGGTGCTCGGTGGGCTTGTGGCTCTGTGGATGAGTGACCCTAGCAAGATGCGCGACAAGGAGTGGACCTCGACGTGCTTCGTGCACGTGGCGACCGTTGCCCACGGCTTCGACGAAAACGGTGCGGCGACCAGTGACGATGTTGACGTCATCCAGAAGTACGCCAACGACCGTATGGCGACGGTGCTGCGCGTTGGCTTCGCGCTGTTCGTGCGCGTCGCCAACGACATGCAGGAGCGCGAGGATGGCTTTAGCTTTGAGAACGCCCAGGAGTCTGTGCGCACGTACCTCGAAGCCGCGCCTGAGAGCTAGCGCTTCGGCTTCTGGAAGATGTGCACGGCCATCTGGTGCACGGACTCAGCCGCTTCCATCATCGCTTCGGGCAGCGTCGGGTGGGCGTGGATCGTCTGCGCCATGTCGGAAACCGTCGCACCCATTTCGATGGCGAGTGCGGCTTCCGCGATCAGTTCGGTCACTTCGGGGCCAATCATGTGCACCCCGAGCAGCTTGTCGGTCTTCTTGTCGCCGACGACCTTGACCCAGCCTTCGGTCTCATTGAGTGACATCGCGCGGCCCGAGGCAGCGAACGGGAACTTGCCTTCTACCGGCTCGAAGCCTTGTGCCTTCGCCTCTTCGGCGGACAGGCCGACCGAGGCGATTTCCGGGTCGGTGAAGATCACCGCCGGGATGCAGGCGGGGTCGTAGGCCGAGCCCTTGTCGCCGGCGATCGCGCTGGCGGCCACGAGGCCCTCGTGCGAACCCTTGTGGGCGAGCATCGGTTGGCCGGAGACGTCGCCGATCGCGTAGATGCCGGGCACGTTGGTCTGCCGGGTGTGGTCGACGTTGATGAAGCCGCGATCGGTGACCTCGACGCCGACTTCTTCGAGGCCGAGGCCCTTGCCATTCGGGAAGCGGCCGACACACGACAGCACGACGTCACATTCGAACGTCTCGGTCTTGCCGTTCACTTCGGCGGTGACCTCGAGGCCACCTTTGACCTTCTTGTAGCCAACGGCCTTGGTCTTGAGATGCACGGGCAGCTTCTTCTTCTTGAGCGAGCGACCCATCTCCTTGGACAGGTCGGACTCCATGCCTGGCAGCACGCGATCCATGAACTCGAGCACGCGCACCTTGGTGCCGAGCTTGTGGTAGACGAGGCCGAGTTCGAGGCCGATGTAGCCGCCACCGATGACGATCATGCGCTTGGGCATCTTCTTCGGCGCGAGCGCTTCCGTGGATCCCCAAACGTACTTGCCGTCGATGTCGAAGCCGGGCACCGAGATGGGGGTGCTGCCGGTTGCGACGACGATGTTCTTGGCTTCGAGGGTCTTCTTGCCGTCCTTGGACGTGACCTCTACCTGGTTCTTCGCGGTGACCTTTGCGTCACCCATGATCGTGTCGATCTTGTGGCTCTTGAGCAGGCCGCCAACGCCGGAGGTCAGCTTGTTGACGATGCCGGCCTTCCACGCGACCAGCGCGTCGACGTCGAGACCTTCGAACTTGGCCTTGATGCCCATGACATCCGCGGTCTGGATCTTGTGCACAAGCTTGCTGGCCGCGATCAGGGCCTTGCTCGGAATGCAGCCGACATTGAGGCAGACGCCGCCGAGGCTCTCCTTCTCGACAACGGCAGTCTTCAGGCCGAGTTGGGCGCAGCGAATGGCACAGACGTAGCCGGCAGGGCCGGCACCGATCACGAGGACGTCGTAGGTCATGGTTTGGGGCGAGCAGGATAGGGTCGGTCCCGCTGCATTCCAAATGCAGACCCAGGCCATTCGTGGTCCTGTGCGGATTCTACGGTGCTACGGGTGGTGTTTTTCCCGTGAACGTCGCGTCAGGGCTCAGATGTGGCGCAGCGGGATCGGGCTGACGCTTTCCTGGTCGTGCGTCAGTTCTTCGAACTGCCCAGTGACGGAGTTGTAGTGATGCACATGGCCAGTCGCGATGTCTGCGTTGCGGGATGTGAGGCAGGTGCGTGTCGGCGTGTGGCTTCTCGGCTAGCGGTATGGGGGGGGCGCCAGCACCTCGGTCATCGCCGCGGTGGTCGCGGCGACGAACGCTTCGTCGACCTTGCCAGCGACGTCATTCAGATTGCTCGCATCGAGCGCAAACATGCTCGCGAACGGTGGCGCGATCAACGTACCGACGGCTCATGCTTTGACGAACGCGCCGCACAACTCGGCGATGCGATGGGCTGCGCGACCATCGCCATACGGGTTCTGAACCTGGGCCATCGCTGAGTAACTCGCTGGATTATCGAGCAGCTCACTTGCGGCCCGCACGATCGTTGACTGGTCCGTTCCGACGAGCTTGGCCGCGCCGGCGGTCACCCCCTCCGGGCGTTCGGTTGTCGTTCGCAAGACCAGCACCGGCTTGCCGAGCGATGGAGCCTCTTCTTGCACGCCACCAGAGTCGGTGAGGATCAAGTCACAGGCGCGCATCGCCGCGACCATCTGAGGGTAGTCGAGCGGGTCGACTAGTTGGATGGCCCGATGCTCACCGAGCACACGGTGGGCGACGTCCCGAACGTTGGGGTTGGGGTGTACCGGGTAGAGCATCTGCACGTCGCCGCGGTCGGCGATGTCTCGCAGAGCGGCACACACCGACTCGAACGGCGCGCCAAAGTTCTCGCGGCGATGGGCTGTGACGAGTATGCGCTTCTTGCCAGTGGTCGCGGGGAACGGATCGGCCGTGACGCGCTCGGCGGTCCACAACAGCGCATCGACGACAGTGTTGCCGGTGACGTGTACGCCGTCGGCGATACCCTCCTTGTGGAGGTTGGCGGCTGCGCCGTCGGTCGGGGCAAAGTGCAGGCTCGCCATGCGGCTGACGAGCACGCGGTTCATCTCCTCGGGGAACGGGTTGTGCACATTGCCGGTGCGCAGCCCGGCCTCGACATGGCCAAACGGGATGTTGTGGTAGTAGCTTGCGAGTGCCGTGACGAAGACGCTCGTCGTGTCCCCTTGCGCAAGCACCAGGTCGGGTGCTTCTTCGGCGAGCACTGGATCCATCGCCACCATCATGCGCGCCGTGAGATCGCTGAGCGTCTGGTTCTGCCGCATCATGTCGAGGTCGCGGTCTGGCACGATGCCGAAGAACGCGAGGACTTGGTCCAGCATCTGCCGATGTTGAGCGGTTGCCAGGACGCGTACGTGGGCCCACGGTTGTTCGCGAAGTGCGTGGATGACCGGGGCCATCTTGACGGCTTCGGGGCGGGTTCCGACGGCGATGAGGATGCGTTTGGTTTCTGGCATTGGCTGGCGCTACCACGATGCGGATACAGGCTGTGCGAGGCAACTGTTGTCGTGAGCATGCGGATGCTTGGCCGGCAGTAGCATTCGCCGTAGCCAACATGGCATGCGTTGGGGGCAATGTTACGGCTCTTGGCGCGGTGTGCCCGAGTGAGTTGCCTTCAGGGCTTTGGTTGTCTGATTGCCGCACGGGGGCGGAGTGAGTTTTTGGTCCAGCAGCAAGTAAGGAGTCGCTCGCTGGTGACGGCGGTTGCCCGCTGATCGTTCTGGGGCCGCCGCGGTCGGGCACGACCCTGGTCGCGAAGCTGCTCACGCCGCGACTGTGGATGGCTGCGCGAACTCCTGCCGCCAATAGCTTAGGTGGCTTCGTCACGCGTTGATCGCGGGACTGTCGGCATGGGCATACCGGGCGCTTACCAAATAGGCTCGGCGAAAATTCCGGATGGGCCACCCTTGGTCGTCGTGCCAAGCCTTCGCGACACTAGGGATGACTAAGCTTGCTGATACGTACCGTTGATTGGCAGGATGTCTGCCATTGCGTTGCGTGAATCCACAACCAGAGACGCATGCTTTGCGATTAATCGCCAGTCGATCGTTGCGTGGTTCGTCACAATAAGGACGCAGTCAGATTGCTTCAGGAGATCCTCTTCGAGAGGAACTGAGTGCATGTGGTATTGCAGGTAGTTGCGCATGCCGGCGAACAGTGGCACGTGCGGGTCGTGGTAGGTGACGTCGGCGCCGTGATCGAACAGTAGTTTGATGATCTCTGCCGCCGGCGTTTCGCGGACGTCATCGACATCCGGCTTGTAGGCCAAGCCGACTACTAGCACCTTGGCTCCACGCATTGCCTTGCCAAGTTCGTTCAATCCCTCCATCGTGCGTTGAATGACGTATGAGGGCATCGAGTTGTTGATTTCACCCGCGAGTTCAATGAAGCGCGTGTGGTGGCCAAACTCGCGTGCCTTCCAAGTCAAGTAGAACGGATCGATGGGGATGCAGTGGCCGCCAAGCCCTGGGCCGGGGTAGAACGCTTGGAATCCGAACGGTTTGGTTTTGGCCGCACCGATGACTTTCCAGATGTCGATGCCCATGGATGTAAGCACGGGCTTCAGTTCATTGACGAGGGCTATATTGACGCAGCGGTAGATGTTCTCGAGCAGCTTCGCAGCTTCGGCGATTTCGGCCGTTTCGACCGGCACGACTTCCGTAATCGCGGCGCCGTAGAGCATCGTTGCGAGCTTGCCGCTGACTTCGTCAATGCCTCCTACGAGTTTCGGTATCGTTTGCGTGGAGTGATCTTTCCGCCCTGGATCTTCGCGCTCGGGGCTGTAGGCCAAGAAGAAGTCGACACCTGGTTCCAGTCCTGTCGTGGCGAGGATCGGTAGGCAGTCGCCACGTGTTGTGCCGGGATACGTGGTTGACTCAAGCGTGACTAGTTGCCCTTTGCGCAGCACCTTTGCGACCATCTCCGTGGACTGCGTGATGTAGCTCATGTCTGGCTCCCCGTGCCCACCAAGTGGTGTCGGAACACACAGGATGATTACGTCTGCCTGACCCAGTTCGTCAGCTTCGGTGGTGACTTGGAACTTGTCGGACTTGCACATCTCCTGTGCGAAGTCTGTGCCGAGGTGCTTTAGGTACGATTGACCGTTGCTGAGCAGATCAATCTTCTCTTGGTCCACGTCGAAGCCGATGACCGGATATCCCGCACTGAAGAATGCTCGTAGGAGAGGCAGGCCGACATAGCCGAGACCGACCACGGCAACGGTTGCCGTTAGCGTGCGGAGTTTCTCTTCGAGTTGGGCAGCGGGTGATGTTGCGACCATGTCTTCGGGCATATGCCTAAAGGAATAGCGTTGCCCCGGTATTGGGGCCAGTGTGCCCTGGCTCACGACTGAAGTTTGCCGCGAGCGTCTAGAGGTTCACCGTGAACGCGGCCCGAGGCCGGTTTCGGGAGCCTGCTGGATCCCCCAGCGACAGCCCACTGCCCCGAGCTGTAGCCGTTTTCTTACGCAGCGTCCTCTCGATTGAACGCCAGATCGTAGGTCGCTGCGCACAGCCGTCTACTCGACGATCCATTGCAGCAGCGGTTCCGCAACCAAGCGTGCAACGTTCGCGGCTCCGCGCCTCGGCAATGGGGCGGGATTATTGCCAAGACTATGGGGCGGCGGAGTTCGTTCTCCTTCGGCCAGGCATTCACTCAGCCGGCGCACTCGTAACCGTGCTGTGGCTAGATCCCGGTACGGTGGTGTGCCCAGTCCGTAATTCCGCGCACCTTGCACGGGCCCTGCTCGCCGCTGGCGGCGATAGCCCCCGACATCCGATCGCCGGAGCATGTTGGTGACGAAGCCGGCTGTTGCCGATCATTAGCAGGATGCTTGCATCGGAAGGTGGCACTGCCGGCGGCGGACTGAGATGCTGTCGGCGTTCTGATGACGGTCAATTCCCCCTTGGATGCAGGGCGTACTTCGCTGCCTAGCGTCACCCGATGGATCGGGCTTCTGGTCCTGGTTCATGCCATCTGGGGGGTCGCCCGCATTCCAGGCAAGGTCGTGATGCGACGGGTAGGCGATGTCCGTGATTACCAACAAGAGGGTGCCGCCCACTACTTCTTCAGCAAAGCCCGGCTTGTTGGCGCGGATGCCATTGCGTGGTTGCGTGAGAACACGCCCGAGCAGTCGGTTGTGCTCTTCGATGGTCCGCACCTTGGCGCGATGGAGTTTCCGCCGGCACTCTTGGCTCCGAGGCTCTTTGTCTCGATCAGGCACTGCGATCCAGCGAGTGAGTCGTTTGCCGGGCGGCCAATCGCACGCGGCGAGATAGGCGGACTACGCGGAACAGTGGTAGTTCATGCCGATCGTGGCAGCCTCCGTATCGAGGTGCAGTGACGATGGGGTATCTCGTCGATCGCGCCCTCAGTGGGCTGCTGCTAGCGTTCGCCGCCGCCACCACCGTTGGCGTTGCGATACTCCTAGTCGGTGGCGTTGTGCCAGACTGGCTACTTCCAACTGCGCTGCTCATCGGGCTGGTTGCGCCGCGACGGGTGCAGTTCGGGATACTCTCGACCAAGGCAAACCGTTGGCTGCTGGTTGCGGTCGGCTTGGTCCTGCTGGTCGTATTTGCAGCGCTCGTCTACGGCGCGCTGGCCACCCCATCTCGGCACTGGGATGGCGCCATTGCTTGGGACCTAAAGGCCAGCGCTCTCGCCGAGCACCCCACGCTGAACCAACCCCTATTCCAAAACCCTTACGTTCATCACCACAGCCGCGACTATCCACTGCTCCAGCCACTGTTGGTGGCACTCACGGAACGATGCTTCGGCTGTGGGCGGATCGTATTCCCTGTTTGCTGGGCTATGGCAGTTGGCGCCGTTGGCCTGATGCTGCGTCGTCGTGGCGCGGGCCTGTCAGCGGTCGGGCTTGGGATGGTTGCCTTTGCCTGTACCCCGTTCCTAGTCAGTCCCACGAGTGGCAGTGTTGACAGTGGCTATGCCGATGCCACGCTGGCGGCGTGGCTGACAATTGCCGCTGCCGGATGCGTCCTGAGGGACACGCGCTGGATCGTCTGTAGCGTCATCTTGGTCGTGCTAACCAAGCCCGAAGGGCTGGTCTACGCCGCATTGCTGCTCGGTGCAGCTTGGCTCCAAGGTTGTAGGGGCGTGCTGCGCGCAACCGCACTCGGCAGTGTTGTCGGCACCGTGTTGCTGTTGCTCCTGCAGCACGAGTTGCAGTTTGTCGATCGTGCTGAGCCACCATTCACTGCGATTCTAATACTCATTGCCGTGATCGGAATGATGGTCTTGGTGGACGGTTGGCTGGATAGGCGGAACCTCAACGCATGGCGGCTGAGATTGGCAGGAATCCTGGGCATCATTGGCGTCTGTGTCATGCCCTGGTTGGTGCAAGCCTGCGGGAACCCCAGTGGTTCCCTGGCCCACTACATGAAGGACCCCTGGCTTGTATGGCAGCGATTGGAGTTGCTGCCAGCGGTCGTAATCAGCTTGCTTGACTGCAGCTTGCTGCATGGTTGGTTTGGGGTGACTGTTCCGCTCGTGTTGCTTGCCGCGTGGCAGGCCCGGAGATCGAGGGAGTCCGGCTCGTCACTGGGGACTTGGCTGGTGTTGTGCCTGCCTTGCTGGTGCGCTGTATTCCTTGTGTCGGATCTTGAACTCGCGCAGCACCTGCGTTCACGCATGCCCAGGCTGTTGCTGCATGCCATCGGCATTGCCTGGGTCTACATCCTGGCGACGTGGCAGACTCGATCCCGTGAGGCACATCCTGAGCGAGGTGATCGTGACGGCGCTCTCTTGCCAAGCTAGGTCGAAGGAAGCTTCGACCACAAGGCCCACAACGGAGCGTTAGTTCAAGATCAAGTCCACGATCTGATTTGCGCCGTTTGACGCGTTGCTTGCTGGGAGATTGATCGGTTCCAATAACAGGAGTTGCTCCACGTCCTTAGTGATGGACGAACGGTCTCCAATTGCGACAATACCCCAGCCTTCGGACTCGGCCACCCGGCATCGCGCCAACTGATCATCCACGCCAGTCTGCATGTTTGGCAGAAATAGGGTAGGCAATGCGATAGCTCGCATCTCGTGGAATGAGTTGTACCCACCCGCCTGGACGCATCTGTCGAAGGCACGCAGATACATTGCATTCGGATAGTCCCTGATAAGATGGACACGATCGAGATCCACGGCTAACCGGTCACCGAGCATTGACTCCCCGAGGACCACATGCACCAAGTCGTGAGCAAGCAGAGCGTCGACGACTTGCCGAACCTCTGAGTGGATGTCGTTGATTCGTCCCGCTCCAAGTTGCACGTATACGCAGGTCGCATCTAGCGGCACGCCAATGCGGCGACGTGCGGCCGCTCTACTCCATAGTTCGTCAGGATCGAAGGTCGTGATCGCGTTGACAAACTTGGTGGCGGCATCGTGCTTCACATCTGATGGTGGGTGCGGGACCGCATCCCCTGGATGGATTACTAGGTCGAACTTGCCGATTGAATCGACTGGTATGGATGAGCCCTTGCGAAACATCCCCCGTCGGACCCATATCTTGCGCGGCACATCGAGGGTGTCGAGTGCGTCGAGCATGCCACGGTAGGGGATGACGCCGTCGAAGACGAAGGCCGAGGGTCGGTGGGTCTCGAGGATGAGAGTCAGCATCTCCTGGGCCATCGCATTCCAGGTGTCGCCGTCCATGCCACTGAACTTCTTTGGACCCGCGAGATGGTAGGTCGGGAAGCCTTCTGCATACGGGATGTGCAGTGTTGGCATCGTAGTGAAGAAGATCACCTCGAGGTCGGGATCGCGCCG